>NZ_JABXYX010000221.1 GCF_017982655.1 Brasilonema sp. CT11 | reverse complement strand
GATACTTTACTGCAAGGGTCAGCCGATTTGATAGACGAAGCTGAAAAATATAAATAAGACTAATCATTCATTCATTAAGTTCGCGAATAATATCCGCGAACTCACTTTTTTGTCCAAAGTCCAATTCGTAACCCAATAAAATAAATCCCCTCACCGCAATGGTGTGGGGACGTTAGAGGAGAATAGAAGATGGGTGAACGCAATCGAGTTAAGTCACTTGGTGAGCACAGAGATTATAGCCATACTTCCAATATTATTTTCTCTCCTGACCACAAATCCTTTCACTTCAAAGCTGCAATCTGGGATATCTAGCAGAACCCTCTCTAATTGTTGCCATTCAAATATATAGAGATGCTGAGCATATTCGTCTAATCCTACCGTCTCATCGTCAAGTCCAATCTCTGTAATTTTGTTATTTTTCTTAGTACCTATAACCGTAAACTGGTATGTTCCGTAATCAATTGAGCAATTCGGAACAACACCATTTAACTCTTTATCTTTGAGAAATTCTGACTCACTCTTAGTAAACATAATTCACCATGCAACAGTTAATTCACTATCAATGTAATTTCTTCCAATCAACAAAGCCATTTCCAATGCGTCCATCAAATCATTAGAATCCATTGGGTTGTAATCCGTAATTTGCTTTATAAGTTTACTTGCATAGTCACTTTCAGTTACTCGGTTAAACAAAAATCTCCCCTTTTCAAATAACAAGGAATGCCCCATGAGTCGGTCTATTTTTTCACCGCGTCCTGAAGACTTGATTGCTTCTTCTTGTAAGTTTTTAAATTTTTCCTCAGACTCGTTACTGGTTTCCATTTCTTGCAGATAATTAATTAAGTCATTTCTAAAATCCATTGCATATCTATTAGCATCTACAGCAATAACAGGACTGTTAGGACACATATCCGCGCGTCTTGAGTATATGTCAAAAAGTTTATCTATCTTGTTCATATTGCCCAGAATTCTATCTTGATAGCAATCACAAATGTAAAGACGGTTATCTGCTATTCCTACCAAGCAAAATGCTGTGTAGTCTCCTGTGGAACTTGAGGCTAGATCAAGACCAATAACCAGACGTTCAAATCTTTGAGGTAGGTAAGCATAGCGGATCAGATGTGGTCGGATACCTTGGAAACTTTGCGCTGGTATCTCGTTTTGACGCTGCAACAAAAAACTCTCTAGATCCTCTTCTCTTTCCTTTTGGAGCGTCGTCAAACTCAGTCCCGGCGCTTCTGGTGTTTCGGGTTCCCAAAAGCTTCGCTCTACCCCAAGTTCATCTTTTACGATTGCTGCTTGCGTGATGACTCTCCACTGTGGGGGTATGAAGATACGTGTGTACACGTCGTGTTTTGCCATACGTGTGCCAAGACAGACAGTACGACTACCATCAAATTTGACAAAGCGTACAATCTGAAGCCAGTTCTCTTCAAGCTTTTCTTGGATCAATTTATTCCTGCCTTCACTCGGTGACTTCACCACGTCGTCATTTATTATACAATGAGCTCTCTTGCCGTTCACACTCCCCTTTAACCCGGAACAAGCCAAAGTGTATGGTTCTTCTATTACACTTACACCAGCATGTGTAAAGTCAATACTCCATTCACGCTCACCCCACTTACTCTTGGATGGTTGTATTTTTGGGAATACCTCTTGATATGGCTTAGATTCAAGAATTGCTTTTATCTGCCTGCTCTTA
The DNA here is from genome assembly GCF_017982655.1 of Brasilonema sp. CT11. Classification (GTDB taxonomy): domain Bacteria; phylum Cyanobacteriota; class Cyanobacteriia; order Cyanobacteriales; family Nostocaceae; genus Brasilonema. The sequence continues at coordinate 4,903 of NZ_JABXYX010000221.1, read as the reverse complement.
CTTGCAGCTACTTCGATTGTGTAAGAGATGTATAAAATTTTCAGTGATATTCCTAAATTTATATGAGTGCCAATACACCAAGCTACCCATTGTAGCAGCACACTTGATTTGGCGCTGTTTCTGGGAGCGAGTATGCAAGTATCCTCACCTGCGATTCCTTTTAAGTACTTGTTACTCTCTCCTGTATTCAACGCATCTATCCATACCAACATATGTGGATAAGTTTTATGACCACAAACATACTCACGGAACTTGATAAAATCCGTTGCAGCCTGCCTTGCCTCTGGTGACTGTGTGCGGTCTTTTGCTCTAGCTAATTCCGTGTTCTTCTGGATTTGTGCCTGGATTTTCGGCGATATTATCTGACTGGGGAATATCATCATTTTCACCTCCTGCTTTTTTAACAACGTGTCCAGTGAGTCTTAGCGTTGCGTATGATTGGGTCATTGTTGGTAAATCACTTTTTCCCATAAGAAGCATCTTGATTTCTTGCTCTATATGCCTTGTTATTGCTTGCGAAAAACTATTGGCGTCTCTACTGCTAAACGTCCCCTCAGCAATCATTTTATTTCGCTCAGACTGGCATAGTAACCGCTCTTTGTAATGTTCTTCTCCTGCCTCTCTGAATTTCTTGGTGATCGTAGCATCCCATTTTTCATAGTTTCCGGGGAATCCTAATAGCTTAGGTTCAGTTGTTGCTGTTAGTGTCTGTTCAACTTTTTCTGGATCAACTTTCACAATAGCCGTAGATTCAGACTTAGCTTTCGGTTCCGGTTTACCTTCTCGTAGTTCGTTCGCCCATCGCCTGACCGTTTTTACTTGCAATCCTAGTTCTTTGGCGACTTGCGAAATAGAATAGTTTCTTCTTAATAATTCTTCAGCTTGCTGTCTTACTTGTTTGGGATAAGTCATGGGAGGGACAATGTCCTAATTGTCTGGATATTGTCCATTTTGACTCATCTCTCTTCTACTCTTGAATCGCCTTATCTTCAGAGGGATTATCACCCCAGAGATTTATTTTTTTTGCAATATCAATTCCCTTGTGGCGCTTGTTGTGGTACTGACCTAACTCCGGACTAAATTTTTTGTTGTGGTCATCAACGGTTGTTTTGTGTTTTTCAATCCAATCCGCAATTGCTCCTCTGTTACAGCCTGAAACCTGGCTTAATGTAGTTGACCCAATGTACCAGCGATCATCGTTTCTTGGGGCGTTGTTGTTGTATTGCGCGATCGCATGAAAAGCCCGATAAATTTTTTCGTCAACCGCGCCGTCCGTCCTCATGTTCTTAAGTTGCTCATTGGAAATATCCTCCCAGTTAATATCTGGTTTTGGCTTGCGTGCTGTAATTGGCGCTGCTAACTCTTCGGTTTCAGTCTTGTTTTCAGTTTTGATATTGGTCGCACCAGAAGACACCATTTGCTGCATCATTGCCATCATTTGATCCATTCGTGCTTCTAGCTTGTCAATACGACTGTAGCCGTTATTCTCTACATCCGTAACCTGTGATTGTTGATCCATAACTTCTTTTTCCTCCTTCAACTGTTGGTGTAGCTGCGACATATTTTCTTTCTCCTGTCTAAGTTTTTGATTCTCCATCCGCAACTGATCCATCTCGTTTTTTGAGATTGCCAAAGTTTTCTGCAATTCGGCAGTTTTCTCGCGAACTTCTACCAACTCTCGCTCAAGTGCTTGCACGTACTGGGCTTCCATGAGCAATCGCCTCATTACGTCCCTTTGGGTTGGCAGTTTCCAAGCTTCTTGCAATTCCTTAATTTTGTCTAAATCTGATGCATAAGCTTTGACGTTACCAACTTTTTCATTTTCCACTTCAGCAAACCTCACTGGTTTAGTAATGTAATAATCGCTGTACCCTACAGACGTAGCCAACTTGCCTAACACCCTGTCATCTTGCTTCTCTGGGGTGAAGTGACCAAGGATTCTAGACGCATGAAGAATTTTTGCACCATACCCACCTTTGCAATCACGCTCTGTAGCGAGCACTGCATAGGCAGCACGCAGCGCTTTGTTGTTGCCCTGTTCTTCTCCGTGACGGAATGCTAGTACTGGGTTGCTGTTACCCTTATCACCGTAATACTCACGTACTACGCGACGTAGTGATTGTCCCCTACGGTTGTCAATTTCAACGTTCTGGCGAGTTTCGCTTTTGGGAAATTGCGCTTTTACTTCTTTGAGCAACACTTGAGTGCTTGGTTCTTTTCTGAATTTAGCTAGCGCCTTGATCACATGATCCGCAGGGTAAAGCGTTGCAATCTCAAACACTGGTGTATCACCGCGTTTTTTACCTTGCCCTGAAAACAGGACATGATATGGCTTGTCCTTGATAGCAGTGAACTTAGCACGGGCAATAATTTCATGTGGACGGCGACCAGTGGCAGCGATAATGCCAACCGCTAACTCGTGAGGGTCACTGCTGGTTAGTAGTCTGCCTGTGGTTTCCAAATATCTGTCAGGGTCAATCTCTGTCGAGTTTTCTAGTCGGTCAATAACCCGCGTTGTTTGGTTGCGCTCGTTCCACTGCTCCTTATCCAGTCCACAAAGCACAGTTGCATAGTGCTTTAACTCATAGCCTTTGACAGTTCCATCCGCATTGTGCTTGGAGATTAGCACAGCATTCTTGTCTTGTTCTAGCGGGATAGACTTAAATTTCTTGTAGAACCCGTAGGCGCTCAACTTGGTTCCTAGCGTTGCATGGCTGTAACTGGTGTGTTTATTGATCCACTCGTTGAACGCTTCGCAATGTACCTTTATTTCTTCTAGATTGCGCAAGTCCTTAGTTGCTTCAAATAATTCATCTATCTTCTGTTGCAGTGCCTTGCTCATTCCCCTCACCTCCTTTATATTTAACTAGTTATATTATATTTAACTTGTTAATCTGGCGTCAATAACTAGTTAGACTATTTTGAAAAATCTGTACTTGGAAGCTTATAAATGTAGTCCAGCCAACAAATTATTCCTTCGTAGAAATTTGTAATCGGATTACAAAAATTTGCCCGATCACAAATCAGCATATTACGTCCTTAGAAGGACTTTTCCCATAAGACAGATTCTCGAATCAAGTATTCTCGTTTTTTAAAGCAACGTTGCGTAAAAATGCCAGAGGATTTTTAGTAGAATGTATAAAAATTATTGTTCATTGATTTTGTAAAAGTGTGCTATACATGCTATTTTGAAAAAGAAGAATGAATACAAAGAACCCCACTCAACAACGGTCGAATTGAAAAATACCTTGGGTGGGGTTTACCAATTTTTAGGTTATTTATAAGGAGTTAAAAAATACCCAAAAAAAAAGTCTGATTTTTTTGCAGTTAAAGCATTAAGCCTCGCGCCCCGCAAATGTGACAGACATTCATTGACTAACTTATTTCCTTAGAATAGCATTTGCGCTCGCGAGGTTCAACCCAACAGAGGACTCGCGCAATGGTTAAAAGACAGAATCAAAAAAGTATTGTAAATCAATTTACGTTTTCTATTAAGGATATTGTAGATCAAAAGAAGCCTGCAAAGCAAGGATGCGAAGAAAGATTTATAAGGCTTACAGAGCCTTGCAAGGCTTGCGCTTACACGTCTGGAAACATAATTAAGCTTCTTGGTAAGCAACTCGCGATCAAGTGCGGCAAGTGCGATTGCTATCAATATTCCATCAAATTGCAGAATAAAGGCAAGAAAGGAGGTGCAGCATGAATAATGACACCTCCACTTTTGATATACGCAATTTTTCAGATCAGCTTGAGCCAGCCAAGGAAAAAGGCAAGTGCATCTGTCCTGTCTGCGGCGGACACAACCTTGGAATTGACGAAAAAACAGGTAAATACAACTGCTTCAACGGCTGCAAATGTAAAGATATCCGGGAAGCACTAAAACCTTGGGCTGAAGTACTGCAAGAACGTAAACAACAAGATCCTAATGGCAAGATGATCAATACTCCCTTGGCGAAAAAAACCGCCTCACCCCACAAACCTGCGTCAACCCAGAAGCTAGCAGTATTGCCACCAGTACCATTACCACAGGGTAAACTTGCAATTGCCCGTCTTAGCGAAGTCCCAACCGATATTCCCAAAAAAACACAGGCTAAGGTTACAGAGAAAGAATGGAGTATATTGCAATCACGAGATTGGTCCATTGACGAAATCAAGCAAACTGACGTTACTTTTTACGATTACGGAAGTGGCAAAGAAGTTCGCCGATTTGAAGCACCTTGCGACGAAAATATAAAGGGACGCAAAAAGACGTTTATTCCATATCATATTGACAATAAAGGTAAAACTATACCATTTAAAGGAAATGATAAGTGGTCAGCTTACCGTCAAGATGAGGCGATCGCATCTGCTTTAGCTGTTGATGATGGTAGCGTACCAGTGATTTTATTCCATGAGGGCGAGAAAGTCGTTGAGGCTGGTCGCGCTGAAAAGCTAGCTGGTATGACCGCTCAGGGTACTCCCAGTGAAAAAGATTTGGTATATATTTTAAACGAAATAAAGCAGAAGATGGGCGATCGCTCATTCATACTTGCTTATTGCGCGGATAACGACGACCCTGGAAAGACAAAAGCCGAAACCTTAGCCAAAGAAGCTACTCGTTCGCAGGTTCCGCTGGTCCTCATCGACCTCAAAGCCATTTTTCCTGAACTATGCCAAAAAGGAGATGTGGTAGATATTCTGGAGAACGGCATGAACGGAGATAAATTAGCAGAACTTATTCTTGAGCAAATTTATGAAATCAAAGCAGAGCAAAACAATGTTGAAGCAAAGCTCAAGAACAACAAATCAGAAAACCCTTACGATAAAGACCCTAACGATAAAGACCCTTACTACAGTCCTTACGACAAAGACCCTTACGACAGTCTTAACGCTATCAGCCTTGAATTTACTCAAGAAGCGTTAG
>NZ_JABXYX010000385.1 GCF_017982655.1 Brasilonema sp. CT11 | reverse complement strand
GGCAGCGCCATCAACCTGATTGCTTCCTGATAAATCCTGGATTGCTTGGCTTGCTGCTTTGATTCTTCTGTATTCTTGCAGAATCCCTTCATGCTTTTTCCCTTTTGCTAAACCGTATATCTGCCTCACCATCTGGCGCAGGCTGATTTTCTCTTTTCCCCTGATTTTAATGGGCTTGCCGAATCCTTTGGAGGTAGTCATGCCACACCTCCATGCTCAGAAGCGATTCTCGAAAGAACTTCTGTTTGCCTTGGGCTTAGCTTCTTGCCCAATCCTTGACAGAAATTCCTCTCCCAAATGGTGAGACGGGGATTTTTTAGCAACTGCTCAATTAACTTCCGCTGGTTCTGCTGCCGTTTTACTGTCTGCGGTTTTGGAACCCAAGACCGGAAGCAATCACATCCTGCACATCTTGCCGCTGCGTAGTGGGCTGATGGTGCTTTTTCTAGGACGATGTTGAGGCGATCGCATCCACAAACTTTACAGGGGATTGAAGCTTTATTCACTGCACACCTCCAGATTGAAGGTGGGCTAGTTCATCAAGCGCACTATTTCCGTAAAAGCCTAGCTGCTCCAATAGTTCCAGAGCATCTGTGAGGTTTTGGTCGGTGATGTATTTCTCTAGAAATACGCTTGTAACTTGGCGCTGATGGGGATTATAATGTTTGTTATAACGTTGAAGTCGTCTTACGCGGTTCACTTGGGAGTCCTCAATTCTTGTTCCTGAGAATTCCCAAGCACCCCTATTCTTGCGAGTTCTTGTGCAGCGTCGCAAGTCAAATTCAATAAAAAATTTCAACAAATGCATAGATTTGGCTCTGGTAAAGGTTTAGCCCAGAACAAAGCGCACTTTCAAAAATCCTTTTAAGTCACCAAACAGTCTTCATTTTGTAGCCCGTGTACGGGCTGAGTTTTACCCACAACTTGACCGTTCATCGAAAAAAGTGACATAATTCGATTATCTATAGCAATAGCAAAAGTAAAAATAGAATGAGTATCGAAAAATGCCTAAAGTGGCGTAATCGTAAACTTCTGTTTCGTTTTGCTGAGCGATATAGTATTTTTGTTAGCATTTTTGGCGCTTCGTTTCTCCGGGAACGGAGTTTTTGCTTTATGGGGGTGTGGAAAAGTTTTCCCAAAGGTCCCCAGTACTGCAATGTACCTAGTTTAGTACGTCAGTATTGTTAATTGTCAAGATAATTACTTCATGCGATCGCTGGCTTGGACGTATACTTTTTTGAACAAGGGTGTTCAGAATCTGAGTTATGGGAAAGGCTCTTCTAGGGAAGTTGCATACTAAAACGCTTCAACCATAGTTAGGGTGG
>NZ_JABXYX010000384.1 GCF_017982655.1 Brasilonema sp. CT11 | reverse complement strand
AACTGGCAGTATTCGTCCACAAATTTTACTGTGGGTGCAGGTGCGCGACGCTCAACCATACTCTCTGTCTCAGGGGAGTGCGATCGCCTTTAATTATACTTTAGCGAGAGTGATAAAAGAGGGTTAAAGATGCAGTGTCCTAACCTTTGTGGCAACAGCTATAATACTAGTGAATCTTGGAGCAAGTTACCTTGGAATAAATTCCGACGTAATTTATTCCGTCTGCAAACAAGAGTGTTCAAAGCAGTAAAAGCAGGCGACATGCGGAAAGCGCGGTCACTCCAGAAACTGATTCTGAAATCCAAGGCTGCGCGGCTACTGGCTATACGTCAAGTAACACAGCTAAATGCTGGTAAAAAGACTGCTGGGGTAGATGGAAAAGCGTCCCTTAATTACGAAGAACGCTTCCAACTTGAGGAAATCCTCAAGAAATCATACCTTAATTGGCAACATAGCAAATTAAGAGAAATTCCAATACCCAAGAAAGATGGTAAAACCAGAATTCTAAAAGTCCCTACTATTGCTGATAGAGCATGGCAATGCCTTGCCAAATACGCATTAGAACCAGCACACGAAGCAACTTTCCACGCCCGGAGTTATGGATTTCGTACAGGACGCTCTGCGCATGATGCACAGAAATACGTATTCACTAATCTAAACTCCAGCAATAATGGAATAGAAAAACGAGTTATAGAACTCGACATCGAAAAATGCTTCGATAGGATAAACCACACAACTATCATGGATAAGTTGATAGCACCAAAAGGGATGAAAATCGGTATCTTCCGATGCCTAAAAGCAGGAATACAACCCGACTTTCCCGAGCAAGGAACCCCCCAAGGTGGTGTAATAAGTCCACTTTTAGCTAATATCGCACTCAACGGAATAGAAGATTTACACCCGTCAGTTAGATACGCTGATGACATGGTATTTTTTCTAAAACCTAAAGACGATGCAACTAAAATACTTGAGAAAATAAACCAGTTCCTCGCAGATAGAGGAATGAACATCACTCAAAAGAAGACCAAGATAACCGCATCGACAGACGGCTTTGATTTCCTAGGTTGGCACTTTAAAGTGCAAAACAACGGAAAATTTAGATGCATCCCTTCTGTGGATAACTTCAAAGCATTCCGCCAGAAAGTAAAAGCCATCGTCAACTGCTCCAACTATGGTTCTAAGGAAAAAGCTGGAAAACTAGCTCCCTTAGTTAGAGGATGGAGGGTGCGATTCGTTCACTCGAAATTAGTAGAAATACTCAGGGATGAGTGGCAAGGAATAAAGAACCGAGTAATCGGAAAAGAACCTTGAAAACTAGATGACCATGAGG
>NZ_JABXYX010000220.1 GCF_017982655.1 Brasilonema sp. CT11 | reverse complement strand
TTTATAAGCATCAATCACACGTTGACTCACGATCTGTTGAGTAAGGAGCAGGCATGATGACCGAGTATTTGTACTGTTCCTCTAGCTTACTAAATTTGTAGTCTACTCAACTGAAAACCGCTGTAAATAGCGAGGTGTTTGACCAGCTTAACAGCATGGGTAAGCTGCTGCTGATTTTCGATGGTTTTGATGAAATGGCTGCCAAGTGTGATCGCCAACAAATGATCAACAACTTTTGGGAATTGGCGAAAGTCGTCGTTCCCGGTGCTAAAGTTATCCTGACTTGTCGCACCGAACATTTTCCAGAAGCAAAAGAAGGACGTGCTTTACTCAATGCGGAATTACAAGCGTCTACCGCCAACCTGACAGGTGAAACGCCCCAGTTTGAAGTGCTGGAATTAGAAAAATTCAACGACGAGCAAATCCGGCAGGTGTTGTCATTCCAAGCTGAATCTACCACAGTTGACCATGTGATGGACAATCCACAACTGTTGGACTTGGCACGTCGTCCGGTGATGACAGAGTTAATTTTGGAAGCTTTGCCAGATATTGAAGCAGGTAAGCCAGTGGATATGTCGCGGGTTTACCTGTATGCAGTGCGGCGGAAGATGGAACGAGACATCAAAGCAGAGCGAACTTTTACTTCTTTGGCAGATAAGCTCTACTTTTTGTGTGAACTTTCCTGGGAAATGCTGTCTACTGACCAGATGAGTTTAAATTATCCCCTTTTTCCTGACAGAATTCGTCGCTTATTTGGTGATGTTGTTCAGGAAGAGAAAGATTTAGACCACTGGCATTATGACATGATGGAGCAGACGATGCTGATTCGTAATGCCGATGGTGATTATACTCCCGCGCATCGTTCGCTGTTAGAGTTTTTTGTGGCTTATAAGTTTGCGGCAGAGTTGGGGGCGTTGGCTGATGATTTTATTGAGTTGGCACAGGGGCGATCGCATATAAATAATGATGCAGCACCAGTTGATTACACTTGGTCATTTTATTTTCGTCGCCAGGTGGATGAGGCGGGGAAGATTTTGCCAAGTGCACCATTGAGGAGATTTGCGAGTCAGTCGTTGGAGAAGTTGAGGGAGAGTTTTGGGAAAGCGCCTTTAACAAAAGCGGTAATGGATTTGCTTTTGCCAATGATTGATGTTGATACCTCCATCACATCACCCTATCACCCAATGATCAAAATTCTTGAAGCGACACGCGGTAAAACAGAAGCTGAAGTGGGTTATGTTGGGGGAAATGCGGCCACGCTGTTGGTGAAGGTTGATAAGGTGGTTTTGGAAGGTAAAGACCTCAATCGTGCTGTGATTAAAGGTGCTGATTTTAGTAATGCCAGTCTGCGTCGTGTCAATTTTGCTGAGGCGAATCTGGCTAAATCTGTTTTTCCTAAAGTTTTCGGTGCGGTTTTTTCAGTGGCGTTTAGTCCAGATGGGAAACATTGGGCTACAGGTGATGGTAATGGAGTAGTTCACTTGTGGGAAGCTGTGACAGGCAGAGAACTTTGGATCTGTCAAGATCATACCAGTAGAGTAAATTCTGTCGCCTTCAGTCCGAATGGTCAGATGCTTGCCAGTGCTAGTAATGACCAAACGGTAAAGCTATGGAATATCCACACCGCTGAATGCCTAAAAACCCTCCTAGGTCATACCAGTAGAGTAAACTCTGTCGCCTTCAGTCCAAATGGTCAGATGCTTGCCAGTGCTAGTAATGACCGAACGGTAAAGCTATGGGATATCCATACCTCTGAATGCCTAAAAACCTTCCCAGATCACAACCGTTCAGTTTTGTCAGTCGCTTTCAGTCCGGATGGTCAAACGCTTGCCAGCAGCAGTGTTGACCAAACAGTCAGGTTATGGAATATCCGCACTGGCGAATGCTTGAAAAACTTACACGGACATACCGATTTGGTATTTTCAGTCGCCTTCAGTCCGGATGGTCAGACACTTGGCAGTGCTAGTGCTGATGAAAGCGTCAGGTTGTGGGATATTCGCACCTGTGTATGCGTAAATACTTTACAAGGGCATACCAGTTGGGTACGCTCAGTCACCTTCAGTCCCAATGGTCAGACGCTTGTTAGTGGTGGAAATGATAAAACTCTAAGGCTATGGGATATCCGTACTGGTGAATGTCTAAACAGCTTACATGGGCACAGTGGTTGGATACGTTCAGTCACCTTCAGTCCAGATGGTCAGACGCTTGCCAGTGCTAGTTCTGACCAAAGCGTCAGGTTATGGGATATCCGTACTGGTGAATGTCTAAACAGCTTACATGGGCATAGTGGTTCGGTACGCTCAGTTAACTTTAGTTCCAATGATCAGACGCTTGCCAGTGCTAGTTCTGACCAAACAGTGAGACATGGGATATTCGCACCGGTGTATGCCTAAACACTTTACAGGGGCATACCAGTTGGGTAAGTTCAGTCGCCTTCAGTCCGGATGGTCAAATGCTTGCCAGTGGTAGTGATGACCAAACAGTGAGACTATGGGATGTTCACAAAGGTGAATGCCTCAAGATTTTACAAGAACACACGCATTGGGTACGTGCAGTCGCCTTTAGCCCAGATAATCAGAAACTTGCCACTGGTAGTTCTGACCAAACAATAAAACTATGGGACATACACACGGGTAAATGCTTGAAAACCTTTCAAGGACACAGTAATTGGGTACGTGCACTCACCTTCAGTCCTAATGGTCAAATTCTTGCCAGTAGTAGTGATGATCAAACAGTAAGACTATGGAATATCCTGAGCGGTAAATGTCTAAAAACCTTGCATAAACATACTGACCGGGTACGCACAGTTGTCTTCAGTCCAGATGATCACAAACTTGCGACTGGTAGTTCTGACCAAACAATAAAATTATGGGATATACATACAGGTGAATGCCTGAAAACCTTTCACAAACATAGCGATTCAGTACGTACAGTCGCCTTCAGTCCGGATGGTAAAACCCTTGCTAGTTGTAGTAATGATCAGACAATCAAGCTTTGGGATGTTGAGACAGGCGAGTGCCTCAAAACTCTGATTGACAAACTCTATGAGGGGATGAATATCACGCGTGTTACAGGTTTAACCCAAGCAGAGAAAGCTACACTCAAAGCATTAGGCGCAGTGGAGTTGTAGAAATCTGGAACCGGGAAAAGCAGGGGGAGAAAAAGAGCGATCGCTTTTCTTCCAAAAACGCTTACATCTCAATATAGCTATAATATTGCACAAATAAATTGAGTGAACTTTGCCAATATCCATGACAGTTTAACAAACCAATAGAACAGAGAGTTTTAAATATGGATACTGCTAAATTATTGACGAATGGTGAAAATCAGACCGTAGTATTGCCCAAGGAATTTCAGCTTCAAGGTAATGAAGTTTATATCAAAAAGATAGGTAATGCTGTTGTCTTAATTTCAAAAGAAAATCCTTGGCAAACTTTGTTTGACGCGACTGAACTCTTTTCTGAAGATTTCATGGAAACCAGAGAACAGCCTAATTTAGAGATGAGAGAGGGTTTGGAATGAGATTTTTCCTAAATACAAATACGTGTATCTACATTATTAAAAGGAAGCCACCTAAAGTATTCGATAGCCCGGACTACAAGACAAGATAAATTTACACTTTTTGATGCTCCCAACCACAACTCATAACAGAGCGATCGCACTCAGTCCACCTACATTCTTTCCACAACCCTAATTCCCAGCAACGAAAGTCCCAACTTCAGAGTTCTAGCCGTTAAATCACACAGTATTAGGCGCGATGTCCGCACAGGTTCTTCGGCTTTGAGAACAGGGCAATTTTCGTAGAACTTATTAAACTTATCACTCAGTTGATACAAATATTCGCACAAGCGATTTGGTAGTAAATCTTTTTCGACTTCACTGATAATTTCATCAAGTTGTAACAAGTGCTTCGCCAGAGTTAACTCTGTTTCTTGCCGCAAAACAATTGGAGCATCTGCTCCCAGTTTTTCAAAGTCAATATTACCTTCACGACTAATGCCCTGAGTTCTAACATAAGCATAAACCATATATGGTGCAGTATTGCCTTTAAGCGCTAGCATTTTGTCGTAGCTAAAAATGTAGTTGCTGGTACGATTTTGGCTTAAGTCGGCGTATTTAACCGCACTAACGCCAATCACCTGTGCAAGATTGCTGACAAACTCTTCAGTTTCTTCACGCGCTTCTTCTTTTATTCTGTTTTCTATATCTGCACGGGCGTGGGCGATCGCACCATCTAATAAATCTCGCAACCGCACAGCTTCCCCAGAACGAGTTTTCAATTTTTGACCATTTTCCCCTAGCACCAAGCCAAATGGGGCATGCACAAATTCCACATCGTCAATCCAGCCTGCTTTTCTTCCTACCTGAAAAATCTGAGCGAAGTGATTTGTTTGTTCTATACCAACTGGGTAAATCACCCGCTGCACTTTATCTACTTGTACTCGATAGCGAATTGTCGCTAAATCTGTAGCAGCGTAGTTATATCCTCCATCTGATTTTTGTACAATCAAGGGTAAAGGCTCACCTTCCCTGTTAGTAAAGCCTTCCAAAAAAACGCACTTTGCACCCTGATTTTCCACCAGCAGACCTTTTTTATCTAATTCCTCTACGACTTCAGGCAGTAAAGCATTATAAAACGATTCACCTCGTTCAACAAAAGGAGCAATTTCCAATAAGTCGTAAATAACTTGGTAGGCTCGACTGGAGAGTTGACAGACTATTTTCCATGCCAGTAGTGTCTTTTGATCTCCTGCCTGTAGTTTTACCACAGCCTGACGTGCTGCTTGTTGGAAATTTGCATCTGCATCAAATCGTGCCTTTGCTTGACGGTAAAACGAAGATAAGTCACCCAAATTTAAAGTTTCAGTAGTGGTTAAAGCTTCTGGGTACGCTTCTTCTAAATAAGCGATAAGCATTCCAAATGGCGTTCCCCAATCTCCGACATGGCTAATCCGCTCGACTTTATGACCAACAAATTCTACAATTCGAGACAGACAATCTCCAATCACTGCTGGACGTAAATGTCCTACGTGCATTTCTTTGGCGATGTTTGGGCTGGGGTAATCTACAATAACTCGCTTGGGATTGTTAGTTGGTGCGACTCCTAACCTTGGATCTCCTTGAATTGCCTTGAGTTGTGCTTCTAGGTATTCTGTTTTTAGCTTCAAATTGATAAAGCCAGGACCAGCAACTTCTGATGGCTTGCAAATATCAGATACATCAAGTTTATCAACAATTTGTTGTGCGATCGCCCTTGGTTGCTGTCCCAATTGCTTTGCTAGCGCTAAAGCTACGTTTGCTTGATAATCACCAAATTTAGGATTGCTCGCAGCAACCAAAATTGGATCTACCTTACTGTAATCACTGCCAAAAGCTGCATCCAAAGCTTCCTGTAACTTAAGTTTTAGCTGTTCTTGTGTATCCTTCATGTTTATTTTTTAGTTATGATAACCTGTCATAAATTTTTATTTATCAACAAAGATACAAATTCTTCCATAATCAAACCACTATCTCTAATGATTCCTCGTAGAGTTCCTATAGTTAATTTTTAATTATCTGGAACGACAACTTGAGCTAATGGTTCATCTGTACGAATAATAATCTACCTGCTTTCTGGTGCGCTTGTGTGAAAAACTAACCTTGCTGAGTGCTCTTGCTACAGAATGACTTGCCTCATATTTTGGTTTTTGCTGAAACTGCAATGCTTTGAGCTAACCGGATAATCATTCAATCCTCATACTTAAATCTAGCCAAGAGGATTTCGTAATTGGTGCACTGCTAGAAATGTAATCCACTCCTGTCTCAGCAACAGCGCGAATAGTATCTAAAGTAATGTTGCCAGAAGCTTCAATTTTAACGTGACTATCGTGTTGACGAATTCTGTCCACAGCCTGACGCATCAAATCAACAGGCATATTGTCCAACATGATAATGTCAGATCTATGCTGCAAAGCTTCTTCTACCTGCTCTAAACTTTCCGTTTCTACTTCTATAGTTAAGGGATAAGGAATTGAGGAGCGAATTTGAAGAATAGCCTTCCCAATTCCCCCAGCAGCTGCGATGTGATTATCCTTAATCATAACTGCATCATCCAACCCCATTCGGTGATTGACTGCCCCTCCTACTGTAGTTGCGTACTTTTCCAACAACCTTAACCCAGGAGTGGTTTTGCGCGTGTCCACCAGTTTTGCAGGTAAATCAGCAATTTGCTCTACATAGTTTTGGGTGAGCTTGGCGACGCCACTGAGTCGCATAACTATATTAAGAGCAACGCGTTCTCCCATCAGAAGGGCATCTAGTGGGCCATTGATTTGAGCCACCACTTCTGTCGCCTCACAAGAACTACCCTCAGCTACAACAGGAATAAAGCTAACTTTTTCATCTAAAAGTTGAAACACTCTTGCCGCGATTGGTAAACCTGCTATAACTCCAGATGCTTTCGCCATCCACTTCGCTTGTCGTACTTCCTTAGTTATCAGGGCTTGGGTTGTGCGATCGCCGCGACCGATATCCTCTAACAACCAATCGTGCAACAACCTATCTAAAACAAGCCTGGGTGGCAAAACACCAAAATGACTCATAGCTTTATTATTCCCTTATCAACTTCCAGAATTACTATAGCCTAGAGTACTTACTATATCTAGCTTCCAGAAAATTAGTAAAAAAATATCAAAAAAAGTTTCAGAAAATAGTTGACAGCCAAGAGTGGGTTCGCTATATTGAATAAGTGCCTGAAGCGCGGACACAAAAACAAGTCACCGCCGAGGGCGACGAACCTTGAAAATCC
>NZ_JABXYX010000383.1 GCF_017982655.1 Brasilonema sp. CT11 | reverse complement strand
CACTCGATATTTGTTGTGCAACTCCCACAACTCCGGCAATTTTCGCACCCAATGGCTTAGCAATTGTATTACTAAAGTACTTACCAAAAATCACCGCTGTGACTGGACCAATTAGCAAACCGAGCAAAATCCAAAATGTAGATTGACTCACATCAGCAGCCGCTGATTGCCTTGCATCTGCTGCCAAATTCTCGTTATATTTTATGAGTGCTAGTAGTGCATTTGTAGCTTCCTGAAAAGCAGGGTTATTCGCTACTGTTTGCTGATTCATTTTATCGAGCGTTTCAACTGCTGCTTTGGCGGCTGCGAATTCTGGTGAATTAGCTTTCCCCTGGTTCAACAAATTAATCTGTACTTGCCGAGGATTGAGGATGCCAAGTCTCTCAAAGGCTTGATTTAACTGTTGAAATTCTTGCTCGTCTTGCTTCCATTGATTCCATAGTGGCAGAAATGTTTGATATAATTTATCTTCATCTGGATTACGAGGAAGTTTTTCGTATTTGCTAAAGCCATCATTAATCTGCTTCCAAGCATTTTCAATTCTATTTAACTCATTTTGCCTTGTTTGAGCACTTGCTGCAGGATTAAGCTGTGACCTTTCTGATGACTGAACCTGGGTCTGACCTTCATTCATTTTCCATAAATTCACTACGCTGGGAAAAGCATAATCTCCCAGTATGTAGATGTGGTTGCTTAGCCGGGTAGTCGATATCCAGCCAATTATCGACACAATTAATACGATTAAACCCATGAATAAAAATGCGAAGAACAGACGACCTTCTAAACTATTGTTTTTTTTATTATTAAAAGGTATGAGTTGATTCATTGTAATTTCTTCGTAACAGGTTAAGGCTATTGGACGTTTGTCGATGAGTCATCTTGGTTAAAAATGTGACAAAAACCCGTGGTAGAGAACATCATTTTTGGGGGAGCAGTACGCCAAGGCGCATCTGCGATCCGCACAATAGCTTCATATTTGCACTCATCATTCGCTCTTGCTCTCAAAAATCAGTTTAAGTATTTTTTTATACTAAACTATAGGTTTGTTTTTCAGCCATTTTTTGATTGACAAAAGCCCTTTTATTTTTACCTGTCACAAGTGATCGTAATTGGACGTTCTTAAGACTTGACCTTAAACTGAGAAACTTCTTGGCGTAAGCTATGTGCTGCATCGTTCAATTGGGCGATCGCAATGTTAATTCCACGTAGTGAATCAGCGGTTTGAGAGGAAGCTTCACTGAGCTGCACCATCGCCTCATTGATTTGTTGAGCACTTTCTGACTGAGCTTCCATACCCTCACTCACCATTTGAAAACGTGGAGTTAGCGCTTGCA
>NZ_JABXYX010000382.1 GCF_017982655.1 Brasilonema sp. CT11 | reverse complement strand
ATGGCTGGCAACTCGGTTGGCGCTAGCTCGGTAGTAGAGTTATCTTTAAGTCCTTTGTTCCAAAGAACCTATAACTCCGTTTATAAAGCCATCAAAGAATCATTTCATACTAAAACTCCAGAAAAAACTCAATCTTCAGTTTTAAAATTATTTGGTTGGCAGATGGAATATTACGGGACTATTTGCTTACCCCCTTTTGTTTGCAAACATTTCTTAATAATTATTTATATAACGAATATTGCGTATCACATTCGCAAAATAACAGTTTTGATGTTGGAATTGCGTAAAATTTCTATCAAATCTGATCGTCGTTTTACGTAGCTTCACAACCAGAGCCCAATTTAAACTGGAACAACAACCAGCGACAACAGCAAGTAAAAAACAGCTTTAAGGTTGTATTTTTGGGCAAGTCTGGCGTCGGCAAGACCTCCATCACATTGCGTTTTTGCAGAGACACTTTCCAAGACGGCGCTGAAGCCACTATTGGGTACGTCTGCCTAATTAGGATATGTCATTATCGATTAAGGGCACGTGCTAAACCTATTTTTATCCTGCAGTGCTTCATTCTTGACAAAGATGATGACCGTTAATGACAGAACGATTAAATTCGAAATGTGGGACACAGCCGGACAAGAAAATAAGTGTCGTTTTACCAAAAAAATGGCAATGTTTGCTGATTTACAGCTCGTTTAGGCTTTTACTGACTCCTTAATTACGATATAGAGCCTTAGCGCCAATGTATTATAGAAACGCCGATGCAGCAGTCTTAGTCTACGATATTACCGATTCAGTACGTAGTTAAAAGCTAATTATAGTATTAAGAGCTCGTTCTTACGTGATTTTACCATATTAGGAAAGCTTTGAAGCTCTGCAATCGTGGTACCAAGAATTACAAAAGAACGTGCCTGACTGCATAATTTTCCTTGCTGGTAATAAGAGCGATCTTAAAGACAAGTACGTACCGTATTATTATAAATGTATTGGGCTTTTGCTCATATTTATCACGTGGTTTTTATAGACGAAAAGTTACTAGCAATCAAGCCAACGATTTTGCACGCGACAAAGACTGCCCACTTAAGGAAGTGTCCAGCAAGACTGGCGAGGGTATTCCGGTACGTAGTAACGCTGTACTCGGCACTGGTGATAAGGCTAATAATAATTAATAGGAATTGTTCAACACCTTGGGTACCTCTTTAATCACCAAGTTCCCCGGTTAAGAGATCGCATCCCGAACTTTTTATTTTGCGTGTCGTATAACTTGTTAATTATTAAACGATTGTTTTATGTATATGGAATGTGTAATGAAGTGGCGTTATCCAAAAAACCGTAACGCGC
>NZ_JABXYX010000035.1 GCF_017982655.1 Brasilonema sp. CT11 | reverse complement strand
ACCCAACTGCGTCAAAAGTTAGCTGAAGTTTTGGAAACTATCACCCCAGATATCATTGCTTCCCTCACCTCTTACGAATTTATTCTTGAAGCTTTATTTAGCGCAGCTTCATAAAGAATTGGTATCAGGAATTTGAGGATGCGCAATTGTCACAAATCAAATAGGATTGCTATATTTACTGTTCCCCGTTCCCTACCTCAGTAAACCAGATTTTTATATGCACCGGATTCTCCGACTGTAGTAGGGAAAAGTTATGAATTGTAGAGACACTGCAAATAGTTATAAATTATGAGTTATCAACAGTATGAGTTAACAATTGGTTGGCTGTATCCAAAGCTGATGAGTACGTACGGTGACAGGGGTAATGTCATCTGTATAGAACGCCGGTGTCAATGGCGGGGATACAGTGTCAAAGTTTTACCATTAGATCAAAGCGCGACAGCTGCTGATATTCGTTCAGTAGATTTGATTGTTGGTGGTGGTGCACAAGATCGTCAGCAAGAAATCGTGATGCGCGATTTGCAAGGTGCTAAAGCGGAAGCAATGCGCGAAAAAATTGAAAATGGAACTCCAGGTGTGTTTACTTGTGGTTCACCCCAGTTGTTGGGACATTATTATGAACCAGGTTTTGGACAGCGTATTCAAGGTTTAGGCATATTAGATCTGGTGTCAGTGCATCCTGGCGAAAATGTCCGCCGCTGTATTGGGAATTTGGTTATAGAAGTGACAGCAACTCGTCTGGCGCGGGACTTGGAAGAGATGACAGGTAGCAAAGCTTATTTGATTGGTTTTGAAAATCATGGCGGACGCACCAAATTAGGAAAAGTGGAAGCACTTGGACGCGTGGTGCACGGTTTAGGTAACAATGGCGAGGATGGGACAGAAGGAGCATTTTATCAGAATGCGATCGCGACGTATTCTCACGGTCCCCTGTTACCAAAGAATCCCTTTGTCGCTGACTGGCTGATTCAAACAGCGTTGCGGTTGAAGTATCAACAGCCTATCACTTTGCCACAGATGGATAATACCTTAGCCTTGCAAGCGCGAGAAGCGATGTTTAAGCGGTTGAAGGTTAGCATTCCAAGCGTTACGGCTGCGAAAGTTTAAATTTGAAGTTTATTGCATGGTGCGTTAGCGTATGCGTAATGTACCACTCATGACATTCCACGTTGGTTTTACCTCACCCTGCCCTGTCGGGCAGGGTGAGGTGAAACGCCAGATGTGTCTACACCATTGAATATGGAGAATTTTCGTCCTTGTCGCGTTCATGCAGCATCTCCAAGATTTTCGCCAGTTTTCTCCAGTGCTTTTGTTAGAAGTAGGGTGGCGATCGCTGTAGCCACAGCCATCAAAGTGACTGGTTCCATAAATCATTTCATAGTAGATTCTTCTGTATTATTTATACCGTAGCATCCAATAATTTTTCGGAATAACATCTTGCACCAAGAGCGATGAGTACGCCTTGAACTTAAGTACTGGCACTCCAAAAACTTACTCATCTACCCTTTGACTTGCTCCAAGGTTACCTGTACCCTCGTATGATGAAAATATAAGAAAGTAGCCAAATCATAACGGCATCACATGGGCAGTATTTGGGAACTTGATTTTTACTCGCGTCCGATTCTGGACGAAAATCAGAAAAAGGTTTGGGAAGTTTTGGTATGCGAAACTCCTTTGGAAACCCGGACTAAAATTGATTCTGTCTTTCGCTTTGCGAAATATTGCCCCAGTACTGAGGTGAATTCAGTGTGGCTGCGGACGGCGTTGGAAGAAGCAATCAGCGAAGCAGGAAAAGCACCAATCAGAATACGCTTTTTCCGCCGCCAAATGAGCAACATGATTACCAAAGCTTCCAGAGATTTAGGTATTTCCGCCCAGCCAAGTCGCCGCACTTTGCTGCTTAACCAATGGCTGGAACAGCGGATGGAGGAAGTTTATCCTCAAGAACCTGGGTATCAAGTAGGAACAAATCCATCTGTACGTCTGGAGAATCCTCCACCCCTACGCTTACCAGACGCTTTAGAAGGAAAGCAGTGGATATTTGTGACTTTACAACAATCGGAATTCACCCAAATGCACGACTGGGAAATAGGTTTTGGTGAAGCTTTCCCCTTTGAATTGGCACAAATTTCCCCTGAAACTCCTATCCCTGGTATTCTGATTTTTTCACCAAGAGCATTGCCGATCGCAGGCTGGATTTCCGGTTTAGAGTTAGCTTGGTTGAAATTAGATGATAAGGAAGAGCCGAGATTGCTTTTAGAAACCGGTGCAACTGAAAGCTGGATTTTGGCAAATCTCAAAAACTCTCAAACGCTAGCAGAAGCCAAAAGCTTTGAAGAAGCAAAGCAAAAAGCTAATGGGGTGCATTTTATCGCAGTACAGTCCAATCCTCAAGAAGAATCTTTTGCGGGGTTTTGGCTGTTGCAAGAGGTCAATGTGCCGTAAATTTGATAGAGGTACTGCCACGCCTTTAGCTGTAGCAGGAATCAACTTATAAACTATTGAGATGGATAAAGGTTGGTGGGGAGTGGTTAATTGTTAGTCATCAACAATTGATAACTAACAACTAACAACCATCCATTTCCTATTGCCAATTTCTAAGTCCACAGCCAAAACAACATGGTGTATAAAGAATTACCAAATAATTTTCTGGTGGAACAACTGCTGGAACTCTCGATAAAATCGGGTGCGGAAGCAGCTGAAGTCTATCAGTCAAAATCACTGTCTCGACCTGTGTTTTTTGAGGCAAATCGCCTCAAGCAGTTGGAAAGTAGCCAATCAGAAGGCACAGCACTGCGGCTGTGGCGCAATGGATGTCCCGGATTAGCCGTGGCTTACGGTCCAGTCGAACCACAAGCATTGGTGGAACGTGCTTTAGCCTTAAGTCAACTCAATCAACCTGAAGCAGTGGAATTAAATGGTGATTCTAAGCCTTCTTACCCAAACCTGGGTGAAGATGTACCCATAGAAAAGTTGGTGGAGTGGGGGAAACAAGCGATCGCTATCATCCGCGAGGCATATCCAGATGTTATTTGTACAAGTGAGTGGGAATGCGATGTTGAAACCACCAGACTTGTCAACACCAAAGGTTTAGATTGCCATTACAGCGACACCACCCTAAGTTGCTATGTAGAAGCAGAGTGGGTAAGAGGTGACGACTTTTTGAGCGTTTCTGATGGTCAAACCAAAAGAGGTAACCTTCAGCCAGACAGAGTTGCTCACCAAATTTTACAACGGTTGGCTTGGGCAAAAGAAAACATTACACCTCCCAACGGTCGCGTTCCAGTTTTGTTTACTTCTAAAGCTGCTGATATGCTCTGGGGAACTGTACAAGCAGCTTTAAATGCCAAGCGAGTTTTAGAAAAAGCTTCTCCCTGGGTAGAACGTATTGGTACACCAGTCATGTCACCAATTCTCACCCTCTACCAAGATCCCAAAGCCGGACCTTACAGTTGTCCGTTTGATGATGAAGGTACCCCAACCCAATCTTTAGTATTTATCCAAGATGGTGTGTTGCAGCATTTTTACTGCGATTGCACCACCGGACGCCAGTTAAACATGGCTTCCACAGGTAACGGTTTTCGCCCCGGTTTAGGCAGTTATCCTACTCCTGGTTTATTTAATTTCCTCATCCAGCCTGGAGGTGAATCGCTACAACAATTGATTCAATATCTGGATGATGGCTTAATTGTCGATCAAATCCTGGGAAGTAACGGCGGCATTTCTGGTGACTTTTCCATCAACGTTGATTTGGGATATCGTGTCCAAAATGGTCACATTATTGGGCGCGTCAAAGATACGATGGTGGCTGGAAACGTCTATACAGCTCTCAAACAATTGGTTAAACTGGGTGACGATGCTGACTGGAACGGTTCTTGTTACACTCCATCTTTATTAGTAGAAGGGTTATCTAGCACTGGCAAGCAAAATTGAAAAAAAATTTCGTGACGACTTCTTGATTCAAGTGATAACCTTGATAGGTTTGTTGGAAAAATCTAGTTTTAGGACAGATGGGCACAGATGTACACAGATAATTTATAGCAAGGAACAGGGAACACAACGACCACGCTCAGTGCATTGCGCTTAACAGGGAACAGACTTGAAAGTCTCTTGGTGAGCATGTTTTCTGATTAGTTCGTGTCTTACTCTACCTGGCGACTGCTATATCTATGTGCATTTGCGGTTTCATATTTATATAGGACTTACACACGCGCCACTAAAAATAGTGGGTTGCTATCGCGAAGCGTGCCCGAAGGGCTTTCGCTTTCCAGAGGTCGGAATGACTATGGTTACGTTGTTCGTGGGTAAGTCCTGTCATATTTATTTTTGAATTTTGAACTTTGAATTTTGAATTAATATGTTACCTCTTGTGATCACTCAGAGCTTTCGCACTTTGTGGCAGCCTAGAAGAGGTTTAGCGATCGCAGAAGCATCAGTTATCGGGGTCGTCGCTGCTCTATCAGCTGTATTCTTTAAATTTAGCGTCGGATGGTTAGGAGCATGGCGAGTTCATTCTTCCTACTTATTTCCGGCGTGGCTTGTCTTACCACTAATTGGTCTTTGCTTTGGATTTTTAGCTGGGTTACTTGTCCAGAGGTTGGCACCAGAGGCGGTTGGTGGTGGAATTCCACAAGTCAAAGCCTCTCTTGGGAATGCGCCAGTTAGACTGTCGTGGCGTGTGGCATCTGTAAAATTATTAAGTTCTATTATCGCCTTGGGGTCGGGTTTGACATTAGGGCGGCAAGGTCCTACTGTCCATATTGGGGCGGCTTTGGCGGCGGGGATGAGTCGTTGGGTTCCTACCTCCCCAGATCATCGACGACAGATGATCGCCGCTGGTGCAGGTGCTGGGTTGTCCGCAGCTTTCAATGCCCCGATTGCGGGTATGATTTTTGTTGTCGAGGAATTACTTCAAGATTTATCGGGATTAACTTTAGGAACTGCCATTATTGCCTCGTTCATTGGTGGCGTCGTCTCACGGCTGTTGAGCGGTGGTAGCTTACAACTTCATCTAGCAGCAAATCATTACTCCAGCACCTTCTCAGTCACAGAAATTCCCTTTTACCTGATTTTAGGAGTCCTAGCGGGGTTACTAGGTGCATTATTTAGTCGTGGATTGATTGCAAGTCAAGACATTTACCGTAATTTACACATCAGCTTGCCGTTACGAGTGGCATTAGCTGGGTTTATTTCCGGTGTAGTGGTTGCTTTGCTACCACCTTCTTTCCGGAATAATAGTGAGTTACGGGAGTTTGTGATCACTGGTGAAGTTGATCCTTCCATCGTAGCACTTGCCTTTGTCGCTCAGTTTATCCTCACCTTGATTGCATTTGGCTCAGGAGCGCCAGGAGGGTTATTTGCTCCCAGTCTAATCTTAGGTTCTTGTTTAGGATACATTATCGGTGTCTTCCAGGAACATGCCTTGGGACTGGGAAATCCCACAACTTATGCACTGACAGGAATGGGTGCCTTTTTTAGTGGTGTTTCTAAAGTCCCATTTACGGCAATTGTGATTGTGTTTGAGATCACCACAGATTTCAATTTGGTGCTACCTTTGATGATTGGCTCTGTGACATCGTACTTAGTTGCCGAAAAGATAGTGCCTGGGTCATTGTATGACAAACTTTTAGAATTAAGTGGCATCACTATCCAAAAACAAGCTCCTATTGAAGGACTACTGACGAAAGTACAAGCAACAGATGTGATGCAAAGACGGGTAGATACTCTAGAAGTAGAAACGTCTCTGGATGAAACCGTAGAGGTTTTTTCACGTTCTCACCATAAGGGATTTCCGATAGTATTAGATGGAAAATTAGTAGGAATAGTGACACAAAGTGATTTGCTGAAAATACGCGAGCGCAACCTCCCGAAAGATGCGAGTATCACCGAAATAATGACTAGCAATCCTTTAACAGTCACTCCCACGCATAGCCTCAGCGATGTACTGTATTTGTTAGACCGGTATCAAATTAGTCGCTTACCAGTAGTCGAGGGACGTAGACTGATTGGGATCATTACCCGTGCAGATATTATTCGCGCAGAAGCCAACCATATCAACTGTGAAAACAAGCAATCTAAGTCGCGATCAGAACCTTCTTATGTCGTTTATCAAACGCGTTCTCCGAGTATTGGTAGAGGAAGAATATTAGTACCGATAGCCAATCCGGAAACAGTGGTGACACTACTGGAGATGGCAGCAGCAATTGCTCGCGATCGCCATTATGAAATAGAGTGTATACAAATTATGCCTATCTCGCGCCACAGTTCCCCAACAGAAACCCCAGTCAGAACAACGAAAAGTCGTCGCTTGCTAAGATTGGCAGAAGCTTTGGGCAAAAAGCGCAAAATTCCCGTACATACGCAAATTCGGGTTGCTCATGATCCAGCCCAGGCAATTTTAGAGACAATTAAAGAAAGACACATCGATTTGCTTTTGATGGGGTGGAAAGGTAGCACTTCCACTCCTGGTCGTATTTTTGGGGATGTTGTAGACACTATTATTCGTCGTGCCAGTTGCGATGTGGTATTAGTCAAGTTGGGACAAGACAATTCTAAATCGCGAAAAACACTTAACGAACCAAAGGATCTGATTCCAAATTCCAAACTTCTGACTCTCAACTCAGCACTCAGCAACCCGAATCACCAAGAAAACCTCCCCACGCCCCAAATTCCTCAGTACTCCTTTAACCGTTGGCTTGTTCCAATGGCTGGTGGTCCTAATGCATCGGTAGCGATTAAATTGTTACCCGCTTTAGTCACATTGGGAAATGACCCAAAAGTTCGCCTCACTAGGGTATTCAAGCCATCAGAAATAGAACCAGATATGAGAATTTTGGAAGAAGCTATTCGCCAACTGATTCGTCGCCGCAAATTGAATAGTACTGTGTTCGCTTCAGCCGTAAAATCTGACTCAGTTGCTCAAGGTGTGATTAATTTGGTCAAACAAGAACAATACGATGTTGTTATTTTAGGCGCTTCGCGTGAGGGGATGCTGCAACACGCAATTACAGGTAATATTCCAGAGGCGATCGCTTCTGGTGTTGATAGTACAGTCATTTTGGTCAGAGGAGCGTTGACCGCTTCACCCTGAAACTATAGCGGTTCTCACTTCGGTGCAATACAGTCGTCACCTCACCCCGCATTTGCTGACGCAAACGCTCCCCTCTCCTTACCAAGGAGAGGGGTTGGGGAGCCAGTGCGTTGCGGGGGTTCCCCCCGTTGTAGCACCTGGCGTGGTGAGGTTGAAAAATGTACTTCATGCAAACGAGAACCGCTATAGATAATTTTGCACCCTTTCTTCCATCCCCTTTAAGGGGAAGGTTTTTGCAGATCTTTCGTAATTACTTCAGTCAGGAAAGATCTGCAAAAATGTCAATTTCCGTTAGGGGAAGAGGTACTGGAAAGAGAATCTACACCAGCTGGCAAAGCATAGGTAGTGGATTTTTTTCTCTGACTAGTACAGAGCGGCGTAAATAGGGCAACCCTTCGGGTTCACCAGTCGCCTAGGTCGGGAAACCCTCCTCATGCGCGCTGGTTCACCATTTCAAATTTCTAAAAAGCCCGTTCCATAATACTTTTGACTTTTGAACGCCAGTTGCTACCCTGCGGGAAGCCGCCTCCGGCGTCTACAAGTCGGGGAACTCTAGCCGAGCACTGGCTCCTTTTGACTTTTGACTTCCGCCTTGCGGTAATAGCCGTTTTCTTTTTACATTAAGCCTTGAATTCGGCTTTGACTCTCAAAATAAGGGAATGCACAGAAATCAAGCTCGAATGCCTGAATTAATACCAGATATTTGGTATTTTTTGTCAACAGCTAAGCGGGATAAGTGTAAAGCTGTAGGGGATGAGCGCAATTTGGAAGTACCAATCTACTAAATTACCCTTAAAAGTTTTCATCGCTTAATATTTTAGGTGTAAGAGTTTAAGGGCTGGAGTGAGAAAGAAGTTCCCTGCCTTCTGACAGAAGTCGGAAAGCTTAGTTTTTCAATTCTCACAAATGAAATCGGATTGCTATGTTACAAAAAAAATGTATCTTTCTTGACAATGGAATCGGTAAAAAAATCTTTGGAAATTTGAATCCTTCGATAATTAAGTATTAAAATAAAAATGCCGTAATTAATATTAACTAAGAATATTTTTTCATCCTTTTGGAGAAGCTCACGATTGATTGATTGCAAGCATGTAGTTAATATCACTTCTTCGTTTTAGGAACAAGAGCACTACCATGAATACCAAATTATTTGCACATATGCTAGCTGCCAGTGCGATCGCACTTGGCTATGTTACTACTATAATTCACCCTACCTATGCTCAAGTTAATACATACTTTTGTGGTGTAAATAGGGATGGCGTACCAACAACATACGCTCGCAACGCCTTAGGGAGAAAAATTCCACTGATTAGCTGGCAAAGAAATTGGAATAATAAATTTTCCCAAAGAGCACGTTGTGAGGCTGTTTCTGCGAGATTTCAAAGTGCTTCTGTTGACGGTGTGCTAAACTATCTCACAACTGGAACCATGAATGGTCAAAAGGTTTTATGTGCCGCCAGTCGATATGGTGGAACTTGTAGCTATTTGTTACTCACACTCAGAGCAAGTGACGATGCAAGCCAAGTGATTGAAAATCTCAGACAAATGGGTTACACCGCTAGTGGTCCGATTGTTCAATCTGATGATGAATCTCATCAAACTTATATTGATATGAATCAATTACTCAGGGAGGAGCGCAGTGACGCTGAGTAAGGTATCCTAGTTTGAATACGTCAAACTTTCGCGGTTCCCGCTTACTGAGATAGCAAAATCAAAATATTGGTCAGATTTCCCTGTAAATAAATTGACATTAATTGGGATATGAGCAAATGAATTGTCGGTTACTGGCTTTGGTTGTCTGGATGGGCACATTATGGATGCTTCCAGTACAAAGTCTTCCTCTGAATATTTCTAGTGGCAAACTTTTTGCTCAGCAGCAAGCATCACAATTGTCACAAGAGCAATTGCGTAAGCTAGCTCAATCTATTACTGTCAAAATTATTTCTGGGAACAATGGCGGTTCTGGGATTTTGATTCAGAAGGAAGGCCAACTGTATACAGTTCTCACCAGTCGGCACGTTCTGGAAACAGGCAAACAACATCTGATCTATACATCCGATGGTCGAAATTATCCGGCACAGTTGCTCAAGGATGTTAATTATGATAACAAAGACTTGAGTGTATTACAGTTTCGTGCACCAGGAAACTATGCCGTAGCCTCCTTAGGAAATTCATCAACCTTACAAGAAGGCGATCAACTGTTAGCTGCAGGGTTTCCTTTTGAAGAGAATTCATCTGTGTCAAGGCAGATGATTACAACGAGTGGGCGTGTTTCCCTGTTGCTAGAACGCCCTTTGAAAGGGGGATACCGGATTGGATACACCAATGAAATTGAAAAGGGCATGAGCGGCGGACCTGTGTTAAATAATGAAGGTAAGCTCATTGGTGTCAATGGTATTCATGCTCAACCTCTGTGGGGCGATCCTTATATGTATGAGGATGGCTCTCAACCTAATGATGCCTTACGTGAACGGATGAAACGCTCAAGTTGGGGAGTCCCCATTGAAACATTAGCGCAGTTCGACCCCCCAATTATTCCACCAGAAATCCCTCAAGCAAGAAATACACTTAAACAAGCAGCACCAAACTCGACGCCTTTGGTAGCAAGTCTGGTGGACAAAATTGCCCAAGAAATAACGGTGTTAATTACTTGGGAAAGCAGTCATGGCTCGGGAGTGATTGTAAATAAACAAGGTAACACATATTACGTCCTCACCGCTGGTCATGTGGTGCGAAACAAGAACAACTTGAAAATTGTTACCCCAGATAATCAGCAGTATTCAGTCAACACAACGGGAGTGAAAACCTGGGAAGGGACAGATTTAGCTTTGTTGCAATTCACCAGCAACCAAACTTATCAAGTGGCGACTCTGGCTGATTATGACTTGGAAAATGAAGACAGAATAGTTTTTGTGTCTGGAATGCCGACATCAGATGATCCTAGCACACAACCAAAACGTCAGTTTAGTGCTGGCTTGCTTTATGGCGGGGGAATAGATCGCGCTAAGGATTCTCGTTCTTTTGCTTTTGGTTATGAATTGGTTTATACTAACTCAACCGATAAAGGTATGAGTGGTAGCCCAGTGTTAGATAGTTTGGGTCGAGTCATTGGGATTCATACAGCAGCAGAAGGTGAACCAACTTTAATTAAACAAAAAACTGGTGATGCACGGGAAATTCAACTAGGTTACAGTTTAGGCGTGCCAATTCATACTTTTTTGGCACTAGTACAACAAGATAAGTTGGAACTCAATCTCAAGAAACACACGACTTTGCCACCGCGATTGAGCGCTCCACAGCAAGATGCAATAATTTCATCTGCTCTGAATGTAGCATCACCGAAAGACAATTCGGATGAATTTGAGTGGCTTAGTTATGGAAATAAATTGTTGCGATCGCAAAAGTATGAAAAAGCAGTAGATGCATTTGACAAAGCGATCAAAATCAAGCCAGACTTTTATCAAGCTTGGTATGCACGCGGAAGGGCACAACGTTTACAGCAAAAATATAAAGACGCACTGGAATCTTTCAACAAAGCAAGAGCGTATAATCGAACATACGACCCAGCTTGGCGAGAACTAGGTGATACGCTTTTTGCCTTGAATCGATACGAAGAAGCACGCCAAGCTTTGGAGAAAGTGATTTCACTCAAGCCAGATGAGTTCATGGCTTATCGAGGACTATGTAGTGTTTTGGGTGAATTAGGAAATTACTCAAAAGCGATTAAGGCTTGCGATCAAGCGATTAAAATTAATCCTCAGCCTTTGCAGTATATTCTTCGGGGTGAAACTTTAACTACTATTGGAGACACCACCCAAGCAATTAAAGATTTTAACGAAGCTTTGCGGCTTCAACCTGATAATCCCTTTGCATATCGACGACGCGGTATCGCCAAGTCTAATGAAGAAAATTATCAAGGAGCACTTGAGGATTTAAATAAGGCTATCACTCTTCAAGCTGATAATGGCTATGCCTACGTTGATCGCGGCATAGTTTACGCCATGATGGGAAACAGCAAAGCATTCATCAAAGATTTCGAGACAGCACTGCGCCTTGAACCTGACTCAGCAGCTATTTATAATAAGCGCGGTATTGCGCATTCTATTTTACAAGATGACAAGGGTGCTATTGAAGATTACACCGCAGCGATTCGCTTTGCTCCGGAATCAGCTTATATTTATTACAAAAAGCTGGGCGATGTCCGCACTGTTGAGAAAGACTACAAAACAGCAATGGAAAATTATAGCGAAGCAATACGCCTAGAACCTAACTATGCTCCCGCTTATGTTGGTCGAGGAATTGTTAATGCTATGATGGGTTCCCAACAGGGATTTAGACAGGATTTCGACACCGCTTTGCGACTCCAGCCTGATAACGCCTGGTTTTATAGTGAACGAGGAAAGGCTCGATTTATCCTCAAAGATCAACAAGGAGCAATTGCAGATTACAACAAAGCCATCAATCTTTTTCCTCAATTAGCACACTTGTACTATACGTTGCGGGGTAACGCGCGACAGGAACAGAAAGACTATACTGGAGCAATCGCAGATTACAACGAAGCAATTCGCCTCAAACCAGATTTCGCTTTAGCTTACAACAACCGGGGTTTGGTGCGTGTGCAACAAGAAGATAAGATAGGGGACTTCGCCCCCGCAAATCAATCTATTCGCCTCAACTCCAACATACCGACTGTGTTATACATCAATCCAGAGTCTTTGCAGAATACACAAAATGCCAAAGACTATGAAAAGGCGATCGCTGATTTTACACAAGCCATTCGCCTCAAGCCAGATCTTGCCTTAGCTTACAACAACCGGGGTTTGGTGCGTTTGCAAGAGAAAGACGACAAAGGAGCGATAGAGGATCTCAAGCAAGCCATGCGTCTTAACCCAGATCTTGCAGAAGCTTACAACAAAGAAGGTTTTTCACGTCTTTTTCAAAATTAGATTTTGGCAACGTTGCTACTTGAGATATAACGGTTGAAAATCGTACCAGTCGGTACTTTAGTAGGTATAAGTAAAAAAGGTGTAATCTTTGAGAAACGTAGATTTTGATAAAATGCCAGGAACCAGACTTGAACTGGTGACACGAGGATTTTCAGTCCTCTGCTCTACCAACTGAGCTATCCCGGCGTGGAATTTCTTATTCCCACGATTAATAAATGTAGCAAAGTTCTATTAATTTTGCAAGTCCTAGCAGAAAAAAATTTAAGCAGCTTTTGTTTTCAACTTGATCAAGCCCTGAAGGAGGCGGCTGTTAGGATCTTAGCCGAACGGTGTAAGGGGATAGGGGTGAAAGAAGGATTAGCCCCAATAGAATTAGGGTTGGGCAAAAATTTTTGCTGATTCAGCTAAAAACAGCCACTTACAGCAGTTTTCTGTAAGGTGGGCATTGCTCACCCTCCGGGGATGACCTGATCCCTATGGCTAACGCCACGGCTAGCTTCTAAGGGGGCGCTGCGCAAACGCCTATCGGGCACGGCCCCGTGCCGAACGGTCACGCTAGCCCCTAAGGGGGCGCTGCGCAAACGCGCTCCGCAGTTCCTATCTCCTCCGGAGACGCTGCGCGAACAACGGGGGAAACCCCCGCAACGGACTGCGAACCAAGATCTCAAATGTCTATCACGTAGGCTTTTGTGAGCAATGCACAACGTCAGATGCTAAGAAAGCGGGAAGCCGCCCTAGTGGGAACGGCCACGGCTGCGCCTAACGGGCGTCTACAAGCCGGGAAACCCGGACGCCAGCGCACTGGCTCCCCTACGATTTGTGGTCTATTCATATGAAAACCGGTGTAAACCACAAACTGAACAAGAACAATACTAGGATCGCAAGCAAACTTGAAAAAACCTGATACAAAGATGCCAACGATACTGCTTATGCAACCGACAATCACAGATAGCAACACGCTAATTTACGCGGGAGCATGGTAGCCCCGAAATAAGTCTGTCAAGAAATTAAATGAATTGACAGACTTATGTTATTTATATCGGGGTGGAAATGCGACACAGAGATGCCGTGGATAATACCACCCATCGACTCTACCCCAGTTACTTCTCCTGTGATCTAACTTTTCCTGGGTCGTCGTAGTCTCTTAGAATTTATCGGTCCTAAAACCTTGTTAAGGGCACGCAATTGTTCAGCTGTACCCATAGCTATCAGAACATCTCCTGGTACAAAGGCCGTTTCAGGAGTAGGACCACCAATGAGTTCACCACTAGCGCGGCGGATCGCAAGTAACAGTGCCCCAGTTTTGGCTCGCAAGTTTGCCTGTCCTAAAGTTTGACCCACAAAAGGACAGGTTGCAGGGTCTAGCAAAAATTCCTCCATATACAATTCTCTGTCTGTACCAGAGATAATGCCATCAACAAAATCCATCACCTGGGGTCTAAGGGCTGCAGCCGCCATGCGCTTGCCTCCAGTTATATAAGGAGAAACTACAGCATCCGCACCAGCACGTTGTAACTTTTGCAAAGCTTCCTCTGTACTGGCGCGTGCGATCGCCCGAATTTTCGGATTAAGCGTTTTCGCCGAAAGAACTACATATAAATTTTCTGCATCTGAAGGTAATGCCGCTACGATACAAACCGCCCGATCAATGCCAACTTTCCACAAAGTTTCATCCAAGGTGGCATCTCCTTGGTATACTATGTAATCTTTTTGTTGAGCTATTTGTATAGATTCCAGATGAGAATCAATAATGACAAAGGGAACATTTTCTGCCCTAAATTCTATGGCTATTTGGCGACCTGTGCGGCTAAATCCACAGATGATATAATGCTGCGTTAAGGATTCCATCAAGCGCCTCTGTTGTCGTATTCTAATTCCTTGTTGAAAGTAGCCTTCAATAATAGCTTCTGTGAATCTGTTGACAATGTAACCAATACTAATAACACCCATTAAAATCAAGGCGATGGTAAACAATCTGCCTCGTGCTCCTAGCGGTCGGATTTCACCGTAACCAACCGTAGATAATGTGATAACCGTCATGTAAGCTGCATCTTCCCAAGACCAACCCTCCACAAACTTGTACCACAAAGTGCCAATGAAAAAGACTCCGGCAAGAGCTATCACCCCTGCTTTTAACTCTTTCTGGATACGTTGGTATTTTTGTTCAAGTGTTGAATACACGGTTTTTTTCCATCGCCACTCGTTTGAGAATATCTGAGTGCTAGCTTAAAATAAGGTTTGTAAGAAGATTTTTTTCAAGATTCTCATAGAAACTAGTATCCAACGGTAGGATAAAAAATTTCAGGAGTAGGTAGTGAGCATACAAACTCTGATTTCACAAGCGACGACTCCATCTAGCCCCTTTGATACAGATAGCTTCAATCAAGTTGTCATGTCCACCTATGCACGGTTTCCCATAGCCCTAGAACGGGGTGCTGGATGCCGTGTTTGGGATACACAAGGGCGAGAATATCTTGACTTTGTAGCAGGTATTGCCACTTGTGCCTTGGGACATGCCCACCCTGCATTAATTGAAGCAGTAACACAACAAATACAAAAAATACACCACGTTTCTAATTTGTACTACATTCCTGAGCAGGGAGAATTAGCAAAGTGGATAGTCGAGCACTCCTGTGCTGATCGCGTATTTTTCTGCAACTCAGGGGCAGAAGCCAATGAAGCTGCGATTAAACTGGCTCGCAAATATGCCCATACAGTGCAACAAATTGAAAAACCAATCATTTTGACGGCACATGAGAGTTTTCACGGAAGAACTTTGGCAACAATTACCGCCACAGGTCAACCAAAGTATCAAAAGAACTTTGAACCTTTAATGCCCTGTTTCCACTATGTACCTTACAATGACATAGAAGCAGTGGAAGTAGCGATTAGCGAACTCGATGAAGGTGATTATCGCGTAGCGGCAATTTTGATAGAACCATTGCAGGGAGAAGGCGGTGTACGACCAGGAGATATTGCCTACTTCCAAAAGCTGCGGCAGATTTGCGATGAAACTGGTGTTTTGCTGATTTTTGATGAAGTGCAAGTCGGCATGGGGCGCAGCGGTAAACTATGGGGTTACGAGTGTCTTGGTATTGAGCCAGATATCTTCACGAGTGCTAAAGCCTTGGGCGGTGGTATCCCCATCGGGGCAATGATGTCCAAATCATTCTGTGATGTTTTTCAACCAGGAGAACATGCCAGTACCTTTGGCGGAAATCCTTTTGTCTGTGGAGTTGCCCTGACAGTCTGTCAAACTTTAGAACAGGAAAATATTTTACAAAACGTAGAGGAACGGGGTGAACAGTTGCGAGTTGGTTTGCAGGCGATCGCAGCAAAATACCCCAGTCACATTAGCGAAGTACGCGGCTGGGGTTTGATCAACGGTATGGTATTGAATGCACAAATTGCGCTCACAGCAGCGGACGTTGTGAAAGCTGGGATCGACGAGGGCTTATTGCTTGTTCCCGCAGGTCCTAAAGTCATTCGGTTTGTGCCACCGTTGATTGTGACAGAAAAAGAAGTTGAGGAAGCATTGCAAGCTGTTGACAGGGCGATGGCGAGTGTCACAAAAGAATGAACAAGGAAGATGGTGGCACTGATGAAGTTAGTAACCTTCAACACTGACAGAAAATCTATCATCAATAGATACACGTTTAGAAACCTAGCGTTTGGACGCTTGTTAGTTTCAGCTTCAAGTAAGGCTTGAGCCACGTGATTGAAAAAAGTCATACGTGGTTTTTGGGGGAGAGAGATACGCTGACGTATACTCTCTCACCCAACTAATTATGGGTGGTAAATCCCATGCTTAAGTTAACTCAACCAAGCTAAATTGCAATTCTGGCAACATCAAAATCTTTTATCCTAGTAATAACTCCAGTGCTTTTATTAATGGTATGGAGATATTTAGGTGACTCATATTTTCGAGCACCTAGGGCGAATAATTCGTTTGATGAAGAGCAAACCAAGCCACTGAAGCCACTATTCCAAGGTTGAGCGTTAAAGGTTAATGGGGTTGTTTGGTTTTTACTATTTATCTGTAACAAACTTGTTGTGCCCTGGCGATCAACATTAATCCCATAAATATTTCCATCTGGACATTCAGCGACAGTAGTAACCCGCACATTTGCAGAAAGTTTATCCTCATCTGTAATTTGGCCTGTTTGAGAGTTAATACTCACTATACTCATGGGGGGTGTACCATTCCTTTTGCCGACTAAAGCACCCAAAGAGCCGTTTTTACGGGTGAACAAGTCAATAATCGTCTCTTGCTTTTTGAGTCCTGAAATTGTTACAGTTTTTGGAGAAGTACCCAAAACAAGGAGGCGAGTCGGTTGATCGGCTCTGTTGTCTGTTATACTGGTAGTGGCTACTACCTGTGTGCCATCTTTTAAAATAGCGAAACCAGTTATTTGCTCACCAAACTCCAGAATAGGTGGGCTTGTCAGTATGAGACCACGGTTTAAAGACCGGATAACAAGAGGTTGGCTAGTGGATAGAGGAATAACTTTGCTAATGGTTTGCTCAATATTTTCGGTAGTCTCTATTTCAGGAGTTGCTAACTCATCAGTGGTGGTAGAACCAGGAACCAAACCTAAGATGTCTGAACTCGACGTTTGTGCCAAAGTTTTGTTTACGAAGGTTCCTACGGTAGCCACTACAGTAGTGGCGATCGCCGCCTGACCAAACTGTCTGCGTGTTAACTTCAGGTTCATATGTGATGCTTACAAAAATTGGGTCTGAGTTATCGAGTCGGAAAAAATAGTAGATTGCGCCCTTAGTAATTGTTAATTCCAGGCTTAGGCTCTTGCGTGTTTATCAGAGCTATGAGCCAACTATGTTAATTGAATCCAACGTGCCACTGATGGTACGTTATTGTTGTTAGTAATAAATATCATGTAGTAGCCAGGTGGTGCCAGGTTACGGTTACTTGTTACCGTAACGCTGAGAAAACTGCTAGTTCTAGAGTTAATTGGTAAATCTACTAGCCGTTGTTCGGTGTCTAGACCATGAGTTGTCGCCATTGGTCTAATTAGATGAACCCATTTGATGCTTGCAGCTTGAGGTGTCTGAATCGTGATTCTTCCGCCGTATCCCACTAATTGAGGAGCGCTTTGAATCGTGGGTCGTGTTTGTGACATGTAAGCTGGACTATAAATTTCTATCCGCGATTCATAAGAACCACGCTCAGGGTTTCCCCCAGCTGTCACAACTCTGCCATCTGGCAGAAGCAGCGCCACAGAATGATAGACACGACCGTTAACAGTTGGTGTCTCTACCGCTGTCCAGGTATTCGTTGCTGGGTTGTAAATCTCTGCTGGCAGCGTTGATTGTCCTACATCCTCGTTCATTCTGCTGCCATTACAAACAAACACCGTACGATCAGGCAACAATACTGCATTGTGGTGCATTCTAGCGTTGATCAAAGAGGGTGCCGCCGTATAAGTGGGGCTACTAGGATTGAGATTGATAATATTGACGCGATTAGTTGCCATGCCACTATCATTGCCTCCACCGATAATCATCACCTTTTGATCTTGAGCTGGTGGTAGCAATACACTGGCACCTTGATTACCGTAATCTGACTGTTGTAACCCAGACACAGACTGTTCTGTTATAGCTTGGTTGTACCTACTAGGTAGGGTCAGAATCGTTGGTGAAACACCATTGTTGCCTCCTAGTTGAGCACCGGAATAAAAAAGTTTGCCACTGCTAAGCAGGAAAAGATGCGCGTAGAGCGCAAAACCACTGGTTGGTTGTGAAAAAATAGTCCAACTACTACCGCTAAAAATTTCTGGGTTTGTGTCGAGGTTGCCATTTACATCAAGACCGGAGATAGCAAATATTCTACCGCTACCCAACGTTAGTACGGTAGGATACCAGCGACCTCTATTCATTGATGCGACTCTTGTCCATGCCTGGGTTCTGGGATCAAACGTAAAAGCAGCGGTCTCTCCAAAAAAGGGATCATACTGTATGGTACCGCCTGCAACGAGCAACTTACCGTTGGATAGGAACGACTGAGCAGCACAGAAAACGTCTATGGGATTGCCAGCATTATTTAGAGGGATTTTTGGACGTAAGAAGGTACCGTTATTCACATCCCACAAAGCTGCACCTTGAGCCGAATTTGCTACATTGTTCGGATCATTACCCGAACCTGCAAAAAACAAGACTTTACCCGTGTTCAATAAAGCAACATGAACCGGATTAATTGGACAGTTATACGATAAAACTTGCCAGGGCATTTTAGTGAGTTTTTCCGCTACAAAAATGACGACAGTTAAGTAAATGCTTATTAACTTCATTTCAAGCCATTGCATTTAGCAGCAATAGGCAGCTTTTATCATCAAAGTTGCAAAAGTTGCCTTGCAACAATGAGTTTGTCTAGCAACAGAAGTAACTAGACAATTAGAAAGACCCTTATTACCCTGATGACGGAAATATTTTTATCTTCACAATTCTAAGTTCTGACTCGTTGCACTAAGAGCCTGAACTTGAGTTGTTAAAGATGGGCTAATTTTAAATATGGTTGAATCCAAACAATAGGACAAGCAAATTTGAAGTTTGAAAGTGGGGAGCACGAAGTGCTACGTACTCTCTGCACTATTTTACTATTGCAGTCTTTGACTCTTGAACCCTTTTACCCTGCACCTCGGACTCTTTGACTCTGCACTTAACATTACTGAACATCTTGTACCAAAGTGTATCAATAAAAATTTGAAATTTGCTACATCCAAATTGTATAGTCAAATTAATAACTTCAATTTAAAAATTTGAAATCAAAACTCAGAAATAAAGAAAAAATTGCAAAAGTTTGCTCAAAATAAAATTTAAGATAGGTTCATATAAAATTTAAATGCTGATCAAAAATGACTGATATAATTACGAATTAGTTAATGTGTTCGTCATTCTTTGCAGCTTTCTCCCCACTTCTTCCATCGTGTACAAAAAGGTAAAAAAGCGCAGTAGCTCATTGATGGGAAAATCTGTATGTCGAATACCTTGCAAGTGATTCAATTGCGCGGATGCATTCGTGAGAGCAACTTCCATCTTTGGTAAACACAAATGAGATTGATGCGACTTAACAGCGTGTGCCAAGGCGAACATGGCACTTCTGGTTTCTTGTGCAAGTTGGGTTAGTTGAGGTGAAAGTATCTGCCAGAATGTATCCTGCTCTCGGACAAGTACAGTATGTTCCATTGTCAGGATATGCTCCCAAATCCTTCGGACTAAAAACTCCCAAGCTTCATTGACTTGCTTTTCTGGCGGTTGGCGTGTTTGTCCCTGTCTAACTTCTTTCCATAGCTGCCGTCCTTTATGTAATGAACTAATAATATTGGCTTTTATCCCATCGGCTTTGGAACGCTCATAATTTCCTGTTAATGCACCGTCCACAACCAATCCGTAAAACTCCTCCAAACCCACCAACGTTTGTGACAGACAACGCCTCAGTTCTATTCCCGCAGAAGCAGGAAAGATCAAATTATTTACCAACAGTGCAACAAAAATCCCCAACAGAGTTTCTAGAAACCTGCCCCAAGCGTAGAGCCAGGGAGACTGGTTGTGACTCAATATAACAATTGCCGATAAATATCCCGCCAACTTCGCCGTCTCATTGAATTTCCAGTAGTTAGCCAGAAATATAGTCAGGAATACACTGATTCCCAATGACCAAGGATTACTACCTAGCGTAATAGCAAAGATGGCTCCACCAATGGCACCAATCGCTGTTCCTATTAACCGCTGAATGCCCAGCGTCAAAGTACTGCCATGCGTTGATGACATCACAATAATTGCAGCGATGACTGCATAAAAGGGATACTCCCATCGCAAGCACTGAGCAACGACCAAAGAGATCACAGATGCTATTGCCATTTTCAGTGCCATTTTGGTTAGTATCCCATCGGGAGAACAAGCCCAATTGTTTAATGCTGTGATGATTTGTCTGGGCGATTTGTGTTGACTTGTACTTTGGTTATCTGGAGGAAGAAAGGTCTTATGGGGTTTTACCATATTCATGAAGGGCGAAGTGGCTGCTGGTTTTCTACATTTCCACAGGATGCTGACCGTAAAATGGTAATGCTTCTGACCAGTTAGGACATTTCCCTTGTTGCCAATCTAAATATGCTAGCTGCAATACACTTGTCACTGTCGCTGCTAATCCAGATTCTGCTTTAATAAGTTGATACCTGGTATTCCAGGTAGCTAATTTTTCTTGCCAGACTTCAGGTGTCATCACGGTATCTGGCAATAAGCTGGTAAGTCCAGAAATATTTGGTGTCGATTGATAAATAGCACCGAAAACTTGACCGCGTTGAGCAGGCATTTCCACAGCGATGTCGCTTTGTGATCTTACCCCCGGTTGGGTTTCCATTGACACAGAACAGAAGTGAAAAACTTGTGAATAAGCTACAGCTGCCAAAGTAGAAATAGCAAAGACAGGAAGACCTAACTGTTGCCCCAAAGTACGGGCAGTGACAACCCCAATACGAGTCCCAGTAAAACCTCCAGGTCCTTTTGCAACGGCAATAAATGCCAAGTTTGCCCAAGTTTGGGGCTGGATAAACTCAATTAAATATTGATGCAAATGACTAGATAATTCACGGTCTAAATACCAAACTTGAGAACGTGTGTCTCCTCCAAAGTTACTTATTGCCAAACCTAGTTCACGAGTTGTGGTATGGAGTGCCAGTCCGTATTTTGTTGGTTCAATATGTTCTAATTGAGTGGTCAAAGCTTGTTCAAATAATGGTTAAAAATATAATCACACAGACAGATGCGACTACCACAAAAAATAGCAGTAGCCGCGTTGAACACACAACAGAATCTATAATCAGGTTGGTACTAACTCACCAGGACGCAACTTCGACCACTTACCCGTTTCCCGCTTAAAACTGAGACAGCCTACAACGTCCCATTCCATTTCAATCACATCTTCCTGTGTGCGGATATTGACATTGATGGAAGGTTCGTTCGGCTCAAAATTTGGCGTTTCGGTCAAGTGTGGTTGTTGGTGCTGCGTTTCTACCGCATGGTAGGTGAGACAGGTGTCTACATAGTGGCAATTTACACAAACACACATAATTGAACCAACTCCGGGGACCTTTATTGATAATCTAGCTTAAGCACCATTGTTATTCACTAGTCGCTGGGTTTATTTTTATTACGATGAACGGTTCAGTTCTTTCTCTGCTGTCACCAGAAAATTGGCCATTTAGTTTGGAATTCTTGCCACAACCAGCTTACATTGTAGGTGGTGCTGTGCGAGATGCCATTTTGGGAAAGACTCGCGAATATCTGGATCTAGATTTTGTTGTCCCATCTGACGCTGTAAAAGTAGCCCGCAAAATAGCGACACACTACAAAGCAGGCTTTGTTTTATTAGATCCACAAAGACAAATTGCTCGTGTTGTGTTTTCTAACGGTACAGCAGACTTTGCTCAACAGGAGGGCGATCGCCTAGAAACAGACTTGCACAGGCGAGATTTCACAGTAAATGCGATCGCATACAACCCCTACACTCAAGAAATCATTGATCCCCTGCAAGGTTATGTAGATTTGCAACAACGTCTTTTGCGAATGATATCACCTGCTAATTTAGTAGACGATCCATTGCGGTTAATGCGGGCATATCGCCAAGCAGCACAACTTGGTTTTACGATTGAGCCAAATACCCAAGCTGAAATTCGTTCTTTAGGATCACATGTAACAAAAGTTGCCCCCGAAAGAGTCCGGGCAGAATTAAGCTATATGCTAGTGAACGCTCAAGGAACGCCTTGGATTGCAAAAGGATGGGAAGATGGTTTACTTGCGCCTTTCTTTAAACACGCGACAAAAGAAAGTGTAAGTTTGTTAACAGTGCTTGACAAAGTTGCTTATCAAGTTGCCCAAATGTGGCAGCAGTTTGGGGTAGAACTTACTGAATACGTACGGGATACAATCAAAACAACTTGGTTGGGTGTTGCAAAACTTGCAACTCTAGTCAACTCAGAACCCAAAATAGCAGAAATAGAGTTGATGGAATTAACTTATAGCCGTGCTGAAATAAAAGCGGTAAGCACCGCTTTAACGATGTTACCGCAATTAAAAAAGCCTCTAATGTCTTTACGAGAACAATATTTTTTCTTCCAAGAAGCGGGATCAATTTTCCCTGCCAGTGTCGTTTTAGCACTAGCAGATGGAACATCGTTAGAGGCGCTTACACCATTAATCGCCCGCTATCTTAACCCTGATGATCTGGTCGCTTATCCCATACCACTATTGAGTGGTAGACATATTATGTTAGCACTGAATATTCCAGCTTCGCCACTGGTTGGCAAACTTCTTACTGAAATTGCAATAGCCCAGATTGAGGGCAAGATTTCCACACCAGAACAAGCTATAGAGTTTGCTGCTAGGTTGTTAGGTAATAATTGAAATTTCCTTAGAGAAAAAGGAACTTAAAGTCTTTTGTCAAAATATTCTGTAATTATGGATACAGTGGGGTCTTATCTATTCCTCCAACTTGATTGAGAGGCCAAAAGCGAACGATCGCACGTCCAATAATATTCTCACGTGGAACAAGACCCCAGCAACGGCTATCATAGCTACTATTGCGGTTATCGCCTAACACTAAGTATGAGTTCGGGGGTATCGTGACTGGTTGGGATAGGAAAGACGGTTGCGGACCTGATGTACAAACATCAACTACTGTACGCTGTGTCGGTGATAAATACTTGTCTTCTGGAAGAAGTTTGTTATTTATATAAACTTTACCATTCCTGAGTTCAATCTTTTCTCCCGGTAAGCCAATGACACGCTTAATAAAGGCATCTTGGTACTGTTCTTTTTGTAGTTCTTTTGTCGGAGAAAATACTACAATATCGCCTCTGTTTGGACTAGAGAGTTTATAACTTAATTTATCGACAATAATCTTATCTGCCTCCCACTGATTTGGAGATCCATGCAAGGTTGGTTCCATTGAACCAGAAGGAATCCAACGAGCTTCGGCAATAAATGTGCGAATTCCTAAGGCTAGGACTATGCTTAATATCACTGTCCTACTAAGTTCTGCGAGCCAAGAATTATTGGATGGTTGGTGACTAGAGTTATTTTTAGACACTTGATATGCTGTGAAATTACAAAAGTAATGGCTTTAGTGCAGGTGATTCACTTGCCTCAGCAGGGATGCTGTATTTGTTTATCTTACACTTTGCAAATTAGGTGTTAGGGTAATGTAGTCATCTTGAGGGAGTTTATTTATTAAAAATTATAAAGTTTTTGTTACGAAAAACACAAAGTGCCTGCAAAGAATCCAACTAAGTTTAACCTATATAAATAGTTATCTGTCACGCTCAGTTCTTTTTTTAACACAGTTGCTCCATGTCATCTTCTACCAGTTTGCTGATTCGTCGCGCTCGAATAGTTTTACCCAATGGTGAATCGGTTGTTGGGGATGTGCTGACAAGCGATCGCACAATAGTCGAAGTTGCACCAGAAATTTCCACCACAACGCCAACTACAGAAATTGACGCACAAGGGTTAACTTTGTTGCCAGGAGTCATTGATCCACAAGTTCATTTTCGCGAACCAGGACTCGAACATAAGGAAGACTTATTTACCGCCAGTTGTGCTTGTGCCAAAGGGGGAGTCACTTCCTTTTTGGAAATGCCGAATACACGTCCTTTAACAATTACTCAGCAAGCTCTTGATGATAAGCTACAACGAGCCTCACAAAAGTGCTTGGTTAATTATGGCTTTTTTATTGGGGCAACGACAGACAACTTGCCTGATTTGCTTTTGGCAAAGCCAGCTTGTGGAATCAAGATTTTTATGGGTTCAATGCATGGACAGTTGCTAGTTGACCAAGACGC
Source organism: Brasilonema sp. CT11 (assembly GCF_017982655.1). Taxonomy (GTDB): domain Bacteria; phylum Cyanobacteriota; class Cyanobacteriia; order Cyanobacteriales; family Nostocaceae; genus Brasilonema. The sequence continues at coordinate 42,446 of NZ_JABXYX010000035.1, read as the reverse complement.
CGCATTGGAAGCTATATTTTCTAAAGGCGAACGTTTGATTGCTGTTCATGCTGAAGACCAAGCCAGAATTAATGAACGTCGCAAGCAATTTGCCGGAATGAATGATCCAGCGGTTCATTCCCAAATTCAAGATAATCAAGCAGCGCTACTAGCAACTGAGCAAGCATTAAGACTTTCTAAAAAATATCAACGTCGTTTGCATATTCTGCATATGTCAACAGCAGAAGAAGCAAACTTATTGCGTCAGGATAAACCAAGTTGGGTGACAGCAGAAGTAACACCCCAGCATTTGTTGCTTAATACCACTGCGTATGACAAGATTGGTACCTTGGCGCAGATGAATCCACCTTTGCGCTCGCCCCACGATAATCAAGTCCTTTGGCAAGCTTTGCGTGATGGCGTGATTGATTTTATTGCCACAGATCATGCACCTCATACAATAGATGAGAAAGCTCAAGAATATCCAAACACTCCCTCTGGGATGCCTGGTGTAGAAACTTCTCTACCTTTGATGTTAACCGCTGCAATGCAAGGACAGTGTACGGTTGCTCAAGTTGTTCACTGGATGTCACAAGCGGTAGCCAAGGCATATGGTATTCCAAATAAGGGGGCGATCGCTCCTGGTTTTGATGCCGATTTAGTTCTTGTAGACTTGGACACTTATCGTCCTGTCTTACGCAACGAATTATTGACAAAATGTGGTTGGAGTCCTTTTGAAGGCTGGAATTTAACTGGATGGCCTGTGCTAACTATAGTAGGTGGTCAGATTGTATATGAAAAAGGCAAGGTAGATACACAAGTGCGGGGTCAAGCTTTAACTTTTAATCATTAGTCAAATTATTCTGCTTTGCTCTGTAGAATTAACAGAAAGAATCTTTCTTTCTACCTATCTACTTATCGACTGTCACCACTTTTTATACTTCAACTGAAATTTTTTCAGTTTTTGCAATACAACCAGGAAATTGATGCCATTAAAACATTATTGGTAGAGTATGACTCCGGTTAGATATAGCAATGCTATTTAAGTTGTAAGATTGGCTGTTATGTCATTCTTTATTTTTTGTAGCGAAAAATTACAAAAAATAAAGAACGAAAAGGAGGAAGGCAACCCAATTAGTAGATAGATTAAAATCAACAAAATTATGTAAAAGTTTATTAAGTAAAGAAAAGACTTAGCTTAAGTGAATCGAAAAATATTTAAGTAGCTCAACATAATTAAATGTAAAATGTCATTGCGAATGGAACGAAGTGAAACGTGAGCGCAAAGCGCACTATAAGAGCGAACGCGCAGGGTGTGCCCTTTGAACTCAGCAATCGCAGGATTTTTGTTTTAAGTTTTTTTAGGTTGACCTAGTTAGAAAACTAAATATAGTTCACTTTTTTAACGCCGAGCAACTTTCAGAGAAATTGTAAAAAATTATAAAATTTAAATATGTTATTTTCTTTTTTCAACTGAAACCTTTAGTATGACTTATAAAAAACCCTTTAATTCTAACAAGGATCAACAACCGAAAAAAACAACCTCAAGTGTAGCTAAGAAAACAGCGCCACTGGAACAGATATCTTATAATGTCGCCCATGCAATTCCTGGACGAATTCGTTTTCGTATTCCTCGGCTGGTGAAAGATGCTGAGTATGCTAATAAACTCAAGCAGGTAATAGAATCCGACACTAGGATTACGAATGTCCGTGTTAACCCCACAGCTGCATCTATAATCGTTAGTTATCAACCAGGTATGATTTAAGATAACCAAATGCGATAAGCCAGAGGCTTGACGCTGCGCGATCGCATCTGGTCAATCTTATTCAAACCGCGCCAAAGATAGTTTTGCCACCACAAGTAACAACAAAATCCATTGTGAAAGCTATCTTTGATGCTCTGATCAACCTAATTGACAGTACACGTAACATCAACCAAGCGCGTAACGCTATTGTGTATCGGCGGTTTAGGACGGACATTTGGGAGCGGCTACTCTGTGGCGCTAAAACCATAATTAAGAGAGTAAAATCTGCTACCATGTTTGTCTTACCTAACAAACGATGGCGATTGCGTTCTCCTGATGGAGATGCTACGAGAACCGCACTGCGTTCTGCTTAAACTCTCTGCGGTCTAAAGACACCCAAAAAGTTCAAGATTGATATCATTTCCGGTTAATGTCCCACTTGTCAAATTTTAATACAGTTTGACTTGAATCAGCTAAGTAGAAAAATGGGCACTCATCATAATAACCTCCTCAATCAAAATCCTTTAGTTCGGGTAATACACACTGCTGTTAAAGGAAGAGCGAGATACAAGGTAAATGGCCTTTATCGTTCGGAAGCTCTCAAAAGATATCTTGAATTGCGATTATCAGAACACAAAGGCATTAAACAAGTTCGTGCCAATAATGAAACAGGAAATGTTCTTGTTCTTTTCCACTCAGATTTGAGTGCAAATGCTATTGCCTCGCTTCTTGAAAGAATTGTCTTAGATTACACAAAACAAGGCAGAAAATTGCCTCTAAAGACAGCTTACATAAGCATAGCGCCAGAAGAAGTAATAATATTACCTATAAGCGAAAGAAAATTAAATAACTTGACAGTCGGTGCTCACAAACAAGAAAGTTCCCAAACTCATGTGAAAAAACAATTAGAGCAAGCGGGCAGTCAACTTATTCTAATATCAGGTATCACTGTGTCCACTCTTGTTTTATGCACCGGATTGCTACATAGATATGGTCTTGATGAACGCATTTTACTAGCAATTCAGAAGCTGCATACGCCACTTCTTGATCGGATTATGGTTGGTATCACTTTTCTTGGCCAACCAGTCGTTTTGCTGTTAATTTGTTTGGGATTGAGAATAGGACTACAACGTTATAATCGTCGCACTCAAGCAACTACCTTGAGCATAGCTGCAATTGGTGCTATAGGCTTAACTTTTTTCCTAAAACGGCTGTTTGGTAGAGCACGTCCAGACTTATGGGACTGGATTATTAATGTAGGTCATCAGAGCTTTCCTAGCGGTCATGCAATGGGGTCAATAGTGATTTATGGCTTTGTAGGCTATATTTTGGCAAAGGAATTTCCTCAATGGCGAGGACAAATTTTGGCTCTGACCGTTGTCTTAATTGTTGCAATAGGTTTTAGTCGGCTTTATCTTGGTGTACACTGGCCTACTGATGTAGTAGCTGGCTATGCCGCAGGTTTAGTGTGGTTAATTGTCTGTATTAAAAGCTTGGAACTATGGCAAAAATTTCAGTTATCCGGTAAAGATTTACACACAATTTTCGGACTAAGACATTCACAGAAAGCTGAAAAGGTACAGATTACATACGCCTAGTAACGATTTCTTCACTCAGAACGCAATTATTGGGTGTAATTTCCACTTGCCGAGTTTTTTCATCCCCATAACTCAAGCGTACACTGAGATAGCTATCTGGTTTATAGGGCATACGTTCCGCCCACTCAATCGCGACAATTCCTGGTGTAACTTCAATGCCTTCCCAGTAGGTTTCCAAGTTTAATGCGGGAACTTCATTTGATTCCAAACGGTATAAATCCAGATGGTAAAGGGGAAGACGTCCTTGTGTGTACTCGTTAATCAGGGTGAAAGTTGGGCTAACAATTGGATCAGTAATGCCCAAGCCTTCCCCTATCCCTTGTACTAATGTCGTTTTGCCAGCACCTAAATCACCTTCTAGTAAAATGACGTTACCAGCATTTAGTGATTGACCAAGAGTTATTCCAAGCTTTCGTGTAGCGGTTATATCTGCCAGAAAAATTCTCATCATCACTCACCCCCTTCGCTCAATTCAAAATAACGACTATGTCCTACACGCAATTCGCAGCTTCTGAGCAAGAAGTAGGAAATTCAAAATTATTTTTTTGTTCGCGCTGCCTGTCCGTAGGACATACTTTGAATCAATGAATTTTGAATTAGTTTGTCTTGTTATCTTCTGTTCACTTTTTCTGATGCCCTCCACTGTACCACCGCCACAACACTCGTGCTAATAGTTGAGAGTTATGACGCACGCAACCTGTTTCATCTTCATGCATCACGTTAGCTATCACAATTCGGCGTCCCAACTGGGCTATGGCTTCTCGATCTAGGAAAACAGGATGGGAGTGTTGTTGAGCATAGCGGATCAGTGCGCGTTCACTAGGAGATTTTTTGTGTACCAGTACAGCATTAAATAGTGGTCTACCGCAAGCAGCATCAATCGCCCTAATGTGGTCAGCAACAGTGTATCCCTGAGTTTCTCCAGGCTGTGTCATTATATTACATATGTAAATGCGTGGTGCGTCCGAGGCGGCGATCGCATCAGCAATTTCTGGCACTAACAAATTGGGAATTACGCTGGTGTAAAGACTACCAGGGCCCATAATGATGTAATTAGCTTCTTTGATTGCTTTGATAACTGCTGGCAAAGCTGGCGGATTTGCGGGGATGCAGCCAATTTTGACAATACTACCACCAGCTTCGGTAATTTTAGATTCCCCTTCTATACGGCGACCATCGGCTAACTCAGCCCAGAGGCGCACATCGCTGAGGGTTGCTGGCAAAACTTGTCCTCGGATTGCTAAGACTTTAGAACTGGCAGCGACACCTCTTTCTAAATCGCCAGTAATGTCACTCATCGCCGTCAAGAACAAATTGCCAAAACTATGACCAGTTAAACCATCCCCAGCTTTAAAGCGGTACTGAAACAGTTCTGTCAGTAACTTTTCTTCGTCAGCTAATGCTGCTAAACAATTACGAATATCTCCTGGTGGTAGCACGCCAAATTCCTGACGTAATCGGCCTGAAGAACCGCCGTCATCGGCGACAGTGACAATAGCAGTAATATTGGCGCTGTAAGCTTTTAAACCTCTAAGCAATGTGGAAAGTCCCGTACCACCACCAATGACTACAATTTTTGGTCCCCGGTACAATCGGCGATGTGCCAGCAAGACATCAATAAGTTCCTCATCGCCTTCTGATCGCAGTACCTGAGTAATTGAACTTACTGTCCGAGTTTGTCCCCACAGAAGCAACAACAAGCCGCCTAGTATCACCAGAGGACCGCTAATGTAATACGGTACAATATCGGTGATGACTCCCAGAATGCGCCTCAAAAACTTAATTGCCCAAAAAATTGGCGTTAGCCTAATCCAGATAGCTAATCCCAGACTTGCTAATATCATGCCTCCAGCACTGATGAGCAACCATCGTTTTACTGATAGTCCAGGGGACAACCATTTGAACCACTGGTTTACTCGATAGGAAGTGCGACTGCGTGACTGCTTTTGCAGCGCTTTGAGGGCTTGTCTGAGAAAACCAATTGACATACCTGATTTATAGCAGTACTACTAACAATGATTAACAGAAAATGTATACCACCTGGTTGAAATTCAGATGTGGAATTGTTACACTTTTCAATCCGATTGGACTAAAAGTACATAGTCTAAATTGCCAGTATACCGAGTCAATAGGCTTTCTGGTCAAAAAAATAACAAGTCAATGGAACAGCGAATTTTAGGAATAGATCCGGGACTAGCAATTTTAGGATTTGGGGCGATTATATGCCAAAAAAATCAAGACAGGGCGCAACAAGATTCAGTCAACCTACTCGACTTTGGTGTTATCAATACGCCAGCCAATACAGAAATTGGACAGCGGCTATGTACGTTATACGACGATTTACACACCCTGATCAAAGAATTTCAACCTGAACTGGTAGCAATAGAGAAACTTTTCTTCTATCGTATGGCAAATACTATCCTCATTGCGCAAGCACGAGGAATAGTGATGTTGGTGTTGGCGCAGCATCACTTACCAACAGTGGAATTTAACCCTGCCCAAATTAAACAGGCGTTAACGGGATATGGTAACGCTGATAAACAGGAAGTTCAGCAAGCAGTGGCGCGAGAGTTAAATTTGGACTACATTCCCCATCCGGACGATGCAGCTGATGCATTGGCTGTCGCCCTAACGGCGTGGTTTCAGATTTAGTTGTCCTTTGCGAAAAATCAGGCAAGTGTAATGTATAACTAGAAACTCAAGGATCAAATGTTTCATCTTTATCGTTTTTAGTTCGTTTTTTCTTTCGCCCCAGATCTTAAAGTTAAGAGACTGAGGCCTTAAAACAATGCCTGATTAGTGGTTGTGCAGTAGATCTGATAAAGGAGTTGTATGAAGGTTACTTTTTAACCAGATTCGCCAGTCAAATATCTGTGAACTACAGTTTTGGCAATCTTTGAGGTTATAAAGATTTTTCAAATTGTTGAGCTTGAGAAGAAGATTCAAACTTATATCCGACGCCTCGTACAGTTTGAATTAATGCTGGTTGGCTGGCATCAATCTCAATCTTCTTACGAATTTGACCGATATGGACGTCTACAACTCTTTGATCACCAACATACTCATAGTCCCAAACCTCCTGAATAAGTTCAGAACGCCGCCAAACTCGACCAGGATGGCTAGCTAAAAAATGCAACAGGTCAAATTCCAAAGCAGTTAAAGGCACTGGTTGAGTGTTAAGCGTGACTTCCCGCCGTACGGGGTCAATCATTAGCTTTTCAAAGACTAACCTCTTCTGTTCTGCCGTAGTAACAACACGCTGACGCCTTAAAATGGCTGCTACTCTTACTTCCAGTTCTCCTAGACCAAAGGGTTTGGTCAGATAATCATCAGCACCTTTAGAAAAGCCGCGAATCTTGTCGGCTTCGTCTGCACGACTTGTTAACATCAATACAAAAACTCCATTACGGCTTTGCATCTCTTGGCAGAGGTTAAATCCGATCACGTCCGGTAAATTTACATCTAAAATTACCAAGTCTGGGTTAAATTGCTCAAACAGCGCTAGAGCTGTTTTACCATCTTCGGCAGATTCTACCTGATAGTTTTGCCTAATTAAGAAGCGTTGGATTAAGTTCCGAACCGCAGGGTCGTCATCAACTACAAGAATCTTGGCAGGAGCCATGACCATCACTTTGCACAAAAATTTATAGGATAAAGCGCGAATTCCGTCAAGAAAATGGTTTTCGCATTGGAGACAATATGTATCTACAAGGCTAAGGTATGATTTCCCTGATTATTTAAATACTAGTGTAATCAGGATTATCCACAATTAGGGCGTAAATATTTTGGTAATGCTGCCCGTTGCTCCAGTATTTGACTTTTTTGTCAATTTTGTGTCCATAAAGCAAATCCCCTAACCTTAGCCACAACAGCTGGTTCAACTCGGACACAAGCTATCCCAGATGTGCGATCTTAAAACCCTTTAATTTTAAATCGAGATGTGACTTCATGGCACGAGGAAGCAAAAGACAGTTATTTACAACTCACGTTCAAGTGCTGTAAATTGTTTAACCTGAAACACAAGAGATTTTTTCATCGTAAAATTGGCTTTTAGGTATTTTTTGCTTAAATTCTAGAGTAAAGCCCTACTTAATCAACGACATGAGGGGATACACGGAGCTATGCCTATATGTTAAAGTTGCTATAGTTAAAATTAGCAAACTACTATGGCTTACCTGTGCTAATATCCGGGTAAACCATGCGAATTGACCAAAACATTGGTTTCGACCAAGATAAAATATAGTATTTTTTGTTTAGCAAAACATTGCCGCTGACTTAGGCTGAAGTAAGAAACTCCCATGAGCGACGATCAGAATCCATACGATAAACTTGGGCTATCAGAAGATGCTAGCTTTGATGAAATTCAAGATGTTCGCAATCGTCTATTGGAGCAACATAGTGGCGATGTTAAACGTCTAGAAGCTATAGAAGCTGCTTATGATGCGATTTTGATGGAACGCTTAAAGATGCGCCAAGAAGGCAAAATTAAAGTGCCTGAACGCATCCGATTTCCAGAGCGTCTAGTGCAATCGCTTCCAAAAGAAAGTCAAACTCCTCGCCAGCACTCACCAGCGTGGCTGCAACGAATTCTAGATAAGCCAACATTAACAGATACTTTATTGCCTGGAGCTTGGTTTGTTGGATTAAGTGCCATTAGCATTTTTTACCAACCTGGTAGCGAGCAAGTGTTGCAATTCACATTAGTACTTGGGGTGTGTATCAGTATTTACTTTATTAATCGTAAGGAAAAAAAGTTTGCTAGAGCGGTTTTGTTAACGCTAGTTGGTCTGACTACAGGCTTACTTGCAGGAGGGTTATTCGCCACATGGCTTATTTCTCAAGTACAGATTATGAATGTGAATCAGTTTTCTACTATAGTCACATTCGTCTTATTATGGTTAATCAGTAGCTTTTTAAGGTAAATGGGTTTTTGAATAATAGGTCGTAAAGAACAGATTTCTTAATCCAACTCCAGTTCAGCTTGTTTGTTGTCGGGTTGTTTCTAGAGCTAGATCTACAGCAGAACTAAGATCCTGGGCAATAAAGTTTGGGTTGTAAAGTTGTAGTTGAGAGCGATCGCGAATACCACACTCCACAGCTATAACCTTAATGTTGTGTTTTGTGGCAGAAATAATGTCAGCTTCTGTATCCCCCACCATCCAGATATCCGTGGCAGGGGGCAGTTCTCGTATTGCCCGTTCCATCAACAAAGGTTTATCATCAATGTCACGGGTTTTGACATAATCGTTGCTTAGACAGTAACAACGATTTTCTGGGAAAAATCTCCTTAAATTGTGTTGGTTGAAGGCATAATCTAATTCCCGAAATCGACGCATTGTCATGACTGCTAAATCAACTCCCGCCTGTTCGATTTTTAATAATGCTTCTACAGCGCCAGGAGCTAAGCTGTCATAATGAAAGTAGGGTTCTGTATGCACAGTTTTTCGCCGCAACTGAGAAAATTCTTGTGCCTGCGCTTCATCTAAACCAGAAATCATACCAATTTTTGTTTCGGAAACGCGCGATCGCTTCAACTGCCAGAATTCTGCTTTTCCTAGTTGTTGTACCTGTTGGTTTGGACGTTGGATTTCCTCCAAGCAGAATTGGTACACACGGTAGTACCGCTCAGAAACATCAATAATCGGACCATCAAAATCTGTAATTAGTCTTAACATCTTGAATTAAAATGTAATGTTTACTTACAGAATATCCCAAATCATGGTGTTTTATGCATTTTAAAAATCGATCAGTCCATTTTAGATTTCTAATATGTCATCCTAAATTTTAAGACGAGTCATGAAACTGAGAAAAATGAGCCTGCCAAACTACTTAAGCCCCAGAGGGGCATCCTAAGTGTAGCCTACGGGATGCTGCTTTAAATACTAAGGGTCTTCTGTGAACAGCCGACTCATTTTTTGAACGTTTCATCCCAGACTACCGCGTTTGATTTGTTCATTTTCAATTGCTGCAAATAAAGTCCGAAAGTTGCCTTCACCAAAACCTTGAGCTTGGTACCGACGCTCAATAAACTCAAAGAAAAAGGTCGGCTGTCCAAAAATAGGCTGGGTAAAAATTTGCAATAGTACAGGAGTTATATTCTTGTTCGACCTAAAACAAATTTCTTCTTTCCAATCTACCAAAATTTCCTGTCTAGCAATAGTATCCAGTTCGTCGATCGTAATGGGAAGTCCTTTTCGCTGCCGAATTTGTGAGTAGTAGTCTTTAGGAACTGGGAGTAACGATAAACCAGTAGCGCGGAATTGAGCTATTGCATGAACTATATTGCGTGTTCGTAAAGCGATATGTTGAATTCCTGATCCTCGGTTCAGGTTCAAAAATTCTTGAATTTGAGAATTGGCTGAACCTGGCTGATTTATTGGCAATTGTACATCACCGTTACGCGAAACCATGACCTGGCTATGCAAGCCAGAGCGAGATGTTTGAATATTAAAGGTCTGCTGTCCCTGAAAATTAAGGATATTTTCGTACCAAGCCACTGCATGCTCTAAATCACCTGCGTTTACATTTAGCACGATATGGTCTATGCCGGTAAACCAAGAAGATGAGGAGGGAAACAGGGAAGGATATTTTTCCACACTGCCACAGCCTTTAATTATCTCACTCTGTGTTTCTCCCTGATCTGTCCCCCTTTTGGTTTCTATCAACGTATGTGTCAGGGAACCCCAAGCAGCTATTTTGCTGCACTTAATATATTCCTGACCATATTCGTATTGCTGGATGGGTTGCAGGATTTTCGCCCCGTGGACTCTGGCAAGGGAAATAATTTCTTCTAAATTTTCAACACAAAAAGCAACATCTGCCACACCAGGCGGGTGGTAGCGCAAAAACTCAGCGACTGGACTGGTGGATAATAAAGGGGAAGACAGTAAAAAGTAGATTGCACCACTTTTGAGCACTTGCGTGCAGGTGTCAAAGGTATTATTCTCCCCAGCTTTCCAAGGAATGTTGTCTGTCTTTTCGAGAAAAGTTGGAAATACGGCAGAACTTTTCTCGACTACTTGAAAACCCAAATGGCGTATAAACCAATCGCGCCACACTTTGGCATCTTCGACATAAAAGTGAACGTGATCAATTTTCATGCTCTTTGAAAATCCAGCACAATTGTTTATCTGTTTGTAAATTTTGCCTCTTTTAGTGGATTTTCAAGTCATTCCTAAGCAAGAATCTGGCTGGTTTCTTTAACACAAGTGAGGAATGAGGACTCATTGAGCTTTGTCTGGGTTAAATACTTGTGGGGGTACATCAGAACTGTCAACACCATCTTGTTCAGTTTGAAGTTGTGGAGAATTCGCCTGTATATTTTGTAAATTTTCTTTTAACTGAGTTTGTAGCCAGTGTTCAAATAGTTCGTTAAGCAGTCGCTGTCGCATTTCTTCATCTAACTGAGATGGCAAAAGCTTTTCCAGACGTACAACCACAATCCAATCTCCCAAAGGTGTTGGTGGTAAAAGTTGACCAGGCTGAACTGATGCCAGCATATTTGCCAACACTGGATGGGGAACTCCCAATTCCACTGGACCTATTAAGCCACCTGTTTGAGCCTCAGGACCTTGAGAATACTCGCGAGCGAGTTCGCTAAAAGACTGTTCACCTTCCTGAATTCGGAAGTAAAGCTCTTGAGCGATACAAATATCTTTCACCCGAATCAGAGAATAAACAACCCTATCTAACTTTGCTTTACGCTGAAGAAAGTAGGACTGTAACTTATCTGCCCAAGTGCTTCGCTTGAAGTTTTCCAGTTTGATATTACGTGTGGCTAGATAGTCCACTTGTTCACGGTTTAGACCACGAATTTGTAACCATGCTTGCAGGTCATCTTCAGAATTTAATTGATGCTGTTGGTAGAATTGCTTATATGCCTGAGTATTTTCTTCTACTGTCAGAGTATGGTTAGCGATCGCATTATCGACAATAATCTCTCGCATCAATTGCGGCAGTATTCCGTACTGCTTCAGTAGGGGAATGAGTTCGTTGTTGTTAATGGCGCGATCGCCTACTTGTAGAACTGGAATCATAACCTCCTAACTGTTATTATTACTACTTTAGGCTAAATAGAGTCAATAAACTCTTCAGGTTTTCTCAAGATATCTTAATAATAGTATTTCTAGTTTAACTATACTGACTATTGACAAGTAACTTTATATCTGCTTCAGTTTTCCATCTGTCATGAGAGTGATAAAAACAGAGGTATAGAAAAATCGCCCCCACATTTAGTGTGAGGGCGAATGAAAGTGGAAGAAAAATAAAAGCCTCAGTTATGATTTTGACTAGATAGTCACATTTGGCTGTAACCAATTCTGAGTTCCTAGCAAGTCATGACTTTCGCCAACTAACATGTTGTTGTTAAGTCCAGCAATACCTACACGCGGATCAAGGCTAAGAGGTTTTCCTAACCCTAGCAGGATAATTTCATCATTGTCGATCGCAGGTGGTCGTCCCACAGAGAAAGGATAGTTGTTGTCATTGGCAACTAAGATAGTATTTTTATCAATCACCAGCACATTTTCGATGGTTTGGAATGGGAAGGTGAACTTTGTGCTGCCATCTTGATTTAAATCATTTGGATCTTGAATATTGAGTAGATCTGCGACTTCTTCTTTTGCCACATATCCATTGACATCTTTTTCGAAGAAATCAACCTTATATATTTTCTTGAATTGGGCGGTATCTGCTTGTCCGTTATCACGCTCAATCACTAGGTATTCGTTATCATTGACAACAGTCAAGTCACCAATCGCATGACTGGGATTTTCCAGATGGTAGTAACCAACTAGACCCTCATACTGTTTACTGGCAACATCAAACTTTTGAATTCGTAAGGCATCGTTGGGATCACCAAGAACCGATCCCTCTAATAGGGGATACAGTTTAGTTTTGTCAGGGCTAATTGCTAAGCCTTCAAATCCCTTGGAACTGGCAAGGTTAGATGGGGCAAGATTTGCGAGAACATCAGGGTTGTCAGGCGATCGCACAAACTCACCAGTAATTTGGTCGCGGACTTTGTCTCCGGTACCAGGGAAATCAGTGAAGTAGCCATCCACCCCTAACTTAATAAACTGCTGGAACTCCGGTTCTGGGTTTTTGTTATAATCTGCTGCCAGGTACTGACTTTCATTACGGAAGGTGTAGGGATGTACCAGCAAACCCGCAGCATGGGCATCTTGTACCAAGGTTGTTGGAGGTAATGTGGTTTTGTCTGCGTCGTTGACTGCACCATCTCCATTAACATCATCTGCTTTGCCATCACCATCAGCATCAACACCTTTAACCGAGACAATCATCCGCTTCCAAGGACCAATCCCATCCGCGTATGTGGCAACTTCTTTCAAACCCTCAGCAGTGCGTAGATCACCATAAGTACGAGGATCGCCACTCACCACAAAATCGTAAGGCTGCTTCTCAATCAGTGTACCGTCCAAGCCAACATCTTCTGCATCCAATAATTGGATCAGCGGTACATCTATTTTCTGGTTGAGTTCTTTTAAATTCCCAACTTCAAACGACTGGATAAAAACCCGACTTGGATCAGTGAAATCGTTTTTCTTCAGAGTCTCAACCAATGGTTCTTCCAAAGACAAGCCGACAGAATCGTGGTAAGTAGGGTGCTTGGTTTCTGGGTAGATGCCAATTTTGCGACCTGTTTCGGTTTCTACCTGCTTAACCAAATCAATGATTTCTTGAAACGTAGGAATTTCAAACTGACCATTATAGGATTGATTCCGGAAGGAAAGACGTTCTTTTGCCCGCAGGGTCTTAATTTCTTCCAAGGTGAAGTCGTCAGCAAACCAGCCTCTTTCAGTCACACCGTCAATAACCTTAGTCGTGTAACGGTTAGTAAACTCTGGTCGGCTTGCTACATCAGTGGTATCCGTTATATTGACTTCATGGCGAGCAATGAGTAGTCCGTCCTTAGTTGATACCAAGTCTGGTTCAATAAAGTCAGCCCCTCGCTCAATCGCTAATTTGTATGATTCTAGGGTATGCTCTGGACGTTCACCACTAGCACCTCGGTGACCAATCACTATCGGAGGTTGACCATTTAAGGTATTGAGTTTATAAAAGTTCGGCGTGGAAATGGGGGCTTCTAATAGCTTACCTGTCTGATCAACGTGCAATAAGTAAGGTCCAAATTCATCCCCAATCCAGATACTTCCATCAGAACTTAAGACAAAAGATTCTACATCAAAATCTGCACCTGTTAGCAAACGATCTGTAGTACCTTCGTTAACAATTTTGAATGGAACTTGGTTGTTTGGGTCAGATAGCTGAATAAAATTTAGAACCTCAACATGACCGTCACCCCCTTGTGTACCTCGAAAACTAGGGTTAAGGCGGTAGATTCGCAACAGGAAATCAGCGCTATTGTTCTTTGCCCCAAAACCATTGTCAGGAAGGAACCAATAATTGTTTTGGTCGGCAAACTGTACAGCACTAAAGCCTTGAACAGGTTGTCCTTGAAAAGGTACTGTTCTGCCATTAGTATTGCCTGTAATAAACTTTCCAGAGGAAGGACCCTCAGCAAATGTATCTGCGGGTAGTGAAGCAAATCCTTTGAGTGTTACGTTTGCCATAGTTTTTCCCTAGTTTGTCCAACTTATATTTTTTAGCGGTAGATATACTATGTGCTTGGAATTAGGTTTTTCTTAACAGCACAAAAATCCAGATTTCCTCTCTTGTTTCCCATAGATGCTTATAGGAAATAAATGATATAAATCTGTCAACAGCAAAATGTACACAAAGCAAAAATTTACATTGTGTACATCTCTATCGAAGTTCTCACATATAGGTTAAGAATAAGAAATGCTTTGATTAAAAGTATAAATTTTTCCCAAGTACAATGGACTCAGTTATAGCTAGTACCGCTCTTGTCGCTTTGCAATACGCTTAACTCCTCCTTTAGGGGGCACGCCGAATTCATACCAAGTTGCAATCAAAAGTACCACCTGTCATTGCGAGTGAAACGAAGTGCAACGAAGCAATCTCCCCTCAACCGCTACTACAACAGAACGCAACTTGGTATCATAATATGCTTTACGGGCAGGCACTTTACAAAAAATTTTATAGTATAACTATTAAGTTCATGAAAAATTATGTTATTGTCATATAATTCGTAATACTCAAACTGCTTTTTTGCCTGGCTTTTTATTTTTTTATTTATACCAGTTTTTGATCAATACAAAGATAATTGTCAAAAGTTTAGGAAAGTCTCTGCTACTCATAGGACAAGTTTAAGTTTAATAGCTGTTAACTTTCATCTTCTTAATTCTCCCGTCCTTTTTCCTAATTCACATTAAGGATGAATTATATTTAAAATGAATGTGGTATGTGCAAAAAAAGAAATATTTAACAACTGTTATTACAAAATCTTTTTTTATTAATATGCAATTATCCGCTATTTTACAGAATAGGATTGCCTTATTTTGGCTATTACTGTTACCGAATGTGAAAAATTGATACTGAAAATATGATTAACCTTCTTAAGATGGCTATTGTAGTTCATCTGCTACATTATATTCACTGACAACATTAAAAATATGTTATTTGATAATTTTCGCCGCCAGTTGCGTCAAGAAGCGCAACTCTGGCAGAATGAAGGACTGATTGATAGAAAATTTTATCAAATACTTGCACAAAGATATCAATTTAACGAGCTAGAAAATGCGGGGGGCGATCGCTTCGTTTTTACCTTAATCGCTGTAGGTTCAATATTACTAGGCTTAGGTGTAATTACTTTTGTGGCTGCCAATTGGCAAGCTTTGTCTAGAGAAGGAAAATTAATAATACTGTTAATTTTATTTTTGACAACTAACATCGCTGGTTTTAGTTTGTGGAGACAATCCGCAACTAGCCGAATACGCCGTCAAAAAAACTTTGGTGAAGGGTTGCTAGTTTTAGGCGCTTTGATAATAGGCGCAAATATGGCCTTGTTGGCGCAAACTTTTCATGTTAACGGTTCAATTTATGAACTTTTTCTAGGCTGGGGATTAGCTGTTTTACTAATGGCGTACAGTTTACGCTTAACTTCTTTGGGCATACTTTCTCTAATTTTATTGATAATAGGGTATTTGACGGGATTTTTTAATTGGGACTTTCCCAGAAATGAGTTGACATGGGGGCGACTGGTCATAGAACATATACCCCTAGTTTTAGGATTGTTATTTGTACCGTTAGCTTACTGGTGTCATTCTCGTTGGATTTTCAGAATTGCAGCGATCGCATTTGTGACATCCTGGCAATTCCATCTCCAGTCATTACAGTTGATAACATACATAGATACCCCGCCTTGGATTACCATAGTCGCTTTTGCCATTCCACCAGCATTATTGTGGAGTTATGATGACTTACTATTTAGGCAATTCCCTTCTAGGATATTTCAACCCTTTGCGCGATCGCTAATCCTAGTATTTTTTAGTATCATTTTTTATCTTTTATCCTTTCGTGGGCTCTGGTCAGCTCAATTAACTGGTTATCAAGCTATAGTTAAAAACACTTATTTCACAACTTGGCTACTCTTTGTAGATGTTATAATTTTCACACTTTTAGCTTTCTGGCAATGGTGGCATTTATTACGTCCAACGTACAACCAAGAGCGTCAGAGAATTGATTTCAAAACAATTTTTATTGGCAGCTTGATTATCATGACTAGTTTAGTCATCTTCATTCATCAAACCATCACTCCTATTCCAGCTATCCCAATTTTCACTTTTAATGTTCTTTTAGGAGTCTTAGGATTTGGACTAATACGCGAAGCACTAGAGTTAGGAAAACGGCAAGCTTTTTGGGGTGGCATAGTGTTAATTACACTACAAATTCTTAGCCGGATGCTGGAATATGAAACCGCCTTATTATTGAAATCCTTAGTTTTTGTCTTGTGCGGTATTGCTGTAATTTTGGCTGGATTGTGGTTTGAACGCTATTTGTCATCTTTACCAACTGCACCAACTTCTGAAAATAATTGCTCAACATAATTCATAGTTTGTAATTCATGATAACACTCAATGCTTCGCGAACGTAATTATTACTTTATATGGAAAATAATCAAGGATTACTTTTAGAAAATGAGCCTTCAGAAACGGTTATACCTATTTGGCGATTTGTCTTGCCTTTAGTCATTCAAATAGGATTAATTTTAGCAGTACCAGCCCAAGCAATTTACACGATTGTTACAGGGAAAACTGCGATTTTGCAAACTTTAGCTGTAGATCCTTATGATTTGTTGCGCGGTTACTCGGTGACGCTGAGTTATGACATTTCCGGTGTTGATAATTTAAAAAAACTTCCTGGTTGGACAGATATAGTAAAGCAACATCCTGCTCCGAAGTAAGAATTCTATCCTTTAGCACAAGGAACTAGCTTGTATGTCATTTTAGAGGAGCAAAAATCCTCTGGTAGTACAATTCCTCAAGCTTGGAAACCTGTCCGAGTAACTGGACAATACCCAACCTCTCTAGGAGCAAATCAGATAACTTTAAAAGGTAATCTTATATACAATTCAATTACTTACGGAGTAGAAATTTATTACATCCCAGAAGATCAGCGGAACGATATTAACAAACATATCTCAACAGCCAGAGCAATCAAACCAGGACAACCGCAACCGCTAGTAGTAGAGATAAAAGTGAATGCCCAAGGTAAAGCTGTACCTATAAGTATATGGATACAGGATCGCAAATATCATTTTAATTAACGTGAGTTGGACAAACTCAAAAAATGGCCGGATGTAGGACAAGTAATTCTTCTTCCCCTCGTTAAATTCGGTATGAAATCCTCTAAGCCTACTGTATGAACACACAGGCACTCTTCTAAGTATATAAACTGTTAAAGTCAAGGATAGTTTCTAACTATGTCTTCTCGATAACAACTCTCAGCAGGTGGAAGATATACTTCAAAAAATACTGTTATGAGTTAAATCCGGTTACCTCACTTCTTTTCCTAACTTATTTGACACAAACTAGTCAAATTTTACGTGATTGAGCTTCTTATCCAAAACGTCCAGAAGTGTAGTCGCGGGTGCGAGAATCAAGAGCATTGCCGAAGATTTGATTTGTTGATCCAAATTCAACCATTTGACCAATTCGACTTTCATCAGTGCTGAAGAAAGCGGTGAAATCAGAAACACGAGCGGCTTGCTGCATATTATGAGTTACAATTGCAATTGTTAGTTCATTGCGTAAACTATGGATGAGCTCCTCAATTTTCATTGTTGCTATTGGGTCAAGAGCCGAACAAGGCTCATCCATTAAGATAATTTTTGGTTTAACTGCTAAAGCACGAGCAATACATAGACGCTGTTGTTGACCACCAGAAAGCCCTAAAGCTGATTTCTGTAGTTTATCTTTTACCTCATTCCAAATAGCAGCACCTCGCAGAGCATATTCAACTATTTCATCTTGTTCTGCTCTAGGACGCCATCCAGCAATTTTTATCCCGTAAACGATATTATCGTAAATGCTCATGGGAAAAAGGTTTGGCTTTTGAAACACCATACCTATTTGGCGGCGTAGCCGATTTAGGTTAACACGAGAACTGTAGATATTTTGACCATAAAATTCTACGCTGCCATCTACTTTTACTGCTCCTTCTAATTCACTAATGCGATTAAGGCATTTAATGAATGTAGATTTACCACAACCGCTAGGACCAATAATTGCGGTGACTTGGTTCTCGTAGACATCCATTGTTACGCCTTCCAGTGCTTTGGAAGTGCCATAGTAGAAGCTAAGGTTCTTGACTTTGATTGCTGGGTTGAATTTACTCATATTGTGTTAAATATTATAACAATAGTTCACCACATGACTTCAGATGTGATTAGACATTTCTCTTTGTTATGAAAACACGAGAGAGAATACTGATTAACATAATTATCCCAACTAAGACAACAGAAGCAGTCCAAACTAATGCTGTTTTTTCTGGCGAGGGATCGTTGTATAAGTTAAAAATTAATACGGATAGGGAAGCTGTTGGACCCAATAAGTCGCTTGACCAATCTAAACTGAACAAAGCAGTAAAAATCAAGGGTGCTGTTTCACCTGCAGCACGAGCTACGGCTAACAAAACCCCTGTGGTAATTGTGGGAATTGCTGCTGTGACTACAACGCGCCAAGTCGTCTGAAAACGAGTTCCTCCCAAGGCAGCTGATCCCAGACGTACAGAAGTGGGAATAAGTTTTAGGGCTTCTTCTGTTGTCAATACGATCACGGGGAGCATGAGAATCGCCAATGCAAAACCACCTGCGATCGCACTAAATTTCTTAGTGATCAATACAATAACAGCGTAAGCAAAAACACCGACAACAATTGAAGGAACTCCAGTCAGAATAGAGGCGACAAAGCGAACAGTACGACCAATGCGACTTCCTTTACCAATTTCTGACAAAAATATGCCTGTCATGACTCCAGTCGGAATACTGAACAGCGCCGCAATGACTACCATTTCCAAGGTACCAACAATCGCATTCCCAAATCCATCGTTTATGACTGATGTTACAAACATAGATGGTTTGATGCTTGTTATACCCCTTCCGATAATTTCCGACAGCAATGACAGCAAAGGAATCAGGGCTAAAGCTGAGAGCGAGAATGCTATCACAGTCATGCCACTGTTAAATATCTGCCTTATAGGTGGTAGAGGACTACATATCTCTGCTGCCACTGATTGATCTATCTCAGACTCTTGATGAGTGCTCATATTCTTTGCTCAAATGATTTGCAACTTCCGCATCTTGCTTTAGAAATAGAATACATAAGACATTTTACCAGTGTTTGACACTTGTCATTTGTGTCCCTAGTGTCTTGAAAATAAGCTTTCTACTTGCTCTTGCCACTGACAAACTGTACAACCACTAAAGCACAAATATTGACAACTAAAGTCACAAGAAATAGAATCAAGCCCAAATATGTTAAAGCACCAATGTGCAATGGGTCTTGAGCTTCAGCAAATTCATTGGCTAAGACAGAGGGAATTGAGTAACCTGGATCAAGTAGTGAAAGACTAACCTGAGCCGAGTTACCAATCACCATAGTCACGGCCATTGTTTCTCCCAAAGCTCTACCTAGGGCAAGCATACCTGCACCCACTATTCCAGAAAATCCAGCGGGTAATATCACCCGAAAAATAGTTTCCCAACGAGTAGAACCCAGAGCCATTGAGCCACTGCGTAACTCTTTAGGAACAACTAACAAAACTTCACGACTAATTGCTGCCATCGTCGGCAAAATCATAATCGCAAGAATTATGCCAGCAGTCAACATATTGAACCCAGCAGGACTTGGTGTATGAAACAGTGGTATCCACCCGAAGATGTTGGATAGCCACGTTTGTAGAGGTACAAAACTTGGAATAAAAACGTAAACACCCCACAAACCAATAATGACGCTGGGAATAGCAGCGATGAGTTCTACGATAAAAGCTATGGTTGCACGTGCTGAAGCAGGGAGAAAATTTTCACTCGTGACTAAGGCTACCGCTATCCCCACTGGTACGGCAAACAACATGGCGATCGCGCTGCTAACCAAAGTGCCATAAATATATGGCAAGGCACCAAAAACGAGATTACCTGTATCCCATTGTTGATTCCACAAGAACCCTAGTCCAAACTTATTAATAGCTGGTAGAGCTTTTTCAAAGATGATCCAACTCATCCAAAACAGGACAGTAACCGTTAGGGCAGCAAACGCATAAACTAGCCATGTAAATCCTTTATCTATCCAGAAATTTTTCCCACTGCTAGCTGTTATGTCTATACTTTCATCAATCAAACTAGGTTGATTGTTATTAGCTGGTTCAGAGGAATTTGTCATTACGAATCAGAGAATTAAATTATGTTCATGATTTTAGAGTGGGCAAATAGCCCACCCTGGTAGAGGAAAAAGTGTCAGATGACAGATTATTTGATAGCGCTGTTAACCGTTTGTATGACTTTTTGAGCCACAGGATTTGGAATGCGAGTGTAGTTTAGGTCGTCATTAATTTGTTGACCATCTGTTAGTACCCAATTCACAAAGTTCTTGACAGCTGTTCCTTGGGCAGCATTAGGATAACTTTTATATATCAACAACCAGGTTAGACCAACGATAGGATAACCCTGTGCTGGATCGTCAACAAAAACCCGGAAATTGGCTGGGAAGTTTACAGTTGATAAAGCTTGGTTGGCAGTTTGTAAAGAAGGAGCGACAAATTCTCCTTGCTTGTTCTGCACCTGTGCTACTTTGAGCTTGTTTTTCAGGGCGTATTCATACTCAACATAACCAATGGCACCTGGAGTGCGAGTTACTGAACTCGCTACACCTGGATTGCCTTTTGCCTTAGTGACATTCGGGATAGTCCAATTTGGAGACTTGCTGGTGCCAACTCGTCCTTTAAAATCAGGATTTATAGAACTCAAATGGTTGGTAAAAATGAAAGATGTACCACTACTATCGGCGCGAACAACAGCTTTAATCGGCTGATTAGGTAGATTCACACCAGGATTATCTGCTTTGATTTGAGGATCGTTCCAGTTAGTAATTTGACCAGAGAAAATCGCTGGTAGTGTCTTGCGGGACAATTTGAGATTATCTATTGGAAGATTGTGAACAACTGCAACAGCACCACCTGCGGTAGGTACTAGGATGACACCACTCTTAACTTTAGCCATTTCCGCATCAGTCATAGCAGAATCACTAGCACCAAATTGAACAGTGCCAGCAATAACTTGATTAACACCAGCTCCGCTACCAACGGCTTGATAGTTAACTGTTAGGTCCGGATACTTCTTTTTTACTTCACGAGCATAACGTTCGTAGAGTGGAGCGGGAAAAGTTGCTCCTGCACCATTAAGGGTTTCTGCTTGGGCGAGCGCGTTAAAAATTGGTCCAAAAGCAACAACAGCCGTGACAGTTGAAACACTAACTACACGACTCAAAACATTAGTTGAAAATGTCATATTACCCCGTTATTAATAAGTAATTTTGTGTTGATTAACAATGACGCAAATAACCTACTACGCTAGTGGTTAATAAAAGGTTAAGTAAAGAAGTAATAAAATTTAAATATTCCTCAACATCTGTTTAAGACTTTTTAAAAATTTATTCAATCAACACTGACTCCGCTCTGTGAAGTCAAAGTCTGAGAGTTAACGATAAAAATTTTCTGGGGTGGGAACACCAGAAAGTTTTTATCGTTAACTCTTGACTTTTGTTGATGTTACTTTCATCAACCTTAAAAGACTAATGACATGCACAGTCAATTTAAACTTTGCGGCGCTAGATTAATTTACTTTTTTTCATTAAAAATAGACTATCAAATACTTTTTTATCGTATTAACTGACAAACTCACCTATCAAAACTAAGAATTCGTTAAAAATAACGATAGCTATGATTTTTTATAAAAAAAATGAAATTTACAACTTATACCAATTCTCCAAGAATATGTACTTAATGTTTATTAAACGAACCGCCAAGACGCCAAGAACGCCAAGAATGAAAAAGTAAGTATTAAGTGCAAGTTGACAGAAAATTGGTATTATAAGAGAAGTCGAAAATCTTATTCTTCATGTTCGCGCAGCGTGCCCGTAGGGCTTATAATTTAGAATTGCTATACTCACTGTTCACTATTAGTCTGAGTGTCTGTTTGAGTAGAAGGCTCATGCCAGCATTGCAGATAAATGAGTTCTAGTTCATTGCCAACTTGACAAAAAAAGTCCATTTGCCGGACTCGCAAATAGAAAAAAAATAGGAAAGAGATAAAGGCAAAAACTGTAATAGCTATAGCAGTTGTAGAGCTAATTAGTGCTTGAGCAAGACCAGGTGTAACTTTAGAGAAATCAGTAAGATTGAAAGAGGTAGTTTTAAGGTTAGTGAAAGTGGTGACTAAACCCTCAGCTGTACCTAATATACCTAGCAAGGGGGCGATCGCCGCCACGCTTTTCAGGAGTATATCACCCTTACGCATTTCTACGAATTCTTTATCACAAGCGGCTTTGATTGCCAAATGAAAGGTTTCAGGAGAGGGTTTTTTGAGTCTAAGAGGTTCTACTAAAAACCTGCCAATGGCTAAAGTCTGAGAACTTTCTGCAATTTTTTCTGCTTCTTTTAAATCTACCTTTACTGTTGTTAAAACCTCACGCACGACCTGTTTTTCTTGAATGACTAGCCTCAACCAGAACCAACTGCGTTCCAAGATGCATACTGAAGTGACTATAAATAAGCCCAACAAAGGCCACATAACAAGACCGCCTGCTTGGAAGATGTCGTATGCTTGGGTCATATTTTGATCAGGTAAACGTTTCTGGGTAAAAATTAATGCATATCTTGGTTAGAATATCCGAATTTCTTATTTTTGTTAATAGTCAAAACATGAAAAGTGGCGATACGCACAAGCTAAAGCGTCCGGCTTATCGCCCCCAGGAAGACTGCAAACTCTGTTTGCATTGCCCCTAGCGAAGCTAGGGGGAGCGCAAGGATTGCGCTCAGGCACCCTTGGCAGCTCCGCGATTGCCCCGTGTAGATCCCAAGTCATCAACGCGCTGACTCACATGTAATACCGTTTCAGGAAGCACTTCATACAAATAATTTGTTTCTAATTCTTTCCCCCTGCTCCCTGTGCTCCCTGCTCCTTGCCCCCTGCCCCGTGCATGGTTTGGTCACAATAATTTGTAATTATCATTCAACAGTCACTGCAGCTTCTAATTCCAGCGCTTTAATCAGGGCAGACGCATTTTCTTCTCCCCATCCTTGATTAACCGCTGCTTTGATAGTTTCTCTGACAATTGCCGCAGCAGGCGTGGGAGAATTCAAATCTTGGGCAAATCGAGCAATCAAATTCGCATCTTTGAGCATGTGCTTTAATGCAAAACTTGGTGTAAAATTGCGCTCCACTAGCGTCTTGCCCATGCCGTCAAAAATCGGAGAGCGAAAATCCACCACATGCAACACATCGAGAACGTCTTTTGGATTCAGTCCGGCTTTAGTCGCTAGAACCATTGCTTCTCCTAACGCTTGGATTTGAGTTGCCACAATCGAGTTACCGATGAGCTTCATTGATGCCCCTTTGCCAGTGTCGCCCAGGTAATGTATCGTTTCGCTTAACGGCTCTAAAATCGGTTTGACTTGGTCAAATACGTCACGCTTGCCACCAACGACAATCCACAATCCCCCGGCTGCGGATTCGTTTTTACTGCCGAAAACGGGAGCATCGAGAAATTCAACTTGCTTTTCGGCATAAGCTGCGGCTTCTCGGCGCGAGGTGTCAGGATGAACTGTACTCATGTCGAGCGCAATTTGTGAAGATCGCACGTTTGATAAAATGCCATCTTGTCCAAAGACAACTTCTTCAACCGCGTTGTCATTCGCAAGGCAGTACATAATCGCCTCAGCATTTTCAACGGCTTTTGCAGGTGTTTGAGCTTGTGTTGCACCTTGTTGAACCAGAGGTTTACAGGATTCTGGGTTGCGATTCCAAACCGTGACATCATAACCCGCTTTCAGCAAGTTCGTTGCCATGCCACTGCCCATGATGCCAAGTCCTAAATATGCAATGCGTTTCATAATGATGTCTTATTTGAAGAAAGTTTCCAACTATACTTATGCCACAGACGAGGCGTATCAAATTCAACGTGTTTGTACGCTCCCTTCACATCATCGAAACTTTGAGGATAAATTCATCTTCCAATCGATAGACTCAGCAGCAATCAAAACCCGGATAACAGTGAATCCCCTAGCTTTTTGTGAAAATGTATTGATTAGACATCTCCTAAAAATCCCAATACCGCTCAGTTTCAACGTCAAAATCAGGTTTTGAGATAGTTCCTATTGATAACTTGGCTAAAAATAGTGTATGTATACACCATTTTTTTATGGTTGTATCAAATCTTTTATCATGGTAAAATTAAGGCTCCTATCCGGATTATTACGAGTCCACATATTGTCATAATTATTTGTTCGTATTTGCTTGATTTTAGTCTAAATCTTTCATAAGCCACTCTAAAAATTTTCAATATATGAATCAAATGTTCGACAAAAATTCGGGATAATGCCATTTATTTCTTTTTGATTTTTGGTCAGGTGTTAATTCTCCTTTTTTCGCGAAGTCTTCCGGATAGAGTACTCTATCCGGAGAGCTTCGCGGCTTTTTCATGGGAGTCTTAATTGATGAAACTCCAAAGATAACCTTTATCACCTTGAAATTTTTGATTGGGTTTAAAGTCTTTTTGACCTTGACGAAACCATGTCTGGAAGAAGAGACGCCAATGTTAAAGTTATGTTGATTCACGCCAACTTACCCTATCAGTATAGCTAGGAGTACCGTTTGATGGCTAAATCTCCAACAAAACGACTCGGTAGAAAGTTCATCAACTGGTTGCTCGAAAAAAACCGCAACGAGAATGAAGAACACACCAATCATCCTTGGTGGCAAGTCATGTGCCTCACTGGTGTAGATTATTTCTCAACACTTGGGTATCAACCCGGTATTGCTGCACTGGCAGCAGGGGCTGTTTCTCCTCTTGCAACCCTCATTCTGGTTCTGCTGACACTTTTTGGAGCATTGCCGATCTATCGGCGCGTTGCTCGCAAAAGTCCTAAAGGTGAAGGATCTATTGCTATGCTCGAACACTTGCTCCCCTGGTGGCAAGGCAAACTATTTGTACTGTGCCTACTCGGTTTTGTAGCAACCGATTTCATCATCACCATTACGCTCTCAGCTGCTGATGCTACTGCCCATATTATCGAAAATCCGTTTGTGCCAAGTTCGCTTCACAATCAGCAGATCAGTATTACTCTATTCTTAGTGGTATTGCTAGCCGCAGTTTTTCTCAAAGGTTTCCGAGAAGCTATTGGTATTGCAGTTTTTCTGGTTGCAATCTATCTACTGTTGAATTTCATTGTGATTGGCGTCGGTTCGTATCATATTTTGAATCAACCATCTGCGATCGCTAACTGGCAGACTGCTCTTTTTGCCAACAATCAAAATCCTTTGAGTTTACTAGGCATAGCCCTGTTAGTGTTCCCAAAACTAGCTTTAGGATTGTCCGGTTTTGAGACTGGTGTGACTGTGATGCCTCTTGTGCGGGGTAGCAGTGACGACACTCCCGAACAACCTAAGGGACGTATTCGCAACACACGTAAGTTGCTTACTGCTGCGGCCTTGATCATGAGCTTCTTTTTGATTGCCAGCAGCTTCATAACTGTTATACTCATCCCCGCAGCAGAATTTAAAACAGGGGGGAAAGCCAATGGACGTGCCCTCGCCTATTTGGCACATCAATTTCTAGGTAATGGCTTTGGCACAATCTACGATTTAAGTACCATTGGTATTCTCTGGTTTGCAGGTGCATCCGCAATGGCAGGGCTTCTCAACATCTTACCCCGCTATCTGCCGCGCTATGGCATGGCTCCAAAATGGGCACGCGCTTCGCGACCTTTAGTGCTAGTCTATACAATTGTTTCCTTTATCGTCACAATTATTTTCCGGGCTGATGTGGAAGCTCAGGGTGGGGCTTACGCAACTGGTGTACTTGTATTAATCACCTCAGCTGCATTTGCTGTGACTCTATCAGTTAATCACGGCAGAGGAAAAGGCAGAACACTCGCTTTCGGAATCATCACGCTGCTGTTTCTTTATACGACTATTGCTAACATCATTGAGAGACCCGAGGGGATTAGAATTGCAGCCATATTCATCAGTGCCATCATCCTCACCTCGCTGGTTTCCCGCGTGTGGCGATCGCTTGAACTACGGGTAGAGGGGATCGATCTGGACGAAAATGCTTCTCGCTTCATTGAAGAAAACCAAGGTGTAATCCGACTGATTGCCAATCGATTAAATGAGGGCGATGTGCGAGAGTATGATTTAAAGGAGCAAGAGGTGCGCGATGATAATCATATTCCGCTTACCGATCCCATACTCTTTCTAGAGATTCTGGTATCGGACGCTTCGGAATTTGAAAATATTGTGAGAGTCAAAGGGTTGGAAGTGGGTAGCTACCGAATTCTGCGTACTGAGAGTGCCGCTGTCCCTAACACGATCGCTGCGATACTTCTATATCTTCGGGATTTAACGGGTAAAATCCCACATGCCTATTTTAATTGGCCTGAGGGTAACCCGATTGATTACGTGCTACGTTTTATTTTGTTTGGCGAGGGCGATATTGCTGTGGTGACTCGTGAAGTGCTGCGGCAGGCTGAGAAAAATCCCGAGCGTCGTCCTTCCATTCATATTGGAGGATGAACGACGGCTTGATATGCAAAAAAATTTAGGCACAAAGGCAGAGGGCAGAAGGAAATACGAGAATTATTCAACTAAATATTTCGCAGTTAGAACAGCTTTACCCTCAAGCAAAAAAAGCGGTAGAAAGTCGTAAAGTCTGCCGGGTAAAGCTTCCCCGGCAGACTTTACGTGAATCTCATGTTTTATGGTTACTAGCACTAGGAAAAAAACCGCTATATGTTGAGGAAATAACGGGCTTTTTTTTAACATTTATTAACGCATTCGTCAAGAAATACAACGAATTTGGTGTTGAAGGGTTAGGCGATTGCCTACGGCAGAGCTACGCTTAACGCCGCCTTTCAAATCAACGGGCAAAGACGTTAATAGACGACCATAGTTATAATTTTTCGCGCCCACCTACTTAGAGGATTCCACAAATGACAGTCTTTGTAAAAAATCTTTTCAATCAAATATAATTGCTATTGATCGATAGCAATTGTTCATAATCTTTTGGTGTGTCAATATCAATCTCTCCCTGTGCAAAAGCAAGAGAAAATACTTGTGTCAGGTTATTGTTAATAACTTTTTTTGCTCCTGAAGTTCCTTGTAATTCAGCAAGCTCTGAAAAAAATCTTTTACTAAACAGAGCAGGTACGCCTAAGGTTCCTGCATATTCGCAAGCGATAATAGGTTTTTTTGTTGAATAATATGCATCAACAAGTTGATTAATAATTTGTGGTGAAAGAAATGGTTGGTCGCAAACTAAAATAACTACTGCTTCAATGTTTTGTGGAAGATTATGCAAAAATTGAATTCCGCTATTGATCGAAGTGCTCATTCCACAAGCCCAATCTAAGTTCTCAACGATGCTCACAGGAAGGTGATTGATTTGGGGGCGAATCTGTTCTGAGTATGCTCCAAGTACTAGTACCACAGGTTTACAAACCGAAGCGATCGCAATTTCTGTAATGTATTGCACCAAACTCCGTTTTTGGTAGAGCAATAGCTGTTTCGGTGTACCCATGCGAGTAGATGCACCCGCAGCAAGAATCATAATGGCTATGGTTGATTTTTCAGTTTCTATTTGCTCAGTCGTAGAGTCCATAAATGAAAATCATGTCAGCAAGTAGCAGATTATATTCTGCAAGTTAGCAAGGGGTTAAGGGAGAAAGGGGAAGGAAAAAATACAAACCCTTTAACCTTTAACCTTTGACCTTTACCCGACTTTTACAAGAAGTTTATTAAACTTACTTTCGTCGTATTGGTGAATTGGTTGATTGCGATTTCTTAAAAAACCACCATTATGATTTTTGAGTACTGCTTGAATTTCTGCAATGATAGCGATCGCAATTTCTGCTGGTGTTTCTGCACCGACATCAATTCCAACAGGACTGTGCAATCTTTCTAATTGTTCAGTGGTACAAGCTATTGCTTGTGCTTCTAAATCTTGCAGCAATTTTTCTGTACGGTGCTTTGGTCCTAAAACGCCAATGTAGCGTGCAGAAGATGGTAGCAATGTTTTCAAAATTTCCAAATCATCAAGGTAATTATGCGTCATGATAACAGTCACTGTTTCACTATCTATAAATACCTGTTTTTCTAGAATCTCTCGGCGGCTAAGAATCACATCACAAGCCATTGGAAATCGCGCTTTCGTAGCCTCGTTAGCGCGACAATCAACTATAGTAACTTGCCAACCCAATGCTTGAGCAAATTGTGCTAAGGGTACAGCGTCATGATCTGCACCAAATATCACTAAGGGTGTAGGTGGTTGGATGACTTCAATAAAAACTTCTGCACTGCCAAAAGGTAACTGATAGTTGTTCACGCTGGACTTTTGATTAACAAGCGCTGCTTGGGCATCTGCAATTAGAGATTGAGTTAAATTTGCATCTTCAATGTCGGTGATCATTTTACCGTTTGGATACAGCAGTAAGCGTGAGCCTAGTTTTAGATCAACTGCACCTTCTAAAGCAAAAACTGTCGTTATAATACCCAGATGCTTGTTATTTAGGCACTCTTTTATAAAAGCGATCGCATTCGGTGTGCTTTCGTTTTCTAGACGTTCGATGAGAACTTGCACTACACCGTTGCATCCCAAACCAAAGCCCCAGAGAATATCCTCAGAGGCGGTGTTATCGTAAGTAACAACAATCGGTTTGCCGTCTGCCATGCGTTGGCGGGTATGCTCGAATACATCGTTTTCCAAACAACCAGCGCTAATTGTT
This sequence comes from Brasilonema sp. CT11, assembly GCF_017982655.1. Classification (GTDB taxonomy): domain Bacteria; phylum Cyanobacteriota; class Cyanobacteriia; order Cyanobacteriales; family Nostocaceae; genus Brasilonema. The sequence goes on along the minus strand of NZ_JABXYX010000035.1, from coordinate 13,690 downwards.
CCCACTATCTCATCTGTACCTGTCATTAACATTTTGGCACCAGGTCGGCGGTAGGTTGAACCTTGAGTTTTAACTACAGTCGCCAGGAAACTAATATCACCACTTTTTTGACTTGACTCGAAGGCTGTTAAAATTGCTTGTAATTCGTTCATTTGATTGCTTTTTCTTTTTATACAGTAGGGCTAAGTAGATAATGTCTACCTACCTGCGTTTTTACCGATCGCTATAAGAACACTATTTCTGCGCTTTTTCTCAAGGCATTAATTTGTCAAGGTAACATTCTTTCAGGTACTTGCTCGACCAGGGTTGAGCTGCCTAGGATTGATATGGGCGTGCTTAATCAAGCGGAGAGTGAGTGGATCGATATTCAAGGCGATCGCTAATTCGTCCATTGCTGATTCTAACGCGAATATTCCCGAAGCTTCGCCAGGGGCACGCATAAAAGTTGGCATGTCCGATTAATCACTTATTATTCGTCATTGCGAGTGAAACGTAGACGCGTTTGCGCAGCGCCCCCTTAGGGGCTAGCGGCTTCCCGAAGGGTAGCAATCGCAGCGGTTTGAGATTGCTTCACTCCGCTATCGCTGCGTATGTCCTCCGGGCACGCTACGCTAACGCTGCGGACAACTCATCATCCGGACTTGATATTATGCGGTTATCCTTGCATTTGCTAATTGCTCGCACGCTCCAACTCCTGATCTTCCCAAGAAACTCGATCTTCTAGAGGTTCCAAGTGAGTTGTAATGTGGGTTAAAGGCAACACCCGAAGAATAGCAAGCTCAATCGCCTCGCACAAGTCATGCCCTTGTTGCACTGTCCAAGATCCAGGCACAAGAACATGGAAGGAAACAAAGCGGCGGTTTCCAGCAGTGCGGGTTCGCAAGGCATGAAACTGGATGTCCTGGCGTTCGTACTCGTTAAGGATGCTTCCGATTGCGTTAATTTCTTCTTTAGGTAATGCTGCATCTAGTAACGCGCTACCGGTTTCCCGCAGCAAACGAAATCCTGTCCACGTAATATTTGCTGCTACTATCAGTGCGACAATTGGATCAAGCACGATCGCGCCTGTTACCTTAACGAGGAAAATTCCAACTACCACGCCACCCGAAGTCACCACATCGGTACATAAATGGTGAGCATCAGCTCTGAGTGTAATGGAACGCAACCGTCGCCCTGCCCGTAGCAAGACAAAGGCAACAACGCCGTTGATTGCGGTTGCAAATAGCGAGAGTGCCAACCCCAATCCAAGTTGTGTTAACGGTTCTGGATGCAACAAGCGTCCCCAAGCTTCAACAGCAATGCTGATGGCGACTACTACAATCAACGCACCTTCAGCACCACTGGAGAAGTATTCGGCTTTGGAATGCCCAAAGGCGTGTTCAGCATCGGCTGGTTTAGCAGCATAGGTCAATGCCCACAGTGCTATCAATGCTGCCACAAGATTTACAATAGACTCAATAGCATCTGAAAGCAGCCCCACTGACCCGGTTAGCAGGTAAGCGCCAAACTTCAGGGCAATGGTGACGATTGCCGCTGCAATCGACAGGAAAGCGTAGGAGCGGGCTGTTCGACTACTCATCTCGGTCACGAATGTAACTACAGTGATTCCGAGCTAACAGTACCAAATTCTACTTTAGTCGTCATCAGCCCTGAGACTTCTACTTATTCGCAAAAGAAACTAGAGTATATACATTGCCGTGTATGAACTTTTTGCTCGTACTGGTAATATAGCGATCCAGCGCTCGTGTGATTGAGCTTTCATCGTTTGTGTGATCGCTTGGGGCGGGAGAAAAGCGCCATCGCATTTTCTATCTACAAAAGCTTGTCTAGTGTAATTGGCAAATCGCGGATGCGCTTGCCGGTTGCATGATAGACAGCATTGGCGATCGCAGCAGCAACTCCGGTAATGCCAATTTCACCAACTCCCTTGACTCCAAGCGGGTTGATGTGTGGATCGTGCTCATCGACAAACAACACTTCAATTGCCGGAACGTCTGCATTTACTGGCACGTGATACTCAGCTAAATCAGCGTTGACAACACGTCCTCGGTTAAGATCTGTTACCGTGTGTTCCATCAGCGCCATGCCGATGCCGTAGACAATCCCACCGATGAGCTGACTGTTGGCTGTTTTAGCATTGAGCAAGCGTCCAACGCCAAAGGCTCCCACCCAGCGCGTTACTCGCACTTCACCCGAATCAGGGTTAACCCGCACTTCTGCAAACTGTGAGCCAAACGAATGCATGGAATACTTCTCTTTTTCCTCTCCAGGCTTGGCATCTGCACGCGCTTCAATCATTTTCAATCCATGCCGTGTGAGGATTGCTTCATAAGTTTCAGCTTTGGACGATTTATTCTTCACTAAAAGCTGTCCATCCTGGGCAATTATATCTTGCTCATTTAATCCATAAAGCGGCGATTTTTGATCGGCAAGTGCCAATTGCATAAGCTTAGCGCGGGCTTGATTTCCTGCTAAATGCACAGCCGAGCTAACACTAGCAGCGGTTTGTGAGCCACCGGAAACCGGGGTTTTTGGCAGGTTCGTATCGCCCATCTCAACGCGGATCTTCTCAACTGGTATACCGAGCGCTTCAGCCGCAACTTGAGTCATAACGGTATAAGTTCCCGTGCCAATATCCTGAGAGCCAGTCCGGATAACGGCTGTACCGTCCGCCATAATTTGGGCGATCGCCGATGCTGGAGAACGGTTCGTGGGATATGTCGCCGTTGCCATCCCCCAACCAATCAAATAATTGCCATCTTGCATCGAACGTGGCTTGGGATTGCGCTTTTGCCAGCCAAATCGCTCTGCTCCTACTTTGTAACACTCTCTAAGTGACTTGCTCGACCAAGGCAGATTTTTACTGGGATCGACTTCAGCATAGTTACGCAGACGCAGCTCGATTGGATCGATGTTGAGTTTGTAAGCCAGTTCGTCCATTGCCGATTCCAAGGCGAACGAGCCTGAAGCTTCGCCAGGGGCACGCATGAAAGTTGGTGTTCCCTGATCGAGCTGAACTAGACGGTGGCTGGTTTCGATATTCGGGCAAGCGTAAATCATGCGTGCGCTTTTACCAACCGGTTCAATAAATTCATCGAATGTTGAAGTTTGCGACGTTCCACTATGTCGCAGTGCGGTTAATTTTCCGTCACGGGTTGCGCCCAAAGAAACCTGTTGAATTGTCTCCGGTCGGAAGCCAACAGATCCATACATCTGTATCCGTCCCAGTACCAGCTTAACTGGGCGCTTAACCTGCCGTGCTGCCATTGCCGCTAAAGGCACGTGCGACCAAGCCGATCCTTTGCAGCCAAAGCCACCGCCGACATAGTAAGACATAGTGCGGACATTCGCTGGCTCAATCCCCAATACCCCCGCAACTTTTTCTTGAGCCTGAAAAATCCCCTGAGTTGCGTCATACAGCAGCAGTTGATTGCCTTGCCAAACTGCTGTTGTTGCATGAGGCTCCATCGGATTGTGATTTTCCACCGGGGTGGTATAAGTTTGCTCAACGCGGACAGCAGCACTTGCTAATCCCTGAGTGACATTGCCAACAGATGAATCGGGCGGCATTCTATTGCTTTTTGGAACGTATCCTTTATTGAGGTTCTCCCTCATATTTATGGTCGGCTTCTGTTCCTCATAGCGAACTTGCACCAGCGAGGCAGCGTGCATAGCCCGTTCAAAGGTATCCGCAACTACGATACCGATGTGCTGACCGCTATAAAGTACAATGTTATCTTGCAGTACTTGCAGCTTGCGACCGCCTCCTTTGTCTCCAAACGCCTTGGGTGCGTTGAGGTGGGTAATTACTGCCAGCACACCCGGTAGCCGCTCGGCTGCTTTTGTATCAATTTGGGTGATTTTACCTTTGGCGATCGTGCTTTGAATCGTTACGCCATAGGCAATTTTTGCCACCGGAAACTCAGCCGAGTAGCGTGCTCCACCAGTTACTTTCAGATGTCCATCAACTCTGTTTAGCGGTTTGCCGACAACTTTGTTTGTATCTGCTGTATTCATGCCATCCCTCCCACCGTCGCCAGCGCCTTGACAATTGTGCGTTTTGCCAGTTCGATTTTAAATGCGTTGTATTTTTGCGGTTTCGCCCCCCGGATAGCAGCCTCAGCTGCTGCCTGAAACGCTGCTTGGTTTGGTTGCTTGTTTACGAGCGCTTTTTCAGCTTCGTAGGCACGCCAGGGCTTTGTTCCTACCCCACCCAATGCAATTCGTGCGGCGCGAATGATCCCATTTTGAATATCTAATGCAGCCGCAACCGATGTCATTGCAAAGGCATAAGAGGCGCGATCGCGGACTTTCAAATAGTGGGATCGCCTCGCAAAGTTGGAAGTAGGCAAGTCAACAGCAACAATTAACTCTCCGTGTTGCAGAACTGTTTCCCGTTCGGGTGTATTGCCTGGTACAAGGTGAAAATCGACCAAGGGAATACTGCGCTCTCCCTTAGATCCGCGTGTTTGCACAACCGCATCGAGTGCTACCATTGCCACAGCCATGTCAGATGGATGAGTGGCAATACAGCGATCGCTTCCGCCGAGAATCGCATGAATCCGGTTATAGCCTTCAATTGCCGGACAGCCTGAACCGGGAACGCGCTTATTGCAAGGCATTGAAGTATCCCGGAAGTAGTAGCAGCGGGTACGTTGCAGCAAATTCCCGCCCACACTTGCCATGTTCCGCAGTTGCGGTGAAGCCCCAGACAGCAACGCTTCTGACAGCACAGGGTAACGCTCACGAATCATTGCATCATAAGCAACCTGGCTATTGCGCGCCATTGCGCCAATCCGTACACTGTTGCCATGCATTTCTATCTTGCTTAGGGGGAGTGGGTTGAGGTCTACCAACTCTGTTGGCGTCTGAACATTCAGCTTCATCAAATCGATTAAGCTAGTTCCCCCTGCCAGATATGCGGCTTGCTCCTGTGGACTAACCAACGCGACAGCGTTGTCCGCTTGTCCTGCTTTTTTATAGCTAAACGGCTGCATCTTTTTTCCCCCCTAAGACATCGCGGACAGCACTTACGATATTTGGATAAGCACCGCAACGGCAGATATTACCGCTCATCAATTCCCTAATGTCAGCATCAGATTTAGCGTGTTTTTCGTTCACCAAACCCACCGCCGAACAAATCTGTCCAGGTGTGCAGTAGCCGCACTGAAAAGCATCGCGGGCAATAAACGCGGCTTGCATCGGGTGCAGATTGTCTCCTTTTGCCAGTCCTTCAATGGTTGTGATTGAAGCGTCAGTGTGCATGATGGCAAATGTCAGGCAGGAATTAATGCGTTGCCCGTCAACCAGCACTGTACAAGCACCGCACTGACCGTGATCACAGCCCTTTTTCGAGCCAGTCAGATTAAGACGCTCACGCAGCACATCGAGTAGTGTCACACGAGGTTCGATTTTCAGCGCGTGTTCTGTTCCATTTACACGCAGTTTGACATCAACAACACTACTGGGATCGGGGGATATCGCGGATGGAGGACGAGACTGAGGCTTTGATTGAGCCAGGGTCTTCTCTGTGAGACTCTCCACCATAGTTCCCAATGTGCTTGCGATCGCAAGCTGACCGAACAATCGGCGTTTTAACCTCAGCCTCATATCTACATCTTTAAAGTTGTAACTGTAGCTCGAATGGTAGAAAAAATATCATAGTAAAATATCTGTCTACAGGTTGAAGTTAGCCCTAGGACGGAGTAAGCGTCTATCAGGCTACGAGTGGGAGAGCGATAACCCCTACACTATGCATTACTACCAATGCCCATAACTTGACTCCCATATTAGATGAACTGCATCAGGTAAAAGTTGATTTTAATGCAGTTGCGATTTGCACAAAAACCTCACCAGTACTAGAGGTGGTATTGGTGACTGCAATCGGGTGTCCTGTATCACCACCGCTACAGATACAAGGATCTATGGGAATCTGTCCCAGTAAAGGTGCTTGCAATTCTGCTGCAAGTAGTTCACCACCACCACTCCCAAAAATTGGTGTACGTGAGCCACAATCACTACAGATTAAATAACTCATATTTTCCACAATCCCAAGGACAGGAACACCCACTTGACGAAACATATGTATGTTACGGCGCACATCGGAAATAGCAACTTGTTGGGGAGTCGTCACCAAAATAACTCCACAAATTGGGCTTTCTTGTACAATTGTAATTTGGGCATCCCCTGTGCCTGGCGGTAAATCAATCAATAAATAATCCAATTCCCCCCATTCCACATCTTGCAGAAATTGAGTGATAATCTTGTGTAATACTGGTCCTCGCCATGCTAGAGGACGATTTGGTTCTGCGAGTAAACCCACTGACATGAGTTTAATTCCCTGGATTTCTAGGGGTAAAAACTTTTCACCTGTGGGAGTATGAATAATTTGGATATCTGCTTGTCCTATACCTAACATTTGTGGAATATTAGGACCATAGACATCAGCATCTAGTAACCCAACTTTTGCACCTTGTAATTTTAAAGCTGCGGCTATATTCACCGCTGTAGTCGATTTACCTACACCACCTTTGCCACTGGAAACAGCAAGGGTTACTTTGACTCCGGGAATTGTGCAGAGTTGAATGTAAGTTTTTTTGCACCAAGATAGGGATGACAATACAGATTGAATTTCTTTCTGTAATTGATGTTGATGGGAACCGATGTAAAAGCGTAGATAAATGTAGTCATCAACTATACGTAGATTTCGCACCATTCCCAAACTCACGATGTCATTTTTGAGAGTGGGTTCGATGACTTGTTTGAGGAGTTGGATGACTTCTTGCTGACGAGAATCGGGATTTGGTTGCATCTTGTTTTCTATCAGTGATCAGTAATTAAAGTTTTTACTGCATCAGGAAGCTGTTGCATACAAGTTATCTCAAATGTGAATTCTGTGTTAATTTGAATACTGTTAGGATTGAAATATATTGATTTCATACCAGCATTATTAGCAGCTAAAATTCCTAGATTACTATCTTCAATAACTATACAATTTTTTGATTTTGAACACATTTCTTTAGCTGCATAAATGAAAAGTTCTGGTTCTGGCTTCCAAGAACCTACAACATAAGAACTAAATATATTTTCACTAAAAAAAGCAGATAATCCACACAGAGAAAGAGCATGTTGAATTTTTGTGACTGGAGCGCTTGATGCAACACATTTTTTAAAATTTAACAAATTTAAAGCATCAAAAATATAAGGTATTGCCTGTAAATGACTATCAAATAAGGAAGCTACTTCTAATCGATAAAATTCTATAAAGTTATGTGGAAGTTTGATAAAATAGTAGTTTTCAATGTCAATTAAAATATTACTTAACTTCCAACCCCTAAATTTTTTCATTAGTTTATTTGCATCTTCAAAAATACCAATTTTTTGAAGTTGATTGATTAGTCCAAGATTACATAAATATTCACTATCTACCAGTGTACCATCACAATCAAATATGAGAGTAATCTCATCACAATTATTAAAATTCATAAGACATAGTAATTTAATAACTTTAGGATAATTCAGAAATTTATTATAAAAGATAAAATCCACACAACGCCAAGATAGACCATTTAGAAATTCTTTCTCATCATATATAAAGTTACTAATAATAGCTTCATTACTCAGTTTCTTAAAAATAAACTCATTATTAATTTATAAAATTTTTCTATTAACAAGAGAAATTAGCTCTTGAGCAAGATCTTTAAAATAACTTGACTCTAGTGATTGAACAATTATATCTACGGTTTGCCAATCTTGAGATTCTATGTAACCAGACAGTAATTTTTTTACCTCTTCTTTATCAAGATTTTTCAAGTCTATAAAATGATAAAGTTTGTTTTCCGATACATTAACAATGTATGCCGATGCAAGTACTAAACTGTAAGATAGTACTAGTTAACAAATAGGGCGATCGCAAAGTGTGGGAAACGTTTCCGTTGTTAACTATATGGCTGCTGAATCTTCTGAATTGCTCGTTGAGCTTGGATACTTACTTCTCTATCAGGATCATCTAACGCTTGCTGGAGTGAATTAATAGCATCAGAACTGCCTAAATTACCAAGAGCGATCGCAACTTCTTTCCGTACATCTGCATATTCATCTATTAATGCTTGAATTAACACTGGCAGAACTTTGATATGTGGTATTTTTTGCAAAGTCTGTGCGACTGATTTCCGCACTTGCCAATGCTCATCACCTAAAGCGATTTCTAATGCTGAAATTGCTTGGTCATTTTCATGAATAGCAAGAGATTTTGCTGCATTACGACGGACTTGCCAGTCGCTGTCACTTATGAGTGCTTGACTAAGTATTGAAATAACTTCTGCGTCTTGTAAATACCCTAAAGTTAAAGCAGTAGCGCGGCGCACAGTCGCATTAGGATCGGATATTAACGCTAAAGCTTGAGGACACTTTTCAACTTGATTAAGATAGCGGAGTGTTGCGATCGCGGCTTCTCTTAAGTCCGCATTTTCTGAATTGAAAAATTGTATAATATATGGTAATGATCGAATATCATGAATTTTGCGGAGAAGAATTAGGATATTCAATTGTAAGTAGATATTGTTGTGACTGAGATGATTTAGCAACAATGATAAATCTGTAGGTGAAACTAAGTCATTTAAAGCTGATAATGCTTCAGTGCGAATTTCTGCATTGGGTGAACCAAGGCATTTTAGTAAATCTGCTACAGCAACAGGGTTTGCAATTTCCCAAAGAGCAGAGATGGCTATTTTTTGAACATTCAAGTTTTCATCTTCTAGAGCATAAATTAGGGGTTCTATTGCCTCTTCCTCACCAAAATGTTGTAAAGCTTTGACGGCAACTAATCGGTCATCAACTTTGGGCGAGCGCAGCATTTCGATCCAATAATTGGGGTTATTATAAGTGTTATTAGACATTTTTTAAAACCGCACCAGACACAGAGAAGGCAGAGTAAGAAATTTTTAAAAAATTTTTTAGCGCAATAAGAATGGAATTTGTACAGTAATCGCATTTGTTGGACATTCTTTTTCGCAAGGTAGACAGAACCAACACTCATCATATTTCATGTAGGCTTTTCCTGTCTCTGGGTTTTTTGCCAGTACATCAAGAGGACAGACTTCAATACAAGCGTTACATTTTTCCAAACATTTTGATTCATCAACGATGACGGGAACATCAACTCTTTGATTTATTAAAGCCATAGTATCTAACTCTCTTTTTCTATCTAGTCTTTTAGTTATCAAGCGTGGCACGGATAAAACGATAACCCACATCTATTTCTGTTAAATTCTCAATATCAGCATACTTTGCATTCCATTCCCCACTACTTAAATCTGCTGCAAGTAATTTCACTCCTTGGTTGACTAAATTCGGTTCTGCCAAAGCGAAAGATGATATTCCAGCACGTACTTCTTGTTGAAGATACAACTTAGGACGCTTCCAAGCCGCAGCTGCAAATAAATCAGACAAATCATGAGGCAACAAAAAAGGTATAGTTTCAATATGTCTTCCGGTACTAGCTTGAATTAGGTTAGTAAGTTCGTTAAGTGGTAAAAATCGTAAGGCATCTTCCCATAAAAATGGGAAGTAATCATAAAGCCATATCTTTTGAGCTAATCTGATATCAAATGTCAGCAAAACTATTGCCCCGTTCTTGACTACTCGATGCATTTCTTGAAAGGATTTTTCTAAGTTATAAAAATGATGAATTGTCAGAATACTTATGACTCCATCAACAGAGTTATCTGCTAAAGGTAAAGCTTCTGCATAGCCAGTGAACCAGTTAACTTGTGGATGTTCTACTGCTTGTTTTTGCATGACTGCAGAAGGTTCAATAGCATTAACAGAAAATCCTTTATTAGCAAGCGCTAGACTATAACTACCAGTTCCTGCCCCAATATCAGCGATAATGCTACCTTTGGGTAAATTGATTAGGTCAATTAATCTGTTAACAATGCGAGGATCAGGAACACGGGTTTTGGAGTATTGTTGACCAATTGAATTGTAGATAGGCATTGGTTTTTAGCAATCAAGTTGAATATTTAGAATTCAAATCTACATAACCTTCTCAAAGGTCACAACCCCATAAAGTTGCAGAAGCTTCTGCAACACAAGGAACATCCGATTTAATAAATACAAAATCATCTACTGAATGACTCAATTACTGTGAAGCCTTGGTTTGAATTCATTCTGAATATTCTACCTCGCAGCAACATCATAAACTTCTTTTGCTGAATCAACCTCCACTACATAAGGTTCGACAGGACGCTTAAACAGCACCATTTCTCCTGATTCATCTTTCTTTAAATTGACATGACAAAACCACTCATCATCGTTCTTGTCTGGATAATCTAATCGGTAATGATAAAGACCCCAACGACTTTCTCGACGATATAATGATGCTCTGGCTGCCATTTCTGCACAGTCCCGAATAAAATGAACTTCCATACAGCGCATCAATTCATGGGGATCACGAGCACCCATTAGATCTAATGTTTCTTGATAGTGGACAAAATTTTTCAAGCCAATTTCTATTTTGTTTCCTACTTTGGGTGGTTGTAGATAATCATTAACTAAACGCCGTAATTTATATTCAACTTGGGTGTGAGGAATACCATTTTGTCGAGTTAAAGGCGCATAAATTCGTAATTTTTCTGTTTCTAAAAAATCTTTTTCTGGCTCGACATGATCTAAGTTTTGGATATACTCAATGGCATGAGTTCCTGCTAAGCGACCGAAGACAAATGCCCCAATCATATAATTATGAGGAACGCTTGCCATGTCTCCGGCTGCATACAAACCTGGGACAGTTGTTTGGGCTTTTTCATTCACCCAAACACCAGAAGCACTATGTCCGCTACACAAGCCAATTTCTGATATGTTCATTTCAACGCCGTGGGTGCGATAGTCTTCGCCTCTACCTTGATGAAAGCGTTCGCGGCTTGGTCGTTCATTCGACCACAGTATGGATTCAATTTCTGAAATGGTATCTTCATCAAGATGGGTCATTTTGAGTTGGATTGGTCCTTTACCGGAGTTTAATTCTTTCCAGATTTCCAGCATCATTTGACCACTCCAGTAATCGCAACTGATGAAGCGATTTCCTTCGGCGTTAGTAGTATGGGCACCGAAAGGTCCAGCAACATACGCGCAAGCAGGACCGTTGTAATCTTTAATTAAAGGGTTAATTTGAAAGCACTCAATATTGCTGAGTTCTGCACCAGCATGATAAGCGATTGAGTAGCCATCCCCAGCATTAGTAGGATTTTCATAAGTGCCGTAGAGATAACCAGAAGCAGGTAATCCTAAACGTCCACAGGCTCCTGTACATAGGATCACTGCTTTAGCTTGAATGATAATAAAATCACCGTTTCTAACATCAAATCCCACAGCACCAATAGCACGTGCTTCTCCTACTAAAACGCGGGTTGCCATAACGCGATTGGTAACATTGACTTTGTGGCGTTTGACTTGTCGAGTCAGAATTGGCTTGAGGTCTTTGCCTTCTGGCATGGGCAGAACATATTTCCCAACACGATGCACTTGCTTTAAGTCGTAGTTACCTTGAGCATCTTTCTGAAATTTCACACCCCAGCTTTCTAATTCTTGGATGACTTCGTAGCCTAATTTGCCCGTTTGATAAACGGCTTTTTGATTGAGAATGCCATCGTTGGCAAGGGTGACTTCACAAACGTATTTCTCTGCGGTGGAATGACCGGGAATGACAGCAGTATTTACGCCATCCATACCCATTGCGATCGCCCCACTCCGACGAATATTAGCCTTTTCTAAAATCAGCACCTCAGCATCAGGATTTGCTTGTTTAGCTTTAATACCAGCCATTGTTCCTGCTGTCCCACCACCAATAACCAGCACATCGGTTTTTATCCACTGGGTAGTCGCATTCGTTACCATAACGTTTAAAAGTCCCAATACAAAACAGTATGAAATTAAAAACGATTTTTCATTCTTTACTTATTGCTTTTCCAAACGATTTCTTTTACCTGGATTTGCTTAGGAAGCAGCTTGATTTTTTGGAAAGTATCAGCAACCTCTTGTTGTTTGGCAGTGACTTCTTCTGTCAAGGGCAAAATACCATAATCTCGCCGTTTTTCTGCAACTTCCAGCGCTGCCGCTTTGATGCCTAATTGTGGTTCTAAAAACTTCGCAACTTCTGCTGGATTACTTGCCGCCCATTTGTCTACTTTACTGACTTCATCCAAAATTGTTTTCAAAACATCAGGATGTTCTTCCACAAATGATTTGCGGGCAAGGTAATAACCGCGATTGGGTGCTAAATTTGTTGCATCTGTTATGGTTCTAGCCCCCGTTGCTTCTTGGGCTGCTGCTAGATAAGGATCCCAAATTGCCCAGGCATCGATGTTACCACCTTCAAAGGCAGCACGAGCATCTGCTGGTGTGAGAAAGGCTGGCTTGATGTCACTGTACTTTAATCCGGCAGATTCTAAGGCTTTGACAACGAGATAGTTGGCATTTGAACCTTTGGCAAAGGCAACTTTTTTGCCTTTAAGTTCAGCGACACTTTTTATTGGTGAATTTTTCTGTACGATAATTGCTTCTGCCTTCGATCCCCAAGGATCGTAGGCGACGTAAATTAAAGGAGTACCTGCAGCTTGGGCAAAGATGGGCGGTGATTCACCTGTATAACCAAAGTCAATACTACCCACGTTCATGGCTTCCAGCATGGGTGGACCTGCGGGGAATTCAGTCCACTTTACAGTTCCACCAGAAGCGGCTATTGCTTGGTCTAGGCTGCTTTTGCTCTTTAGGGCATTGAGGAGAGTTGCCGCCTTTTGAAAGCCAATGTTAACTGTAATGCTGCTAGTCACATTTTGCTTGCTAGTAGGTGAAGTGACTGCTTCTGGTTTGGTGGCATTGGAAGAACAGGCAGACACAACTAGGCTTAAGCCCAGTCCCACGGCAAACAGCAGAGAAAAGGAACGGGTTCTCCGTTCCTGATACATTAAGTATAAAAAAACACTAACGTGCTTGATCCTAGTTTTTAAGAGTTGAATCGACATAGATGCATATAATAAAGGATTTCTGGAAAAGTCTGACTGCTGAGTACACTATCTTTTTAAGTCCATACACTTAAACATTATTATATTTAGTGTCATTTTTACTGAAAAATTGCCAATGAAAACTTCTATTCAAATTTGATTTTTCTTTTGATTTTTCTATTGAGGTCTAAATTGTCTTATTTTTACTCTAGTTCACATTAACTACTGTAAGTTAATCTATTTACAGTATTCAAGACTTATATCGGTTGATAATGACATAGATTGCTGAAATAGGCAAGCCAGATAGACGGTTATTTTGTAACAATCGTTTACTTGCTTTTTACGGTCGTTTGTGAGATATTTTGATTTTATAACTAAAAGATACGGTTAATTGATATACTTAAAGTACTTATACTGATTTTTGAAAGATAGCGGTTTTAGCTATAGGATCGTTTTTTCACACGATATCGAATAATTTTTAGCTACTCAAAATCAGTACTGATACGAAATCCGCATTGATAACCCCCTTTATCCTGTATCGGTAGAAGGCCACCAATGATAGTTATTGGACTTTGGACAAAAAAGTGAGTTCGCGGATATTATTCGCGAACTTAATGAATGAATGATTAGTCTTATTTATATTTTTCAGCTTCGTCTATCAAATCGGCTGACCCTTGCAGTAAAGTATC
>NZ_JABXYX010000381.1 GCF_017982655.1 Brasilonema sp. CT11 | reverse complement strand
TAATTTTTCTGGTTATACAGTTGTTTGACTCAGCATACGAGCAAGGCTGAGGTAGAAAAGTTTATATTCTTTTATTATTCGCGTACCTTATTCGCGAACACATTTTTTTGTCCAAAGTCCAATAATAAGATCAGTCCAAACAGATAAACTCACATCTTGCACCTGTACGAGTAAACCCTAAAAAAGCTTACAAACAGCACAAAAACGTAACATAAAAAAATGAATATTTTCAGTAAGAAAGAGTCGCTATTCTTACTACAAGAATAGCGAGAATACTTGAAACTCACCCCCCAACGAAATAGGGGTGAGTAGTTCATAAATACCTGCATCTAAATCAACCTAAAGATAATACCTAACAGAGGTGACAATTCGACTTTTGTTGGCACGTAGGGCTGTTTTTAGGAAAAAACTAGTTTGATTGTGCAACAGTCCCTCCCACCAGTTACGCGTCACGACAGCGGGAATAATCACGGTAGAAAAAACGCCTCTGTGACTATTTTCATACTCGCTAATAAAGTCTACAATCGGACCTACTACCGAACGATAAACGGTTCTGCTGCCTGAATTGCGGGTGGATTTGCAGAGATATTTCCAAAAGCTTCTTGGTAGAAACCTGAGGCTATCGTAATCAAAGCAATGAGAACAAAGGCATAAGTTGGAACCATAAAGATTCTGCCTGATTCCCGTATACCCCGAAGATTTGCTACCATAATTAAGAAAATAAATAGCAAGCAAAGTTCTATTTTTAAGTATCGCAATGGTTGCAACTCTGGAATAGAAAGCAGGTTATCTACCCCAAGCGCGATATTCACGCTTACTGTTAAAACATAATCGATCATCAGCGACGCAGATGCTACTAGCCCTGGATAGAGACCCAAATTCTCACGAGCAACAATGTAAGCTCCACCGCCACTAGGATACGCACGGATAGTTTGTCGATAGGATAAGGTAATTATCAATAGCAGCAGCACAATAGCAACAGCAACCCATATCGACAATCCAAGTGCCGCACTGCCAGCAAGTACCAAAACTTTGAGAACTTCTTCAGTGGCAAAGGCAACCGAAGATATCGCATCCGAGGAAAGAACTGCCAAAGCCGCGAAGTTGTTCAATCGTTCTTCAGCATGTGCACTCGTCGGTAACGATCTACCGACTAAAAGTCGCTTGATCCCTGAAAAGAAGAACATATTTATTTGAAAAGCATTTATTTTTTATTACCTTATATCATGTCCGGTGGCATAGTAAGTGTATAATTTCTCTAAAAGAAAAAATTGCTGGTATATGCCAAAACGTTTAACGCTACAACCACATCTAAGTATCGCAGAACTGGAGCATCGTTACCGTC
>NZ_JABXYX010000219.1 GCF_017982655.1 Brasilonema sp. CT11 | reverse complement strand
TCACCCTCATGGTCATCTAGTTTTCAAGGTTCTTTTCCGATTACTCGGTTCTTTATTCCTTGCCACTCATCCCTGAGTATTTCTACTAATTTCGAGTGAACGAATCGCACCCTCCATCCTCTAACTAGGGGGGCTAATTTCTCAGCTTTTACCTTAGAACCATAATTAGAGCAGTTGACGATACCCTTGACTTTTTGACGGAATGCTTTGAAGTTATCCACTGATGGGGTACATCTAAATTTTCCGTTGTTTTGCACTTTGAAGTGCCAACCTAGGAAGTCAAATCCATCTGTCGATGTGGTTATCTTGGTTTTCTTTTCACTGATGTTCATTCCTCTATCTGCAAGGAATTGGCTTATCTTTTCAAGTATTTCTATTGCGTTATCTTTAGGTTTTAGGAGAATTACCATGTCATCGGCGTATCTTACCGAGCGGTGTATTTCTTCTATTCCATTGAGTGCAATATTAGCTAATAGTGGACTTACTACTCCACCCTGTGGGGTTCCTTGTTCTGGGAATTCGGGGTTAATTCCGGCTTTGAAGCAGCGGAATATGCCGATTTTTAGACCCTTAGGAGCTATTAAATTTCTCATAATAGCGGTGTGGTTTATCCTGTCGAAGCATTTTTCAATGTCGAGTTCTATGACTCGTTTTTCTATTCCTTTTACTTCGGAGCTTAAATTTTGGAATAGGTATTTCTGGGCATCGTGTGCCGAACGTCCCGTTCTAAATCCATAACTCCGAGCGTGGAAAGTTGCTTCGTGTGCTGGTTCTAAAGCAAATTTTGCGAGACATTGCCAAGCTCTATCTGCAATGGTAGGTATTTTTAGAATTCTGGTTTTACCGTCTTTCTTGGGGATTGGAATTTCTCGTAGTTTGCTATGATGCCAGTTAGAGTAATTTTCCTTGAGTTTTTCCTCAAGGTCTAGGCGTTCCTGAAAGTTTAGGGACGCTTTCCCGTCTATACCTGCCGTCTTTTTCCCAGCGTTTAGCTGTGTTACTTGTCGGATAGCCAACAATCTTGCAGCCCTAGATTTCAGAATCAGCTTTTGGAGTGACCTTGCTTTCCACATGTCACCTGCTTTAACTACTTTGTACAACCGAACTTGTAAGCGGAACAATCCTTTTCTGAGCTTAGCCCAACTTATACTGCTCCATGATTCACTAATATTTCTATTGTGCCTAACCATGCTTTACTACCATTTGATTGCATTCTGAACACCTTGCAGCAATTACGCCGCATCCTACCCGAAGCAGGAGGTTTCCGTCTCTCGTCTGACCTATCTGAGTTTCGACCTTCTCAGAACTCTTGCTTCGTTTTTATTTGTTCCCCAGATAAGATTTGTATGTATTGTTAGGTGTAACCAATTCAACCGTTAGAATCCCTTACTCTTACCGATCTTGGAACGCTGACTCGGCGGGATTGTGTCTCTAACGAAGTCAGGGAGTTTTGTGTTATGCCCTGCTTTGACGTAGGTTGCTTTTCTAGGTTCTATTTCACCGTGAATACCCCCTGTTAGCGCCAGTGTCAGCCCATAACAGCCGTCTGATTGCGCCCTGTTCCCAGCTTCACCCTGCAAAATTCCGAGTTTGCTCAGTGTGGGCAGGTAAGGAGTCACCTTTGAGTTTAAGGGGAAGGGTTTTCACCTTCATCTTATCCAGAGTTCACCTGTCACCAGGTGGCTAACTTATGTACGGACTGGTTACCGCGATTTAGTTAGCAACAAATCGCACAGTTCCTTGTCATAGCCGATCGCCTTGTAGTAGTCCCACCGTCGCTCATCCATCGAGTATTGTGGAAGACTGAGTCTGTGAGCTAAAAGCGCCCCAATCGTAGTTTTGCCAGCAGCAATCGGACCAATAAGAATGATGTCTGATTTCATGTTCTTCTATTGTCAGCCACAGAACCGCTGCCAACACCACCGCTTTAATATGCGCGAATCGCATTGCAGCCATCAGGGTAACTCTAGAGTATGCCACAATAGCGAAACAGAAGCGACTATTAAATTCAGTTAGGAGTTCTCGTTGTGGAGTCCCGATATAACCCAGCAGCAATTGAGGAAAAATGGCAAAAAACATGGACTGAACAAGGCTTAGATAAAACTATTACAGATAGCAATAAGCCAAAATACTACGCGTTGTCCATGTTCCCTTATCCTTCGGGCAGCCTGCACATGGGTCACGTCCGTAATTATACGATTACTGATGTAATTGCTCGCCTCAAACGGATGCAAGGTTATCGGGTACTACATCCTATGGGTTGGGATGCTTTTGGCTTACCAGCAGAAAACGCCGCGATTGATCGAGGAATACCGCCTGCAAAGTGGACGTATGAAAATATGGCTCAGATGCAGCAACAATTAAAGCGTCTTGGTTTGTCAATTGATTGGGATTGCGAACTTGCCACGTGTTCGCCTGATTATTATAAGTGGACGCAATGGATTTTCTTGCAATTTTTAAAAGCGGGGTTGGCTTACCAAAAAGAAGCTGCTGTAAACTGGGACCCTATTGACCAAACTGTCGTGGCAAATGAGCAAGTTGACGGCGAAGGACGTTCTTGGCGTAGTGGTGCCAAAGTTGAACGCAAACTCTTGCGGCAGTGGTTTTTGAAGATTACTGACTACGCTGAAGAATTGTTGAATGACCTCAACAAATTACCAGGTTGGCCAGAACGCGTCAAGTTGATGCAGGCAAACTGGATTGGTAAATCCACAGGGGCGTACTTGGAATTCCCCATTGTTGGGATGGAAGAAAAAATCGGCGTGTATACCACACGTCCAGATACAGTTTTTGGCGTTAGCTACGTTGTGTTAGCGCCAGAACATCCTTTAACAAAGCGCGTCGCGACACAAGAACGAGAAGCAGCGGTAGAAGCTTTTATTCAAGAGGTTTCCAATCAAAGTGAGTTGGAACGCACCGCTGAAGATAAACCCAAGCGCGGAATTCCCACTGGGGGTAAAGCAATAAACCCGTTTACTGGGGAAGAAATTTCTATCTGGATTGCTGATTACGTGCTGTACGAGTACGGTACGGGCGCAGTGATGGGCGTTCCAGCACACGACGCACGAGATTTTAAGTTTGCCAAGGAACAGAATCTGCTTATTAAAGTGGTTATTGTACCACAGGCAGAAGCAGATAAGGATTATACTACACAAGCGGCATATACAGAACCAGGAATTGTGGTTAATTCCGGTCAATTTGATGGCATGGCTTCCACAGATGCTAAGAGTGCGATCGTGGAATACGCTGAAAAACAAAGTTTTGGCAAAGCACGCGTACAGTATCGCTTACGGGATTGGTTGATTTCACGGCAAAGATACTGGGGCGCACCCATTCCAGTGATTCACTGTCCGAACTGTGGCACAGTACCAGTTCCAGAAGAAGATTTGCCAGTGCAGTTGCCAGAAAATGTTGAATTCTCTGGACGCGGACCTTCACCTTTGGCTAAAATTGGAGATTGGGTAAATGTGCCTTGCCCAACTTGCGGCACTCCAGCAAAGCGGGAAACTGACACGATGGACACCTTTATTGATTCCTCGTGGTACTTCTTGCGCTTTACCGATGCTAAAAATGAGCAACAGGTTTTTGATTCAGCGAAGACAAATGACTGGATGCCAGTGGATCAATATGTAGGTGGTATTGAACACGCAATTTTGCATTTGTTGTATTCGCGGTTCTTTACAAAAGTATTGCGAGACAGAGGTTTGTTGAATTTTGATGAACCCTTCCAACGCTTATTGACTCAAGGTATGGTGCAGGGTTTAACTTATTTAAATCCTAACAAGTCTGGAAAAGATAAATGGATTCCTTCCTATCTTGTCAGCAATCCAGATGATCCTCGCGATCCGCAAACAGGTGAATTATTGCAACGCCTTTACGCCACCATGTCTAAGTCTAAGGGCAACGGTGTCGCACCAGAAGAAGTTATCAGCAAATATGGTGTGGACACTGCCCGGATGTTCATCTTGTTCAAAGCGCCGCCAGAAAAAGACTTGGAATGGGATGAAGCTGATGTGGAAGGACAATTCCGCTTCTTGAATAGGGTTTGGCGATTGGTAACTGATTTTACCCCCCAGTCTAGAAAAGTTAGCAATCGGCAAACTCAATTGAGTAAAGCAGAAAAAGACTTGCGGCGGGCAATTCACATTGCTATCAAAGAAGCTACGGAAGATATGGAAGGTGAATATCAATTCAATACGGCGGTATCAGAATTGATGAAGTTGAGTAACGCTTTGGCTGACGCTAGCTGCAAAGAGTCACCGATTTATGCAGAAGGTATTGAGACTTTGGTGGTGTTGCTGGCACCTTTTGCACCTCACATTGCTGAAGAATTGTGGCAGCAATTGGGTCATAACGAATCAGTCCACAAACAAGCTTGGATCAAGTATGATGAATCTGCCTTAGTTGCTGATGAAATCACTTTGGTGATTCAAGTCAACGGCAAAAAGCGTGCAGATCTTCAAGTTCCAGCACAAGCAGATAAAGCAGAGTTGGAAAAGTATGCCCGTGAGTCAGAAATTGCCCAGCGTTTCATCGAAGGTAAGGAAATTAAAAAGGTGATTGTGGTGCCAGGGAAGTTAGTAAATTTTGTCGTTGGTTAAAGGATTTTTCTCATTGACGAAATGAAGAAAGAGAAGAAGGTGATATCTTTGTTGCCTTCTTTTTTATTTGTACTTTTTTAGAAAAGATGGTTTATCAGATCCTAAAATATGTAGCCGTTGCCAGGTAGATTAGGACATGAACTAATGAGAAAATACGGACATCACGAGATTTTCAACCCTGTTCCCTGTTCCCTACCTCTACTTTGTCAATTCACCAAATCAAACCGGATTCCTATAAAGTTCGTGCTACGAGATATCTGTCTCACACAGATACTCTTTATTTTATCTTTATACAACTAACTCATAGCCTGCTTAACTTTTTGTGATCGCTGTTTAGTTTAAAGTCTAGTTGATTTGGAAATTGTGGAGATCACCAAGGGCTATGAATCCAAAGGCTTTAATTGCAGAATTTATAGGGACTTTCGCCCTAATTTTCATTGGCATTAGTTCTATCGCTACAAATCACATTACAAAAATTGGAACTCTCTCACCTGTCGATTTAGTAGCAATTGCCCTTGCCCACGGTTTTACAATTGCTGTTATGGTAAGTGCGACAGCTGCTATCAGTGGTGGTCACCTTAACCCTGCCGTGACTTTTGGAGCTTTATTAACTCGCAAAATTGATGGCAAAAATGCTGTAGGGTACATAATATCCCAATGTTTGGGCGGAATCTTCGCCGCTAGTATGGTCAAGTTAGCTATTCCCCTAGAAGCACTCCAAGCTGTGGGAATGGGTACGCCATCTCTCGGTAAAAATATTACTCCTTTGATGGGTTTAGTCATGGAATTTATCATGACTTTCTTCCTCGTATTCGTTGTCTTTGGTACAGCCATTGATAAACGCGCACCCAAAATGGGAGGCTTGTTTATTGGTTTGACAGTAGCTTTAGATATCCTGGCTGGTGGTGCAATTACTGGTGCGGCAATGAATCCAGCGCGTTATCTTGGTCCTGCTTTAATAGCAGGTAGACTCCAGGATTTCTGGTTATATTGGATTGGTCCTTTGGCTGGTGGCGCAGTTGCGGCTTTGCTGTATCATTATCAACTGGAAGAAAAAAGCAGCCACAGTACCTGAGGGCTAACCTAGATCAAATAATTTCTGTACCAAATATCATATTCATAAAATTTGCCCTTGAAAGTCGAATTCATTATGAGTATGATTTAGAAGTAGATTCACTAAGGAGCTAAGCTTATGTTGGCTAATCGAGAAGGGCAAAAAGTTCCCAGTATTACCTTTCGCACCCGCAAGGACAGTGATTGGGTGGATATGACTACCGATCAGCTATTCGCAGGTAAAACTGTGGCAGTCTTTTCCCTACCGGGAGCATTTACTCCTACTTGCTCATCAACTCATGTTCCTGGGTACAACCAGATGGCAAAGGTTTTTAAAGAAAATGGCGTGGATGATATCGTCTGCGTCTCCGTGAATGATGCCTTTGTGATGAATGAATGGGCGAAAGACCAACAAGCAGAAAATATAACTTTTATACCTGATGGCAATGGTGAATTCACAGAAGGCATGGGAATGCTTGTGGATAAATCAGACCTAGGGTTTGGCAAACGCTCTTGGCGCTATTCCATGTTGGTCAAAGATGGCGTCGTTGAAAAGATGTTTGTTGAGCCTGAAGAACCAGGCGATCCCTTTAAGGTGTCTGATGCAGGGACAATGCTCCAATACATCAACCCTAAAGCCGCGAAACCTGAACTGGTTTCTCTGTTTACAAGAGTTGGTTGTCCCTACTGCGCTCGTGCCAAATCTATGTTGACAGACCGTGGCATTGATTACGAAGAAATTGTTTTGGGTAAAGATGTCACACCTCGCACTTTACAGGCTGTCACAGGTGCATCAACTGTTCCCCAAGTGTTTGTTGATGGCAAACTCATTGGTGGTTCTGAAGCATTGGAAGCTTACTTAAGTGCTAAGTAGCGCTGTAGCTGTTGATTGGTAGGCATCTGGTGTTGGGTATTGCTTATACTCACCCTGCAGTAAATGTGTATTTCAAGGCTATCCGCTAAACACTAGACAATAGTGGACAAGATAGCCAGTCTAAGCAAAAGCTACGTTAACTTCTTCGTCGTAAGTCCCCCGCTATAGTGGTACTCCACTTAGCGCGGGGATATAAGCTTTCAAGGGTAGGTGTTTAAGAAAGTCGCCAAATGAAGGTATGATAGCGATCTGAGGCATGTAGGTAGAAATCACAAATTCAGGGAGGGCGATCGTTAGCTTTCAGGGGGTTTTCTTTGGATGC
>NZ_JABXYX010000218.1:880-6869 GCF_017982655.1 Brasilonema sp. CT11 | reverse complement strand
TAATTTTTCTGGTTATACAGTTGTTTGACTCAGCATACGAGCAAGGCTGAGGTAGAAAAGTTTATATTCTTTTATTATTCGCGTACCTTATTCGCGAACACATTTTTTTGTCCAAAGTCCAATAATGAGGAAAATCCCACCAAGAAAAGGTGGTACCAATCAACCATTTACCTATTAAGGTAGTGCGAAATTCCTCTAACAAAGGTGGATGCCATAATTGCAAAAATTCCAGTATGCAGGTGACGATAAATACCCACAGAGGAATTTCCTTCACAGCTGCCCGACTTCTAAAAAACACAAATGCAAATAAGCACCAGAATATTTCGTAAAAAATAGCTGCTCCGTAATCATTAAACCACTCATGAGCAGGACCAGTGTAGTACTTAAAGAAAAAGCCCATCGTTACGACGATGAGCATACAGACGATGATATAAAAGATTTGAGTTGGTTTTGATAGCATTTTCGCAACCAGGAACTAACAAAGATTTTAGTCCTTGCACCAAAGCTTTTTGGGTTGCGATTTGCTCAATTAAAATCAAGTCATGGATATCTTCTGCTACCAGCACCCACCACACCAATTTTGTGGCGATAGGATAGTTCAGCACCGAACCAGCCAGAAGCACTCGTCAGCGTACCGACAACAAGTGAGATTAAGAGTCCCCAAGGTAATATTGCTGACTCAGGGTTGCCGAGACGCAGAATGAAGTTAACGGCGCTCAAGACTAGGAGCGCTACGTTAAGAGTCAGGTGCGCCCAGCCAGCAGAACGCTTGCGGACTCGTTCAATTTGCAAAAAGTCGCTTATGCCAATCAGCGCTGCTAAAACGCCTCCAAGCAATCCGAGTCCGATTAACCACAGTGAAGCTTTTGCCCAAAAGAAATCATGAGTTAACCAGTAGCCGAAGTCGCTACCCAAAGCGCCGGCTAAAAAGGCTATGGGAAAGACGACACTCAGGGGGTGTAAGGGATGCCCTGCGATCGCAACAGTGCTAGGTACACCAGTATCATGATACTCTCTATCATCACTCTCAATAACTGGTGGCAGATTTGGGAACGGTGTCGAACTTCTTTCTGTAGTTTCCATAATTTTTACTCTCCTTAAGGATCCTAATTTTATGCGGAGGCAATTTGCTCCACGTGAGCTTCAGCTTGCAGTATCAGTTTAGCTGTTTCCACTTCAAGTTGTTTAACTCGTAGAGTTATTCCTTCTAAATCAAAGTTACTCAGATTCAAAATTTCGCTTGTTGCATCTATCAAAGCTTTTGTCAACTCTGGTGAGATTTCCTGTGTATCACCATACTCAACATTTTCTAGAGAAACTGTTTCTCCATTCGCACTCACTTTCGGTACTGCGGAAAAAGCGACTTGGTGAGTTTCATTCGTTTCTTTTAATAGAATAGAAGCGCTTAAGGCGACTTTATTATTACCAGGTAAACTAAAATCTACCTGTTGAGGAATAATCGTCGTTAACTGCCCGTTGACGTGAATTTTCTGGCTTTGCAATTGTGAACGGACATATTCAGAATTGAAGGCACGGTTGATATCGTTTTCGAGCAAAACAACTCGTGTACTTGCTTGCGTTGGTTTTGTCAGTTCAATCTTTCCAAAAGCTGCACTCAAAGGATTAATTGCAACGCTACCCGTTTGCATTTTTAACTCCTCCGCTCGGAGGTCTTTTTGCATTACCAATCCTTTGCCTTCTATTGAAACTGAATCAACCTCTCCTTGAACCACTTTCAGTGGGTCTGTTTTGACATCTACATCGAGATCTTCTACTTTATCTAACTGGCTAGATAAGGCTATTTCTACAGCTTTGTTGAGTGCCTGCTCCCCTAACCCCTGATTATCGGGCATTCTGAATTTATTTCCTTTTTTGACTTTTCTTGCGTAAATCTAGAAAATTAGTATTAAAAATTAATCTATCTGCCGAATGAGCATTAAAAAAACAATTATCTATCTCAAAGTAGAACATAAAAAAATATTAAGTTTTCTTCTCCTTTTTCTACCCAGGGTTTATGAGCTATCGGTCAAAAGAAAGATGGAACCTTCTTGATCATTGTGTCACTTTGAGAGAGGAAATAACGCGAAAAACTTGATCCTGAGGGGATACCAGAAAATGGTTGTAACACTAGATGATACCAAGCGTTCTGCTCTTGCTGTGAAGCTGGCAGATATCAAAGCACTTCAACAATTGCTGATTGAAAATGAGCAGCATTTGATTAAAGAAGTCAGCGATCAAGAAATTGCTGAGCGGCTTCGCAATATGCTCAATGATGACCAAAAGAACCTGGGTGTTCTGGAAACTGTAATCGGTCAGTATGGCATCCAAGCTGAGCCAAAAAAAATCGTTTCAGAAATGATAGAAAAGGTTCGTAAATTGCAGCAAGGCTCTGATATGAGCCTATATGAGAAAGTCTTTCAGCATGAATTGCTGAAGCACCAACAAGTTATGAGCGGCTTGACTGTTCACAAAGCAGCACAAAAAATTGGTGCTGACGTATTGCTGGCGATCGCACCTCTGAATACAATTAACTTTGAAAACCGTGCTCACCAAGAGCAACTCAAAGGTGTTCTAGAAGTTTTGGGTGTCCGTGAACTGACGGGACTTGATGCTGATCAAGGAATTTGGGCACGCGTTCAAGACGCTATGGCTGCAGTCAGTGGCGTTTTAGGTAGTGCTGTTACCCAAAACACTGACAAGAAGGATCTGAACATCCAAGATGTTATTCGTTTGGATCACGGCAAGGTTAACACCTTGTTCACTCAACTTTTGGCAAGCAATGATCCCCAAAAGATTCAAGAGTACTTTGGTCAAATATATAAGGATTTGAGTGCTCACGCTGAAGCTGAAGAGCAAGTCGTCTACCCGAGAGTACGTCCTTTCTACGGTCAGAACGATACTCAAGAACTGTACGACGAACAAGCGCAAATGAAGAAGATATTAGAGCAAATCAAGGGTATCAACCCCTCTAACATAGAGCAATTTAAAGGTCAAATCAAACAGCTTATGGACGTTGTTGGTGACCACATGCGTCAAGAAGAAAGCTCGATGTTTGCTGCGATTCGCAACAACTTGAACACTGAACAAAGCGAGCAACTAGCTACAGAATTCAAAGCCGCTAAGACTGAGATTCAAAAGAAATTGGGCGTAGTCGGCGCTCAGTAGTTTCTGGAACCACAAGACGCAAATATTTGCATCTTGCGGTTAGTTGTGCTATAATAGCAACTCCCAACACGTGCTAGATGCTGGGAGTTTTTCTTTGGATATCTAAGTTTATCAAGTTTGGTGCCAGTATTTGTAGGCTGTGTACGCCATCGTGACAACTCCAGTAATAATGGCAGATTCATTCACCTCAAAGAGTGGATGGTGCAACGGGTAATTAATCAGCCTATCTTTGAAGCCCACACCCAAGCGAAACATACTACCAGGAGCGTGTTCTAAATAAACAGAAAAATCTTCAGCACCAAGAGAAGGTTCGGGTAACACTTGAACGCGATCGCTACCCCATGCTTCCTCTGCTGCTGTTTGCGTCAACTGCGTTAGGAAATAATCGTTTTGCACGCTAGGCACGCCTTGGCGATAATCTACCTGATATTTTGCACCGTACGGCTCACATACGTTAGCGACAATTTTTTCAATCCAATTTGGAAGATTGGCACGAGTTTCAGGATGGAGAGAACGGACTGTTCCCAACAACTGCACCTTATCAGCAATCACATTTGGCGCTCTACCACCGTTAATCTGCCCTATGCTTAACACGACAGGACGTAGAGGATTCTGGGTTCGGCTAATTGCTTGTTGCAGTGTAGTTATGACTTGGGAAGCAATCCAGATCGCATCTACCGCCTCATGGGGACGAGCACCATGTCCGGATTCACCGATAATGATAATCTCTAAAGTATCAGCAGCTGCCGTTAACGCGCCGTAACGCACACCAATCGAACCTGCGGGTATCGAAGGGAAAACATGAAGGCTAAGTATATTTGAAACCTGGTTCATGACGCCATCGTCTATCATCCAACTAGCGCCCTGGGCTATTTCTTCTGCTGGCTGAAATAAGAACCGTATTCCACCCGGTAACTCCTCTGCTATTTGAGACAGTACCATTGCCGTTCCTAAGCCGACTGTCGTGTGGACATCATGACCACAAGCGTGCATAATACCTAGTGAGCGAGAGGCGAACTCTAGACAAGCGCGTTCTGTAATTGGTAACGCATCCATATCAGTGCGAATTGCCAATAAACGCTCATCTTTGCCAGTTCCTTGCAGTTCTGCAACAACGCCAGTTTTACCCACCCGCTCTTTTACGTGAAGACCATTAGAAGATAAAACACCAGAAACAAAAGCAGATGTTTGCTGTTCTTGACCGCTAAGTTCTGGGTGAGAGTGGATGTGACGGCGAATCTCAATTAAGCGAGGTGCCAGTTTGATTGCCAAGTCTTTAATAAGAGTGAGCATTGGTGAATTAAGTTAGGCAGTGTTTTGTCATTTGTCTCATGATAAAGAAATGTTAACTAAATGCTGATTGAACTTCCATATATTTTGAAAGTGAGGAAGTGTGGGAGTGTGAGAGTGAGAGAAAAGACTTATTGACCATTAACTCTTCCCTCGCTCCTGGGAGCATCCCAATTTTGCAAAAACACCCGGCGAATGGAATTCGCAGCTACACAGGCAAAGTCCGCCTGCGCGGACTAATTCAGCCTGCGGAGGCAGGCTTTGTTTGTATAGCCCCAGACTTCTAGTCTGAGGGCAATTTGCATATTTGGGATGCTCCCCTCGCTCCTTCCCGGATTCCCTCCCTCACTCCTCCTTACTCGCCGCGACAAGTTGTACCAGGAACCTTTTGGTTTTTGAACTTATCACATTCAAGTTGTTGAGCTGGACGCTGTAGTGACCAGCCATAATTTTTGTTAGAAGTGACATAGCCTGTGGGCATTGTGGTCAAACTGAAATTTGCGCCTCGAAAATTTGTATACTGTCGTTTAGCTCCTGTGAGATTGGCAGCTTCTAAATTGGCACCGATGAATCCAGCAGAACTCAAATCGGTATTGTTCAGAGATGCTGATTTGAGACTCGCACCAGTTAAGGAAGCATTCGAGAGGTTTGCGGAGGTTAAGACTGCGGTTTCTAGATTTGCGCCTGTGAGATCTGCATTTCTCAGGTTTGCCCCAGCTAAATTGGCACCTTTCAAGTTTGCTTCTCGTAAATTGGCTCCACTTAATATAGCTTGAGATAAATCAGCACCACTTAAATCACAACGAGGACAAGTATTTGTTGTTTTTAAAACTTGCAAGTCTTGCTCGTTGAGTGCGAAGGCTTGTGCTGTCAACCCAAAAAAAGTAAACAGAACCGTACTCATGACAATTTTAATGTTCATATTTTTACAGATAGACTCAATTTAGAAAGTTTGGACAGTAGATGTAATGCTACACTTATATATAAGACTAGTTCAAGAAATAGCGAGAATAAAGAACTAGTAAAGATGTTGTAAAAATTCAGTAAATTCTTGCGATAATACTGTACAAAAGTGAACACAGTTAATAGAATAAAAACATCAAGACATATACAGAAACTCTATAGTCTACGACCTATTTTTTCCCCCCTGAGCCACATATAAAAACGGCTGGGGGGGATTATTTTTAGCTTACATTCCCCAAGTGTGATATGCGTAGCGTTAAGCGTAAGCGCAAGCGCACGAATCGGGCTAACGCTGTCCCTTGCGGATGTCCTCTTGGCACTCAGCGCCTCCCACAGGTGAGCTAGCGCTGCTGCCTTTGGCAGATCGCCACTCTCCCCCAGAAGCTACAACAACAAATACAGGAACTAATACCAAGTTGCAATTCCCCGGTAGCACCTGTC
Organism: Brasilonema sp. CT11; assembly: GCF_017982655.1. Lineage (GTDB taxonomy): Bacteria > Cyanobacteriota > Cyanobacteriia > Cyanobacteriales > Nostocaceae > Brasilonema. The sequence goes on along the minus strand of NZ_JABXYX010000218.1, from coordinate 1,010 downwards.
ATTGCGAGCAGAACGAAGTGGAGCGTAAGCGCAAAGCGCACGCTAAGAGCGAACGCGAAGCGTGTCCCCTTGGGACTCAGAGGATGTCTGAGAAGTCAAAAATGTCATACTGAACGGAGCGATACCGTAG
>NZ_JABXYX010000218.1:0-870 GCF_017982655.1 Brasilonema sp. CT11 | reverse complement strand
TGAAGTATCTCAAGACTACGCCTCCAAATCTGGATTCTTCGTTCCGCTTCGCTACACTCAGAATGACAAAATATACCTTTCATATACTTTTCAGACATCCTTTCAGCAATCTCCCCTGACGAGCTACTACAACAGAACGCAACTTGGTATAAGGGGGGAATTAATCGCCTCAGAGGAAAACCTCAACCTCCCAGGCATTTATCCGGAATCACATCTTGTACATTTGTAGTTTTTTGTGAAACTATTTTATATATAGCTGTCATAATTGTGAAATCTATGCACATTAGTATTGCAGACGACCTAAAAAATGGTTTCAGGCAGTTTGCGCTATCCGTGGGTAGAAGATGAGCCAAGTTGTGGCAGAGCTAATTGAGCAGTGGTCGAAAGCAAACTAGAATTCCCTATTCAGTAAACCAAAATCATAAGCTACTTGTGTTTATTGTCACATAATATTTTGAAGCTTATGTCTTCTTTGTTTGAGATTTTTCCCGCCAAAATCTCCGAAGTCGTTCTCAAAAAAAGAGTATGAAAAAGATTTTGATATTATCAGCTAATCCCAAAAATACAAACCAGCTTCGTTTGGATGAAGAAGTGCGGGAAATCCAATCAGCATTAGAACGTTCCAGAAGCAGAGAAGAATTTCAACTCATTACCAAATGGGCGGTTCGGATTAATGATTTACGTCGTGCTTTGTTAGACGAAGAACCACAGATTGTACATTTTTCTGGACATGGTGTTGGTACTGATTGGACTTTGGACAAAAAAGTGAGTTCGCGGATATTATTCGCGAACTTAATGAATGAATGATTAGTCTTATTTATATTTTTCAGCTTCGTCTATCAAATCGGCTGACCCTTGCAGTAAAGTATC
>NZ_JABXYX010000217.1 GCF_017982655.1 Brasilonema sp. CT11 | reverse complement strand
AAAATTCTTGTCAAGAACTTTGAGAGAACTCTAGCTAATGCCACTGCAAAGGTTAATCTTTGTTTTATTCGGCTGATGGTTAAGAGGCTTGCAGCACCTTTTTAGATGTCAAATGGGTTCTATATATAAACGTTAGCGCGTTTGCGTTGCAAGAGCATGTCGCTTTGCGACGAGCGTGCCCCCTATGCCTGCGGCACAACTACGTCTCTCGGGGCTAGCGTGTCCGCAGGACATAGGAGGATCTCCCTCTCAGTAGCGGAGACGCTACGCGAACACGCTTGTTCTCGCGTTGTAGGAAAGACACGAGTCTTGGCCACACCCTTGAGAAAATCCCAAAGCCCCCTTGTGAAGTGCAAACTGCCGACGGCTCTGCCGACAGTCATGCAACTGCCATTCAAGAGTCAAGTTTTCTCTAATCTACATCTGTCTTTATATTGTAGGTAATTGGTTGCTGGTGATCCTGAGCACTGTTTGAAGAGTAGTGACCAATAACAAACAAGGGTAAAGTTAGAGTCAAAAGACCGATCACAGTTCCTACAATATCTGCCAAGGTATGGGAACATGTACTGGCAGGGTCAGCAGATTGGGTATTTGAATGCATAAAAAGTTGAAGTTTTTTACACTTATTATTTTGTGTTGACTCTTTTGTAAAGAGTCTTACTTGTATTATAGCTATTTTCCTATATTATACTATCTATCAATAAATAATATCAATCATTTATTAAGCTATCTATACTTATTTTTGTAAATAAAACACTTGAGACAAAATGGAAGTTAAAATATGTACGTTTTACTTGGTCATTAATTTCACAGGCTAATGTAACTTAATTTCGTAAAAAGTTTAGGAATACACTGAAAAAAAGTATTCAAAGTTACGTTATTTGGGTATTTCCTATCTCTTATATTTACAGTACGCCTGCGCTGTATGCGCTTTGCGCTGACGTCAGTCCCTAGAAAGTGGAAAAATTATTATTCTTTCACACCCATGCTCACCGTACGGCTGAGTAGTTTTGGGGGTATGCACTGTTGGCGCACGCAGTCGCGTATGCCTGCGACACGCTTGCTTGAGCGAACGTTAAATAAGTGGTGGCACAGGAATAATTATTCACTACGCAAACATTTATGAGTTAATCATAGGACAAATTTTTTGTGTAAAAGTACTGTGTATAAGGAAAATTTAATAATTTCTTCTAGTTATCTTAATTTCAACCCAAAGAATGATTCCACATTCAAACACAACTGAAAATGTGTTATTTCAAAGTGCTTGACCTCTGATAAGAATCTCTAAGCAATAAAAAAACCGCCACTTAATGAGGGCGGTTTGGTTAAGCAATCGGAGGGTATTTACAGCTTACTCTGCCAATGCATAAAATTGTTGTAACAGAGTTTGCACTTGTTATTGATAAGATGGGCGAAATGCAACTACCGTTTGGCATATGCATTCATAGGTTCTTTGATAAATTTTATGTAAAGATGTTTGAACGTAGACTTGATGACGCGAGGCATTCCAAAATCGATGGGTACGAACTTGTCTGGTAGGCGCCAATCATCTATTTTTAGTAAGTCGGGATGTAGGTGAGGAAAGTTGATATTGTTGAGTTCACCAACTAACCCCATACGGATTGATGCAGCGACGGTGGGTACTTGTTCTGGTGAAACATTGAGGATTTCTACCATTGCACGATCTAAGGCAAATACATTTGCTGATGCGGCTAAAATCCCTAGTGGACGGGGTTCACCACCACTTGGACCATTGCCTTCATGAGCAATAACGCCATCAAGTATAGTTAAGTCGGGATCAATTGTCCTGGCGGTTTCCACCAACATTTTACCAAAACGATTTGCGTCTTTTCCTGCTTCCATGTGCCACCAAGCTTTCATTTTGCCTGGAACACAACCAAATAGGTTTTTGACTCCTAAAGTTAGTACCAATTGGACATGAGATTTTACTTTGGGTAGGTTAATCACAACATCCGCTTCCATCGCCTCTTTGCACAGTAGCAGATGATCAAAGTCTTCGCTGACGGTTTGGTAGCGCTTGCCCTGAAAATCGGTGATCGCAACGTTGAGTTCTTCTAAAATAGGCTGATAACCATTTGCGAGTGCAACTCCCTTGGCGCTACCAAAAGCGGGACTATCGCCCAAAAATGGTTTACCCCCTGCTTCTATAACCATTTGGGCGACTGCATAAACCAGTTCTGGACGAGTTGTACATTCTTTCCCAGGACGTGCGCCTGTTAGCAGGTTGGGTTTAAGTAAGACACGGTTTCCGCTTTTGACAAACGCCGCCATTCCTCCCAAAGGTTCTAGCAATGTTTCTAAAGATTCTCGGAGTGCTTCCCGTTCGTAAGAAGTGGCGCGAATTAAGCTGACGGATGGTGTTTTAGTCTGCATAGTGAAATCAAGAATGAATAAGAAAAACTAAAGAAGGAAGAGTTGTTTATTTTATCTTCCTTCTTTGTTCTCTAATCCGATGTGCCGTCTAGTATATTTAGAGGCATAATTGCACTCATTTGTTCCAAATTTAATACTTGGGCTAATTCTGCTTCACTCATGAAACCGCGTTCGGTGACAATCTGCCGCAAAGACTTACCAGTTTCTAAGGATTCTTTCGCTACAGCAGCTGCATTCAAATAACCGATGTGAGGATTTAATGCTGTCACCAAGGCTAAACTGCCTTCGGCGTATTCTAAACAACGTTCCTGATTGGCAGTAATGCCCTTGATGCAGCGTTCGGTGAGTGCGGCGATGGTGTTACCAAGAATTTCGATGCTGTGAATCAGGTTATAAGCAATCAGAGGCATCATCACATTTAGTTCTAATTGTCCTGCTTGTGCAGCAAGGGCGATCGCACTATCGTAACCTATCACCTGGAAACACACCATTGATGTCATCTCGGCCATCACTGGGTTGTACTTTCCTGGCATAATTGAGGAACCGGGTTGTACGGGTGGTAGTTGAATTTCTTTTAAGCCAGTTTTTGGTCCGGAATCCATCAGACGCAAGTCATGAGATATTTTAACTAGGTCTTGAGCTAGGTTGCGTAAAGCACCGGAAACATGAACGAATGGTGCCATACTCTGCATTGCAGCCATCAGATGAGGTGCAGGTTCCAAAGGGAGATTTATCAAATCTGATATTGTTTCTACCACACGGGCGCGATACTGAGGATGAGTGTTTAATCCTGTACCTGCTGCACTTCCTCCTAAACCTAGCACCATCAAATCAGAAGAAGCTGTGTAGATGCGGTTTTGGTGTTCAGTCAGAATGTATGCCCAAGCGCGAAAATTCTCACCCAAACGCACGGGTACAGCATCTTGCATATGGGTTCTGCCAGATCTGACAATATCTTGAAATTCTTCGGCTTTTTCTTCTAATGCTGCAATTGCCTTTTCTAAAGCCGGATGTAGCGTTTTTGATAATGCCAATAACCCGCCAATACGAATTGCTGTCGGAATCACGTCATTGGTAGACTGTCCATAGTTGACGTGGTCGTTGGGACTAACACGCTTGTAATTGCCTTTTTCTTCGCCAAGAATTTCTAACGCGCGATTTGCCAAGACTTCGTTAATATTCATATGGTGAGAAGTCCCAGCGCCAGCCTGATAGACATCTACCACAAATTGATCACGAAACTTTCCAGCAAGGACTTCATCAGCAGCTTGTATAATTGCTTGACTGACATCTTCGGGAATGCAGCTGAGTTCACCATTGACAATAGCTGTCGCTTTTTTAATAATAACACCAGCATCTACGTAAGTAGCTAAAGGTTTAATCCCGCTAATAGGAAAGTTTTCTGTGGCTCGTAGTGTTTGAATTCCGTAGTAAGCAGTACTAAGTAGTTGGCGATCGCCCATAGAATCGCGTTCTATTCTCACTTGAAAATCTATTTGTTGAGTCATGCTATTTTTTTAAACTAATCATTCATCAAGAGTTTATATTCCCCTTGTCTTTTTGTCCTTATGACTTTACCTAACTGGATTACCTTCTCTCGCCTTCTAGGGATACCATTTCTACTTTATGGCTTGTATAACCCCACACCCCAAGCCAGATGGATTTGTTTAGCAATTTTTCTTGTCGCCTCCCTGACTGATTGGTTAGACGGCTATTTGGCGCGGAAGCTTAACCAAATCAGCGACTTGGGTAAATTTCTTGACCCCTTAGTCGATAAATTGCTGGTACTTGCGCCGTTACTAGCTTTAATTGAACTAAGACAAGTCCCTGCTTGGGGAGTCTTTCTGATCTTGGCGCGAGAGTTGGCGATTGCAGGTTGGCGCGTCAGTCAAACCAAGATTACGGGGGCGAATATTTGGGGGAAACTCAAAACTGTGAGTCAAATTGTGGCGATCGCACTTCTGATTGCACCTCTACCCCAAGTATGGCAATTACCTTCCATAATTGCCTTCTGGATTTCTGTTGTTTTCACAATCATTTCTGGAGTAATATACCTTTTACCAGAAAAAGATAGCCAAATTACTCAATAACTTTCACAACACTTCGTCGTTTTCCTCAACTACGGTCGGATAATCCGGTGCATATCCAAAACTGGTGGAGCAATTTCGGTTTGGGTTAGCATATCGTGAATTTGACCGCGATGGTGTGTTTGATGGTTAAAAAAATGTGCTAGCAATAAGTTAGGCGGATCAGTATAAAGCTTACCCTGATTATTCACGTAACTTATAGTTTTAGTGAAAAAATCTTGATTTAACTTAGACATGAAAGCTTCTATGCGTTCATCTTCTAAGACACGATCTGAACGCAACTCATCAAAGTCCTCATAAAGAATAGCATCAAGATTGGTAGATGGCATTTGTTTGCCTTCAAAGCGTCCCATCCAAATCCTATCGCCCACCATAATATGATTCAGCGTTCCATGAATACTTTTGAAAAAAGCTTGTCTAATTCGCTTGCGTTCTACATCCGAAAGTTGGGAACAAACTTCATAGACTTTTCGGTTTGCGAAGGTGTTGTAATTTGCAAGCATTTGAAAGTGTTGAATAAGCATAGAAACAATTGAAAATTCGCTCAGGGACTGCGTCCCGCTGCGCTAACAAAATTCAAAATGATAATAGGTTCGTAGTAAGTGCTTAAGTACTCACTACAAGCCTATAATCCAATACGGTTGCTGTTAGTGGTGTTTAGTTTTGTTAAGATCCCCCAACCACGCCAGGTGCTACAAGTCGGGAAACCCGCCCAACGCACTGGCTCCCCTTAAAAAGGGGGCTTAGTTCCCTCCTTTTTAAGGAGGGCTAGGGAGGATCAATCCTTAACTGAACCGTATTAGCCTATAACCAATTTAGAGAATTTTTCTGCCTGTTAACACTTCTCGCACTTCCAGCATGGCAGAATAGGTGGGTAATATGTGCAAGGTTTCATTTTCTGGTGTGTGTTCTAACGCCGTTGCAATTGCTTGCCGTAAATCTTCTTCGACAATTAAATTGAAGTCACTTTCAGGAGTCTTTTCGCTGTAACGCAGACGTAGCGCCATGTCATAGAGGCGATCGCCACTCACAACTAAAGTCCCTCCCCGTTCTACCAATTTCTCTGTATCGACATCCCAAATCCAAGATACATCAGTTCCATCGGGTGTTCTGTCATTCAACACAAGCAGCGTCGTTTTGTCAAGACTTTGAGTCACGACGCGAATTGTTTCATTTGTCCCCACAGGATTTTTTGATAACAAAATTCGTACCCGTTTACCATTAACTTCTAATTCTTCAGCACGACCAAATGCAGCTTGGAAGTTGTTAATCGTATCCAGTATAGTCGCTTCATCAACTCCTAATTCTATCGCAGCGGTAGCGGCTGCCAAAGTATTATATTTGTTGTATAAACCTACAAGTATTTGTGGAAATTCGCGGCTATCAAGCGCGGGTTGACTTCTATTAAAGCCACACTTAGGACAGTGAAAATCTCCTAAATGGGACAAGTAAACTCCTTTATAATCTAGTGAGTGTCCGCAATTAGGACAAAATATAGAATCAACAGCGTGAGGAATTTCATCTAAATAATTTTCTGGTTCATTCAAGCCAAAGAATAAGACTCTCTGGGGTAACTGCTGACCAAGATAAGATAAGGTTGGATCATCAGCATTCGGAATGACAACCGTTTCTGTTGGAAGGGTAGAAATGACTTTTGTCCAACGCTTGCTGATTGTGTCAACTTCTCCATACCTATCGAGTTGATCGCGGAACAGGTTTAAACACAGGATTATCTTAGGTTGAATTGGTGCGAGAATCTTCGGTAGAATATTTTCATCGACTTCTAAAATTGCGTAATCAACATCTAGTCCGCCGACTAAGTTAGTGTTTTCCAGCAGTGCTGTCATCAACCCATTTTCTAGATTTGCGCCTGTAGAATTGTGAGCAACACGATACCCTTTGCGTTCTAGAATTGAGCATAGGAGCAGCGATGTGGTTGTTTTGCCATTTGTACCAGCAATTAAGATGACTCCGTTTTTGACTTGTTGAGTTAATAACTGCAATAATCGAGGTTCAATGCGACGCGCCAGAGAACCTGGTAAAACACTCGCCGCACCCAAGCGCAGCGATCGCACTGTGAAAGTAACGCTTTTTGCGACTGACACAGCAAAAGCCAGTCGTATCCTGTCTATCAGTTGAATTTTGTTTCCCACACCAGTACCCTAATCTTAGTGAGTGTTGCTAATTTGTAGCCCTGAGTCTCAAATTTAATCATGTGAGTTTAACTAATTCTTGCCAAAATAGCCAGTTCCGGAAATGATAGGTGATATGTGCAGACTAATTTCTCTGTAAACCCCCTGTCCACCTTGTCTGCTTGTCCCCTTTTTCCCCTGTAATATCATGTCCGGTTAATGACTTACGATTAAACTCCAATTTGAGTCCACCAATGAAAACCCGTTAACCCTCGAATTAAATCTTGCTGTTGAAGTAAAGATTTACAACGATGAAATAAAACCTCCTCT
>NZ_JABXYX010000380.1 GCF_017982655.1 Brasilonema sp. CT11 | reverse complement strand
CTTTCAAGGGTAGGTATTTAAGAAAGGCATAGAGAAGCAGGTAAAATACTTATCTGATGGAAGTCCGCAGAAATATCCAAGGCAAAAGCAGAGGATAATCCAGGGTGTAGGAGGGTGAATGCAGGTAGGAAAAAGTGAGGAATTAAGAGAATGGACGAGAAAAGTAATTGAAAAAATGCCGAATCTCACGAAGCCTCAAGCTGTCGTACTGGCAATGTGGAGCTTTGGAATGGTAATGACCCAATCAAGCGGGTTGACAACAGTTTCAGTATTTTTAGCAGAACTACTGGGTAAAAAGGAAAATACTGTGCGTCAGCAACTACGGGAATGGTATCGAGACGGGGAAGATAAAACAAAAACCGGACGGGCAACACTTGATATCACATCCTGTTTTAGTCCACTGCTATGCTGGATTTTAAGCCTTTGGCCGGAGAACGAAAAGCGTTTGGCACTGGCAGCAGATGCATCAACTTTGAGCGATCGCTTTACTGTATTAGCGATTAGTGTTGTCTTGCGAGGTTGCCCAATTCCTATTGCCTGGAAAATAGTAGAAGCAACCAAACCAGGAAGTTGGAAACCTCATTGGCAAAAACTATTTAGCCATATAAGCCAAACCATCCCAACAGATTGGTTTGTGATTGTCACCACTGACCGAGGACTTTACGCAGACTGGCTGTACAAACAAATTCAATCGATTGGTTGGCATCCGTTTATGCGGATTAATCAAATCGGACAGTTCAAACCCGAAGGGCAAGAGTTTTGGCAACCAATAAATTCTTTAGTACCACAAGTTGGTTTGTCGTGGAAGGGGCTGGTAACTTGTTTTAAAACTAACACACTTGAGTGTACTTTATTAGCTCGCCATGATCAGGGCTACACCGATCCTTGGTTAATTCTCACCGATTTACAACCTGAAGTTGCAGATGCTTGCTGGTATTCCATGCGCTCTTGGATTGAGTGCGTGTTTAAAGATAGTAAACGGGGCGGTTTTTGTTGGCATCAAACCAAGATTATTGATCCAAAACGTGCCGAAAGGCATTGGTTAGCTATAGCGATCGCTACTTTGTGGCAAGTGAGTGTTGGTGGTTCTGTTGATGCCAATATGCCCATTAGTGGTTTAGATCAGTTACCACAAACTCATGTTGCACGACGCAATTTTAAAAATAGTGTCCCCCATCGTTGGCTTAGTTGTTTTCGTCGTGGGTTTTTAGTGATTAAGGCTGCTGTTCTTAATCGCCTTCCATTACCCCAAGGTGGTTTTTTCCCTGAGGATTGGCCTAGCTTCACTCCACAACTTCATGTCTCTCAAATTACTCTCTCTACTGCCTGATTTTTAAATACCTACCCTTGAAAG
>NZ_JABXYX010000379.1 GCF_017982655.1 Brasilonema sp. CT11 | reverse complement strand
ATTACGCAGCTTGTTTTTGTGGGTTGTTCGATTTTTTTCCTTTCTTGACGACAGGGTGCTTAGGTCGTTTTACTTGAGTTTGACCAGTCAGCCTCCCTGTTGAATTTCCTCGGGGTTTGGGAGAATGTCCGGGTTTTCCAATCTCTGAAATAATTCTAGTAAAATCACGTTGTACAGTACTGGGAGTCATAATTGTATCACTATTCGGTTTGAAAGAACGCTCCCAGGGCTTAGGTAAATAGCACGCTAACTCTTTTGCAGCCCATAGCTGTACGTAAGCAAGCATGACTAATCGTATCCAATTTTCTTCGTGTTCAACCTCTGGAGTTTGAAACTGAGTCATTAACAAACGCTGTTTGGAGAACCGCAGCATATGTTCAATATCAAACCGTTGTCTGTAACTAGAGTATGCAACATGAGGAGAAAGTTGAAGGCGTTGGGTACCACTCACCATTAACCACATGGGTTTCCACACGGGCGCGTTTGTGTCGTCAGTTACACTGATTCTCATAAGGGTGAACGGATGAGGATACATTTTTTGCTGTTTAGTTCCTCTCATCAACATATTGTGCCAAACTTGAATCATGACTGTAAGTTGACGACCTTTACGGGTAGTATGGGCAAATTGTGTTGTCTGGTCGCATTCATGCCAGGTATCTGATTCCGCAAGGCTAAACCGTAAACCGTATTTTTTCGGACAACCACGTTTTGGGGTATTCTCCAAAACTGGTGGAGGAGATTGATAAAAAACACGATTACTACGAACTCTAGCTATCACCACTAAATTTTGGTGTTTGCATTGCTCAAATAAAAACGAACGTTGGCTGTAGGTGCTATCTGCGACTAAAACACATAATTGCTCAGAGGTTGGAAGCAATTTGTCTTCTAGGAGTGCTTTGATTTGCTCGCTTCCCAAACTCGTAGCACTTCCCTCAAGTGATACCCGTTCTCCAGATAATGGAATTGACCAAGCAGCGCCGCCAAGAGTATCTTTCTCTGGTAGGACTGAGACGATAGAGTAGGAGTTACCGATATTAATCGGTTTATTGCCTTTGATTGTGTTTGGTTGGTAAATGTACCCTCGTTCTGGCATCGTCTCAGCATAAGGACGAGGTGCTGGTGTAGTATCAATTGCCAATAAGTAAAAAGGATTTTTGAGAGGTGTCGGAATCAACTGACTTACTGTCTGTCTTAGTTTTTTAAGCTTTTGTTGAAGTTTTGAAGATTGATTTTTTTCTGGAGTTTTAGTATGAAATGATTCTTTGATGGCTTTATAAACGGAGTTATAGGTTCTTTGGAACAAAGGACTTAAAGATAACTCTACTACCGAGCTAGCGCCAACCGAGTTGCCAGCCAT
>NZ_JABXYX010000216.1 GCF_017982655.1 Brasilonema sp. CT11 | reverse complement strand
TCCCAGATGGAAAGAGTTTGCTGCTAGTAGGCGGCGATATCAAAATGGATGGTGGAGGGTTGAATGCTTTTGGTGGGCGAGTCGAGTTAGGTGGGTTAGCTGGTGCGGGAACAGTTGGGTTGAATGGAGATGGTAATAATCTGAATTTGAGTTTTCCCAATGGTGTAGAAAGAAGCGATGTTTTCCTGAGCAATGGCGCACAAGTAAATGTAATTGCTGGCGATGGTGCTAGTATCGCCGTTAATGCCCGGAATTTGGAGATGACAGGAGATAGTCAACTGTTTGCAGGAATAGACAGAGGACTGGGTTCTAATAATAGTCAGGCGGGAGATATTTCGGTTAATGCCACTGGGGCAATAAACCTTAACTATAGTGGCATTTTTAATCTGGTGCTACCAGGAGCAAATGGACAGGTAGGTGATGTTAGTATCAGTGCTAGCAGCTTGCGGCTTGAGGGTGGGGCGCGGATAGGTACTACTACTTTGGGTGTGGGCAAAGGAGGTTCTTTGAGCGTTGATGCCCAAGATATGCAAATCATTGGTAGAAGCGCTGATGGTCAGTTTGCTAGTCGCTTGAGTACTTCTGCAGAGTTAAACTCAACAGGAAATGCGGGTAATTTGACGATCAAAACTAATACTTTGCTAGTGCGAGATGGGGCAGTGGTAAATTCTTTTACATATGGTGCGGGCAAGGGGGGAAATTTGAGCGTTGATGCCCAAGATATGCAAATCATTGGTAAAAGCGCTGATGGTCAGTTTCCTAGTGCCTTGAGTACTTCTGCAGGGTCAAACTCAACAGGAAATGCGGGTAATTTGACGATCAAAACTAATACTTTGCTAGTGCGAGATGGGGCAGTGGTAAGTTCTTTTACATATGGTGCGGGCAAGGGGGGAAATTTGAGCTTTGATGCCCAAGATATGCAAATCATTGGTAAAAGCGCTGATGGTCAGTTTCCTACTAGCTTGAGTACTTCTGCAGTGCGAAACTCAACAGCGGATGCGGGTGATCTTACGATCAAAACCAATACTTTACTAGTGCAAGATGGGGCAGAGGTAAACACTGGCACTTACGGTGCGGGCAAAGGGGGTTCTTTGAGTGTTTATGCCCAAGATGTGCAACTGATTGGTACAACAAGCCCTGATAAGCCGATTATCACTGGCTTATTTGCTTCTGCACAGCGAAACTCAACAGGGAATGCTGGTGATACAACGGTAAAAACTAATACTTTGGTAGTACAAAATGGAGCAGCGGTAGTTAATAATACAGAAGGTTCGGGCAAGGGGGGTTCTTTGAGGATTGATGCCCAAAATGTGCAACTAATTGGTACGAGCGCCAATGGTAGGGTTCCTAGTGCCTTGGTTGTTTCAGCAGAGCGAAACTCAACAGGGGATGCGGGTGATCTTACGGTCAAAGCTAATACTTTGCTAGTGCGAGATGGGGCACAAGTAATTGCTAGCACTTTCGGTGCGGGCAAGGGGGGTTCTTTGAGCGTTGAGGCCTCTGATGTGCAACTGATTGGTGGTACAAGCGCTGATGGTGGGTATCCCAGTGGCTTAGGTGCTACCGCAGAGGGAAACTCAACAGGGAATGCTGGAGATATAACGGTCAAAACTAATACCTTGCTAGTGCAAGACTCTGCAGCAGTAACTGTGCGGAGTTTTGGAACAGGAGGCGCAGGCAACATGACATTAAATGCTCGCTCTATCCGTTTAAACAACAATGCTGTACTCACCGCCAATACACGCAGCCCTAAAGTTGACCCCAATAGGGAGCAAGCGACAATTAACATCAACTCACAAGATTTGATCATAACTGGCAATAGCAATATCAGAACTGACGCCATAGGAGAAAACGTTATCGGCGGCAACATCAATATTAATGCCTCGGTCCTGGCTGGCTTTCAAAATAGCGACATTACTGCCAACTCTGAGGACTTTCGTGGCGGTAATGTCAGAATCAATACTAAAGCTATTTTTGGTCTTCAGTTTCGGGATGCACTCACGCCGGATAGCGACATCACTGCCACCGGGGTAACTCGCTCCTTGAGCGGTAATGTGCAAATCACTACACCTGATATAGACCCTACTAACGGCTTAGTCGAACTCCCTACTAATCTGGTTGATGTCTCAGGGCAAATTTCCACCGCCTGCACTCCTGGAAGTCGGCAAAGCCAAAGTTCCTTTGTGTCAACAGGGCGTGGCGGACTACCCATGAGTCCGACTGAACCATTACAAGATACAAGTACTCTCTCAGCCTGGGTGAGATTAAGACCAAAAGCTGCAAACTCAGCTAAAACAACAATTTCACCACAACCAACAGCAGTGTCAAATAGTACTAAAGTTGCTGCAACTCCTATTGTAGAAGCTACTGGTTGGATAGTGGATCGCAATGGAAATGTAGAACTCGTGGCGCAAGCACCTGGTGTCACGACTCACAGTTCTTGGCAAACTCCTGCTTCTTGTCCTGCATCTCAGTGAGGTGTGAAATATGCATCCATTTGCGCTGAGAAAGCGACTCGTTAGATTTGCGGTTATGAGAGCTTTCTTGTATTATTTTTTATCTATCCTGGCAGAACTCCAACAAGTGGCAACCGATAAGTATTATCACAAATTGTAAGGAACTGTTAATGTCTGCCAAAGATATCTTTCACGAAGCCGTAAAACAGGCACTGCAAAAAGAGCAGTGGATTATTACGCATGATCCACTGAAGGTAGAGTTTGGAGATGTAAACTTTCAAATCGATTTGGGTGCCCAAAGGGTAATTGCCGCCCACAAGCAAGATGATAAAATTGCAGTTGAGATCAAGAGTTTTTTGAGATCATCTGCAATTACTGAATTTTATTCCGCATTGGGACAATTTCTCAGCTATCGGTTGGCGCTAGAAGAAGTCCACCCTGATCACACCTTATATGTTGCAGTACCGCTAGACATATACAAAACATTTTTTCAGCTTGAGTTTACCCTGGTGGCAGTGCGACATTATTATGCATCCATTTCAGTTGACCAAACAACTCATTAAATTTGCGCTAACTCATGTAATCCTATTTACTCTTGCTTTTTCCCTAACTATTATCCCCAGCACATTCGCCAGACAACCCCAGACAAATTCAGTAGACAATTTTCACACCCAAACTACCAAAGCCCCAACCACTACACCACAGCAACTTGTCTCTCAAGGAGAAGCGCTTTATCAAGCAGGACGCTTTGGTGAAGCTGTAACTGTTCTACAACAAGCTGTCAGCATCTATCAACGAGAAGGCGATCGCCTCGCACAAGCCGCAGCATCAACGAACCTCTCTCTAGCGTTTGAGCAACTCGGCTCATGGAAAGAAGCGTCAAAAGCTATCAACACCAGCTTAAATCTACTTGGCTGGGACAATACAAATCAAAAGTTAAATGTCAACAATCCCAAGTCAGAATTACTGGAAGTTCTAGCACAAACTCTAGAGATTCAAAGTGGACTGCAGTTGTCACAGGGACAGGCAGATGTATCTCTAAAAACATCACAGCAAGCAGAGGAAATCTGGAAGCGCTTAGGTAAACAATACAATACTAGAGTGACGCGCAGCCGTATCAACTCTGCACAAGCTTTACTAGTTTCTGGTTTTTACCGCCGTAGCTTAGACATATTGAATACAGTCTCTCAACAGTTACAAACCCAACCTGACTCACTTGAAAAAGTCACTGCTTTACGCTCCCTTGGAAATACCCAGCAACAATTGGGTGACTTAGAACAATCAAAAGAAAATTTACAACAAAGCTTAGAAATTGCTCAACGTTTGCAACTACCCCAAGAAATTAGTCTAACAGAATTTTCTCTTGGTAATACTGCTAGAGCTAATGGTAATATAAAAGACGCTATAACTCATTATGAAAATGCGGCTTTAGTTGCATCCAACCCACTCACCAAAGTTCAAGCTCAAATCAATCAACTCAGCTTGCTTGTCGAGAATAAGAATACAAGAGATGTAAAACTTTCAGATGCAGCGTCTCAACTAATTTCTACAATCCAATCTCAACTCGCAACTCTGCCGACAAATCAACCTGGTATTTATGCACGTATCAATTTTGCTCGCACCATAAGCAAAATTAGTGACAAAAGAAACATCGCCGAGATTCTAGCCGGTAGCGTTCAACAAGCCAAAAATATAGGTGACGAGCGTGCTCAATCCTATGCTCTAGGCAGTTTAGCAGAAGTCTACGAGCAAAACAATCAATCGCAAGAAGCGCAGAAATTGACGCAGCAAGCGTTGTTTATCGCTCAAAAAATCGATGCTTCAGATATAGCTTACCGTTGGGAGTGGCAGTTAGGACGCTTGCTCAAAGCACAAGGAAATATTGAGGGAGCGATCGCTGCTTATGATACCGCAGTCGCAAGCCTTCAGTCTCTCCGCACCGATTTAGTTGCAGTCAACCGAGAGGTGCAATTTAATTTTCGTGATAGCGTAGAACCTATTTATCGCCAGTCAGTAGAACTGCTTTTACAACAGAAAGGACAAGGAAAGCCTGATTTAGATAAAGTCCGTAAGCGAATTGAAGCCTTGCAACTAGCAGAACTAGATAATTTTTTCCGAGAAGCTTGCTTGAGTAACCAATTTGTGGTATTAGACAAAGTGGTAGACCATGATAATCCTAATACTGCCATTTTTTACCCCATTATCCTAGATAACCAGCTAGAAGTTATCCTCAAGCTTCCCAATCAACCGCTGATACGTAAAACTTCTGTGGTGAGCAGTCAGGAAGTAGAGCAAGTCATTACACAAATGCGAGAGACGATAGTCGAACCTGATGCTAGTAAGAAATTTCAAGTGGTTTCCCAGCAGCTTTATGATTGGTTAATTAAACCAGTTGAAGGTGAACTCAAAAATAGTAGAGTGAATACTCTGGTCTTTATCCCAGACGGGTCACTACGAAACATCCCAGTGTCTGCATTGTATGATGGCAAAGAGTTTTTAGTCCAGAAGTACGCGATCGCCATTAGCCCAGGATTGCAACTGTTTACCCCCAAACCTCTCGCGCAAGCAAAGTTAAACGCTCTTGCTGGAGGACTCTCGCAACCACCCAAGAATGAAAAGTTTGCACCGCTTCCTAACGTCAAAGTTGAATTGAAATTGATTCAGCAATCGGGCATATCGACAACGATATTATTGGATAAAAATTTCAAAAGTACAACTTTAGGAAAAACCATCAACGCCCAACCTTTTAAAGTTGTTCACCTAGCAACTCACGGGCAATTTAGCTCTAAAGCAAAAGACACTTTCATCTTAGCAGCCGATGGACGTATCAATGTGAGTCAATTAGATAGCTTGCTCAAAAGTAGAGAGCAAAAACGAACAGAACCAATTGAATTACTGGTTCTGAGTGCTTGCGAAACAGCAGCAGGAGATAACCGTGCTGCATTGGGATTAGCAGGAGTTGCTATTCGAGCTGGGGCGCGGAGTACTTTAGCGTCCTTATGGCAGATTGGGGATGACTCCACTGCTTTGTTTATTAGTGAATTCTACCATCAGTTAACAACTGGCAAAACTACAGCAGAAGCTTTACGCGAAGCTCAATTAAAGCTGCTGTCTGATTCGCAATACACTCGTCCTCTTAACTGGGCACCTTATGTGTTAGTTGGTAATTGGTTCTAGAGAAACAGTTATCATTTGAACCTTATTTAACTGATAACTGTTTACTGTTTATTTCACCAGAGGAGCCGTAGCAACATTATCCAAGTTGACAGATCGCAATAGACTTTGCCAATCTTCAGTAACAGATGCATCATTAGGATTCTTCTGGCGCTCTTGTGCCAGCATAGTCAGAGAATCAAACCAAATACCATTAGCCGCATAGATTGCAATTTTTTGTCGCGGATCAACTGCTGCTTCCAGTTGCTGCATCACACGAGAATCCAAATTCACTCTTTGAATGTCTCCTTCTACATAAATAGGAACACTGGCTGTTTGTTGCTGATTGCAACGGACTTTTAAATACCAGCGATATGTTTTCCCTACTTGCAAGGATGTATTGGATGGGAGAGAAACACCTATGACACCAGGCTTTGGAGGTAGTGCGATCGCATTTCTATAAATATCGTTTCCCGCACTATCCTGTAAGATAAATTCAGCACTAGCTGTTAAATCCTGAGTGTAAGGAACGTAAAACCAAAGCGTTGGTCGTTCAGAGGCGGTTAGTCCCGCCACAATCCCCGAAATTGATTTGTCTGTCAGTTTACTAACCTTTTGTTCCTTTCGCAACGGTACTAAAGCAGTGAGTGCAGTTGGAACCGCAGGACAATTATCCCGGCTACCCATTCCTGCTCTACGCCCAGATACAGGACTTAACCGTGCGGGTGTTTTTGGGAAAACAAAAACTGGTCGAGAGGTACCTTGTTGAGGTGAAGTCCCACCTTTGGTTGGTTGTACAGGCTGCTTGGTCGTTGTTGGTTGTTGAGTTTGGGCTGTTACCTTTGCTGGATAATAGGTGAGGCTGCTCAAAATCAGAGCGATTGTTAGCATCCATTTGATTGACTTCACAGGGTACGTACAGTTCCTGTTTACGGCTATCGTGATCATAGTATGAAGACTTACGCATTGATAAATCTCTATATTTAAATTCTTAATAGGGTTTGAGTACAGTTAAGTTATGCACTTGTACTGTCAGTCTGGCATAATTTGAGCAACTGAGCTATTTGTATATAAGGCTTTTCCCCGCGAATCTTGACTCTGCCTTGCTTTGCGCCTATCCGGAGCTTGTCCATGCATAAGTCCTATAACTTTATTCTCAATAAAATCTCAGACTTCTGTGACTAGCTAATTCTTTTAATCTTTGCCAGTTTTACTGTTCCGGCTTTTTTGTTCGTCGAACTCACGTTAAATTAAGCTTTTGAACGCGAATTGGTATAATATCATGTCCGGTTGATTAGTTATAATAAAGATGGAATCGTTGCAGTGCGTCTACTTACACTATGCCGAAACGGATTGCGATCTGCGCTCCGCGCAGCAGCGAAGCTATCGCCAACTACTTAAG
>NZ_JABXYX010000215.1 GCF_017982655.1 Brasilonema sp. CT11 | reverse complement strand
GTAGTTGGCTGTTCGTGAGTTGTTGTGTAGGTGGGAAGGGGAGTATGAGTGGGTGTGGGAACGGGTGTGGGGGTGGGTGTGGGGTCGGGAGTGGGGTTGGGAGGGGGAACGGGAGTGGGAGTGGGGGTGGGTGTGGGAGTAGGTGTGGTTGTGGGAGTGGGAGTAGGTGTGGCTGTGGGAGTGGGAGTAGGAGTGGGTGTAGCTGTAGAGCTAGATCTGCGTCTAACTGGATTTTCTAATCCGAGGCTAAAACTATAATTGCTTTGAGGTTGTCCCGGCACAGGACGTACTTGAATTATGTATTTACCACTCAAAGGCAATGTTCCTTGGTAAAATGAAAACTCTTTAGCAGTATTGTCAATTGGTTGTTGATTTGCATCTAAAACTGATAGCAAAACGCTGCCTCGTTGAGTAAGCAATACGGTTAACTGCTGCCCTTTTGCACCAATAAATATGTATTGGTCTATTTCATTGGCTTTGATTATACCGTCGGCATTAGCAGTATTAGATCTACCAAAATTTAGGGATTTGTCATTCACAACAGGCTGATTGTCAGTAGCTGTCGGTGTTAAAGTTGTTCCATTGGGAATGACAGGTGAAGGGAAAGTTTGTGGATTGGTTTTTTCTGATGTAGCTTGTGAATTATTACGGATGGATCTGACCACCGTCCATGAACCAAATCCTGTTACAACAATTACAGCAACGGTAATTCCAAAAACTGCCAAGGGATTATCTAACAGTGAAGGGCTACCCTGTGTTGGAATGGCTGGCTTAGATGTATTGGGCGCAGATGGCTGTGCTTGTTCAGGGCGGCGACCAACGGCTACTGTTTGTACCTTGGAAACATTAGAAGTATAAATATTTGGTTGTTGTGGACTTTGTAATGCTTGTAGTACTTCTGGAGCTTTTAAGTAGCGATCGCCCAGTTTTTGACTTAACATTCGATTCAACACAGAGGCAAAGTGTGGATTGACTGTGACCAAATGTTGCCAATTCCAAGTTAGTTGATGTTCATCAAATAAATTTTGGGGTTCTTTGCCTGTCAACAATACAATTGCTGTAACAGCTAGTGCATACAAGTCACTGCTGGGATATGTTCGACCTGTTTGCATTTGCTCAGTTGGGGCATAACCATGTTTTCCAACAGTGGTTGCTGGCGTTGTGTTATCTGGAGAGTTCAATTTCGTTACCAGTTCTTTTACGACTCCAAAGTCGATTAAAACTGGTAGGTGATCGCTTTCTCGCAGAATAATATTATCCGGTGAAATATCTCGATGAATAATTCCTTGATTATGAATATATTCTAAGACTGGTAACAAAGAGCGTATAAGTTGTAATACTTCTTGTTCTGTAAATGCACTCCCTCTGGCTTGACGTTCATCCAGCAAAGTCTGATAGGTTTTTCCGGCAACGTAGTCTTGCACCAAAAACAAGCGCTGATCTTGTTCAAATCTCTCGCGGAATTGAGGCACCTGAGGGTGTTGTATTTGATATAAAGTTGCTGCCTCTCGCTCAAAAAGCTCTTTTGCTTTTTCCCAAGCATAACCTTCCGTGACTATTGGAATTAATTCCTTAATTGCACAAAGTTCGTCAAAGCGCCTCTGGTCATGTGCCAGATAGGTTCTACCAAATCCACCCTGACCCAAAACTTGAGTGATCCGGTAACGGTTTTGCAATATAGTGTCAGTTGTAATCGGTGCTTGCATCGTTGATCAATTGAGTGTTATAGCAACAGAGGAGGACTTCACTATGATACGGATAGTTTCCAGACGGAGACAGTCGGTTGAACTTTCTTTCAGGAGGCTTGATATTACCTGTATCGCTTATCACATACATCTGCTGTAGGTAGTATGTCCGTTTTAACTTCTATCAGATTTCCCAACTCTTTAAACTTATCTGTGTGCTCTAAAAGTTATCAGGTCAAGTATGACGGAAATTGGAAGGCGCAAGCCCTGCAATGATAGTGTTTGATGACAAACTAAAAAAAAGCCTAACAATTTCCGCGCTTTTCAATCAAAGCTAGTATTATTAAGTATTAAGGTTCTCTGACTTTAATGTTAATTAAGTATTTATGCTTACCTTTCCTCATATTCAACAATCCAAGTGTTGATGCTTGTGCAAAGTAACTGATAAGGTAGTCAAAGGGGAAAGTCTACCAAACACACATCCAATTGAGTTGATTTTTTTCAATTCATGCCAAAAAATCTAAATGATAGATATGGTTTACAAACAAAATATTCAGTTAAGCTATCAATTGTCTCTCTATGCAAGAGCTAGAGAATTTACAAAATGTAGTTTAATAGAGGTTTGTTTAAAGTTTTGATAAAAGCTTCAACAAAACTCACAGCAAAAGCTTATGTATATTTTTTATAACTTTTTTCGGTTAAAGCTGTCTAATCTCTGGTGATAAGATTGCCATGAATGCACATCGAGGATCTGCTGTGCTCAGTTCTGCAACACTAAAAGTGCAGCCAATTACAACAGGACTAGCTGAAAATACTCGCCTGCGGCTGTTATCTGGCTCTGCCAATGTACCTTTGTCCCAAGAAGTTGCTCGTTACCTGGGCATGGATTTGGGACCAATGATTCGCAAACGATTTGCGGATGGAGAACTATACATTCAAATCCAAGAATCAATCCGGGGTTGTGATGTTTATCTTATCCAGCCCGGTTGTAATCCTGTGAATGACAATTTGATGGAATTGCTGATTATAATCGATGCCTGCCGGCGTGCTTCTGCACGGCAAGTCACCGCAGTCATTCCCTATTATGGTTATGCCCGCGCTGATCGCAAAACCGCAGGAAGAGAGTCAATCACTGCCAAATTGGTGGCAAATCTCATTACGCAAGCCGGTGCCGACCGTATTCTAGCAATGGATTTGCACTCAGCTCAGATTCAAGGCTATTTCGATATACCGCTAGATCACGTCTATGGTTCTCCAGTTTTACTCGATTATCTAGCAAGTAAACAACTACCTGACTTAGTGGTAGTTTCCCCAGATGTTGGTGGTGTAGCGCGAGCCAGGGCATTTGCGAAAAAGCTCAACGATGCACCACTGGCGATTATAGATAAACGTCGTCAGGCTCACAACGTTGCCGAAGTCTTAAATGTCATCGGTGATGTTAAAGGCAAAACGGCAGTGCTTGTGGATGACATGATAGACACTGCTGGTACTATTGCTGCAGGGGCAAAACTTCTGCGTGAAGAAGGGGCGCGTCAGGTTTATGCTTGTGCCACTCACGCAGTGTTTTCACCAACAGCAATTGAGCGGCTCTCAAGTGGGTTATTTGAGGAAGTGATTGTTACAAATACGATTCCAATCCCAGAAACCGATGCTTCCGGGAAGTCGCTGCGCGAACGCTTTCCACAATTAGTTGTGCTGTCAGTCGCTAACTTACTTGGGGAAACTATCTGGCGGATTCACGAAGATAGTTCTGTAAGTAGTATGTTCCGTTAGCACAAACAAAACAGTTATCTTTGATTACAGTTGTGCATCAACTCAGGAGAATAAAGGATGAAGTTTTGAAAACTTCATCCTTTATTCTTTATTTTTTTCAAAAATAATCATATCGCCAATACAAATGGGTGATTGAGGCATCAGGAACAGTTGATAATAATTAATTCAAGACTTTAGCATCTATGTAGCACACAAGAATTTTTGAGTTCTTGCAGAGTTACATTGTCAGTGCAAAACAAAACTGTTTCCAGTTCAGCAATAAGAACTTCAACCAACTCATCAACAGCGGCTTCTGAGTTTACAGCCGCTTCTAAAAAAGGTCTAGCTAAACCTGCTAGATCGGCTCCCAAGGCGATCGCCTTAGCTACGTCTAATCCATTACGCAGCCCTCCAGAAGCAATTAAAGGAATTGTTGGCGCAACTGCACGAATTGAGGTTATGCACTCAGCTGTTGGAAGTCCCCAGTCGGCAAAAGTTTGTCCCAGACGGCGCTGTTTGTTATCTTTTGCCCGTTCGCTTTCTACTTTTGCCCATGAGGTTCCACCCGCACCAGCTACGTCTATTGCTGTCACTCCCACATCAATTAACTTTTGTGCCATTGCTGCTGAGATTCCATTTCCCACTTCCTTGACAACCACAGGAACGGGAAGTTTTTCGCAAAGTTCAGCAATCTTACGAAGCAGCCCCCGAAAATTTGTGTCCCCATGAGATTGTACGCACTCTTGCAGGGGGTTAAGATGCAGAATCAGCGCATCCGCTGCCAACATATCCACAAGTTGCAAACATTCGACAAGACCACATCCATAATTCAACTGGACAGCTCCCAAGTTTGCAAACAGCAGAATGTCAGGAGCGAGGTGGCGCACTGCGAACGTCGAGGCTAAGTGGGGCATCTCTAGAGCAATTCGTTGCGAACCAATTCCCATTGCTAATCGGTAACGTTGAGCAACACTTGCAAACCGAGTGTTGACTTGTCGCGCGAGTTCTGTCCCTCCTGTCATGGAAGAAATCAGAAGTGGTGCACCAAGATTCTTACCCAAGAAGGTTGTTTGAATATTGATATCACTGCGGTTTAATTGCGGAAGACAGCAATGAGTAAAGCGATAGCACTCAAACCCATTCGTTACCTCCCGGAATTGTACATCCTCCTCTAAGCAGACACGAAGGTGATCGGCTTTGCGGTTCTCAATTTCAGTTGCAGCATCGACTGGCGGTAAAATACTGGTCATAATATTTTTTCTGGTGACGGGTTATTGGCAGCTTGGCGCAAATAGCCTCGTGAAATTTGGCGACATCAAACGAGAGCGATGCTAAAGACTCCTAACTTGTTAAGCAGTCGCGATCAAACGCTGTCTTGACAGATATAGTTAACTCTAATATCCTCCTGCAACGATTCAGCAAGAAGTTGAATGTTGATTACGCGTGCGTCTTCAATGATTTCTATAATACTGAATAAGCTAGTATTTTTCCTAACACTTCTTTTGGATCACTAATATTTTTAATTTCGATAACTTCGGAGGCTGTAAGGAGGGCAAGACCCACCTTACTTTTGACTCAACCAATTGGACGATTCCCTGGATTAACAGCATGAATGCACTCACTTCCTGAGGTTGGAAACCCTCGTTTATAACAAGCTTCCTGTGGTTGACCCCATCCTAAGTGTAAAATCACTTCCAAAAAATTAGTATTTTCACATTTGGACAAACTTGTCCATTCTGTTCTTTGAGCAATTCTATCTACATCAAATTTTTCTATCTGTCGATGCTGTTTGCCATGACTAAAACTTAAATACAAGTCCATCCCTACAGTGACTTGATTCCAAAATTCCACTATAGAATTTTTGGCTGCTTTTAATATTTTTATGTCAGTGGCTAAAGCAATTAACTGAGCATCGACTTCTGGATAGCGTAACATTTTTCCTTTGATAGTCACCTCACGCCAGACAATACCTGAAACTTGATGTTCCTTTTGGTATTCGTGAATGGTGGCTTTAAAATCTTGATAGGCTGTAAACTGTTGTAGCCCATCGGTTCTGATAAACTGGTCTATGACAGGATTGCCAGAGACAGTGACTGCTAACTTCAGGCGATTTCCCTTGAGGCAAGCTTGGCGTTCAGAACGTAAAATTTGAATTAACTGCTCGGTGGTATAAACCTTTGACATCAGAGCACACTTTATAAGTCATTGTCATTGGTCAATAGTCATTATTTATTCACTTACTTGTTCTTGACTTCTTAACTCCTCAGTTCTCAACAATTTTTAATGATTATTCGTATACATTATCCTTTAGAATCAATGGCTTTGCAGTATCTAATAACACGAAAAACAAGGCAGACAAATTTTGTCTGCCCCACAACTTACTTCGCTAACTCGCTGCTTAACTCATTAAATGCGCGGCGTTTCAATGGTACTGATTCTGAACGAGGTAATAAATCAAACAGTTCTCTAAATTTGTCGTCCATTTTTTCAAAGGGGACTTGACCCTTTTTATTCAAAACGACTTCACCGGATTGATTAAATACTACAACTTGGGGAACAACCCCAGAGTAGTAATAAGCTGGTTCTGTAGAGTTATAAGTTTTTCCATCTAAAATGCTATCAACATTAACTGGAATAATTTCTGCTACTCGACCGTAATATTCTTGTATCGTTGAAACAACAATGGCATATTTCTTACAATCGCTGCTGTCATCCAAATAAAATGCTAACAGCGTTGGTTTATGCTCTGCTAAAGCTTTTGCCAGAGTCGCTTTAGGAGGAACCAGTGAACCATTCCCCGCATAAACCACAAAAATATTGCCATCGTATCTGTCATTATTAAGATCAGCAAACGCTGACTGTACATTTGTCAATAACAAGCCAGTCAGCAGCACAGATAAGGAAAACAACCGCCGCCAGTTTGGAATAAGATTCAGTAAAAAGCGCCACTTTATACAATTCATCAAAAAGAACCTTTCAACGTCTATACTTTTTTCTAGTTTGTGCTTAATGTAGCAAACTGGGGTGCGGATAAGGGAACAAAGGAGCCATATGGCTCTCTTACACAAAGCAATTCGCCTCAAGCCAGATTTTGCTGTCTTCTTAGAATAACCGGGGTGAGCTTGTATGCAACAAGAAAATTATAAACTTACGACAACCGGGGATGGAGCAAAAAATAATCCCCTTCGCGACTAAACGTGGAAGAGGAGTATCTTAAAAACCGTTTGAAAACTTTAACCTTGACTCTCTTGCTAGAGTCTCAATATGCCAGAGGCGGCGACATAGCAGCATTCGTCCCAGCTAATGGTGCTCCACTAACTGCATAACGGTGTTCGGGAACTGGATATCCGGCTTCACCAAAAGTTTCGCGGATAGTTTTATTCGTGTCGAAATACACCTGCGAGTAAAATTCATTATTGGTATAAGGACGTACTGCTAGTACAGAGCCCGCCAAGTTGAATTCCAGAATTTCTATCTCTGGTGCTGGATTTGTGAGAACGTTAGAGGATGTTTGGAAAGTCAAAAAAAGCTCCAGTAACGGTATTCTGTCAGTAGATAAAAATGCGACAGCGTTACTAGAGCCATGTCTAAATCATACCCAAGTGACCTGACTTCGGAACAATGGGAAT
>NZ_JABXYX010000214.1 GCF_017982655.1 Brasilonema sp. CT11 | reverse complement strand
TAAAATTCTGGTTAAGAACTTTGAACGAACCCTGGCTGGTGCTACGGCCAAACTCAACCTCTGCTTCATCAGGTTAATGATTAAGAGGCTTGCAGCCTCTTGTTAGATGTCAAATGGGTTCTATAAGGTGCAAACACTCCATTCGGTAAACGGACGATTGTATGCAGGTTGAAATTCTTGAGCAAATCTTCTTTAATCTTGGCGCAAATCTTATCCCCAAATAGCACGCCATTGGGAAATACAACTGCTGCGCGTCCTGGTTTTGGTCTTTGTCTGAGACGACGCATAATCAACTGAAGGAATAACAACGCTGTTTCCTTGGTTGGTCTATCTGGGGGAAAGTTCTTTTTAATTCTGTCTTCTTCCTCACCTCCAAAAGGTGGGTTGGTGAGAATCATGTCTACCCAATCCCTTTCACCCATTTCTGAGAGGGTAAACCGTAAGCTGTTTCCATCATCAATATCGGGATATTCAAACCCATGTAGCACTAAGCTCATGTGCGCTAACATCAAAGGCAAAGATTTTGCCTCAGCACCAAGAATGCTTTTTTGCAGAATCTGCCAATCTTGGGAACTACACTGCTTCTTTAGATACTCATACGCTTCAACCAAAAAACCACCAGTACCGCAAGCGGGGTCAAAAATCGTTTCCCCCAGCTTCGGTTCCATCACCTGCACCATAAACCGCACCACAGGACGGGGGGTGTAAAACTCACCCGAATCTCCCGCCGCGTCCCGCATTTCCTCAAGCATGGACTCATACAAAGTGCTGAGGATGTTCACCTCTTCTGATTTATCAAAGTGAATCTCATTCACCTTGTTAATTACATCCCACAGCAGCGTCCCGCTTGTCATGCGGTTGTTGACATCTTTGAAAACTTTGGCGATTACATCAGCGCGATCGCGTCCTGTTTTACTCTTGAGATTCTGCAAATAAGCAAGCAACCCTGCTCCCCGCGTGTCATCGGGTAAGATTGCTTCATCATTGTTGATGAAATTTTTCAGGCGATCGCCAGTAAAGTTTTGATTAGCTGCCCAATCTCGCCAGCGATAAGGCTGTTGGATCGTGGGTTTATATGAAATTCCCTCTAATTCTGCTTCCACTTCATGCAGTTTCTCGGAATCATCCAACAGCTTGAGGAACATAATCCAAGTCAATTGGGGAAGGCGGTCTAATTCTCCATTCAACCCCTTATCTGTCCGCATGATGTCACGCGCTGACTTAACCACGCTACCAAGTTTTTGAGCGGTTGTGACTAGTTTGTCGTTTTGTTTAGTGCTTTGTTTTGCCATTGACTCATGCCGAATACAATAAATTTTGGAGTTGGTTCACTGCTTCCCGCAATTGTTGAACGCTGCCAAAGCGTTGAGCGATTTCAGCAACGTTACCATATTTATCAAACTCTCGGTTAGCCTTGAATGTTGTCGGGATATTAAACTCTTCTACTCCCTTTTGTGCATATTTGTTCAAAAGTATCTCTAAAATTGCTTTTGCATCTTCGCCATAGCGCTGAAAAAAGTCTGGGTTACGGCGACGTAACTGTTCTGCCCGTTGCTTGTAGGTAAGCACTGGGGCATCGAACGCAATATGACATATTAAATCAAAAGGGTCAGCATCGGGAAGTTTGGTAACTTGCTTTAACTCATCAATATCAATACCCCTATCTGCCAACAAATCAATAATTTCTGAACGTTGTTGAGAATTTGCCCAACGTTGCTGTATTTCTAAGGTAGAACGATAGAGAATGCGGACTTGCTCTTTGGTATGCTCAATCAATTGAGACAAACGCAGTTGATTGTCTGTGTCTAAATCGTAAATTTTTTCTTCAGTAATTTCTTCGGTTCCCCCGTCAGCATAATATTTTCTTGGCGGTGCGTCATCATCATTTGGCAGTCCCCTAAATCCTGAGTTTTCATTCTCCTCAAAATCCTCTGCCTCTGTTTCTGACTCTGCTGACTCAAGTTCTTGGACAGTTTCTGATAAGATTTGCCCCTGATCATCCATTTCGGATTCTTTAATTAAGGCAGGTTCGCCATCAAATTCTGTGTCTTCAAATAAAACCGTGCTATTGGTGTAGTCAAGTATATTAAAAGACAACTTACCGCTATCCTCTCGCACACGAGTTCCTCGTCCGATAATTTGTTTGAAGTCTGTCATCGAACGGATTACACGAGCAAGGGCAACATTTTTACAAGTAGGGATATCCACCCCAGTTGTTAGCAATTTAGCAGTTACGGCGATGATGTGAGTAGTATCTAAAACGTCTTTAAATTTGTAGAGATGTCCCTTACCCACCTCACCAGCATCAGCGGTGATGCGAGAAACATACTCAGGATTGTTTTTGGTAATATCGCTATTGAAGTTCCGTAGTTCCTTGATCATTGCCTTAACGTGTTCCTCATCGACACAAAAGACAATGGTTTTGGCATAGCGATCGCTGCTTTTCAGGAAGTCGGTAATATGTTGTGCGATCGCTCTTGTCCGTACCTGTCTGACTAATTTTCGTTCAAAATCTGGGGTCAGATAAACTTCATTAGGAATCGTGCGTCCGTAGCGATCTAGTTGTCCAGCAGTGGGTTGCCATCCTTCTCTATCCGAACGGGTAGTAATCCGATAAACTCGATAGGGAGCTAAGAAACCATCTGCAATTCCTTGTTTGAGGGAATAAGTATAAAGAGGATTACCAAAGTAACGATAAGTGTCAACGTTATCATCCCGTAGCGGTGTTGCTGTCAGTCCCAACTGATAAGCTGGTTCAAAATACTCCAGAATTTGCCGCCAGTTACTCTCATCCCTAGCACTGCCTCGGTGACATTCATCAACAACAATCAAGTCAAAATAATCACGATTATATTCTCTGTACAGTCCGAAACTATCTTCTCTATCACCAATCGCTTGATAAATTGCAAAGTAGATATCGCGTCCCTTTTTCGCTGTTCCCTGAATCTTGTAAATTTTTTCCTGATTAAATGCAGAGAAATCTTTATTCATCGGATCATCTACAAGCACATTCCGGTCTGCCAAAAACAGGATTCTGGGGGGACGAGATTCGCCAGTCACATTCCACTCTATGCTTGAGAGTTTCCAGCAGATTTGGAAAGCAACAGTCGTTTTACCCGTTCCCGTCGCCAGTGTCAGCAGCAGTCGCTTTTGACCTTTGAGAATTGCCGCCAATGCAGCATTAATAGCATTGCGTTGATAGTAACGTGGCTCTTTACCTGGCGTTGGATAAAAAGGAGTCAGGAGTTTTTCAGCAATATCCTCTCTAATTTGCTCCTTAGCTTCTCCCCTTAACCGTCGCCAAAGTTGATCAGGACTGGGAAACGAGTCTATCACATCAGACTGCTTGCCTGTGATGAAGTCGTATTCTACAATCCCTTTGCCATTCGTGGAGTAAGCAAACTTCACCCCCAGAATCTTGGCATAGTCTATCGCCTGTTCCAGTCCCTCGTCAGGAGTTGCGTATTTCCGCTTCGCCTCTACTACAGCCAAAGGAAATTCCCCGTTATACAGCAGCAGATAATCTGCAAACTTCCTTTTGCCACGAGGTTGGCGCTTATTCTTGGGTCGAATTTTACCATCAGTGAAGTAATACTGCTCATAGTAATCATGGGGTTGTGTCTCCCACCCCGCCTCCTCTAACTTTGGCTCAACATACTTACGACAGGTATTCGCTTCATTGCTCATAGTTATTTACTTTACTGCAAGATTTTCGCTCCTTAACTGCCAACTGCTGATAAATGACGTCTAGCCACACGGGAATCACAGGTTTACCTTCATCTAAAGATGCGATCGCCTTTTCTCGGTCAAACTCCACAAGTTTAAGCGATACCTTCGGCAAGCTTAACGGCGATCGCTCATCTGCTTCCAACAACAACATAAAACGCTTGCCATTACCTGAATTAAACAACTCTGGCTCTTGGTCTTTCAGCTTTTTGAGAGTTTCACACGCTATGTCAAAGCTTATCCCCACAGACAGCCAATATACCATTGCTGCCAGTTCTACCAAATTAGACCTTGAGTAATAAATACTGCGTCCAGTCCCTGTATCACTAATTATAGGCACAACAATCCCCTTCTCTCGCCAATACTGTATCTGGCGAAGGGTACAACCTGTAATTTGAGCCGCTTCCTTGCTAGTAAAAAATGTCTCTTGCATAAAAAACTATTTTACAGAAAATTGTTATAATACAAACGTGGTAGTATTAGACAATTATGTTTCAAAGCAATGAGCCAGATTACTATTCAGTGTCGTTTAGTAGCAAATGAATCTACCCGCCAACAGCTATGGAAGCTGATGGCAGAGAAAAACACACCACTGATTAACGAACTGTTGCTTAAGGTGGCTCAACACCCAGAGTTTGAAACTTGGCGACAAAAAGGTAAACACCCCACAAGTATTGTCAAAGAACTCTGCCAGACTTTAAAAACTGACCCTCGCTTTATTGGACAACCCGCAAGGTTTTACACAAGTGCAACTGCATTGGTGAACTACATCTATAAATCATGGTTTGCATTAATGAAGCGTGTTCAGTCCCAACTGGACGGCAAAATTCGCTGGTTAGAAATGCTCAATAGTGATGCTGAATTGTTAGAACACAGTGGAGTCCTGTTGGATGTTCTTCGCACCAAAGCTGCTGAAATACTGGCTCAATTTACCCCCCAGTCTGATACAGTTGAACCACAACCAGCCAAAGTAAAGAAACCTCAAAAAACTAAAAAATCAAAAAATTCAGATAGCGAACGTAGTTTATCAAAAAACTTATTTGCGGCTTACAGCGACACAGACGATTTACTGACTCGTTGCGCCATCAGCTATTTACTCAAAAATGGCTGCAAACTTAGCAAAAAAGAAGAAGATCCCCAAAAATTTGCCCAACGTCGCCGTAAATTAGAAATACAAATCCAACGCCTCACAGAACAGCTAGAAGCACGAATTCCCAAAGGTCGAGATTTAACAGATGCCAAATGGTTAGACACTCTTTTGCTTGTCACTCATAATGTTCCTGAAAGTCAAATAGAGGCGAAATCTTGGCAAGACAGTCTTTTAAGAAAATCTAGTAAAGTGCCTTTCCCAGTGGCTTACGAAACCAACGAAGATATGACTTGGTTTAAAAACCAGTTTGGGCGCATGTGTGTAAAATTCAACGGACTGAGTGAACATAGCTTTCAAGTTTATTGTGATTCTCGCCAACTTGACTGGTTTCAACGCTTTTTAGAAGACCAAGAAATTAAGAAAACCAGTAAAAATCAACACTCGACTGCCTTGTTCACCCTGCGTAGTGGGCGGATTGCTTGGCAAGAAGAACAAGGCAAAGGCGACGAGTGGAACGTTAACCACTTAACACTGTACTGTTGTGTAGATACTCGCCTGTGGACAACTCAAGGAACAAACCAAGTCAGCGAAGAGAAAGCCGAAGAAATCGCTAAAACTATCACCAATACCAAAGCCAAAGGCGAACTCAACGATAAACAGCAAGCTCATATAAAACGGAAAAACTCTACCCTAGACAGAATTAATAACCCTTTCCCTCGCCCCAGCAAGCCTATATATAAAGGGAAATCTCATATTCTTGTTGGTGTTAGCCTTGGTTTAGAAAAGCCTGCAACAGTAACAGTGGTTGATGCTACTACAGGTAAAGTTATCACCTACCGCAGCATCAAACAACTACTTGGTGATAACTACAAACTGCTAAATAGACAGCGACAACAAAAACATTTTTTATCCCACCAACGCCAAATAGCTCAAACCCTGGCTGCACCAAATCAGTTTGGAGAATCGGAGTTAGGGCAGTATATAGAAAGATTATTAACGAAGGAGATTGTAGCGATCGCCCAAACTTACTCGGCTGGCAGTATTGTCCTCCCCAAGTTGGGAGATATGCGCGAGCAAGTTCAGAGTGAGATTCAAGCCAAAGCCGAACAAAAATCAGACTTAATAGAAGTTCAACAAAAGTATGCCAAAGAGTACCGAGTTAGCGTCCATCAGTGGAGCTACGGCAGATTAATTGCAAATATTCGCTCGTCAGCTGCTAAAGCTGGAATTGTGATAGAAGAGTCAAAACAGCCGATTCGAGGTAGTCCACACCAGAAAGCGAAAGAATTAGCGATCTGTGCTTACCATTCTCGTCAAAAAACCTGATTGACAAAATACCGAACCTTGAAAATAAAATAAGAGTTAGTAATAGCGCCGCAGTTCATGCTTGTTACAAGCCTCTGTACTGTGTAAATGTGGGTTAGTTTGACTGTTGTCAAACAGTTTTGCTTTCTGACCCTGGTAGCTGCCCACCTTGATGCTGCTGTCCCTTGAGGACAGGAAGAAGGTGCGCCCCCAGTAATAGAGGTGCGGGTTTACCGCAGTGGTGAGTCCACTTGCCGGGGAGATTTTCTTTCAGGCAAAGTGGCGAACCCGAAGGGTGGCTACCGAATCACCTCCGACCAAGGAGGAACCCACCTTAATTATTTTTTGGCAAGTGAAAGCGGGGTCAATTTCCCTAGGGTTGCTGCCAAATCTTCAAATCTGTTTGTTGGCAAGGTTTCTAGGTTGTCATCTGTAACTTGATTTACTTTTCAAGTTTCAATTAGCGAGCGATTTTGGTTGGTTTGCCAAAAGTGCTTCTAGAAGTCTTGATAAATAAAGGGTTTTAGGCGCGGGGTTTCAACGCCCCTCCTAGCTTGAGGCGGGTTGAAAGTTGTGCTTCCCGACCGATTTATTTATAACACGTAGTTCGGGTTTCAACGCCCCTCCTAGCTTGAGGCGGGTTGAAACAGACTATTCTCTGTTCTAATTGAACTATGCCTTCAAGTTTCAACGCCCCTCCTAGCTTGAGGCGGGTTGAAAGCCTGACCATAATGAATCAGGTTCAGTAGAACCGTCTTGTTTCAACGCCCCTCCTAGCTTGAGGCGGGTTGAAAGCCGGAACATTTCCTTCGCCTACTCTTACTACTGTTTCAACGCCCCTCCTAGCTTGAGGCTTTCAAGGGTAGGTATTTAAGAAAGGCATAGAGAAGCAGGTAAAATACTTATCTGATGGAAGTCCGCAGAAATATCCAAGGCAAAAGCAGAGGATAATCCAGGGTGTAGGAGGGTGAATGCAGGT
>NZ_JABXYX010000378.1 GCF_017982655.1 Brasilonema sp. CT11 | reverse complement strand
AAAGATGTTCAACGACCTCGAGCGTCAATTGGCCGACATTACTGGCTTCCACTCTGTCTCTCTGCAACCCAACGCTGGTTCTCAAGGAGAGTACGCAGGTCTCTTGGCCATCCGTCAATACCAAAAGGCCCACAACCAAGCTCACCGTGACATCTGTTTGATCCCCGTCTCCGCTCACGGTACCAACCCCGCCAGTGCTATGATGGTCGGCTTGCAAGTCGTCCCCGTTAACTGCGATGAGGAGGGTAACATCGACGTTCCCGATCTCAAGGCTAAGGCAGAGAAGTACAAGGAGAAGTTGTCGTGCATTATGATCACTTATCCTTCCACCCACGGTGTATTCGAGGGTACCGTGAAAGATATCTGCAAGGCTGTCCACGACAATGGTGGTCAAGTCTACATGGATGGTGCAAACATGAACGCTCAAGTCGGTTTGACCAAGCCTGGTAAGTTTTATGTGTGGATACACGACGCAAGTGCGTGACAAGTGCTAACTTTAATCATGTTCAGGTGAGCTTGGAGCTGATGTTTGCCATTTGAACTTGCACAAAACCTTCTGTATTCCTCACGGAGGAGGTGGTCCAGGCATGGGACCTATTTGTGTGGCCAAACAGTAAGTACAGAACGAGAGTTTGTTTTGTTCGTATGAGTGATGAGTTTGTGTCGTTGGTGATTGGGTGAGGCGGGTGTTCAAATGTTGCTCCAAGTTGCACAGATGGTCGAGTGGTTCAAGACGTTAGTTTCAGGTACTAATCCAGCAATGGGCGTGGGTTCGAATCCCACTCTGTGCACCATTCTTTTTTTTTTAATTTTTCTTACCCTTTTGCCCCGCCTTCCGCCTTCACCGTATCACGCAACCGATCACTAGTACTACCAAATATTATGATTTCTTTTTAGCCAGTGCTGACTCGACAAAACAGTTTTGTTTTTTTGATCGACCTTTTTTCTGCCATATGTCACCAGATAACACCGATCAACTTGTTGAATTGTGGGTTCATACTGCTCCTGAAAATCTTGATGAAACCCGTCCAAAACTACCATTCGCAGTATATAAAGCTCCCCATCATTTGTAAAGATAACTCAAATATTTACCAAATAATCCGGTGAAGAAGAGTGCTAAATCGTCAACCGTTTATTTATGAGTAATTTACAAAGTGATCATTCATAAGGTTTGCATGGGTGTGTGACATACTTCAAGATTTCAATCCAAACTTCATGCGGGAGTGTCTCAAGTGCTGTGTCGCTGCGAGCAATGTTACGGGACAAAATAGCAACTTTAAATTGAGCGGAAGACTTTAAATCTCTATTGCGCTTTCGCAACGAATTTTCTCCCCTATTGTTTTCGCGTTTTCTTCCGTATTTTTTCCATAGGTTT
>NZ_JABXYX010000034.1 GCF_017982655.1 Brasilonema sp. CT11 | reverse complement strand
TTCAACAATTTGGCTCTTCTCTACCGTTCCCAAGGACGGTACACTGATGCTGAACCTCTCTACGTCAAAGCGTTGCAACTAAGCCAACGCCTGCTGGGAGATGAGCATCCCGATGTCGCCTCCAGTTACAACAACTTGGCACAACTCTACTCTTCCCAAGAACGGTATACTGAAGCTGAACCTCTCCACATCAAAGCTTTGGAATTATACCGACGCCTGCTGGGAGAGGAACATCCCGATGTCGCCTTAAGTTACAACAACTTGGCAGGACTCTACCATTCCCTTGGACGGTACACTGAAGCTGAACCTCTCTACATCAAAGCTTTGGAACTATACCGACGCCTGCTGGGAGATGAGCACCCCGATATCGCCTCCAGTTACAACGACTTGGCTTTCCTCTACAAATCCCTTGGACGGTATACTGAAGCTGAACCTCTCTACATCAAAGCTTTGGAAATTGCTGAACGCAGCTTAGGGGTTAATCATCCCAACACAATTACTATCCGTAAAAATTTGCAACTCTTACGCGATAATCCCCAATCTTAGTGAGCACAGCTAGTCCAGCTGCGCCAAACGCCCAGCTTCAAGCTTTCACCATTTCCGATTTTGCATCTGTTGAGATTGGCTCAAAGTGCAATACCATAATCTGATTTGGACGCAAACCAATTGATTCATAAGTGCGTCCGTTGCGATCGCTAAACTCAACCTCAAAAGCAATACCACCCGCCAACATCTCAACCACCGTACCAACTTGTCCACGCCACAAATTATATTCGGGAAGGTCTACCGTTAAGGCTACCACATCAAGTAATTTGACTGAATTGGTTGTCATCTCATCTCACCTCCAAGTATTACAGAGGATAGCAAGTTGTTAATCTTGGAATCTCAGAATCATGTTCGATAATCCAGCCACTCCGGATGATTCCACTTCTATCTTGCCATTCAATTTGGAAATCTAAAGTGTAGCGTTGTCCAAACTCATCCTTTCTCCCCAGTTGAGCCGAATGAGTTTTAACAATTTCTAGAAGAATTTGACGCAGTTGTTCAGCATCATCAGCCGTCATACCCAGTTTCGATGAGAAGAGGCGAGCTTTGTGTTTTCCGTCATCATGCTCTAAATTCAAGCAGTAATTACGCAGTTTACGAATATCAACAACTGCATTATCTGCATTCGGAATCAGCATTAGAAAAAACGGTAGTCCTAAAAAGCTAATGATGAATTATAGTCTTAAGCCCACCCCTGTCGCACTGCGATAGAAAGAATACACCATCATCTCCAGTCTTGGCTAGACAAAGTCGTTCGTTTTTTTAACCAACATTAATAAATGGAGCTAAGCGGATTCGAACCGCTGACCCCCTCAATGCCATTGAGGTGCTCTACCAACTGAGCTATAACCCCGCACTTTTACAATTCAAAATGGACTGCGTCCCGCTGCGCTAACAAAATTCATGGTTGCTGAGCGCAGTCGAAGCAAAGTTCAAAGTGAAAGGCATTAGTTGCCATAACGCATTTGCTATTTTACTTTAACAATCTGCTGTTTGTCAATCCCACTGCTCGTTAATTGTTAATAAGTGCCATGAGCCATTAGCCGATGGCAATTACCAACTTAAGAGACTTGCAGCAAGTAGCTTATACAATGCCCCATCAGGAAGTAAACCACCAACATCGCCGCAGCTGCTATGGCAACGAGTGTACCAGCTAACATTAGAGAAAATTCTTTACTTTCATATGCTTTTTCCATCAAATGCAGCGACCAGGCTACTAGCGCCACATCAAAAACTAAAATTGGTATCAACATATGTCTTAAAATTATTAATTATTGTTAACTTATATTAACACTGTTTTCAAAAAATGTCTTTAACTACTCTTTGGGTTAGATTGACAAAGAGTTGCAACTTAGGCTTACATTCTGACGGGAACTTGGCGATCGCGCAGATAAGTTTTCACTTCAGCTACGCTTAACTGTCCGTAATGTAAAAGTGAGGCAAGTAATGCTGCTTCTGCTTGAGCTTCTGTGAGTGCGGTATAGATATGTTCACAATTGCCTGCACCGCCAGATGCAACGACTGGAATTTGTACAGATTGAGCGATCGCCCGAGTTAACTCTATGTCATAACCAGCTTGAGTACCATCAGCATCCATACTTGTTACTAGCAGTTCTCCTGCACCGCGTTTTTCGACTTCTTGCGCCCAAAACAGGGCATCAATGCCAGTATTTTCTCTACCACCTCGCACAAAAACATCCCAACCAGGGTGATTGGGGTCTAGTCGTCGTCTGGCATCAATTGCAACGACTATACATTGATTTCCAAAACGGTCACTCGCTCGATTAATAAAATCTGGGTCGCGTACCGCCGTAGAATTAATACTAACCTTGTCTGCTCCAGCTCGTAAAAGATTTTTAACATTTTCTAAGGATTGGATGCCACCACCGACAGTGAGGGGAATAAAGACTTGTTCAGCAGTTCGGTACACCACGTCGATAATGGTGTCGCGGTCTTCATGAGTGGCTGTAATATCTAGAAACACTAACTCATCTGCCCCGGCATCGTTGTAAACCTTTGCCAGTTCTACTGGATCGCCTGCATCCCTCAAGTTAACAAAGTTAACTCCTTTAACAACTCGTCCTGCCTTCACATCCAGACACGGTAAGATTCTTTTAGCTAGCATGAGTAGTTTTACACTCCTGTGATAATTATCTAAAACTGAAATTTTAAATTTGCCAGAGTATTACAGAAACAACATTTTCGCACGTGAACAGGGGTTCAGGGAAATAACAGTATGAGGGAAAATGTAAAGTGTAGGCAGTGAATCTGTGTATTGTGAACTTGGATTGTGAACACTCAATACTTATTCACCCTACACCCTACCGTTTTACGCTCAACACTGCAAAAGTCGTATATCCAAAATCAATAGCAGTCATTATGGCGATTATCTCCTCAAAAAAACAGCCCCAAGAACCCAACAAAGAACCAAAGCAGCGTCGTGAGGTGGCGAAAGCGCCTCCTAAAGAGAATCTTTTGCAACCCGAAGCAGCTGTTGATGAAGGTAAGCAAGAAGAAAGTATACGCCCACAACGATTTGCTGACTATATCGGGCAGAAAGATTTAAAGGACGTGCTAGATATTGCGATTAAAGCTGCCAAGTCTCGGGGTGAGGTGCTGGATCATCTACTGTTGTATGGTCCTCCAGGATTGGGGAAAACCACAATGGCTATGATACTGGCGTCTGAGATGGGAGTTAATTGCAAAATTACGAGTGCACCAGCTTTGGAACGTCCGAGAGATATTGTTGGGCTATTGGTGAATCTCAAGCCAGGAGATGTTTTGTTTATTGATGAAATTCATCGTCTGTCGCGGATGAGTGAAGAAATTTTATACCCAGCAATGGAGGATTATCGCTTAGATATTACTATTGGTAAAGGTTCCAGCACCAAGACTCGCAGCTTACCACTATCAAAGTTTACCTTGGTTGGGGCAACAACTCGTGCTGGGGCGTTGAGTTCACCGTTGCGCGATCGCTTTGGCTTAATTCAAAAACTCAGATTTTATGAAGTCGATGAACTGAGTAAAATTGTCCTACGCAGCGCTCAATTACTCCAAACGAATATCACTGAAGATGGTGCAGCAGAAGTTGCTCGTCGTTCGCGGGGAACACCACGTATTGCTAATAGATTACTAAAAAGAGTCCGTGATTATGCGCAAGTAAAATCATTCCAGGAGGTGAATGAACAGGTTGCAGCAGAAGCATTGCAACTATTTCAAGTCGATCCTTGCGGTTTAGATTGGACAGACCGTCGGATGTTGAGTGTGATTATTGAACAGTTTAATGGTGGTCCGGTGGGATTGGAAACAATCGCTGCAGCAACGGGTGAAGATACACAAACGATTGAGGAAGTGTATGAACCATATCTGATGCAGATTGGCTATTTAAGCCGGACGACTCGTGGTAGAGTGGCGACACCCACAGCTTACAAGCATTTAGGTTTTAAACCACCAAATGAACAGTTATCGTTATTGCCGTAAATTGATCAACACTTCCAGTGATAATGAATTTTGAATTTGTAGGACTTACGCACGAGTTACGAAAGAACAAGACTGTGAGATTGCTTCCTTACGTCGCAATGACACAACTACGTTATTTTTGCGTAAGTCCTAATTTGGAACCGCAGATGGACGCAGATAAACGCAGATGATGAGACTAATTATTATTTTTCTAAGTCTGTTGCTGGTGTTTGGGTGGGGTGAGGTTGCCATAGCAGAAACGAAATCCCCTTCGGCTTCGCTCAGGGTAAACCCCAATTTCACTCCAGAACAGTTACAGCAAGGCGATGAGTTAGCTAATAAGGCAATTGCCGCTACTAATAAAGGTGATTTTGGCACAGCGGAACGGTACTGGACGCAAATTCTTGAGCAATTTCCCGATAATGCAGCGGTTTGGAGTAACCGAGGAAATTCTAGAGTTAGTCAAAATAAGTTGCAAGAAGCACTGGTGGATTATAATAAGGCGGTAGAATTAGCTCCGAATGTGACTGACCCCTACTTGAATCGTGGTACGGCGTTGGAAGGTCTGGGAAAATGGGATGAGGCGATCGCAGATTATAATCACGTTCTAGAACTTGACCCCAAAGATGCAATGGCATATAACAATCGAGGAAATGCCTATGCTGGTTTGAGGAAGTGGGAAAAGGCGATCGCCGACTACAAAAAATCCAACGAAATTGCCCCGAATTTTGCCTTTGCCCGTGCGAACTATGTCCTTGCCCTTTATGAAACTGGTAAAGTAGACGAAGCAATTCGGGAAATGCGGAACATTCTCCGTAAATATCCTAACTTTGCAGATGTACGTGCTGCTATTACTGCAGCCTACTGGCAA
This sequence comes from Brasilonema sp. CT11, assembly GCF_017982655.1. Taxonomy (GTDB): domain Bacteria; phylum Cyanobacteriota; class Cyanobacteriia; order Cyanobacteriales; family Nostocaceae; genus Brasilonema. The sequence continues at coordinate 63,344 of NZ_JABXYX010000034.1, read as the reverse complement.
AAGGGAAAACAAGGTGAAGCGGAGAGTAACTGGGTGTCAGCAGTTGGACTGGATGCGCGTTACAAGGATATCGACTGGGTGGCGAATGTTCGGCGATGGCCTCCTAGTATGGTGACGGCTTTGGATAAGTTTTTAACACTCAAGTAAGATATATGTTTGGCAGAGGGCTTCATTACCAAAAGTAGGTTGATTTTGCAAGCCTTCTGTCAAAAAATTGCGATTTTTTTACATTTGTGCTGTATCAAAGCAAGTGCATAAGTTGATTTCATTTGCATCTAATAAATAGATAAGTGGTTTTGACTTTAACCATTGCATGGTTTTGCCTACCGTGTCTCATAACTTGATTGAACTTACCGTTCATGAACAGCATTTACTATGACTCATTTTGGCATTATCAGTCCTAACACAATTTCACAGTAGCAATAATTAGGTATTATGAATCGAGTCAAAGATAAAGTTGCAATTGTTACAGGTGCAGCACGAGGTATTGGTGGAGCAACAGCTCTACTTTTAGCAAAAGAAGGAGCCAAGGTTGCTGTCACAGATGTTCTTGTGGATGAAGGTAAAACATGAGTACAAGAAATTTCTAGTCATGGCGGAGAAGCTGATTACTGGCATTTAGACGTTTCCCAACTCAAGAAAACTTTCTGTTTTCTCTATTAAATAAACTGAAAGACACTGCTTTAGGTAAAGAAAGAGGCTACGCTGATATTAAAACTATTGAACAATTCCAAGCTCAAACCCCTATTCAGCATTACAGCGATTTAAAACCGTATATTGAGCGGATTGTTGCAGGTGAAACCAATGTACTTTATCCGGAACCACCTACTCATTGGATTCAAACTTCAGGCACAACTGGTTCACCTAAACTGTTTCCTTACAATACAGAGTTTGAAAAAAACTTTTGGAATTTTGGTAATGCTATTCTTGATTGTTTTATCTATCGTGTTGGTTCGAAAGCTTTAAAAATATTAGAAGGTGAAACTTTATTAATACACGCTAGTGGTAATTGTGGCACTGTGGGAACTGGAGCCACAAAAAAAACTCTAGCATTTGTTACTGGCTGGATAGCAAAACATAGTTCTCCAGAAAATCCTTTTGCACCTCCTATAGGTATTCAATCGATTGGAAGTTTGATAATGGAAGTACTCCAACCCGATGCACAGTAGCTGATGTCAAACCTGGTAAGGAGTATGTATTTTGCATCTCTAATTATCTTGGTTTTACCACCTATATTCCTGGCGATATTATTAAAATTGTTTCTACTCAACCTCTGTTATTTTTATATTCGCGTCGTCTGGCAAAAGAGGTTAACATATCAGCGGAAAAGATGAGTGAAACTCACATCAAAGTGGCTCTAAGTGAGGCAACAAGAAAGAATCAGTGTGTGCATCGCGAGTATTTATGCACGGCGGTGACTGAACCACGTCCACACTACGTTGTTGCCATTGATTTTTCTACTTCTCCACAGGATTTAGATCAATTTGCAACGGATATGGAAGAATCTATCTTTGAATCAAATGTGATGTATGCTGAGGTACGAAACATGAATGTGCTTCAGCCACTGCGTGTCATCAGTCTACCCGCTGGAGAATTTGACAGATATATTTTGGCAAAAACAAAAGCAGGTGAATGGAATCCAGGGCAGAAGAAGCTTCCCAGTCTAACTGAGAGCCAAGATTTTCTTAATTTTTTTGGTTCTACCGCTCACTTTATGCATCAGGGTAAGAGCAGGGTAAGCGCATCTTAACAATCATTACATCAAGAAATAAGAACCACAGATGGACACAGATAGATAATTACTTCATCCAAACGAGAAGCGCTATATTATCCAAATATAGCAATCCCAAATCAATTCATGAACAACAAGATTCCCGACCTCTCGCGAGAAGTCTCCGAATCTGAACCAATGGATTTTCAAAGAATCAAACCGGATTCCTATATTCTTTAAAAATTCTTTAAAAATTCTTGTTTAAAAAGATACGGACATTTGTTTCTACTATTAATAAAAGAAAAAAAAGGCAGGTTTTAAACCTGCCTACAAGCTGAACCAAGAAACTTAAAATTCCTTACACTAAAACCTTTGCTAAAATCGGTCCAACACGAGTGGCGATTTCTGGGACGTATACCTGCGAAACGTAATCGGCAATCATCCTATCCGTGTTGAACAGTGGTGCATTCGTCTTGATTGATGCCTTCATCATTTGCACCCAGCGGTGAGGAGTACCGTTAGCATCTTGGTCGTAGTACAAGGGGACTATTTGCTCTTCCAAAAGCTTATAAAGGGATTGTGCATCTATGCTATCTTGTAAATCTTGATCACTGGTGTGAGCATCCTCACCAATTGCCCACCCATTTATCCCTTGACCGTTAGCATCTGCTTTGTATCCTTCGCACCACCAACCATCGAGGACGCTGCAATTAATTCCACCATTAAAGCAGACTTTTTGCCCACTGGTACCAGAAGCTTCTAAGGGGCGACGGGGGTTGTTTAACCAAACATCAACACCTTGGACAAGTTTTTGACCAACATAAATGTCGTAGTCTTCAATAAAAGCAACTCGATGCTGAATTGCCGAATGTTGACACCATTCCATTAAGCGTTGAATAATCCGTTTGCCTTCTTCATCAGCTGGGTGAGCTTTACCTGCAAAAATAATTTGTACAGGACGTTGTGCATTGCCAAAAATTCTCATTGCCCGTTCGGCGTCACGCAAAAGCAGATGACCGCGCTTATATGGACTAAAGCGTCTGGCAAATCCGATAGTCAGCACTTTGGGATCAAGCAGTGTTTCTGCCGCTTGAATTTTTTGGTATTCTTCACCGCGTTGTTCCCGTGCTTTTTTCACTTTATATCGAGTGTAGGCAATCAGTCTTTCTTTTAAGACTAAGTGTCGCCACCAGAGTTCCTCATTTGGAATATTGTCAACTTTCTCCCACGTCTTCGGGTCAATGACACGAGTTTTCCAATCTTCGCCTAAGTATTGAGCGTACAGCTCTGCCATTAAGGGAGCAGTCCAAGTGGGCGCATGGACGCCATTAGTAATGTAACCGATTGGGACTTTGTCTTCAGAACGTTGTGGATACAAAACTGTCCACATCTTACGAGAAACATGACCGTGCAATTCACTGACGCCATTGGCTGCACGACACATCCGTAGTGCCAAAACCGTCATGCCAAAGGGTTCCCAAGGGTCGCCCAGTCGCCGTGCACCTAATGCCAAGAATTGCTGGCGGGATAAGCGTAGCTGAGTCCAGTAGTGGGCAAAGAAGGAGTCTATCAAGTCAGGTGAGAAGACATCATGACCTGCGGGAACGGGTGTGTGGGTGGTGAACACACAACGATTTCGCACATCGGCTTCGATGTCGTAGAAGGATTTGCCAGTGCGCTCAATTTCTTGGCGTGCAACTTCTAGAGTGGAGAATGCAGCATGACCTTCGTTGAGGTGATGGACAGAAGGTTGTATCCCCAAGGCTGTTAACGCCTTGACACCACCAATTCCCAAGACGACTTCTTGAGCAATGCGAGTTTCCTGGTTACCACCGTAAAGGTGTCCAGTTAGCCAGCGGTCTATGGGATCATTATCCTGGCGATCGCTATCCAATAAGTAAAGACTCACTCGCCCCACTTGCACTCGCCAAATTTGCACTCTCACCATTCGTTGGCGAACTTGCAACTGTATCGTGATTGGTTCCCCGTGCCAATTTCTCATTAACTCCATAGGCATTTGGGAGAAGGGGTTGTCAACGTAGTAGTCTTCTTGCCAACCGCCGCGATTGAACCGTTGTCGGAAGTAACCTTGGCGATACAACAAGCCGACACCAACCATTGGGACTCCCAAATCTGATGCTGATTTTAGGTGGTCACCTGCAAGAATGCCTAAACCACCAGAGTAGACAGGCAAAGATTCATGTATGCCAAATTCAGCACAAAAGTAAGCAATGGGATGTTCTTGGGTAATTTGTGGTGCAACCCGACTCACCCAAGTGTCTTTTGTGCTCATGTATTCGTCAAACTCGCGCACGAGTGACCCTATTTGCTTGAGATAATACGGGTCTTCAGCAAGCTGGGTAAGACGTTCGTATGTCGCTGACTGTAACATTTCTACAGGATTATGCCCGCAGCGTTCCCATCCTTGAGGATCGATGGTTTGGAACAGCGCGATGCGATCGCTCGTCCAACTCCACCAATAGTTATAAGCCAAAGAAGCCAAGCGCTTGAGTGGAAAAGGTAATTTCTCACCCAGTACTTGCACTGCGGTGTTTACGCTGCTGATATTCATAAAACTCTAGGCACTCTCTTAGTTTTTCTGTTTTGCCGTCAAAATTTGCTTCCCAGTGGGGAGACTTGGTCTGGGAATCATCCTTTCAAGTGTGGAGTCGTTTTTTGACGGTTTTTATTTTTCTAGACGTAATCCAAATCATCCTTCTTTTTTGCCAGTTTTGACAACTTGATTTGCATCAAATTCATTGACGTTCTTTTAATTTAGTTTTTATTATTTTTTCTTAATATATGGTAATCAACAAGATTCCCGACTTCATCTGAATAAATAGATTTTCACAGATCAAACCGGACTGCTATATGTTAGGGCTTACGCATAAGAGATCCCCCAACCACGCGCTTGTGCTACAAGTCGGGAAACTCTAGCCGAGCACTGGCTCCCCTTAAAAAGGGGGCTTTTAAGATTCCCCTTGGAGCCAGGGCTTGCTTAAATCATATTTAACGGGTCAACATCAATTGTTAAACTGACAGACCGAGGACAAAGTTGACGCACTTCCTCCCAATCTGGCAACTGTGGCAAAGCAGTGGGGGCAAATTTTAGCAATATCTGCCAGCGGTAACGATTGGCAACCCGTAAAATAGAAGCGGGTGCTGGTCCCAAAATGTCTAACCCTTCGGCTCCGCTCAGGGTAAACCCTTCATGAGTTGGCAAAGCTGCTGCGATCATTCCAGCAGTATTCTCCACCTGAATTGGATCAGGACTACTCAAGCGCAATAAAATCAATCTCCCATAGGGAGGATAATTGAGAGCTTGCCGTTGTTCCAATTCGGCATCTATGAAAGACTGGTAATCATGATTTTGCACTGCTTCAATCACAGGATGTTCTGGAGTGTAAGTTTGGACAATCACTCGTCCCGGTTCTTCTCCTCTGCCAGCACGTCCAGCAACTTGTGTCAAGGTTTGCAATGCTCGTTCGCTGGAGCGATAGTCTGATAGATGCAGCAGTCCATCAGCAGCAACAACACCCACGAGTGTGACTTGAGGCAAATCTAATCCCTTGGTGAGCATTTGCGTACCGACTAACAAATCTGCTTCACCGTTAACAAACTGTGTCAGAAGAGTACGGTGTGCTCCCTTTGTACGGGTGGTATCGCTATCAAAACGAATGAAGCGCAATTGGGGAAACTGTTTTGCTAACTCCTGTGCGACTCGTTGGGTACCACTGCCGAAAAATTTTAGGTAAGGAGAACCACATTCTGGACAGCTTTGGGGCTGCAGTCGCGCAAAATTACAGTAATGACACCGCAGTGTTTGCGGCGCGTTCTCTTCTGTATGGTGATACGACAGCGACACATCACAGTTTGGACACTCCAAAACATACCCACAACTGCGACAAGAGACAAAAGTGCTATGTCCCCGACGATGAATAAATAAAATTCCTTGCTGACGACGTTCTTGCAATTGCTCCAAAGCGGATTGCAAGGAACGACTAAATATAGAACGATTTCCCTGTTGCAATTCTAGCCGCATATCCACAACTTCCACCGGAGGTAGAGGACGGGAGTAGACGCGTTCGGGGAGGGAGAGGTAATGAGTCGGGTGAGTGGAAGCTATTTCTTCCCCTGCTCCCCTGCTCCCCTGCTCTCCTGATTTCCCCACACTCACCCACGTCTCCAGGGAGGGGGTTGCTGAACCGAGCACTAGGGGACAGTTTTCTAACTCTGCTCGCCACTGCGCGACGGTGCGGGCGTGGTATGTGGGGATAGGAGAATCTTGCTTAAAGCTGCTGTCGTGTTCTTCATCTAATATGATTAAGCCCAAGTTTGGTAAAGGAGCAAAAACTGCACTGCGCGTACCGATGACAACTTGGGGTTCTCCGGTTAACATTTGCCTCCAGGTGTCGTAACGTTCACCGTCTGAAAGGGCGCTGTGGTAAACGCTCACTTTGTTACCAAAACGAGCACGGAAACGATCAGTCAACTGAGGTGTGAGTCCAATTTCTGGTACTAAGACAAGGGCAGACTTGCCTTTTTCTAGTAGAGGGCTTATTGCTTGCAAATATACTTCTGTTTTCCCAGAACCAGTGACACCATGCAACAAAACTATAGCGCATCCTTCTAGATGGGTAATGACCCCTAACGCTTCCGATTGAGCTGATGTTAATATCTTGGTCATATCCATTGCGGGAGTGTCTGCTTGTGTCCCATCTCGAAGAGGAGGGAACACAGCAGCAGTTCGCAAGACTTCTCGTTCTTGGATGATGATATATCCCTTTTGTTCTAACGTTTTAAGGATGGAGGTACTTGCACTACAAATTTGTAACAGTTCACTCTGCCACAACTCGCCCCCGCGTCTTCGCAGCACTTCCAAAACTTCTCGCTGGCGAACGGTTAAGTCACGTTCAAATGTAGCACCTATCATTATGACTGCTTTTTGCTGTTTTGGTCGAGTTAGTTGCGGTGGTTCTAGGTAACTTTCGACCATTCCCCGTCGCTGCAATTCGCGTACTCCTTGGTAAGCAGCTTTGACTTGACGTTGCAGGTAGGCGAAACTGTAATCTCCATCTGCTTGTGCTTGTAAAAGTTTGAGAATTTGCTGTGCTGCTGAAGAGAGAAAGGGTAAGGAAGATGAAAGTTCTCCTTCGCTCCCTCCCGAATTAGCTCTCTGTGTGCCCTTGTCCTTCTTGACGAGGCGAATGCGACGTTGCGATCGCCCTAACAAACCAGGTGGTAAGGCGATACGTATGACTTGAATTAGCGGTGTATAATAGTATGATGCAACTCGATTCAAAAGTTCCCAATAATTCGAGGCAAAAAAACCTACACTGACGACATCTTCTACATTGCGGACTTTTTCTATTAGTAAATCTACTGGAGGTTGTGTTACAAAACGAATGGCGATTCCTCCTAACACTTGTGTACCAAATGGGACACTTAAAATATCCCCTGGTTTTACTTCCAAATGATCGCTTAGGCGATATGTATAAACTCCTGAACCTCCCGGACAGTCTACTAGTACTTCAATCCAACGATTCACTAGTTTTTCTGACTGGTAAGATTGACCAGGTTCGGCAACTATCAAAGAGGACAAGCTGACACCATTCATATACATACTTTGTGAACTAATAATACAGATATTTTCTTTACCAGAACAGTTCCAAATCCCTAGTCCTTAAAAAGTCTTTTTCTTTGAAATCCTCCAGAGAACTCAAGCACTTAGAAAAATAGTTATAAGTCACGAATTAAGTCTTGGGAAAAAAAATCCTGATTCTATCTTTCGGATTTATCCGTAGTTATTCTTTTATAACTTTCGACATAACAATGAGCACCATTAGAACCAGTTTGTCTATCTTAACCAAGATTCCTCAACTCTAAATATATACATCCTTTGGCAAAAAATGTAATTGCCAATACTGCCAACAGACATAATACTTGATAAGTTTCGTCTTATGTAATCTAGTAGAAAAATACTCCTAACTGTAGAAAGCAAGAAATATTTCAGCGAACTCAAACGAAATTAGACAATTTCAGCTTTTTTCAGTTAACTTTCTATGATTACTAAATGGGGAAAAATGCTTTTCCCCCTATTGATAGATATTTAACCCTAGGTGTATGTGAGATCCTGTATCAGGAGAAGACATTGCTAAGGTTTTACTTGCCAGATTGCCCATTTCGGGGAAAGATTAAGAGCGATGCATAATCTCACCTTCAAAAATCAGATAGTTAATGCCAATTTCCAGACATAAAAAGTCAGAAAAGTAAGAAAAACACAAAAATATTTAAGGATTTGGAGATAAGGGTATGAGTTTTTATAATTGTTAAATAGGATAATTTTCATTCAGGAGGGTTGGAAAGATTTTTCCTAAATAAAAAAATAGCAACATATGTGTTAATCGCCTGAAAAAAATGTTAATGGGAAGCCACTACCAAAATAAGTTAAGAACTGTATCTATCTGTAACCTACAGATGAAATAAACTGAGGTTTAAGTGTTAAGAATGAAGTATGAACCAACCCCAAAGATAAAAAATTAACGGGCTTGTGTGAGAGTGTTCCCTGTTAGATCGTACTTCTACTTTGATCCCAACTTATGGTAAGTATTGACATTTTTTTAAAAGTCATCCGCTTAATACACTTTTACCAAAGCATGAGCTTCCAGTAATCACAGATAGATACTGTTGTTCAGAATCACACAACTTTTGGGCAAATATTTGTATCTTGTCATGTGGCGGGTGTCTTTATCTTTGAGGAGAATTAACAAGCTTCGCCAGAGTAGCTGTCATTAACTATGTACCAAACAGAGCAATAATCTCTGAGGGAAACTATGAATATAGCTGAATTGGGAACAATGGAGACAATGGGAAGTGCTGCCGATAATGAAGAACTGTTTATTACGTTAGATGCAGTGGCAGAAGATGAGTCCCTAATTGTAGTAGAAAATATAGAAGCCGAAGATCGCGATGGAGACCGGATGGCGGCGGCGCGTCCTTCAGGATATAATAAAACCGAGTATGACGATGCTGTCGGCGCGTTTTTTAAAGAAATGGCTCGCTATCCGTTGCTAAAGCCAGATGAAGAGGTGGAATTAGCCCGTAGAGTCCGGTTTGTGGAAGAAATTAGGGAATTACAAGCTTCTTTACTTGAAAAGCTAGAAAATCAACAGAGTAAGGAAACTGCCGCTTCTCACCTAGGAATGACAGAAAAACAACTGGAACATCGGTTGTATCAAGGGCGGGTTGCAAAACGTAAAATGATCCGCTCAAATCTACGGTTGGTTGTCTCTATTGCTAAGCGATATTTAAACAGGGGAGTTCCTTTTCTGGATTTAATTCAAGAAGGAGCGATGGGGTTAAATCGTGCAACAGAAAAATTTGACCCCGATAAAGGATATAAGTTTTCTACTTATGCCTATTGGTGGATAAGACAAGCAATTACGCGGGCTATAGCTAATGATGCGCGGACAATTCGCTTGCCAATTCATATTGTTGAAAAACTTAACAAACTGAAAAAAGCGCAACGAGAACTCAAACAGAGACTAGGGCGCAACCCATCCGAACAGGAAATGGCGGAGGCTTTGGAAATTCCCGCGCCACAACTACGTCAACTGCAACAACTACGACGACAAGCACTGTCCCTCAACCACCGTGTGGGAAAAGAAGAAGACACGGAATTGATGGATTTGCTAGAAGATGAAGACAACCTATCTCCAGAGGCGAAAATGAATGAAAGCATGATGCGCCAGGAGATTTGGGAAGTTTTAGGTGACGTACTTACTCCACGAGAAAAAGACGTCATCTCTCTACGGTATGGTTTGATTACCAGTGAACCTTGTACCTTGGAAGAAGTTGGTACTATGTTCAATCTTTCCCGCGAGCGAGTACGACAAATTCAAAGCAAAGCTATGCGAAAGTTACGGCGTCCTCACATAGCCAAACGCTTAAAAGGGTGGCTGGTGTAGTTGAAAGTCAACAGCAGGACACTTGTGTAGCCGGGTTCCCTGACTTAAGCAAAGTGTCCGTTGACAACTCAAAAGCCAAAAATCTAGAACGATTGATTAAAATTCTAAATTCTGGGCTAATAACTAACAATTAATAACTATAGGACTACTATTTTATTTTTGGCGAAGCTAGGTACACTTCAAGAGCCTTTTTTCCTGTTAAGCGTTAAGCGTTTCCTCCCGTTGAGTATTATTTATCTCCATAATAAAAATTCTTCATCACTCTTCCCCATTACCAAACTCTAGGTGATAATTGCGAGCAAAAGTCTTTGAGGATGAATGGAACAAACATGAGTGATTACTTAGATGACTACGAACTTAATAACCTTGATTTTTATCGAAAAAATCATGGATTACAGCTTTATTACAACTGGTCTGGGGAAATTTTGTGGCAAGAAAAACCAGACTTGCCAAGGGAGAAATTGTTCTCTATTATTGGCATGAATGCGACGAAAGTCTTTATCAAGCCTAGTCCTGAATACGGCGAAGTCGGATATCGTATCAATAGAGAATTGGGTTTATTTTGTGACCCAGTTACGCAAGAAATTTTGACTTACTGGAAGTCACCAGAAGCAAATCAAACAGTACCAGTTGTACATATTGCTAACCGAATTGTACAAGGCTCAGTCAAACCAAAGAAATTTGTCATACCCAAAGGTAGTGGATATATCACCTCTGTAATGGAAATTCCTTTGGAATATCCGCATCCGTTAGCAGGAGATAGTAAATACTCGGATTATTGTCCTGGGGAAAAATTTAAGGGAATTGAATACTTCACATCCAATATTTGCCGACCGGATGCTTCTGATGTCCCTCCTGCCCAGTGGGCGAGGGATTGTCCTTGGATGCCCTGGATGAAGTTAGGATATGGTCATCCAGCTAAATTAAGGTTTGAAACAACAATATCTAGAGTAGATTCTTTTGAGCAACTTCATCCGAAATTGGTCAAGCTGGTGAGGGAAAAAGTACCAATTTATGAATTCACGCCCACCGAAAGTGATGAACCGAATATCACGAGTCTTCAGTACTTTAAGAAACACTTTGAATCCTATTTAAGGGGCGATGTTTTTCCAATAGAGGAAACCTCTTGAGAGGGAACGCTTAACAGTAAACAGTGAACAGTGAACAGTAAAAACTGGTAACTGGTAACTGGTAACTGGTAACTGATAACTGGTAACTGATCGCTGATTTAATTCATAAGCTCATTTTATTTACTACCCACAGGTTCAGCTTTCTCAACTGAGTTATTATTTAATCCCAAAGTTAATTGCAAAGAAGTCTGTGAGGGATATGCCTTCACCACCTCTCGATAAACCTGATAGTTCGTGGGTAGTTTTCTCTGATCCTCTCCCACTTTATACTTGAGTTCGTACTTCACAGATTTTAACAATTCGGGAGTACTTGCCTCTTGAGATTTTTTGCGTTGTTCGATTTCATCAACTGAAGGTCGCGGTGGTAAACTAGACCACCATAAACCCTTATCATCAGGACCAGTCACTGCTCCTTCTGGCTTCAAGCCGTTACGATTAAGTAAGGAAGTGGTGGCAAAAGTTTCAAAGCGTGGTACTTGTTCATTGGCGAGGTCATCGGCATACTTAACTTGCCAGGTATAAGTGGTGAGGGCTGTGGCTTCATACTGGTTAGTGGTTAAGCTGTCGCAACTAGTCAGTGTGAACATTGTCAACACAGCTACTGCTTTGAGGAAAAAGATTGGCTGTCGCATTATCCTTTTGGTATCAACCTCTATATTCATATCTTGCACCAGGCGACTGGAAGTCGCGGCTACACAGGCAAAACCCGCCTACGCGGGTTAAAAACCTTGATTTTCCGTTAGTCCGCGCAGGCGGACTTTGTTTGTATAGCCGCGATTTCTAATCGCTAGGGCTAGGTGCAAGATGTGAGTATAGCAATAATAAATAATTCATAAAATTTTCTGTTTCTTTTCTTGGCGAAGCCAGCCACCTCAAGTCGGGGAACCCGCCCAGGCGAAAGCGGCTCCTCTTTGCGTCTTGGCGGTATGCGCCAAGGGCGCACGCTACGCGAACGATAATTTTTTTACACTTAAAAGTATTACTATACATCTTTGAACCGCCTGCGGCGGAAGAAGGGAAAAGTAAAGAAGTGTAAAGAGCAAAAGCGCAAAAGAGCAAAGGGCAAGGAAGTCCTCACGCAACCACGCACACCACCCGAAAACCGAGAGGGAAGTAACGAACGTCGGGGAGGTCCCTATCGCGATTCGCCGAGCGGCAATGCCAGGGACTGTTGTTCCACGAACCGCCACGAAGCAGCTTTCGTACATTTGTACCGCCATCTGTTAACCATGCACTGCCATTAGTGGGTGCGTCTTGGTAAGTATCATGCCAGTCATCCTGACACCACTCCCAAACATTACCGTGCATATCATATAAACCAAAGGTGTTGGGTGGGAAACTCCCCACATTTGTTGTTTGTTGACGATATTGACCTTTTGGTTCAGAGGCGTAAGTTTCCGTTCCCTTGTAATTTGCTAAACCAGTTGTAATCGTTTCGCCAAAGTAGAAAGGGGTAGTCGTTCCTGCACGAGCTGCATATTCCCATTCTGCTTCGCTCGGTAGTCTGTAAGTGCGTCCTGTCTTCTGACTTAAGCGTTTGCAGAATTCCACAGCATCATTCCAACTGACCTGTTCCACTGGACGCTTTTCTCCTTTAAACTCGGAAGGGTTATTACCCATAATTGCCTGATACTGCGCCTGAGTCACTTCATACTTGCCCATAAAAAACCCAGGAACCGTAACTTGACGTTGTGGTCCTTCATCTGAGTTTCCATCTGAGTATCTTTCTTTTTCTCCTGGTGGTGAACCCCTGAGAAATTTACCACCTGGTATTTGCACCATCTCTAAGGTGACACCATTCCCCAAGTCTTGCGCGAAGTATTTCGCCTCACGGTTACTGCGGTTGTTAATTTTTCCCTGTGCATCAACAGTGACAGTTTCAAAATTAAAGGTTTGTAGGGATATGCCAGCTCCCGTGTCTGATGGTTCTGCTGCTCCCGTATTTACTGGTTCTGGTGATTTTTGTTTACAACCTTGCAAAAGCCATTCTCCAACAATAGCCAAACCAACTCCAGTTCCTATCAACCCTAACGTTTGAATGACTTGCCGTCGCGGTATTGGCGTTGGCTGTGGTTTTGGCTGTGGTTTTGGTTTTCGCGGTGCTGGAAATGCTTCCAACGCTCTGAGAATTTTGTAACAATTACGGAGAACTGTGCCCACAAACATCAGGTTTTTTCAATATGCGATGGTCTTATTTTGCCAAATTGCTTACTGAACAAGCTAGCGAGTAATAAAAGTGTACATTTTCTTGCCTCGCTTGGGAACCTCACCCCAATTTGAAAAAAGAATGCGACAGATAGACATTCCCAAACCCAAGTTTCGTCTCGGCTTTCTTCATTTTGAATTTTGAATTTTGAATTTTGAATTGGTATTACCCTGCCTTGTCGGGCATCCCTCTCCTTATAAAGGAGAGGGAAAGTGCGATACATGCGTGTAGTGAAAGTGGATGCTACTTTGAGATCATTTCTCGTTCCTTGCCTAGCTTGGGAACCTCACCCTGCCCTGTCGGGCATCCCTCTCCTTATAAAGGAGAGGGAAAGATTTTCTCGTTCCTTGCCTCTGGCAGGGAATGCATAACTTGAGGCTCTGCCTCAATATAATAATTGGGAGGCAGAGCCTCCGATAGTGCATTCCCATGCTCAGCATGGGAACGAGAGAAAAAGGGGGGAATCTTAAAGCCCCCTTTTTAAGGGGAGCCAGTGCGTTGCGGGGGTTCCCCCCGTTGTAGCACCTGGCGTGGTTGGGGGATCTCTTGTGCGTAAGTCCTGTATATATCAAGTAATCACAGTTGGCTTATCCATTCCAGTCAACTTATGAATCTGGGCAATATCATCTGCAATCGTGATCAGTTCCGCTAGTGCTTCTTGTGGATCAAGGTTCTGCTTTGCGGAGTCGGGTTCGTAGCTTTCTAGATATAACCTGAGTGTTGCGCCTTGTGTACCTGTACCTGATAGCCGGAAGACAATGCGCGAACCATCGGTGAAGCCAATGCGAACACCTTGCTTTTGACTAACGCTACCATCTATTGGGTCGGTGTAGCTGAAGTCGTCAGCGTACTCAACTTCATAGGAACCATACCGCTTTCCTTTGAGTGTTGGCAGCATAGCACGCACACTTGTTATGAGAGTGTTGGCGCGATCGCTATCGACTTCTTCATAATCATGACGCGAGTAATAATTACGCCCGTAGGTTTGCCAATGTTCTGTGACAATCTGCTCTACTGATTGTTGCCGCACTGCTAGAATATTCAGCCAGAACAACACTGCCCAAAGTCCATCTTTTTCGCGGATATGGTTGGAACCTGTGCCAAAACTCTCTTCACCGCAAAGAGTTGCTCTATCTGCATCTAACAGATTACCAAAGAACTTCCAGCCTGTGGGAGTTTCATAACACTCTACACTGAGTTGTTTTGCTACACGATCTGGTGCTTGACTCGTAGGCATTGAGCGGGCGATACCTGCTAAACCAGAGCTATACCCAGGAACCAATTTGGCATTTGCTGCTAAAATAGCTAAGCTATCGCTAGGAGTGACAAAGAATTGGCGTCCGAGAATCATGTTGCGATCGCCATCTCCATCGGAAGCAGCACCAAAGTCAGGCGCATTGTTCCCAAACAGAATTTCCACCAAATCATGAGCATAAACAAGGTTGGGGTCAGGATGTCCACCGCCAAAGTCTTCTAGGGGTTTACCATTCGTGACAGTTCCCGACGGTGCGCCCAGACGTTCCTCAAAAATATTATGAGCATAGGGACCCGTCACAGCATGCAAAGAGTCAACACACATACGGAACTGTCCATTGGTCACCAGTTGGCGGATGCGGTCAAAATCAAACAGCGACTGCATCAATTCTGCGTAGTCTGCGACGGAATCAATCACCTCCACCGCCATATCGCCTATTTTGAACTCTCCTAAAGTATCAAGATTAACATCAGGAGCCTCAACAATTTTGTAGCTATTAATCTCTTTACTACGATTATAAATGGCTTCGGTGACTTTTTCTGGAGCCGGTCCACCATTGCTAATATTGTACTTTATACCAAAGTCTCCATCTGGTCCACCAGGATTGTGACTGGCAGAGAGGATTATACCACCAAATGTGTCATACTTGCGAATAATGGCAGAGGTAGCCGGGGTAGAAAGAATACCGCCTTGACCGACGAGCACTCGCCCAAAGCCATTAGCAGCTGCCATTTTCAGGATAATTTGAATTGCTTGACGATTGTAGTAACGACCATCGCCTCCTACAACCAAAGTTTTGCCTTGATATCCTTCCAGGCTGTCAAAGATCGACTGCACAAAGTTTTCCAAGTAATGAGGCTTCTGGAAGACTGAGACTTTCTTTCTGAGTCCAGAAGTACCTGGTTTTTGGTCGGTAAACGGTTGGGTTTGTATAGTTTTGCTAACCATCGCGATATTTGAGGCAGAGTTAACAACAAGAATTGCTTGATAGTCCTAACACTACTTAAGCAGATGTTGCTGCAACAACCTCCAGTTGAATTTTAATTTCCTTCTTCTGGTTGAATCTCCTGTAGCTTGAATCTTACCTCAGCTGTCTTCCGCAAAAGTGTCAACTAGCGATATGTTTAAGTATCTCGCCTAAAAAAAGAGATTTACAATGGCTAATAACAAATTTTTCTTGTCTTACCTTCCTATTTTCCAGGCAAAAGGGATACAGAAGTTATTCACCACAGCGATATTGGTGTTTGCTGTAGGTTCCCCGTCTTTATCTGTTCAAGCAGCTCAGTTAAATGATAATGATTTCAACAATAGTTTTGGAGAACACAGTTCCAACCCAGAGAGAAACCCAATTGAAAAGGAACCATTAGTAGTTGCTCAAAGATACAACAGACGACCCCAAGTTCGCAGAAGAATCATAATAGGACCTCGGCGATACAGAGTTCGGGGAGTTCGGCGATATCGTGTTCGACCAGTCTATCGACCAGCTCGGCGATATCCCGTTCGACCAGTCAGACGATACAACAGATATGGAAATCAACGGGTGTACGTACGTTAACACTTCCACGGGTTTATGTTTTTATAGCCGGGGGGTAAACGGGTAAATCGGTAAGCCCCCCTTTTTTAGGGGAGCCACTGCGGGGGTGAGGCAGCACTACAGGAGGGTTTCGGCCGTGAAACTTCGGCGTGAGCTCAGTCGAGCGGCTGAGCGCTCTAGGCGTTGCCCTTACCCCCTTACACCCTCCCACAACTCAGGGTCTCGTTGCGTAAGTCCTGTTGATATCAGTACCCGTTGAACAAGCTGGGAGTAAACTGTTAGTGCCTGAGCGACAACTTGATCCATATTGTAATACTTGTAGGTTGCCAACCGTCCCACGAAATGCACGCTTGGGGTTGCGTCAGCTAGTGCCTTGTATTGTTTGTAGATTTCAGCGTTTTCTGGGCGCGGTATGGGGTAGTAGGGATCTCCTTCCGCTTGCGGGTACTCGTAGACAATACTAGTTTTAAGGTGTTCCTGTCCCGTTAGGTACTTGAACTCAGTGACGCGGGTGTATGGATGTTCGTTCGGGTAATTTATCACTGGTGCAGGCTGATGCAGAGGTTTGTTTAGCGTTTCATGCTTGAACTCTAGGGAACGGTAGGGAAGTTTCCCATAGCGGTAATCGAAAAACTCGTCGATGGGACCTGTGTAGATCATTTCGCGGTAGGCGATCGCCTCTTGAATCTCGCGATAATCGGTGTTGAGCATAATCTTGATGTTGGGGTGAGACAACATCTTCTCAAACATCCGCGTATAACCATGTAGAGGCATTGCTTGATAAGTGTCTGTGAAATAGCGATCGTCGCGGTTTGTGCGAGTAGGTACACGGGCGGTGACTGATCTGTCGAGTTCCGATGGATCAAGTCCCCATTGCTTACGGGTGTAGCCACGGAAAAATTTCTCGTACAATTCTCGACCAACTTTGCTCACCACCACATCTTCAGAGGTGCGAATGTAATCTTTTTGCTCAGCGACTGAAGCGAAGAACTCATCGAGTTGGAACGCGGTGAGATTCAATCCGTATAATCGATTAACGGTGTCAAGGTTGATCGGGATGGGCACAAGTTGACCATCTACGCTAGCCAGAACGCGGTGTTCGTAAGGTCGCCACTCGGTGAAGAACGAAAGATACTCAAAGACTTCGCGGGAATTGGTGTGAAAGATGTGGGGACCGTATCTGTGTACGAGTATGCCTGAATCGTCGTAATGATCGTAAGCGTTGCCGCCAATATGAGGACGTTTGTCAACAATCAGAACCTTTTTTCCAGACTGGCTTGCTAGTCTTTCGGCAAGGACGCTTCCTGCAAATCCTGCGCCAACAATTAAGTAATCGAACATTTAATTTTCACCTTTTTTGTATTTGGATATCTATAAACAGAAGCAATAATTTGCAAGTTCAGGTCAACATCAATGAACAGTGAACAGTAAACAGTAACCAGTGACCAGTAAACAGTGACCAAAAACTGGTTGGTAACTGATAATTGGTAACTGGTCACTGATAACTGGTAACTGATTGGTCAGTTACCGATTGGAGGTGCTAGGGAAACTCTTGGAGTCCCACCACCACCGACACTTTTCGGCGCGTTGTTATCGACGATGTGAAGTGCTTTAAATAACTTCATAAAATCGTCGTAAAATTTCCCACTAGTAGTTTGGAAATCATAACCATAAGTGGCGCGGAATTCTTCAAGAACTCCTTTCTCCATACATAAGTAATGTGCGTCCCAACCTGCATCATCAACAACGTAAGCACCATAGTCTTGTAACGCTCGAAACAGCTTTTGAGCTGCTGGTGTTTGCAGCTTTAATCTTGCAGCAGTGACATTGCGGGGAATTGCCAACAGCGTCCCTTGCACTAACTTGGGGTTAGTACCGTGATATTGATTGGCGGCTTTACTGTCGGCAATGTAGGCAGGCCAACGATATCCTGGAACAGCACGAGAGTAGTAAAGGTATTTTTCCCCCCAAAGAATAACTTTTAATGCATGGCGGATGGGTTGATTTTTTGTGAGTTCACCTTTGCGAATAGACCCACCAATAGAAGACAGACCCGAACCGAGGTGTCCGCCTTTGATACCGTCGCCATAAATATCAACGCCACCCCAAGGGTTACGCCACCCATGAACAGATCCTCCAGGTGTACAGCGTGCTAGTGGTTCAAACTGCTCAAGAGTTTTACCATCGGGCATGAGAAAGGCAGAGGCGTTGTTGGGTGTATAATATGGTTGACTTGTGGCATCTGGAACAATTAAGTTGTCTGGCACAGGCAGCGAAATTCCCATAGATTGGGTTCCTGTACAGCGTCCAGGTCCAAAATTGCCAGGACTGTAAACTGGACGTTGGGGATCGCTGCTCTTGAGTTTGTAGAAGTATTCCTCATCTGCTAAAGCATTTTTTGCCTGTTGAATATTTGCTGGTCGATAAACTGCGCGGGAGCCAATCGGCATATTCCATATTGAATTGGATGCGAAAGGCCACAGCCATTTGTCGCGTTTGCCCTGAGTTGTGGTAGATTTGGCAATGTGGTTGGTGTTCTGGCTCATACTCATAATGCCGGTGCTAGAATCAGAACTTAGAAACGAGAGCAAGCTAACCAAAAATATCGTTAAGAAAACCCGCGTTACATTGCTTAAGTGACGCTTGTTTTGCCCTAGTTGTCGTAAAAATCTCGTATACTTACGAGCTTTGTTGGTCGTCAAGTGAGTATGCTCCTTTACTGGTAACAACAACTAGGATAGTTTGCCAATACGCAGGTCAAGTTATAAAGACCAGTGTTCGATATTTTGTAGTCACTTGATCCAAAAAGTGCGGTGTTGTTAGGTAAGACTTAATATGCGTCGGCGCAAAGCGTAAAGCAGCGACAGTATTTTAGTGTAAGCGTTAGAGCCGAACCATTGCAGCATTGCGATCGCCAAACTCAAGCGAAAGTACTCGCGCGAGAAACGTAGCAAAGGGAAGTGGGCGATCGCTTGTTCCTGAAAATGAATCGCCTTCTTGTAGTCTCTATTACCACTTTGTACGGCTTTCCAAGCTAAAAACATGTTGGCATGACCATAGCTTCGGCTTTTTAAATACAGTAGTTCAGGCGGTGCACAGCGGAATGCTTTCTCAATAATCATCTCAAAAGCTTCTTCCACCACTTGCCAGTTTTTGGTCATATTGTTTAGGTGCATTCGATAGTGCATTAAAGGTTCTTTGATTACTGCAAAGGGATAACGAGCAGCAATGCGAATCCACATATCCCAATCATCAATATTGCGTAAATTTGCGTCAAATCCCCCAACCGTGTCAAAACAACCACGACGAACCATGACTGAAGAGGAAGGTACTGTATTTTGTACAACTAGTTGTTTCCAGACATCACCTTCAGCATTTGAGATCATGACTCTACCTGTAGGCTGACTTTGTGCATCAATGACAGCCATCCAAGTATGCACCAAGCCTACTGTAGGATTATTTTCCAGACAACCCACTTGTTTTTCTAGCATGGTCGGCTCCCACAAATCATCAGCGTCCAAGAATGCTATATACTCTCCTTGAGCATTAGCAATACCTGTGTTGCGTGCTAATGGTACGCCCTGATTTGTTTGGGAAATCAGTTTCACTCGTGAATCTACTAGCTGAGAAACCCATTCCACAATATTGTCTGCGCTACCATCATTAATAATTAATACTTCAAAATCACTAAAGGTCTGCCTCAGAATACTCTCCACAGTTTCAGGGAGGTAGGTCATCGCATTATAAGCCGGAATAACAACAGAAACTTTGACCATTTTCGATATTCCTCAGCATTTTGCTAATCAAAAATAGTAAATTATTTATACAGATTATCGGGATTAGAGTGATTTGATACTGATGTCAGTTCTGAAGCTTGGTGTAATTCGTTGTTCATCAAAGACAAAGGGGTGTTGAGTGTGCGAATAACTCTTGCTGGATTCCCTACAACCACGCTACGATTAGGAACGTCTTTCACCACAACAGAACCAGCTCCAATCACAGCATGATCCCCAACTGTAATCGCTCCGAGAATCACAACATTTGAACCTATTTCTACGTTATTTCCAATTTTTGGAGAGCCACTGGGTGTACCATCTTGCAGCATCTTATTTCCAATAGTGGTTGAATGCCTCAAAATACAGTTTATACCTATTATTGTTTCATGATTTACGACCAAACCGTGACAATGAAATAGCTTTAAATTTTGTCCTACTTGTGTATCCCAAGGTAAGTCAACTCCTAATATCCACTCAATTAAAAACTGATATAAAGTTCTATAAAACTTAGAAAACAAAGAAAAAGGCGCAGGTAGATTACCAAGTATTTGTGTCGAGCGAAACATCAATAATATGAAACGTGATTTGGAGCTTGTTTCCTTATTTACTTGCCAATCTTGTAGCATGTAATTAATAATCTTTATCATTCTTTGACCTCTGATGACTCTAAAAATAGGAACTTTTCCACGTGTTTCTATTTGAACTACCTAATTTTTGCCAAGTCAAAAGTTAATAAATTTACATCACAAGCTTTTCGCTCCTCGTAGACGCGTAGGGACTTACTGCAGGGTATGGTAGCTTTATTTCCTTCGTCCTGTAGTAAAAAGTCAAGACTTACTCCTTCAGCACAGAGAACTTTAAGCTACTAACACTCTTTGCCGTGTTATTTTTGCCTTGTTTGACAATATATTTAGAGCTACCGTTTGGATAAATTTTAGCCGTAATGATGAAGTATAAATTTCATAATATTGTATTTAGTCTTCATATTTTATATTTTATACTTTGAGGAGGTTTCGCTGTCTTTCTCAAGCATGATTGAGCGTTTTATTAGCTACTCAGCAATGAGAATAAGCAGTTTATTGTGCTTTTGTATAAGCAGATTAGTGAATTTGAATATATGAAGTTTAATTCATAATATATAGTTTACTAAAAAAAAATTATTAGTCAAGTTAAAAACTAAACATTTTATTGATAGCCAGATGATTTATTTCTATTTTAAAGTTACTATATTTTTTCAGGACTTATTTTAAGATAATCAAGGTTGATAGAATGAAACAAATGTTGACTGAATTGAATAATTATTTCATAGAAATTTTGCAAAATTAACCAGGAGCTATAGATGTAATAGCAAATCATTTTTTCAAAGCGACTTTTTTCAAAATTCACTTTGTCACCGCAGTCTAAAAGACTAGAGATTTTGCAAAAATGCTTGAAAAGATGACAGTAAAAAACCCCGCAAAACTTTACGAGGCTACCGTTAGACAGCTTATCAAGAAATAGGGGAAAAGTAATCTATAATGTGACAAAAATGTGTAATTTGGTCTTGGTTTGGCTATAATTGTGCATCTGCACAGGTGTATCTTTTTGTTTCTTGTGACTCCATGCCTACAACAGCATAACTCTTGTGAAAGTATTCCTGTTGGTTTCCCTCATTGAGCGCTTGTTTAGCTGCTTCAATAATTGTTTTGAGATGAAATTTACTCAGCCCATTGCTAGCAGATGTGGAGATGATCTTAGTCAACTGCTCTGGAGACAGATGTATGATTTCCATTGCAATTTTATTAATTATTATGTCTTGAAGGTTAATCGTTTCTGTTGAGGGCGTAGGGTAAGACTGATGTTCAAGTTGTTGGTGTACATTAGTCAACGGTTGTCCATTGAAAAGCTGTACCTCCGACTCTTTAAAACTGGAAGTTTGTTCATTATTAGGAACGTACGTGCTACTATCAGGCTGCCCTACTAACACCTCAATTTGGTGATCACATTGACTTTGTTGAGGATTGTCTGTGCACACAAGCACCCGTTCGCATTCGTCCTCCGAATGTTGCTTTGAAGATTCTGCTATATTTGTCGATGTCATTCCCTCGCCAATGTGAGTGGTGTCAAGTGTGTAAGTTTTTCCTTGGCGTTGTGCAGTGCGTTTTTTGGTATCTGCGTTTTTATCGCAGATAGATTCACGCATTTGACGAACCATAAATTCGGAAACGCCACAACGTTTGGCAATCTCGCGATTACTCCAATGATTCCACTCCTCATCTTGTAGCATTATATTCACCGCACGGCGTTTATCTGCGTTAGTACGTCGTAAACCATGATTGGCATTGGCTCCCACTGAGTACAGCAAAGCGTCGCGGCGGTTACCTTGGTGTATTTCTACGGCAATCTCCTGACGCCCAGCTTTTTTAGTTGCATGCAGCCGATGGAAACCGTCTGCCAGCCAGTAGTTCTTGCCGTCGTAAAAGACTAAAATCGGGGGAAAGATGGCATCCGACGTTATCGCTTCCGCATATTCTGCAATGACATCCCAGTTGAGTTTGACGCGTGACTGAGTACCACCATTGATCAAAATGTCTGCAATGGGAAGGTACTCGACTGTTGGGATAGATATAGTCGTCATAACTATTGTGTTTTAGGAGCTTTAACAGACATGGGTGAATTCTAAGAGCTACCAATAAAAGCTAAAACCCAATCCTTTATCCACTGGAAAGTGACATATTTTAAGCAACTCCCTGAATCCATAGAAAACCTTAAGTAATAATTACTTTGATATTAGAGCTTTTTCAATCCGCCTATTTATACACTTTTCTATACTAATTTTACAATTCTATCTAATTGGATATAAGTGTAGGGAAAGATTGAAAGTAATCTCAGATACTTTTTAATTTGTCAAGATAAGTTGATACATATAATTTTTCAGACTTTCAAGATACTTTTCTCAAAAAAATGTTAGTTGTTTATATAAAATACTTTCTAAAAACCAGGATCATTGCTGCCACTGCTCTTTGCTCTGCGCAACGTTGCTCATGAAAAGTTTCTAGTTAGGTTTTATCAGTTCACCGGACTCATAATACTAGCTTCTGTTTTCCTAGGAAAATTCTTATTTTTATCAAATTTGTGTGTTGAAAGTTTAATTATGCTATATACTCGGAACTAAGAGCTTTCAATATACTTAAGCATATCAATACTCTAGGCAAAGCTGCGGAGCTTATGGATACCCAAATTCACACAACTAGCCAACTGGGGGCAATATCGAAAATTTTTCTCTGATACAGACTTTCGGTTATTTCTCTAGACTTGATACCTGTAAACCGACTGGTGTAACTAACCATAATACCTTCCTTAAAGGAACGGCTCAAGGAAAGAGGATTAGCCTGAATCAGCCACCTTAACGAAATAAGTCATGTCGAGCAGAGATTTTACTTCTAGTGGTTTAATTTATGTCAGTATCAAGATAGCTTTTTCATAACGCTCTTGCATTAAGGTTTGAACCAAAAGTGTGAATGTCGCGTATGCGTCTAACACCTATTTAATTGTTAGTTTAAATCATGATTTGATTACCCAACGTCAAATCGGAAGTTTTGTGATGGCGTGTATAAACCATCTCAGGAATTTTTCCGCTTTGCAGAAGTCTAAATAGTATTTACATAGCTAGCATCCAACAGTTATTTGTAAATGGATACTACAAAAACTCTTATCAAAGCCGGTCGAACTGAAAGCCTGTATTGGAAAGATTTGTGGCGCTATCGAGAACTGTTTTACTTTCTAGCTTGGCGCGATATTTTGGTGCGGTATAAGCAGACTGTGATTGGGATTGCCTGGGCTTTGCTTCGACCATTTTTAGCAATGATTATTTCCACAGTGGTGTTTGGCAATCTCGCGAAGTTACCCTCGGAAGGTGTGCCATACCCAATTTTAGTATTTGCAGCAATGCTACCCTGGCAATTTTTTGCTAGCTCTTTAACAGAGTGCAGTCTCAGCTTGATCAATAGTAGTCACCTGATTTCTAAAGTTTACTTCCCTCGCTTGATTGTGCCAGTCAGCTCAGTGATTGTTAGCTTTGTAGATTTTCTAATTTCTGGCATCATCCTGTTAGGATTGATGGCTTGGTATGACTTTGTACCTGATTGGCGCATCTTGACGCTACCGTTGTTTATTCTGATTGCCTTTGCAGTGGCGATTGGAGGGGGGCTTTGGTTAGGGGCGCTGAATGTCAAGTACCGTGATTTCCGCCATATTGTACCGTTTCTTGTGCAGTTTGGCTTTTATGTATCTCCAGTCGCTTATAGTAGCAGCGTGATATCGCAAAAGTGGCGCTTACTCTACTCTTTAAATCCAATGGTAGGGGTGATTGATGGCTTTCGTTGGGCAATTTTGAGCGGGCAGTCAAAACTCTACTTGCCGGGATTCATTCTATCTATGGGATTGGCTTCTCTGCTTCTTGCCAGTGGTATTTGGTACTTCCGTAAAACCGAACGCACGTTTGCAGATGTTATTTAACTTGTTATTTAACTAGGGAGTGAGAGTATGTCTGATAATGTAGTCCGGGTTGAAAATTTAGGCAAGAAATATACAATTAGCCACCAAAAGCGGGGAGCTAACAGTACTTTGCGGGATGCGATCGCCACTAGCACCAAAGCCATCAGTCGTAAACTCCTAACACCCTTTGGCAAAAAAATACCCAACCCAACTCATGAGGAATTTTGGGCGTTAAAGAATGTTTCTTTTGATATTAAGCAGGGCGAAGTTGTTGGCATTATCGGTCGCAATGGGGCAGGAAAATCAACTCTTTTAAAGATTTTAAGCCGGATTACTGAACCCACAACAGGACAAATTTTAATTACCGGAAGAGTTGCAAGTTTGTTGGAAGTGGGAACAGGTTTTCACCAAGAATTAACAGGACGAGAAAACATTTTCCTGAACGGTGCTATTTTGGGTATGAGCAAGGCTGAGATTAAAAAGAAGTTTGATGAAATTGTGTCTTTTGCGGAAGTGGAGAAGTTTTTAGATACTCCTGTGAAGCATTATTCATCTGGGATGTACGTACGCCTTGCTTTTGCCATAGCAGCACACCTAGAACCAGAAATTTTGATTGTGGACGAAGTACTAGCAGTGGGGGATGTGCAATTTCAAAAGAAATGTCTGGGAAAGATGGGTAACGTGGCGAAGGAAGGGCGAACTATTTTATTCGTGACTCATAACATGAGTATGGTGGAATCTTTGTGCGATCGCGGAATTCTTCTTGAACAAGGCACACTATGTGTAGATGGGACTTCAGAAGAAGCTGTTAGAGTTTACCTAGAAAAGTCTTACAGTCTGGCTCAAGAGTTGCCCTTAAACCAGAGAAGAGATCGCACTGGTACTGGAAGAGTCAGAGTTTCTAGTTTTAGAATATTGAATGAAAAAGGTCATGAAGAGCAAGTTTTACAATCTGGAAAAAATTACTATTTTGAAGTTGGATACTCAAACTATATAGGAAAGCGTCTAAGTAATGTAGTTGTAAGTATTGCTTTCGCCGATGAAAGAGGTACCTTTGACTTGTTATTAAGGAGTAATTTCACCAACGATTATCTGACTCTTAATTCTGAGCAAGGTTATATTCTTTGTGGCATAGAAAATTTGCCTTTAGTGAATGGCTTGTATCTAGTTTCGATATATTTATCACATGCTGATAGCGAAACGCTAGATGATATTCAAGAAGCTGTATCTGTGGTTGTAGATGGAGGTGACTTTTTTGGTACTGGTAATCCTGGTTTGCCAAACTTCTGTAAGTTTTTAGTTAAGGCAGACTGGTCTACATCACACGCTCATTTATTCTCCCATATGTAATTAATTTTATTTTCATAAACTAAAGATTCTGTTTACAGCTAGGAAACAGAATCAAGCGATAGTGAAATTATTTTTTTATGTAATTTCGATATTACCTTTATCAAGCTGACTTTCATTACTGGAGGCTAAGATGTCATACAAAATTCTTTATTACAACTGGGACCCTTACTTTGGAAAACCATCTTTAGGGGGAGGTGTATCAATATACTGCCGGAGTTTGATTGACTATTTTAGTCAACAAAGTGACTATGAAGTGAATTTTCTTTATAGTGGAGTTGACTACACCTTTTTCGGAAAACAACCTTACATTAAACAGGTTAGTAACAGTCGTCATCCTAGTGTACCAACCTTTTCAATAGTTAATTCTCCTGTTTTATCCCCTTCTCACTTTTCTTTTGATAACCCTATAGGAAATGTTGAAAATCCTGAGTTAGAAAAATACTTTCAACAGTTTTTAGCAGAACATGGACCTTTTCAAATTATTCACTTTCATAACTTGGAAGGATTAACTGCTACTTGCCTTAAGATAGCTAAAGAGAGTGGCGCTCGGGTGGTATTTAGCTTACATAACTATTGGTCGGTTTGCCCTCAAGTTAATTTATGGAAATTAGAAAGTAGCCCATGCTCAAATTATCTTGAAGGAAGAGCTTGTGTTTCCTGCCTAGACACAAAAATACATGTAGATTTAGAACTGACTCTTAGAAAACTAAATCATTTAGGAAGTTTGCTAGGTCAGGATCAGCAATCACTTCCTGTGGCTGTAGCTAAAAAAATTTACAGGGGGATCTACAGCCAAATTTGGTATCAAGTGATAACTCGTACAAAATCTCCCTTGAACAAACCTCTTGAGATGAGTAGTACAGATATGCCTCGGCAAGCCGATTTGTACCGCTATCGGCGAGAGGAAATCGTTTCTCTTATAAACCGCTATGTTGATGTAGCACTGTCTGTTTCTGAGCGAACCACTTCCATTTATAACCAATACGGAGTTAACCCAGCTCTATTGACGACAAAATATATAGGCAGCCAATCGGCTCAGTTTCAAGTACCACCCAGCAACCCAGCAGCCTACACCCAAGGGCAGCCCTTTAAATTAATCTACATGGGACCAGCAAGAAGAGATAAAGGATTCTACTTCTTGTTAGAAGAACTACGTTCTTTACCACAGGAAGAATTGAGTTCGCTTGAGTTGGTTGTAGCAAGCCGAATTTATGATTCGGTCGAGTTGGGAGCGTCAATTGAGCAGAAAGGACGGTTGTTATCTCTGGCTCAATCTCTTCACCATTTCCGTTTCTACCCTGGGTACAAATACGAAAATATTCCCAGTATGTTGGATGGAATCCACTTGGGAGTTGTCCCATCACAATGGGAAGATAATCTCCCACAAGTCACTTTTGAACTCATCGCCTGTCGCGTGCCAGTACTCTGCTCAAATCGAGGAGGTGCACAGGAGTTTGTTCGCCATCCAGCTTTCATTTTTGACCCTTCAAAAGAAGGAGACTTCGAGTACAAACTCCGTACTATTCGAGAGAACCCATACTTACTCACCGAGTTTTGGCAAGAGGCGCGCCCAGTCAAAACAGTAGAACAGCATTTTCATGAATTAAACGAAGTTTATCAGACGGACATCGGAAAATCGCTTTCCCTTGTTGGTGCGAGTTCTAGTACTGATTAATGATAGTTATAACAGTCCTAAATCATAAGCCGTATAGACACGCTGCGCAAACGTGAATAACTAAATTTCCGACAACTTTTGCAAAGTCAGGAATCTCAGTCTGCATTAAATCCCCCGGATGAAATCCGGGGGATTTAATGCGTTGGTGCGTTCTTCTTAAGCTTGTTCTGCCCCTGACTTTTCACGTCATGTGGAAAAACGGAGTGACCTAACCCCCCTAACCCCCTTTCCTCGTAGGAAAGGGGGAGAAAATTCAAAGCCTCTCTCCTCGTAGGAGAGAGGAATGGAGAGAGGTTTTCCAGATACCGTGAAAAGTCAGGTTCTGCTCAAGTTGTCACCAAAATCCCGTATATTTACGACGCTCGTATCTTGTAAATAAAGCTACATTTAACGAAAGCTATCTCTTACATAACTGAAAAGACAGAGAAAGTCTGTATTTTCAATCACTCTTTATAAAAGAATGAGAAGGTCGAAATGATGTATAACAAAGTCCTTCCTCCAACTTGGTTACGGTTTTTACTAATCGTCCTATTAATACTGGGCGTGTTTTTTCGCTTTGTCAATCTTGACCGAAAAATCTACTGGTACGATGAGACTTTTACCTCATTACGGATTTTTGGCTACACCATGTCAGAAGTGGTGGAGCAAGTTTGCAATGGTAAAGAAATTGGCGTTGAAGATTTACAGAAGTATCAGCATCCCACTCCTGAAAAAACCTTAACAGATACTCTTAAATCTTTAGCAGTAGAAGACCCTCAGCATCCACCACTATATTACGTGATCACGCGATTTTGGGTGCAATGGTTTGGTAGTTCAGTAGCAGTAATAAGAAGTTTATCTGCCCTAAGTAGCTTGCTGGCGTTTCCGTGCATCTATTGGTTATGTCTGGAATTATTTAATTCGTCGCTCGTGGGATGGGTAGCAATTGCACTGATAGCTGTGTCGCCATTTCATGTGTTATACGCACAGGAAGCGCGAGAGTATAGTTTGTGGACTTCGACAATTTTGCTATCAAGCGCAACACTATTACGAGCAATGCGACTAAAAACAAAGCTCAGTTGGGTAATGTATGCAGTTACTGTGGTATTAGGACTGTATACATTTCTGTTTTCTGGATTGGTAACAATTGCTCATGGTATCTATGTAGTTGCAACTGAAAAGTTTCGATTCACTAAGACGGTTATTGCTTATCTGCTTGCGTCTTTATTAGGGTTTTTAGCCTTTATACCCTGGCTTTTGGTTATTATTATTAATTTTGCACAAGCTAGTACTACAACAAGCTGGACATCTGATCAAGTCTCCCAGTTAACTTTAATTAAAAACTGGATTATTAACCTTAGTTATTTTTTCTTAGATTTTGGCTACGATTTAGGCAGTTACGATCATGATCCTAGATTGAAATTTATAACAAAATTATTGATTCCTTTTGTCTTAATTTTGGTAGGATATTCGATTTCTTTTCTTTGTCTTAAAACTCCAAAGCGGGTTTGGTTGTTTGTCTTAACATTGATTGGCGTGACAGCGCTACCTTTAGCAATACCAGATTTAATTTTTGGAGGGGTGCGATCGCAAACTCCTCGGTATTTAATCCCTTTCTATTTAGGTATTCAGCTAGCAGTTGCATACCTCCTAGCCAGTCAAATCATCCCCATCTCTGTTAACATCTGGAAACAAAAGCTTTGGCAGGTTGTTATGGTTGTGGTGCTTACATCTGGAGTCCTATCCTGTGTAAGTAGTTCTCAAGCAAAAACTTGGTGGCTTAAGTACCAAAATATCTATACTCCCCAAGCGGTTGAGATCATCAACAAAGCTAACCAACCACTTGTGATGAGTTCCTGTCAGGGAAGTTGGTCTCTTCTAGCTGATAAATTCTCTCTGATTGATCAAATTGATCCAAAAGTACGCTTTGAATTGATCAATGAATCAAAGGTACCGCAAATTCCTAATAATTTCAGGGATGTGTTTCTATACAATCCTTCCCACAATTCTTTCCTCCAAGCAGTGCGATCTAAGCTTGAGAACGAGCAGAATTACAAGATAGAGGAGAATATTTACCCTAAAAAGTTAGAGCTTTGGAAATTAGTAAAAAAATAGCATTTTCATGAGTTAAACGAAGTTTATCACAAGAGTATCAGAAAATCGCTTTCCCTTATTGGCCCGAGTTCCAGTGCTGATTAATGATAGTTATCAGTAACCAGTAACAACTGATAACTGATAACTGTTAACTGTTAAGCTACAGTAGCAAGTACACGCTCCAACAGACCTTCCTTCTGTGCGATCGACAACATGAGGTCAATAACACGATTCGAGTAACCCCACTCGTTGTCATACCAAGCAACAACCTTAAAGAAGTTAGAGTTGAGTTCAATACCAGCACCAGCATCAAAGATGCTAGAACGAACATCGCCCTGAAAATCTGTGGAAACAACTTCGTCTTCTGTGTAGCCTAAAATACCTTTAAGCTCTCCTTGCGAAGCTTGCTTCATAGCAGCACAAATATCTTTGTAGCTAGTAGCTTTGGCAGTTTTAAAGGTTAAATCGACTACCGAAACATCAGGGGTAGGAACCCGAAATGCCATACCAGTCAACTTACCTTTTAACTCTGGCAAAACAAGTGCTACCGCTTTTGCTGCGCCTGTAGAGGAGGGAATAATGTTCTGCGCCGCACCGCGACCTCCTCGCCAGTCCTTTTTACTCGGACCGTCTACAGTAGGTTGAGTGGCGGTCATGGCGTGAACTGTGGTCATCAGCCCTTCGGTTAACCCAAAGTTATCATTGATGACTTTAGCGACGGGAGCCAAACAGTTTGTGGTACAGCTGGCATTGGAGACGATGGTGTCTTTTGCAGGGTCAAACAGGTGATGATTAACACCTACTAGTAAAGTAGGAACTCGGTCTGGGTCTTTGGTGGGAGCTGAAATGATAACCCGCTTT
Source organism: Brasilonema sp. CT11 (assembly GCF_017982655.1). GTDB lineage: Bacteria > Cyanobacteriota > Cyanobacteriia > Cyanobacteriales > Nostocaceae > Brasilonema. Next base: position 33,330 of record NZ_JABXYX010000034.1, on the reverse strand, counting down.
GCTCCTGCTTTAAGGTGGTTCGCAGCTCCTTCATGGTTAGTGAAAAGACCTGTAGATTCAACTACATAATCTGCACCCAATTTACCCCAGGGCAATTCTGCTGGATTCCTGATTGATACACAAGGAATGAAGTGTCCATTGACAACGATACCATCATCCTTTGCCTCAACATTGCCCTTATAGGTTCCATGAGTTGAGTCGTACTTTAGTAGGTAAGCGAGATTATCCGGTGGTACCAAGTCGTTAATCCCAACAAACTCAATGTTGGGGTTGTCGATCCCAGCGCGAAACACAAGACGCCCGATACGACCAAATCCATTAATACCAACTTTTAGCCTAGTCAAGATGAAACCTCCTGTTATCGGAGACTAAACAAAGGGAGAAAGTCAAAAGAAATTATCTTTTACTCTTTACTTCCCAATCCTGACAGTCCCGGTACGCTAAGGCGTATTTACTTGGCATCTTTTAAGATTTTTGCTATTTACACAGCTTTCTGGGTCGTTTTTGGTTAGCATTACAACAATCGGTCTTTGGTTCAAAGTCAAGACAGCCGAGTGCTTCTAGGGAACATGCTTTCACTGGGTTAACTGTGCACTTGAGGCGGTAGTCATTGGTAAAATATTCACAACCAGAGCAAGGAATTTGGTGCAAAGTTTTGAGATGACTTGCTCCTGTTTTCAAAGTTATCCAGACATTCCAAATCAAGAACATCAGAATAGCCCATCCCGAGACAGCGCAAAAAAGTGTAAGCATAATTGTAAAGCCCCAAAAATAACCTCAAAAAATTGCCTGCAGCTAACTCCTGGTAACTACAGGCATGAAACATTTATTTAGCTGTAGTTGAGAAAAAATCCATTAAGGTCACGCTTGACCAAAACGCGCGGGTGTAGGGGTGGTCTAAAATCACCTTGGTGTCAGAGCAAGCACTGATTTATTCCCTACACACGCTCTTATCCTCTGTCGGGAAACAAGGACTATGGCACAAAGTGCCACGCTGCGCGAACAGTACTGGCTCACGCCACATGCCTCAACGCGCTTAACCCGCGCACGGTGAGACAGCGCTGCAGGAGGGTCTCCCTCCGTAGGCGACTGCGAACCCGAAGGGCAGTGGCTCCCCTACACCCTTATACCCTTACACCCCTTCTTCTTGACGCGATCGCCAATAATGCCAAACAAAACCTGAAAACGCCAATACACCCAAAAAGAACTGGATATCTGCTGAACCAAGACGGTCTTTACCGTAAAACTCTGGCGGAAAAACTGTCGTGTTATAGCCGACAAACACGGCAGAAATAAAACCCATCAAAGCCAAACCTAGTAAACTGTAGGAAAGAATTTCTTCACCATTTGCAATTGGGAAAATTCGCCGAACCCAACCAAAAGGTGCCACAAGAATGTGCCAGGCACCACCCGCAATTAAAATTAAACTTATCCAAATGTGACCACCGATAACATCTTCTAAGTTGTCAACACTTGCCATTCCTAAAAGTGTCCTGGTGCTATCTTTTATGCCAACTAAGTAGCCGAAGATTGTCTTTGGGTCAAGAGTAGGATTGGTAATCAGGTGGACATTTCCGATGTTGGTGTCATAAATTCCACCAAAAAACATTGCTTTGAGCACCAGTAGCAATGCACCAAAACCTAGAATAATCAGATGATGACCTAAGATGAAACCCAATTTCTTGGGATCGTTCCATTCATAATGAAATTTTGCTGCCCGTCCTCCAGCATCCTTCAAGATAGCTGGGGCGCGAAACACATGAAAAAGTCCCCCTGCCCCCAAAACAGCAGATGCGACTAAATGCAACATTCCAATGACAAAGTAAGGATAAGTATCGACAACTTCACCCCCAGCACCTACTCCCCAACCTAAAGTTGCCAAGTGGGGTAACAAAGTGAGTCCCTGCTCATACATTGGTATACCTGGGAGAAACCGTACCACTTCTAATATGGTCGTTGATCCTACCCAAAACATAATCAAGCCTGCGTGAGCCACGTGAGCGCCCAAAAGCAGACCAGATAAGTCAATTAAACGAGCATTACCAATTAACCAGGGGGAATCTGTGTATGCTGCAAAGGTTTTATCAGTAGAAATTGCCACAATTAAATTCCTTTGTGAACATTCTGAGATTTTGGGAATCTAAATGACTGGTGTCTGACCCAAAAATTACCTGTTGAAGTGAAGTAAGGTGGGCATGGGCAATGCCCACCAGTACTACCAAAATTTTACAATCTATAAAGTTTTACGATTCGCTGCGAACAGTATCACTGCCAACAGCATTTAATGCTCTTTCAACTTGTTTGAAGTCAACACCAATGGCTCGCAGTGCGTGCCACAGATGTCCTTGCAAGAAGAAGAAAGCTAAGAAGAAGTGGGCGTTTGCCAACCAAGCACGAGACGTGTACGCGCCATTCGCCAATTTGACGCTATCGGCAAAATAGGGCGTAACGCCGAATTTGAGTTCTAAAACAGGACCGTAAAATTCCACGGGATAGGCTAAGGTGTTCACCGCACAAAAGTAAGCTGCAACAAATCCTGCTAAGGCAATACCACCCAAAGAGTAGGAAAGAATGGCTTCACCAGAGAAGATTAAAAGCTTTTTCGCCCAAGGAAAAGGCTCTGTAAGGATGTGCCAAATACCTCCACCAATGAGCATAAGACCCACATATATATGACCGCCAACTAAATCTTCTAAGTTGTTAACGCTGGCAAAGTGGGTTTGATAGCCGTAGATAACAAATGGGTTGAGGGTAGGCTCACTCACGAGTCGGACATCATGAATAGTGGAGTCGTAGAGTCCTCCCCAGAACATTGCTTTGCCCACGAGTAGTAAAGCCCCTACTCCCAAGAAAATCAAGTGATGTCCTAAGATAAAGCTGAGTTTTTTGGGATCATCCCATTCAAAGTGAAATTTACGAGCGCGACCAGAGGCGTCTTTCAAGTTCCGAGGACCTTTGAAGGTATGGAAGAGCGCACCTGCACCTAAAACAGCAGATGAGATCAGGTGCAAAGCCCCAATCACGAAATAGGGGTAAGTATTCACTACCTGACCACCTTCTCCCACACCAAAGCCTAAAGTCGCTAAGTGGGGCAGCAAAATCAGCCCTTGCTCACCCATCGGTACCGCAGGGTTGTATCGAGAGAGTTCAAACCAAGTAAATGCACCCGCCCAGAGAGTTGTCAGTGCAGCTTGCGCCACATGTGCGCCGATAAATAAGCCAGAGAGATTAGCGAAGCGAGCGTTACCAGCCCACCAATCATATTTGACGTTTCGATTACCGTATGTTTGCATTGCTTTTATCTTGATAAGTTGTTGCTAGTAATAATCAATCTTTTTTGTTGATTGCCTGTTGGCTTTTGAGTTGAGGAAAGCGTTTCCCGCTCTCGATCGCGACTGGCTCACCACCTAACTGGCTCACGCCACATGCCTCAACGCGCTTAACCCGCGCTGGACTCACCGTAAGGCGTGGCGTTAGCCATAGGGCAGTGGCTCCTCAACTTAGGCTTACCAGGTGCGGCAAAAAGAGAATCAAGTTCTGCTCGTACATGGGTTGTCCAGTATTGAAGCGAGCCAGTTCAAACAAGGTTATCGCTCCTGCCCATAAGACAATCAAAGACTGCATGAGCAACATCAGCACCTAAAAGGAGGACCCAGAGGTTGGTTAACCAGGCGTTCGCTGACCACCAAGGAATCAACATTGGAGTTTGAACAGCCATGTTAGTCATGACTTTCTCTCCCGAAAAATTGTCAAAACAACTGGAATACGCATCAAGTTAATGAAGAATAATCTCAATAACCTTTGGGTCTATCGTATCAGACTTCTTGCAAATTATTCTCAAAATTTACCATGAATTTTTGTAACTCTCTTGCCTGAGATTTTAACCTTTCTTAACAAAACGACAAATCATATCAAGCCTGGTATGTAGCGGGTGCTCGTTAAGCGAGGAGATTGTCTAATTGCCTGACTAACCATTCAGTATTGAAAATATTGCGGTAGATAAGATTTTTAACTCTTAAATAGCCGTTATGCTTCTCGACTAAACCGGACAGCAACAGTTCTGTCTGTTCTCGACTATCATCGGTAGCTACGAAAAGATAGGAAGTGATAGGATCTCCATCATGACCACTGATTGCCCCTTTATTTCTCCACTTCTGTGGTGTCTGGGTGTCTACTTCCTCAGCTTGCAACACTCGTTGATAAAGTCCCAACAACCGCGCTGCGTTTTGTTTATTGAACAGTAGGGGATAAGCCCGCTTGCTTTAGCTTGTGCGTATCGCAAATGGTGCGCAGGTGTTCAGGTTCGTCTTGGGATTCCCAATGTTGAATAATGCGTGATCTGCGCGGAGCGCAGCAGCGAAGCTATCGCACTAATTGCTCTATCCAAAATCCTTCAGTTCCCGCAGCTTAGGTAATGATTTGGGTAGAAGTTTCTAAAGCAGCAAGTGTGACTAATTGACAGCCGTTTTTGTGTCAAAAACGGCTGTCCCCCTGTCCACTAAAGAATCCCTCCCTTGCAGCGGCGAATAACACCTGTGTTCTGTCGTGAACGCGAAAAAACTAGTGTTGCTTAAAACCGTGTGTAGTGGTCTGTTTATATTTGACTACGTAAAACGGAACTATGGTACTAAACTCTCACCCATTTCAATACCTTTGGATCTTTATTATAGCCATAGGTTAAGCCGTCCTTAGTAGTGATGGATTGGCCTTTGCTTGCCTTGCTTCTAACGGTGCCAAGTGAATAGTCTGCTAATATCTGTATTTCTTTATGAGAAAGCCCTTCGATTATGCCTATTTCTGCCGTTACTTCTGGCTGGATTTGGGATTCATTCTTGGGAGAATCATCTATTGTAATTTGAGCTTTTTCAGAAGGATTAGTGACAATTTCTTTTGCTTTTTGAGTCCGATAATCTTGTACGGTCACAAGTTGCCAACTGGAATCTTGTGAAAGTTCTAGAACCCATTGATGATAGTTAAATAGACTTTCTCGATGTCCAACACTGATAAAAGTTGTTTTGGTCTCTTGTAACTGTTGATACAAATGTCCTTCATTCTTCAAATCTAAAGCACTCGTTGCTTCATCTAATATAGTGAACCTAGGATGAGTAACAAGCAATCGTGCAAATGCAAGGCGTTGTTGTTCTCCCAGCGATAATATGTTCTCCCAAGGAACTTCTGTATCAAAGCCTTCGACTCGACTTAGCAAGTTTTGCAGGTTGACTTGTTGCAAAACTTCTTCGAGTTCTACATCGCTCATTTGACGATTTGTATTAGGATAAAGTAACTGTTCGCGTAAAGTTCCCAAAATTATATAAGGACGTTGGGGCAAAAATAAAACTTCTTGTAGCGGAGGTCGCACCAGACGACCAGTTCCTGCATTCCACAAACCAGCGATCGCCCTCAACAGAGAACTTTTACCTCGACCACTCGGTCCCACAATTAATAAACCTTCTCCTGGTTGAACAGAAAGTGATAAATCTTCGACAATGACCTGCTCATAGTTAGGCGTTTGTAATGTGACATTCTCAAATGCCAGACAGTTTTCTTCTATTGTTTTAATGGTAGTGACATTCTCTGGTTGTTTGCTAACTTCTGCTAATGCCTCGGAAAATTCTGATAAACGCTCAACGTAACTAGAAAATCGTCCAGAATTTCCAAATTCCCTAATTAATGTTCCTAGAGCTGAGGCAAACTGATTAGCAGCTATACTGGCTTGGACAACTTCTCCGAAATCAGCTTGACCACTTATATATAAAGGTGCAAGTACCAGATATGGAAATATTTGAATAGCAGACTTATATGCTCCGTCAAAAAACTCCTGATTTCTCTCCCAATCAATCTTGCGTAAAATATTTTTTAGCAGTTTATCAAATCTGCGTTGAATTATATTATATTCTTGGTTTTCTCCCTGAAAAAAAGCTATCGATTCAGCGTGATTACGAACATGAGTCAGACAATAACTGTATTCTGCTTTAAGTTCTAGTTCTTCTTGATTAATTTTATTTAGTTGTTGACCCAAGTAAAAAGCAATTAAATTGCCTATAATCGTATAAACAACCAAAACAATTGAGATAAATTGGGATATTGACCAAAGAATTACTAAAAAAGTCGTCATCTCTAGCACTTTTTCTAGAAAAGTAGCTGAAAACGAGAGAGCATTACTGGTCAAAGGTTCGATTTCTTGGGATATTCGTTGATCAGGGTTATCTATATCAGATTTAAAGTTTATTCTATAATAGGCACGATTGCTTAAATACTTTAATGATATGCGATTATTTAACCATTTGTACCAATCAAATGCAATTTTTTTTCTAACAAATTTCGACAATCCATTTAAGAGTGTTACACAGATAAGAGCAGCACTGTAAAGCACTAGCGTCTTAATAAAGCCAGAATAATCTTTCTCTTCAATGACATCGGTTAAGTAGCGAGTAACAAAGCTATTAAAGGCAGCTACGCTCACCAGTGCAACAATTAATATAATCAGGAGAATGAGCATTCCCCACATACGAAGCACCTCTGGAAATGCTCTTTCCCCAGACTCTGTTGGATACCAGTAAGAGACGGCGATAACTTTTAGATTATCCCAAAATTTATTAGCAGATGGAGGAGAAGTATCGTTCATTAAGGATTGATTGGTAACAGATTTGATTTGCATATTCTAAAATAAACTGACTAGATTTTTGGATGAAAAATTATGACAACATCCGCCACTTTATAAAAGTTACTCTCATGAAAATGCAGTATCTCACTAAAGATTTCTCTATAAATTACTGACTTGAAAAACTTTTATAATTTTTGCTATAGTACTCTAAAATTGTGATTTAATCTGCACCACTTAAGCCCATAAACTAGATTTTGATTCCTTGTGCGTGTAGATTTATTGAAACATATAGATAGTGTTTTCAAATATTAGGACTGGTCATGAATTAGTACTATAAAGCCTGCTAATTAAAAATTATAGCTCTTATTGCTTAATTCATACTTAAAGTTAAAAAGCTTGGCTTTCAGAAGGGTCTGGATTTAATTGATCGCACGCTCTATAAATTGTATCAGGAGAGATCGCCACTGCATGACTAACATTAGGCAGTTCATCTTCGACAAACCGTAGGCGAGGGTATAAGTAGGCCATAGAGGTTCCTAAAATTGTCAATACTCCCATCATCATTAGTAGAAGTCCCATACCACGACCTGACCCAACACCGATGATTTGTCCAATGCTTCCTGCGAAATAACTATTAGTAGCCATTAAGGGTTCAAAAACTTTCTCAGCTAAAGCCCCAATCGTGATTTGACCTATAGGTAAAGCTGCAGCTTCAATTGCTCCTTTGAGTGCAAAAATTCTACCTTGTACGCTCGGTTCTACTTTATTTTGAATCACAACTTGCGTAGAACTAAAAACTATTGGTTGTGTCAAGGAGAATAAGAAAATGCTCACAGTGAAGACGATAAGAGAAGGTTGCACACCGGCTATGAAAATAAATATACCATTCAAAAGCATACAACCGTAGATCGCATATACATTTCGTTCTAGCCCTCCCCAGATACTCATCAGCAAGCCACCAGTTAAAAGCGCAATGCCAAATAGCGACATAATAGTTCCTAGAACGTTTACGGAAGCGAAATTTAACACCAGAGGTATAGTTATGACATTAATCCCTCCCACCAGATAAAGGCTGGAAGCAGAGAACAACATTAGTCCTAGCAGTCCTGGTCTAGTGATCAAATATTTAAATCCGTAGGTTATTTCATTTAGCAATGAACTTTTGGCGGTTACAATAGCAGTTGTATTGACTTGTGGAAATCTGACTAGCATTAGGGAGACAACAGCAATACAAACATTGGCGATGTGAAGCAGAATAATCCCTTGCAAATGAACAATACTAAGTAGAATACCTCCTAGAGTTGGTGCAATGATGATGGAAATGCCATACAGCAGACTCATCAGACCGTTAGCACGGGTGAGGTGCTGTTTCGGTACTAGTAAGACTGTGGATGCTGTATAAGCAGGTGCGTGAAAAGCCATAAAAACAGCAGTGAAGGTATTGGCTAGGTAAATGTGCCAAACTTCTAACCGACCCATGATGAATAAAACGCCGATCGCGATCGTTCCTAAACACGCCAACAGATCAGCGATAATCATTGTCTTACGGCGATCCCACCTATCTACCAGAGATCCGGCTATAGGGGAAATTAAAGCGTAAGGTAGAGTATTGAACAGGGATACAAATGCAAACTGGGTGACTGATCCAGTGCGATTGTAAACCCAGAGATCTAAGGCAAAGCCAGTGGTAGTTGAACCAATTAGGGCAATCAACTGTCCTACCCAAACAACGAGAAATAGTCGCATTTCTCGCAAAATAGTCAGCTTTGTTTCTTCCATCATCATGTTTGACATAATTTTTGTTTTCTAAATCAGGATTTTGTATATTTTAATAATTAATATGTGTATTTAGATAGCACGGTATGGAGAATTACGCTTGTGAAATAATAAGGAAAGTTCACTCAGACCAGATTCGGGATTAGTAATTATCAGTTCAAGTAACAATAGAAACTGAGTTACGGCTCTGCGATCGCAAAAGTAGTTCGCAAGGCTTCGTGACGACGCACAATTTCAACGATGCTTTGTGTTAGGGCTGTGACATTGAGTAAACCCGTCAACCGATAAGCCAGGGGAATGTTATAGACGGAAATACCCGGATTTAATTGAGCTAATACCCAAAACTGCAGCTGAGTCAAAGAAATTGACAACTCTTTTTTTGTCCGGAGTAATGGTTTAAGAGATGGAGTTAGGAGTCTCAACTAATTTTCGCGGTATTCTGAAATCTGCCGATTTACCTCCACTATCGTTGGATAATCAAACAAACAGCTTATAGGTAACTCTACTTGAAGGGTTTTTCGCAACCACGCAACAACTAGCATTATCTACGTCTCTATGGTTCTTTATTTGCTTTATTGCACACTAAAACTGAAAGTAAACAAAGGGTTGAGGACTGATAACTGTCAGCCGAAATAAGCCGGAAACCAATACCCCAAAAACAACAGCAAAACTCCAGCTAGGAATTTGACGCCACCATTGAGTAAACCAACCTTTATAAGCTGCCCAGTGGAGGATAATTAAAGGTACAAAAATCCATGCAATTTGGATGTTAATATTTTCAGAGCCAAGAGAAGTCAAGAATAAAAAGGATTTTTCTATTTGTATAGCACTGCTAATATCATTACTCCGAAAGAAGATGGCAGAAGCACAAAACCAATACATTGTTAGGGGAATACCTAGCATCTTTCTTAGTGGTAATAATCCCTTATAAGGAGCGATTATAGATGACCATTGCTTGTGAATAATTAAAGCGATTCCATTTAATCCTCCCCAAACTACAAAATGCCAAGCAGCTCCATGCCAGAGTCCTGATAGAAGCATCAAAATGAGAAGATTTCTATATTCAAATAGTTCTGTTCGTTGAGCTTTTGGTCGCTTTCTCATTAAAGGAATATAGACATAATCTCGCAACCAACTGTAGAGGGTAATGTGCCAGCGTTGCCACAACTCAGTGATATTACTAGAAAGGTAGGGAAAATTAAAGTTGAGAGGTAGTTTGTATCCAAGTAAACCGGCAGAGGCTATCGCCATATCAGAATAACCAGAAAAGTCACAGTATACTTGTATGACGAAAGAAATAACAGCAATCCAACAACTCACGAAAGTATAATTTTCTGGATTCTGGAAATACTGTTCTATTACAGGAGAAAGATTGTCTGAAATGCAGGCTTTTTTGAAATACCCTACAAGAAACAGCATGAAACATCCCCGAAAATCTACCTTGCTTAAATTTTTTGGGGTTAGCAGTTGGGGTAAAAAGGTAGATGCACGAACAATTGGTCCCGCAACCAGTTGCGGAAAAAAAGTTACAAAGAGAGAAAAATCCCAAAAGTTTTTCACAGGTTTGAGTTTACCTAGATAGATATCAAGGGAATAACTCAGAGTTTGAAAAGTGTAAAAACTAATTCCTGCTGGGAGAATAATATTCATGGTTTTCAGGCTGATAGGTAAACCCAAAAAACTTAACAAGTTAACAGCAGAATCGCTGAAGAAGTTGTAGTATTTAAAAAAACCTAATATTCCTAAATTCGCTACTAAACTAAGTATCAACCATGCCTTGCGTTGCTGCTGATTTTGTGGCTTGTTCAGCAAGGCATTCCAATACCCCAAACCTGTAGTTTCTGCTTTTTGTACTACGTCAGACTTGGTAATTTCTTTGCTTGACACATCACTAATCTGTGGTCTAGAGAGCATTAAACCAACAAAGTAATCAATCACTGTTGATAGCAACAGTAAAAACAGGAAACGCCAATCCCAAGCACTATAGAAGATATAACTACAAACTAGCAGCCACCATTTACGATGATTGTGTTTCTGCAAAGCCCAATAAACGCATAACACAACTAAAAAGAAAAATACAAAGCGAAATTCTGTGAATATCATATTTATTTACATTGTACTAATAGTTATTGAATTTGTTATTCAACTCCTAGAACTTACCAGTTTCTTTTCTGAATTATTTAAATGTTGATTAAATTGTGATCCTAGTAAAAAAGTGAATTCTTTTGCTCCTTGATGGTTAAGATGTGCGCTATCAATTCGGCGGTCTACTGCATATAAATTAGGAAAATTATTAGGATTATTAAAAGCAAATAAAGTATTGATATATCCTGATGCGTAAGCTTTGTAAAGCGCAGAGTGGTTGGAATCAGTTTCTAAAAGGGGAGGAATGAAAAATATAGCGTCAATTTTATTTTTATTAATTTGCTGATATTGTTCAATCCGGGCAACAATATTTTTCATCATTTGCACTCCATATATTGTGGATGAATTATTGAAGACATCTTCTGAATTTAAATTAGCTAACTTTACTTGTTCATTTTTGAGATTTTTGAGATAACTATCTAATCCATTTGCTCGGAACAGTGTCTGCCATTTCTCTGCTTTTTTCTGCCAATCTATGGCATAATACCCTGATTCTTGTAAGAGTTTATCTTCAGATACTTTTGCTAATGGATCTGCATTAGATAAATCTAAATTTAATATTCTTTCTTGCCAAAAATTAGCAAGCTGACCGAGACCCAGCCATTGGTAAATAAAGCTTTGGAAGTTCGCGTATAAATAGGGAACTTTGACTGTCCAGCTATCGATTGATGATTCCAAAATTAACTGAAAATTTTCTAATGTTTTGCTAGGAGTATGCCAGTATATCTCCTGAGCAGAAGTAGAAGCAAAGTTTGTAAATAAGTCAACTGAACAGTCTAGAAATATCCACTTTAAGTTTGCTGATTTTAATGCCAGAATTTTCTGTAAATAAAAATCTATTTCTGAGACGTTTGCACCTGATATCCCAAAGTTAAAAGATTTTACACTTTTACCCTGTTTTGTCATGTACTCATCAAATAATTTTGGTACTACGCCAAAGTAAGTAGTACTTGGCCCCAGAAAAATAGCATTGTAATCATTTTTATGTTCAGTGAAATATTGCCATTTAACACTGATTTCCCCAAGATTTTGGATAGTTTGGGAATAGGGTAAAACTATATTTAAAAAGCCGGAAGTAAAAAATATAGTTATTAGAAAAACTAAACTGTACCCAAACATTACTAGTGGTTTTAACATAATTTTTCTTAGATATCTAGAACTACTCTCTTACTTGTTGCCAGTTTATCTTCAGGTTGAGCCAGAAATTCCAAAGTGTTACACAAGCGATCGCCATCAATTTAGCTATGTATTCATTCACTTGGAATTTATAAAATAGCAAACTTACAATTAGGCTATTTAAAACAAGACCAACTAAACAAATTAGATTAAACTTAAGCAAACGTTGCAATCTGTGATTATTTTTTAACTGATAAGATACATCATTAAACGTCCATAAATCATTCCAAATAAAATTATTAATAATTGCTATTTCTGTTGAAAGCATAGCACTCATAGTTAACGTAAAACACAATGAGCTATGCAAGAAATAGAATGTCCCTAAGTCTACAAGTACTCCACTTAAACCAACTACAGCAAAGCGAGTAAAGCGACTGAAAAGTACTGAATAAGTAGATAATGGAGCTTTGTAATTGACAACGACAGTATTAAAATAATTCATATATTGCTTCATGCAAATTTTACTTCCTTCATAGTTTTTCTTGAGACTTCAACAATCACATATACCAGTATTCAAGCTTTCTAATTTTTATCAAGTTGCCAAAAGCCTTCAAGAGGGTACACTAGTTTCAGTGAGTTACTTTTATCCTGTTGAAGTTGAGAGGCTAAACTATTTTCTAGGTCGTCAAAGAAGAAAATTGATTTGTCATCTTGATCCATCATTGGTAATTGGTTAGTTTGTATGGAAAGTAAGGGAGTTGTTGGCTCTAAATTATGACTTAATGTGAGGATAACTCCCAAATTATAATCATTTTTGTTACTCAGTAATAAAATACTATTAGATCGATTAATAATTTGACTCATTGCTAACAAATTCTTGCCACCTATTTGCGGCCACCAAGCTTCAGCCTGAAAAAATTTTACATCAGAAACTAGTCCACAAGTGAGTAATCCCACCAACATGAGTTGCCAAAGGGTTTTTTGCCAGTTCTTCGCCCAGACAAGATGGAAAGCTAAAATATAGACCACAGTAATTTGGATGCTGAGGTATAACGGTAACTGATAGCGAAAATGAATGGAGCGAATACCTCCAAAAATTAGGTCGTAGCAAAGCAATGTTAAACCTGGAATTCCTCCTAGTAAAGCAATAAATAAACCGATTTTATTTGATAAATAAACTTTGAAAAAAGCAATAATAAAAATAAATAATATTAAAATAAAGATTATTGTAGAAAGACTATAATATAAAGGGCTTTCTGAAGGTAAATTATTAATCCAAGCATTATCGGAAGCTAAATTATAATCAAAAAATATTCTACTAATCCGACTGAGCCAAATACCAATTAAGTCGAAAATACTATCTGTTTTAAATGTTATCCATGACAAAAGATTTGTGGCAGTATGAACCTGGGTAATGAGTACAATGAGCCAGGGTAAAAACATTAAGCCAGCCGCAATGGAACTTACTAGATAATTACGCAGGGTTGTGTTGAAACGAAACTTTTGCGTAATAACTACATAAATGCCATGAGCTAGCGCTACCATAGCTGTTAATAAATGAGTGTACAATCCTAAGGCTAGGGTAAGAGCATACACAACCCAACTCCAGCCACTTTCTCGGCGCATGGCTCGTAATAAAGCAGCACTGAATACTAGAATCGTCACCATCCATAAACCGTATTCTCGTGCATCTTGAGCAAAGAAAACCTGCAAGGGAGAAACCGCCATCACAGCCATTCCTACCCACCCAACTAGTGGTGACTCAAACAACTCTAAACACAGCCAATACACACAAGGAAATACCAACAAACTAATTACTGCTGATAAACTCCTGACTCCTGCCGGAAAATCACCGAAGACCTGCGCCCACAATCTCACCATCACATAATACAAAGGTGGATGTTGTGGATCTGAAGTTATTAAGTAACGCACTGTATCAACTACAGATTTATCTGGATTAATGTGTTGATATTTGTCTAAGGTATTGACAAGAATTACGTCTTTACTATTGTCCCAATTGTTAAAAACTTCTTGTTTGACCTCGGCTAGGGTATGACCAGATATTGCCAGCGATGTAGCAGATTCATCGTACCAATAAACTTTTTGTCCCAAATGACTAAAGCGAAAGAAAATACCTAAACCAATCAGGCTAATTACCAAAATTTTTAACCAAGTTGGAGGATTTGACTTTGTTAGCAATTGTAGTTTGTCCATTGATTTTTTCTAATCTGTAGCTATCCTTTTGGTTGCTTGAAATATTCTTTGGCTAAAATTGGTGGATACTTAGGAATTTCATCTTTATCTAAGCAAGTCTTAATTGTGCTAATTGGCGCATCATAATTGGGACCTGTAAAAAAGGCGCATGAGTACCTTTGTTTGGCACTATGCAATTGAGTAGGAACTATAACTCTATGTGGTGTGGCGCGGAACTTATCGTTTGTCCATCGTTGCATCAAATCTGCAACCAACACTATAATTGCGCCAGGAATGAAGGGCGCTACAACCCATTCTCCAGAATTTGTATATACTTCTAAGCCTTCAGAATCTTGAAATAAAAATGTTAGGCTTCCTATATCGGTATGTTCTGTCAAATAAACTTTGCCTTTTTCTGGAGGGTGATAAATAGATGGGTAGTGATGCCAAACCATACCGTGATTTTGCTCTGAATATAAATTTGTGAAGTAATCTTCTGGAATTTGCAGAGCAATAGCTAAGGCTTGCAATACTTTCAAGGCACTTTCATGACAAAAATTGAAAAATTCCATCATCACTTCACGAAATTGAGCCGGATTTTTAGGCCATTTATTGGGTTCAAAAAAAGGATCTTCAATATCACCAACTTTATCGGGAGTGATTTCTTTACCGAAATGAAATCCTTCTGTCATTAGTTCATTGGCGTTGTGCCGATCTTCATTTTTTTTAAAGTTATGATATCCACGAAGATTCCGGTCTGGAAAGAACGATACTTGTTCTTTTTCATCTTCTGGTAGGGCAAAAAAGCTCTCAGCTTGTGAAAAGGCTTGAGTGATTAGATTCTGAGAAATACCATAATTTGTGAGATAAAAACACCCGACTTCATGAATAGCCAGAGAGATTTGCGAAGCCACAGCTTGTTTTGCAACTTTGTCACCAGTTAGAAAAGGATTGAAGTCAATAACGGGAATTTGCATATACAACGATATCCTCTTTAGTTAGTTTCAGTCAGTTTTAGTTCGTAAGGGTTCCAAAATGCTCCTACGAGGGCAGAGTGTTTAATACCTTGAATACGATTTCGGACTGCCACCATTGATAAAGGGTTGACTAAATAAATAAATGGTAGATACTCCTGAGTAATGCGTTGAGTTTCTGCATAGATAGCCTTGCGCTTTGCTTCATCTAATTCTGAGGCCGCTTGCATATATAAATCACCAACTTTCCGTTCCCAGCCTGCTATTTCTCGCCCGGTTATTGGCGTTTGTCCTGGTGGGGATGGTGGATTAAAAAAGTGCAAACCAGCATCAGGAAGCCAAACATTAGCCCAATCATTGGGTTCTTGACCAACTGCTACCTCAAGTAATTGGCATTCCCAATCAAAAGTTTGAGTCAATTTGTTAATGAAAATGTTAGTAGCTACAGGATTAAAATCAATAGTTATGCCAAGGTCAAGTAAATTTTCTTTGATGATTACTCCCATTGCCTGCAAGATATTATTACTAGCATTTGTTGTGAGAGTAAAGCGAACAAGATTTCCTTGGTTATCTAATAATTGACCTTGATTGTTATATTTAAACCCTGCTTTGAAAAGTAGAGCTTTTGCTTTTTGGAGGTTGTATTCATATAATTTTAAACCTGCTTTAATGGGTAAATAATATTTGCTCTGTACTGCGATGGGTGAATTTTGTAGCTGCCCCAATCCCCTATAGATATTGTTGAGTATTTGTTTGCGATTAATTGCATAAGCGATCGCTTGTCTAAATTCGACTTTGTTAAACCATTGAGACTTGATTTGATCGATCAATATTTTACTATTTCTACTACCTTTATTGAGATTAAAAGTAATAGCACTTGAGCCTATAAAAAGACCGCCATTATAGATAGTAAAATTTCCTTTACCTTCTTCATGTTTTAATAAAGAAAAATAATTAGTATTAACGTTGATGTAATCCAATCCTCCAGAACGGAATTGAACTAAGGCAGTATCTTGATTAGGAATAATTTGGGCAATGACACGTTCTATATAAGGTTGCGAATTGCCTTGAGTATCTTTACGCCAGTAATAAGGATTTTTCTGAAAAGTTATTCGCTGGCTAGGAGTATAAGATTCTATTATATAAGGGCCATTGACAATAATATTTTTTGGTGGAGTATCAATTCCCCAAGTAGATAAAAATTTCGGTCTACCTTCCTTGTCTTTTTGTTTAACACTTTCCCGAAATATATGGGCTGGTAAAATTTCTAGTTTTGTCGCCCGAATAAATGGCGCAAATGGTTCAGGTAATTTAAATTCAACGCGCAAATCATCTAATTTACGCGCTTTGGGAAATGTACGGTTTTTACCAATTAGGAAGAAGTCTTTAGCATAAGTAGGAATGACTGGATTGGCATAAATTTCATTGTAAGTAAAAACCACATCTTCCGCAGTTAGTGACTTACCATCTGACCATTTTAGACCTTTGCGGAGGGTGAATATTACTTGTGTTTTATCTTGTGACGTTTGCCAAGATTCAGCTAGACAAGGTTCAATTTCTCCATGACCATTTTCTTTAACTAGACCCTCATAATTAAATAGTAAAGTATAAGCTGATTCGAGTATTAAAGCTGGATTAAAAGTTGTGGGTTCATTTGGTACATAAACAATAATTTGAGATCTTGGTTTTGCTTGGGTTGTTAAGTTAATTTGGTTAGAAATAATTATCGCGATCGCAGTTACCAAAGCTAGAACAATTACTAGCCAACGATGACGTATTAAATTATATTTTTGATTATTTTTTAATAACTTAAAATACGACATCTGCAACCACTCCGTTATTTATCTTTAACTAGGTTGAAATAACAACCTATGGGCATCTTCTAATAAAGCTGGGATTTTGTCAGCATGGGGACTATGACGCAAACAATTGCTAAAATCAAATTCTCTAACTCGTTCGGCTGTCTTACCAGGGAACCAAGGATCGGCATTATTTAAGTGGTTGTAACGTCTTGTAGCATATTCCCACATATCAAAAGCGATCGCTAAATTTCGCAACCATAAAATAACTGGAATATTAATTTCACCAGGAGTTTGGCTATAGTGGGGTAAACCAATGTGCCAAGTACTATACCAGTCTTTTCCGAGAGAAGCGAACGCAGCTGTTTCTAACCGAGTTAAAATTGGCAATAAAATTTCATCCGCTTTATCTAAAAGTTCTACAACCTTCAAGTGTTCATCAAAATCTGATGGTCTAGATGCCCCTAAACTGAGAGTATGCACTTGCAGATGATTTAAACAAAACAAATCGTTAAACACCATTGGGCTGAGAGGATAGCATAAGTCCAATAACTTTTGTGGAGGCTTATAAAGCATACCACCTTTATCTGATGGGCTAATGATAAACACCCCCATGTCGTGGCGTGTGGCTGCTTCGATAGCACGCCAATTGAATTGATTAATGTAGTACCAATGTAAATTTACATAATCAAATTGATTAGTTTCAATAGTTTTAATAATTAAATCCGTTGGCGCGTGGGTAGAAAAGCCAATAAACTTTACCTTACCTTGAGCTTGCAATTGTCGCGCTACATCAAAACAACCATTGGGACGAACGGTATCCTCAAACTGTGGCTCATAATTAATACCATGTATTGTCAATAAATCAATGTAATCTAAGTTTAATAAAGCCAAAGATTTCTCACATAAATGGCGGAAGTCTTCAGAGTCAGATGTAGGAGTAACCTTAGTTTGGACAATAATTTTTTCTCTAGGTAACTTAGGTAAAATAGCTCCTAATTGCATCTCAGAAGTCCCATACATTCGGGCAGTTTCGATATGATTGATGCCAACTTCTAAAGAACGGCGAATAGTGGCTTCTAGATTCTGTTGATTTTCATCGGGAATTTGTTCTTGAGTAAGCTCTTTATCTTCAGTATAGGCGTAGCGCATTCCGCCGCATGAAAAAACTGGTATTGGTAATTCTGTCCGCCCGAATCTACGATATTGCATCATAATTGTATTTTGATTAGAGAACCTCCAAGCATACAACCATATCTACTGACTTTTCGCCGCAATCAAGCCCCGCATTATTTTGAGATGAAACATCAAGTATGATTTTTCAATATGCTGAAGGTGATGTTGAATTAACTCATGTATCTTGGAGTAGTTACATGGTGGCATACTTGGGTATAGATGATGCTCTACATGGTAATTATTATTCCAGTAATAAAACCTAATTATCGGGTTAGAAATCATTGTTCGTGTATCATTCCATAGGTTGTGATTTAAGTCAGACTCACAGCCATAGTGATCTGTAATACTGAAAATAAAACCGAATGGAGAAGCAAAAGATATTAATGGTATCCAGTAACCAAAGAACAAAATCCCAGGAAAAATTGCGGTCAATCCTGCCATTAATACAACCCAACCCAAAAGTAGCCAATTATTTTGTAAGACAAATTGGCGTTGTTCTGGTGTTTTAAAATAGCTCAAATAAAAGTTAGCTGGTAAGGCCGATTCCTCTTCAGTAGGTGTTTTAAAAGAATCTAAATATAAATCTTTGGTCACTATCCACCAATTTTTCCATGCCGCGAGAGGATAAAAATATGTCAAGACAAAGAGATAAGTATTAATATTAGGAAAGGTTTGCCATGCTGACGTATCTCCTACGATTTTACCTTTGATTTTTGCTTCTCGATGATGTCCAATATGAATATATTTGTGAAACGAAAAGTTCATCAACAATACTAATGATAAGAAGGTTCCCACGAATCGGTTAGTATTTTTTGACTTATACAAACTATAGTGAGAGCAATAATGTATTGCTGCAAAAAAACAGACAAATAAAAATCCTTGAACAAACCAGACTAATAACCATACTGCCCAGTTATTCAACCAGATCCCAATAGCTGAGAGGATGAAATATGTACTAATGACAACGAATGTTTGAACAATCGTTCTAAATGCAGGAATTTCATGCAATATACGAAGTTCTTCGTTAGATATTTGAGTAACTTCTTTAATATTAGGTCTGGCATTCTCAATTATTTGATGATTTTTTGTAAGTTCCATGTTGTTCACCTCTACGTTGACAATAACAATTGAAAAACTAGATATCAACCTATTAACTGTTTAATTGGTCTTGGATGGCTGCTGCTAGCTGAAATACAGTAGGTTTTTCAAACAAGTAAATCAACGGTAGTTCGACTTGCAAAGCTGACTGTAGTTTGCATATAACTTCAAGAGCTTGAGCAGAATGCCCTCCCAGTTCAAAAAAGTTGTCTTGAGTGCTAATCTGCTCTTGTCCTAAAATTTCTTTCCAGATAGTTAACAAGATTTCTTCGTAAGAATTTTGCGGTTTCACAAATTCCTTCGCTCTTGGCAATGTAACAGTTTGATTGGGCAAGCTTGGAGGTTCAGACGTGAAGATAAGTTCATTCAGACGTTGATTAGAATTAATGATGATTTTTTCTAGCAAAGTCAATAAATTATCGACCATCTGGGTAATAGTGGCATCTGTAAATAAATCGGTTCTATAAACCAGCAAACCTTCAATCTCTGTTGATGTTTCTTCGAGAGTTAACTCTAAATCAAATTCTGCGGTATCTTTAGTATCTTTAGCAATTAACTCCTCTTTTAAAATCAGATTAGAAAATTGTAAGTTGTCTTCTGGAGTATTTTGAAAGACAAACATTACTTGATTGATTAATGTGTAGCTAGGGTCTCTCACTGGCTGGAGTTTTTCTACTAGCTTGATTAAGGGCATTTCTTGATGAGCGTAAACACCCAAAGCGACTTCACGCACTCGACCCAATAATTCCCGGAAGCTGGGGTTTCCTCCTACATTGGTGCAGAATGGCAGTAAATTGACAAAGAAACCAATCAGTCCCTCAGTTTCTACTCTGGTGCGGTTGGCTAAAGCACTACTGACAATGATATTTTCTTGTCTTGTATAAGAGAAAAGTAATGTCTGGAATGCTGCTAACAAGGTCATAAACAAAGTTACGCCTTCTTGTTGACTCAGCGCCTTAAGTGCATCGGTTAATTTTTGGGAAATAACTACCGATTTACCTGCACTTTCAAAGGTGCGTACTAGTGGACGAGGATAATCAGTTGGTAGTTTTAAGACAGGTGGACTAATATCTAAATGCTTTTGCCAAAACTGAAGCTGAGATTCTAAGGCTTCTGCTTGTAACCACTGTCTCTGCCATTGAGCAAAGTCGCTATAAGTGATGGGTAACTCCTTCAGAGGTGATGGCTTACCTTCACAAAAAGCTGCGTAAAGTTGGGCTAATTCTTGGGTGAGGATACTAAAAGACCAACCATCAGCAACAATATGGTGGGTGACGGCAATAAATAAATATTCTTGTTCGTCCAACCGCCACAGTTTGCTGCGTAATAGTGGCCCGCGTGCTAAATCGAAAGGCTGCTTAATTTCTTTCTCAGCTAGTTGTTTAACTTGAGTTTCGCGTTCGGCTGCGGGGAGGTGCTGGAGATCAATTACTGAAAAGTCAAAGACAGGATCGTTAACAACAGCATAAACGACTTGTCCATCTTTTACCTGAAAAGTCGATCGCAATGTCTCATGTCGTCGGACAATTTCTCTTAAACTCTCTTCTAAGGCTTTTTCGTTCAGCGCACCTGTGATGCGATAGACCAAAGGCAGGTTATAGATAGGATTACCTGGATAAAATTGGTCAAAAAACCACAATTCTAGCTGGATTAAAGAAATTGGTATAGCCTCGCCTTGAGATGGCATTCGTTGGAGGGCTAATTCTTGTTGCTCTGGCGCTTTAGCTGTAGCTATTTTTTTTGCTAAAGGTGCGATCGCTGGCGATTCAAATAAACTTAACAATGGTAATTCTATCCCAAATGCTTTGCGCGTTAAAGCAATCACCTGAGTTGCTAATAAAGAATGTCCCCCCAAATCAAAGAAGTTATCGTAAATGCCAACTTTTTGTAACCCTAAAACATCTCGCCAAATTCCCGCTAAAATTTCTTCGGTGGGAGTACGCGGTTCCACAAATGTTTGGCTTAATTCTGGTCGGTTGGCTGACGGTTCTGGTAAAGCGCGGCGGTTTACTTTGCCATTAGGTGTGAGGGGAAAAGATTCCATTTCCACAAACGCCGATGGCATCATATAATCTGGCAGTTGCTCGCTCAAAAAACTTCGCAGCTGTTCAACTGTGACTGACTCTCCCGGAATTGGTACAAAGTAAGCAACTAAATATTTTTCTCTCGCACTTTCCCCAAACACTTTTGCTACCGCTTGGTTAATTTGCGGATGTCTGGTGAGAACGGCTTCAACTTCTGCCAGTTCCACGCGAAAACCCCGGACTTTGACTAAATCATCTATCCGTCCTAAAAATTCTATATTGCCATCCGGCAAGTATCGCGCTAAATCCCCTGTTTTATAAAGCCTGTCTTCTGCCTGAAACGGATTAGGTAAAAACTTTTGATTGGTCAAATCTGGACGGTGGAGGTAGCCACGCGCCAAGCCATCACCACAGACGTAGAGTTCCCCAGGTACACCAATTGGTACGGGTTGGAAATTGCGGTCTAATAGATAAACTTGCACATTCACAGCTGGTTTACCAATGGGGGGATAAATCGGCCATTCATCTGGGTTTTTGCTAAAAGTATAAGCTGTTACTAAATCTGCTTCTGTGGGGCCATAGAAATTGTAGAGCGTACAATTGGGCAAACGCTTAAACAGCTTAATCATTGGCTGTGTAATTTGCAATTGTTCGCCACAAGCGATCGCTTCCCTAATGTTATTAAATAAATGTTCTTGCTCTCCGTAAATTTCTGCTAACTGTTGCCACAGGGTAACAGGTAGAAAAACTTTACCAATTGGGTTGTTAGCCAGTAATAGAATTAATTTATCTAAATCTTTGCGATCGCACTCTGGAATTAGATACAATGTGCCGCCAAAGCCCCAAGCCACAGATATTTCGTGATAGCTGACATCAAAACTCAAGGAAGCAAACTGAAGCACACCCACACCTGTAGCCATTTTCGCCTTATGGTGTGCGACTAAATTAGTGAGCGAGCGATGGGGAACAATCGTTCCTTTAGGTGTGCCAGTAGAACCAGAAGTATAGATGAGGTAGGCTAAGTTATCTGTTGTAACTTCAATTTGCGGATTAATCTCGGATTCTTGGCTAATTACGTCCGCATCATCATCTAACATAATTAGATGACGAGTCGTATTACCTTCAAGTAATACTCGCCAACGTGATTGAGTTAACACGACTGGTGCTTGAGAATCCTGAAGCATGAAAGCTAAACGCTCTGGCGGATAGTGGGGATCGAGAGGAACGCAAACCCCCCCAGCCTTGAGAGTTCCCAAAATAGCAATCATCGCAGCAAGCGATCGCTCTACGCAAATACCCACTGGGATATCTTGTTTTACACCTAAGCGTTGTAAGTGGTGGGCGATTTTATTGGCTTGCTGGTTTAACTCCTGATATGTCAATTGCTGGTTGTCATATACCACCGCCAAGGCTTGGGGGTTCTTTGCAACTTGCTCCTCAAATAACTCATGGATGCAACGATTAATGGGATGCGCTGCTGCGGTAGCATTCCACTCTCTTAACAGCAAATCTTCCTCAGCTGCCGTTAATAGCGGTAACTCCCCTGGAGTGCGATGAGGATCAGCGATAATTCCCTCTAACAAAGTCAGGAAATGACCAGCCATGCGATCAATGATACCTGCATGAAAGCGATCGCGATCGTAACTAATTTTGACAGTCATTTCCTCCCCAGGAATCGCCACCACTGTTAGAGGATAATTAGTTTGCCCTCTATCTTGAATTTCCCCAATGCTCAAATTTCCAGGAAGTTGCTGCAAGGTTGCCTTGATAGGATAGTTCTCAATGACAACCAAACTTTCAAACAAAAGTTGAGTGCGAGGAATTTCACTCACACCTTGAATATCTACCAGTGGGGTATATGAATACTGTTCTCGCTCGATGTACTCTTCTTGTAACAACCGCAACCAGGTTAACAAATCACTTTGCTCAGGGATTTTTATCCGTGCTGTTATAGTATTAATAAACACCCCTACCATCGACTCTACACCAGATAAAGCCGGAGGACGACCAGCGACAGTAGTGCCAAAAACTACATCAGACTCACCACTATATCGACTGAGCAACAACGCCCAAGCTGCTTGTATTAACGTGGCAAGTGTCAGATGATTTTGTTGAGCAAAAGATTTTAAAGCTGTTGTCGTCTGGACCGATAGATTTTGGGAGAGAACATCAATATATAGTTGTTGGTGAGAACTCTGCCCGATAGGTCGTTCTACAATCAAAGGAGTAGGTGCAGAGAAACCTTCAAGATTCCTTTGCCAAAATGCCTTCGCCGCAGTCAAATCTTGCTGCTGCAACCAATTAATATAATCGCGGAAAGGACGACTTGGAGCTAAATTTAACTGTTTACCTTGCTGAATTGACTCATAAATAGAAAATAATTCTCTGAAAATAATCGGCCAACTCCAACCATCAAGCAGCAAGTGATGAAAACTCCAAACAAACTCGTAAGTTTCATCAGCTACCCGAATTAATGCACATCGCATAATGGGAGCTTTGTCAAGTTCAAAACCTTGCTTTTTATCTGCTTCTAAAAACGAATTTAGCCGGATTTCCTGCTCCTGCTGAGACAACATCCGCCAGTCTAAATTAGACCAAGGCAAATTAACTTGTTTACGTACTACCTGTACTGCTTGCTTGCGATTCTTCCAAACAAACAGAGTCCGCAAAACTGAATGTCGCTCTACTAAAACTTGCCAAGTGCGTTCAAATATACCTACATCTAAATTGCCATGTAGAGTTAATTGAAACTGCTCGAAATAGAGGGTCGATTCCGGCTCATACAGAGCATGAAATAACATCCCCTCCTGCATCGCCGATAGAGGATATATAGATTCAATATCTTTACTTTTGTTTGGCTTTTGTGCAACTACCATTGTTTTAAAAAATGATATTAATTATGGGATATTTTTCTTTTCTCTCTGCGTTTTCTGCGCCTCTGCGGTTCGTTTAAAAATAAATCTAAATAAAAACCATAAATTTAAAAAGCAGATGTTGACAATCCCCCATCAACCGGAATAGTCACACCCGTTATATAGCTAGCACATTCTGATGCTAAAAAAGCAACTAAATCTGCCACCTCGCTCGACAAACCACGACGACCAAGAGGAATCATTTTATTACTTCCAGCGATAATTTCATCAACCGTCTTTCCTTCCTGTTGGGCAAAAACCTCTAAATATTCTCTATGTCTAGGAGTATCAATCAAACCAGGATTAACACCATTAACTAACACATTCCATTTAGCAACTTGCGTCGCCACAGTTTTAGTAAAATTCATTAATGCCGCATTCGCCACCCCCGATTTTACAAGACGACTAGAAGGTTCTTTTCCTGATGTGCCAATGATATTAATAATCCGCCCCCATTGCTGATTTTTCATCGTTGGTAGCACCAGATTTGTCATGCGAATATAGCCCATTAACTTGCGCTCAAAGACATTTCCCCAATCTTCATCAGAGATATTTTCTATAGGTTCAAGAGAAAATGTTGCCCCCTCAGAATTATTGACCAAAATATCGATTCTGCCAAATTGTGTAATAGCTTCTTGTACTAGTTTTTGAGAATCATCAGCATTTTGAACATCAGCAGAAATGGGAATAACTTTTGCTGGAGAATCAACAAAACTTTGATAAGCTTGTTCCAATCGTTCAGAATTTCTACCACAAATTACTAAGTGACAACCTTCTGCTGCCAACTTTTGAGCAACGGTGTAACCTATACCAGCGCTGGCTCCTGTGACCAAAGCGACTTTCTGTGTTAATCCTAAATCCATAATTAATATTCCTTTAGGAAGCAGTTAGTGCTGTCTTTAAACAAGCGTCTTTAATTGAAAGCTCAGAGGAAGGCTTAATCAAAATCTCAATTAAAGTTACAGTTTCATCAGAAGCATTATATCCCTCGTATAAAGCCTCAGCAGGAGCATAATAAATGCTACCATATTCTAACTGTTGTTGTTCGTCTTGGATGGCGATCGCTAATTTACCATTGAGGACTATTCCCATTTTGTCACTATTAGCTTGGCGAGTTGGGATGATTGCTCTGGGAGGAATTTTAGTAATAAAAATCTCAAACCAAGAGCCAACAACAGACTGAGATTCAAAACCTGTAATTTCATCGATAGTTGGTGAAACTTTTAAAATCGCCTCTTCAGGTTCCTCCACATTTGCGATGCGTTTTACATCAAATGCTAATGCTGTTTCTGCAAAAGGATTGGTAGAACCATGCAGCACGTTAGCACCAGCTACATACACTTGCTCAAGAGGTTCGAGAATTTCTTTTGTACCGTTGAGATTAAATTCTAACCTTCCCGTAATTTGCATTCCTATTTGGCTTTCGGGATGGCTATGTAATGTAAAAGTTGCGCCTGGGGGAATAGAAGCTAACTGCACAACAGTATCTTCACATTGGAAGGCGAGTAACTCTACATTAGAGTTAATTATAATAGTTTTTGGTTGGGGAAAATATTTAGACATAACTTGTTGTTAATTTAATCTTTTTTTCTGAAAAAGCGACCAACTCATCTGGATATTTCCATAAGTATAAATAAATTCTAAATCGTAAGCTTTAACAGCATTCTCATTAGTAATTGCAAAATCGGCTAAACCCTGTTTGACTTGCATTGCCGAATCACTAGTAGAAGGAGATAAATCAACTTGGATTTGTGCTTTATCTTGAGTATCTGGCAAAAGTTGTTTTAACAAAGGTAGCGGAGCAGGATGAGTTACAATTCTTGAACCGTTGAAAACTGCCTCTTTATCTTTCTTTTTAGCCAACCCATAAACAGGAGTAGGATAAATAAAAATAAAGCCTAACTCAAAATCAGGCTCCATATAAAATTCATTAATTCGGTCGTAAGCATGAGGAACTAACGCCAAATTAACCTTGTCTTGCAGCAAGGCTTCTTTAACATCTAAAAAAGTATCAAACAACTGAGTTGATACAGTAAAATCTTCGGAAATTAGTTGATTAATTATGTACTTGGAAGCATAATCGCTACTAGTAGCAGCTGGTCCCAAAGTACCTATGATTAAATTTTTTGAAGGGGGGATACAAGGTTGAAATTCAATCTTAAATTCCAGCATAGTCATTCCTGAGTAATCATAATATTTTTTGGTACCGATTTATTGGTTTTTTGGCGATAAATAACCTCCTAGAACGTAGTTTTTATTCAATTTCTGCTAACAGTTCGTCCAAAGCTTCTTGGCTAAACTCAACATCCGAGAAGTCTGAAGGAGTATAGCCACCCGCTTCTGGAGATAAGCAGTGGGTAATAATAGCTTCTAGCGCTGCTATATACTCATGGGCCAAATGTTCTACAGTCTCCCGGCGATGGAATTTCTCGCTGTAGTACCATTCCAGTTTCAGCCGTCCTTCCATCACTAAACCATCCACCGTTATTAAGTGGCTGCGTTGTCCTTTAGGACTGTGAATAGAACCGCTAGACTCGCGAGCATATTTCCATCCCAAGGTGGTTAACTGGGTTTGGTCGTATTGACCCAAGTAGTTAAAGCTCACCTGGGCTTTAGGTAAGGTTTGTAACTGATGGCGATCTGCGCTAGCTCTTTGGGAGCCGCTCCGCGAACGCAGCAGCGCTAGCCCCTTGCGGGGCGCTACGCAAACGCTATCGCACTCATCTATACTCAAATAACGCAAGATGCCATAACCAATACCCTTGTTAGGTATCCGGCGCAGTTGTTCTTTCACTGACTTGAGAACTTCTCCGAGATCATCTTGCGCTTCTTTTTTTAACAGCACGGGGAAGATACTGGTAAACCAGCCTACCGTGCGCGACAAATCCACATCGTTAAACAAGTCTTCTCGTCCGTGACCTTCTAAGTCAATCAGTAAAGAGGGAGAACTTGTCCAACGAGTGAAGGTTTGCACCAACGCCGTCAGCAGCACATCGTTAATTTGAGTGTTGTAAGCCGAGGGAACATCCTGTAACAAAGCGCGAGTTTGTTCTACGCTCAGATGTACAGAGACAGTCCGGCTGGAGGCTACAGTATTTTCTTGAGTAGCAGCAGTATAATCCAACGGTAAAGAAGCCGTTGGGAACTGCATTGATTCGAGCCAGTAATCTAACTGTGAACGGAGTTCTTGGCTACGGGCATAATCCTGCAATCGCATTGCCCAATCCTTAAAGGAGGTTGTTTTTGCAGGTAATTGGATACTTTTGCCAATTTCTAATTGTTTATATGCATTAGATAAGTCTTCTAGCAAAATTCGCCACGAAATACCATCGACTGCTGTGTGATGGATGACAATGAGTAACCGTGCGGGAGAATAGCCCAATTGAAACAGGACGACCCGCATCAGCGGACCATCTGCTAAGTTGAGCATTCTTTGTGCTTCCTCTGCTTTGTTTGCGATCGCCTTTAACTGTTCCGTTTGAGGCAGATGTGATAAATCTACGCTCACTAACGATACCTCATTCCAGGCATCACTGTTGTACTGCTGCCATTGTCCATCCTGCTGTACAAATCGCAAACGCAAAGCATCGTGATGATACACTAACTTGCGTAGTGCCTGCTCTAATAGTTCCGGCTGCAAATTTGCGGGAACTTCTAGCAGAAAAGATTGGTTAAAGTGATGCAGTTCCGGCAGATTTTGCTCAAAGAACCAGTGTAAAACAGGTGTTAGAGGGATAAAACCTGTAACTAACCCTTGTTCTGATTGAACCGAATTAATTGTACCAGCAACACTGGCTAATTCAGCAATTGTTTGGT
Source organism: Brasilonema sp. CT11 (assembly GCF_017982655.1). GTDB lineage: Bacteria > Cyanobacteriota > Cyanobacteriia > Cyanobacteriales > Nostocaceae > Brasilonema. The sequence goes on along the minus strand of NZ_JABXYX010000034.1, from coordinate 5,697 downwards.
GTTGAAATATTTGTTTTGGAGTTAATTTTAGTCTATATTGATTAGCTTTGGCAATAATTTGCATACTAATGATGGAATCTCCGCCCAATTCAAAGAAATTGTCGTGGATACCAACTTGTTTAAGTAATAAAATCTCCTGCCAAATCTTGGCCAAGATTTCTTGAGTGTGAGTGTGCGGAGAAACAAAACCTGTTGATTCATCACACTCAAACTCCGGTACTGGTAATGCATGACGGTCTACTTTGCCGTTAGGAGTAATCGGCAGAACTTCTAGAACCGTGAAGGATGCAGGAACCATGTAACTGGGGAGCTTTGACTTGAGAAACTGGCGTAACTCATTACTGGTAGGCTTTGTCAGTTCTGGGATGATATATGCAGCCAAACTCTTCACACCAGGTATATCTTCCCTGACAATCACCAGAGCCTCGCGTACTTGGGGGTGTTGAGTTAAAGTAGCTTCAATTTCAGGAAGTTCAATGCGGAAGCCGCGAATCTTAACTTGGTTGTCAATGCGACCCAAAAATTCTATATTGCCATCGGCTTGATAGCGAACTAAATCGCCTGTCCGATAAACCCGTCCTTCAGGTGCGAAAGGATTGCAGATGAAGCGTTCTGCGGTCAGGCTGGGACGGTTGAGGTAGCCACGAGCCAAACTCTCACCACTGATGTAAAGTTCTCCTGGCACACCCACAGGTACAGGTTGTAACAGGGAATCTAATATATAAACTTGGGTATTAGCGATCGCGCGCCCAATCGCAGGCGATAAATAAGCTTGTTGTCCTTTCGGAACAGTCCCAGAGGTTGTTACTACAGTATTTTCTGTTGGGCCGTAATTATTCACCACCTCAAAGGGATGGGAATCTAAAGGATACTGATGCAGTTGATCCCCGCCTGTGAGCAAAGTCCGCAAAGCAGAATTTTCTGGCCAAGTTAATGACAGCATTTTTTCAGCCATTGGCGTTGGTAAAAAGCTGATGGTGATTGCTTGCGACAACATCCAGTCTCGCAGCTGCTCAGGATCAATCCGGGTTTCATCATCGGGGAAGTAAATACTAGCTCCTGCCGCTAGGTAAGGCCATATTTCCCAACCACAGGCATCAAACGCTACTCCAGCAACTTGTGTGACTCTGTCAGCAGAAGACACCGCAAAAGCTTGTTGATGCCAAAAGACGAGGTTTAACAATCCTCGATGTTCAATTTGCACTCCTTTGGGTCTCCCGGTAGAACCGGAGGTGTAAATCACATAAGCTAAATTGTTAGTTGTTGCTGTGTGATGTAAATTCTCGATGCTTGTGTTGAAAGTTGTGTGGTTGTTATTTAGACAAATCACTTGCGCTCTGTGTGGTGGGAGAGTTGCAACTAAACTTTCCTGCACCAACAATACTGATACCTGAGCATCTTCTAGCATGAACGCCAAACGCTCTTGGGGATATGCTGGGTCAAAGGGTACATAAGCCCCACCAGCCTTGAGAATGCCTAGCATTCCTACTATCATTAGGGAAGAACGCTCGACGCAAATTCCGACTAAAATTTCTGGTTTTACCCCTAGAGTTTGCAAATAATGGGCTAATTGATTGGCGCGATCGTTTAACTGTTGATATGTCAGCGATTCCTCTTCATAGACCACAGCCACAGCATTTGGTGTTTTTTCTACCTGGTCTTCAAATAACTGAAAAATACATTTGCTGTGAGGATAAGGTAGATAAGTATCATTCCACTCTACTAGTAACTGATGTCGCTCCCGCTGACTTAGCAATGGTAATTCACCAATACGTTGATCAGGATTGGCAATTATCGCTGCTAACAAAGTCTGGAAGTGACTCGTCATCCTCGCAATACTTTCTGGTTCAAATAGGTCGCTGTTATATTCCCATGAACCTATCAGTCCCGCTTTTGTCTCCCACACTGCTAAAGTTAAATCAAACTGAGAAGTGCCACGTTCTACAAATTGAGGAGTCAAAGTCAGATCGGGCAATTCTAATGTATCCAACAAGAAGTTTTCTAAGACAAACACCACTTGAAAGAGGGGATTGTAGCTAAGAGAACGTTCTGGTTGCAATGCTTCTACTACTTGTTCAAAGGGAATATCTTGGTGAGTGTAAGCAGAAGTTGCAACTTGCCGCACTTGGTATAAAAACTCAATGAAACTAGGATTTCCCTCAATGCGGTTCCGCAATACCAATGTATTGACAAAAAAGCCAATTAATGTATTTAATTCTCTGCGGTTGCGGTTAGCAATGGGACTACCAATGCAAATATCATCTTGACCACTGTAGCGAAACATTAAAACGACAAAAGCCGCCAGTAGGGTATGAAATAAGGTCGCTCCTGACTGTTGGCTGAAGGTTTTAATTTGTTCGCTCAAATTTCGGTCAATTTGGAATTGCTGGGTAGCACCACAAAAAGTCTGAACAAGGGGGCGGGGTTTGTCTGTGGGTAGTTCTAATAGGGGTGGCGCACCAGCCAACTGTTGCTTCCAGTAATTTAGTTGCTGTTTATGAATTTTTTCAGTTAACCACTGTCGCTGCCAAACTGCAAAATCACTATACTGGATAGGTAACTCTGGAAGCAGCAAAGGGGAACCAAGAGTAAAAGTTTGGTAGAGGATGGATAACTCTTGAATGAATATCCCCATTGACCAGCCATCTGTGATGATATGGTGCATGGTCAATACTAGGACATAAGACTCGCAACCAAGGCGTAGCAAGGTGATTCGCCACAAAGAACCAGAACTCAAATCAAAAGGTTGGCGAACTTCCTTTGTAACAAGCTGTTGTAGTTCTGCTGCTGGTAAACCTTGCAAGTCTATGATAGGTATGGCGAGCGCTATGCTCGGAGAAATTACCTGTACAGGTTTTCCATCTACGACTGGAAATGTTGTTCGCAGAATTTCATGGCGGCGGCTGATTTCGTTGATACTCTGTTTGAGAGCTTCTATGTTGAGTACACCTTCAAGACGCAGTTGTAAACTCTCGTTATAAAACGGGCTTTGGCTTTCTAATTGATAAAGAAACCACATCCTCTGCTGGGCAAAGGATAAGGGCAATTCTCCAGAACGATCTATAGATGGTATTGGTTGAAAGGAGGAATCTGTTGCACTTTTCGCTTCTTCTAGGAAAGCCAGGATTTCTGATTTGTACGCTAGCAGTTTATTTTTGAGGTCTGGGTTCATCACTCCCTTGGGAGCAACATATTTTAACTGGTCGCCTTCCAGCCAAACTTTGATGCCTAAACTATTTAAATAAGAGACAAATTCTATTGTTGTCATTTATAGCACCCCCACCTCATATTCGTTTTCTGCTTCATCAATAGCTACATTCCACTGTTTTGCGACAGTTAGTAGTGCTTCAAGGCTTTCTCCCAAACCAGCTACAGTCGGAGATGCAAAAAAACGATTAGGCGACAATTCCACAGCAAAAACCTCACGCAACCGCGCAATGACTTGGAAAGCTAGCAAAGAATTTCCTCCTAGTTCAAAGAAACTGTCGTGAATGCCGATATCAGGTATATTGAAAACTTCTTGCCAGATTTGAGCTATCTGCTGTTCTGTCTCGTTGCGCGGAGGGGCAACTACTCTACTAGTCCTACCCTGAGCCAGCAATTCTCGATTAATTTCCCCGCTAGCAGTAAGAGGCATTTCTGATAGTTGCACAAAGTCACAGTTAACGACTCTACCAAAGCGATCGCACGCCGTCAATTCTGAAAACTCTGGTAAGTATGTACCATTTCTCTTAGTAAAATATGCAGTTAATTTCTGTAAACCTTGAAACTGGGAGGTAAAACGCTGAATTTTAGGATTGCTGCCATCCAAACCAACTATCAACCCTGTTTGGTCATGATATAAACCAGCCAAGAAGGAATATAACCCTTGTTGCAGGCTCATATCATAATATCCTTGAGCGCGGGTGATTCCTTGCCTCTGATAACCCTTGTTCATCCCCGTGTCGCGCCAAATTGTCCAAGCAAAGCAATAGCTGCGTAACCCATCAACAGAATTTTGGTATTGATTAAAGCTTTCCAAAAAGTTGTTAGCAGCAGCATAAGCAGCAATTGTGGCTCCACCAAAGAAACTTGCCAAGGACGAAAAGCTGATGAAAACCCCGTTTCCTTTCAACACCTGATGCAGCACCCAAGCACCTAAGACTTTAGGACGTAAGATTGCAGCTAAACTCTGTGGTGTTTCATCGACTAGCATTTGTTCGTAGTAAGTTCCCGCCAGATGAATCACTCCATCTAGCTGACTTCCCCAGCTAGCTTTGACTTTTTCTACGACTTGTTGGGTAGCTTGCAAGTCACAAATATCTACTGCTTGATAAATCACCGTTCCTAGCTGCTTTAATTCCTCATAAGCTTTCAGCTTATTTGATATGGATATATTAGAATCTGTACTTGGCAGAAGAGTGCGACCGAGTAAGAGCAATTTAGCATTAAAAAACTTAATTAGATATTTAGCAATTTCAACCGCAACCCCCCCAAGTCCACCGCTAATTACATACATTCCCCCTTGTTTAAAAGGAAGTTCTTGCTTTGGTTTATTTTGCAGATTAACTTTTTCTAAACCTGCAACCAAACGTTTTCCCTCGCGGTAAGCAACCTCTTGCTCTTTTGATAAAGTTTGGAGTTCTTGCAGAATATAATTTGCATTCACCTGGACTAAATTAGGTAAAAAATCGATGTGGCGACAATTTAACCAGGAGATTTCATGGGGAATAGTTTTAATTACACCTAGAACGGGAGATTTTTCATAAGCTACCTTGTCTGTTGGTTGCGTAGACTGCGTATAGCTAGAAACAAACAATAACTGAATTAAATTCTGAGAACCTTGAACTTTTTCTAAAGCTTGGACAATAGATAATAAACTATAAACTCCGTAGTGTTGGGCTTGTTCCAGAGTTTCTGGAGTACTGATTTCTTGACCATACTCCTGATAGTTCCAGAGATGAATAATCTGTCCGATGAGTAAATTATCTGATTTTATTGCCGCAAATAAATCCTGATAATGTTCCGCGTTTTCAGGGTTTAAAAAGAAGTGATTGGGACTTCTTTGAGCCAAATTTGAGCTAGGTGAGACGCACACATAGGGTAGGTTTTGCTGTTGCAATTGCTGGCAGATAAATTCTCCCAATCCTAGCTTATCGAGGAATATTATGGTAAGACAAGCTTGAGGTAAAGATTGTCCAAATTTAGCTGGCTTGTACCGCCAGACTTTTTGATAAAACCAATCAGGAATAGTAGTGTTGTTATTACCTAGTAAGATATCAACTTGTTTAATTTTTGATTGAAATTCACCTTTTTTGAAACGTTGATTTAGTTGCGCTCGCTGAATTTTGCCAATAGCAGTCTTAGGAATAATTTCTTTATCTAGTGGGATCAGATAATCTGGGTTTACGCCTACTTTGTTGACGACTTTGGCACGAATTTCTTTGAGTAGAGTTATTAAACTGCGATCACCACTAACAGAAGTATGGAAAAAGATTGCTAATTTATCAGTATTAATTTCTGATTGTCTAACGGCACAGGCAGCTGTATATGAAATTTCTACTGCTTCTAGTTCCTCAACAGCAGCTTCAATTTCGTGACAGTAGTAGTTAAGTCCATTGATGATAATTACATCTTTCTGCCGTCCAGTAATAGTTAAACGCCCTTGATAGAGAAATCCTAAATCTCCAGTATTAAACCAATCATCAGGGCTGAAAG
>NZ_JABXYX010000213.1 GCF_017982655.1 Brasilonema sp. CT11 | reverse complement strand
CAGTAGAGGTTCAAGAATTTCCCACTCTTCGTCTGTTAGGCTGCTGGAGTATGGCATGGTTGCTGGATAAGGCTTTTGCCGTAACTTTACTTCAACACTGTAAAAGATGTCAAATGGGTTCTATATATTGAAGCTTTACAAAGAAATAGTATTATGGACACGCACTCGTATTCGCTTCGGTTGCTGGGGACAGTGATTTAATCGGACATGATATCACTTATCCGAAGGGGACAATATTAGGTATACCAAGTACTGAACAAGGAAAGTTAGAACCAAGCTGTTGAACTATCGGATGATTAACGGAATTACAGCCAAGTAATAGTAAATTTGCATCTTCTGATTTAACAACTTTCCTAAGTTCCTTGCCTATAGAACCAAAGCGAAGATGAGCTTTAAAAGAACTTCTCCATTCTACAGCGAGAATACTTGCTTGGCGAAGAATACAGTCTGCTTGTGTAAATTTATCTATCAAGATGTCTTGGCAATAGCCTACTTTATCTTGCGTTTTGGATTGAGTTATGACACCTGTGTCAAACGCAGGTGAAGAAAAGCTAGTTGAACAGTGTGGTGGATTTTGTTCAGTAACATGCTGATTGGTGAATTTCTCTACTTGTAAAATATCTTCAGGATGAGTTTTCTGATTTTGCTCGATCACATAGACGACTTGAACTGTTACTTGCGCCTTTGTGGCTAAACGTGTTTGATGAGCTATTAATAAGGCAATATCTAAGGCGGTATGACTGTTCGGAGAACTGTTATAACCAACGATTAAGTTAATTGATTGTGCTGATTGATCCTGTGCAGAAAAAGCTGTTTTTGGGACGGACAGAAGTACCATTTGATCAATTAAATCGTCTCTTGCGATCGCGTTTTGCAGACGTACTAAGATAGGTTTAAGATTCATAACTTTATAACCACGCTAAAGAAAATTTTACAAAAACAATAACTCGTTTATCGTTCGTAACCCGTAATTGCCTTGAGAATGATGAATGGCAAATTATGAATTACAATTTTTTTAAACTACTCGTCTTGGGTAAAATACCGATCTAGAAAGTTGAGCGCGTAGTTGCGGAGTTCATAGTATTCTTGTGAGTTCCTCATAGCATTGCGATCGCGTGGATGAGGAAACGGTACTTCCAGTATCTCCCCAATATTAGCTGCTGGTCCATTCGTCATGAGAACAATGCGATCTGACATATAAATAGCCTCATCCACATCATGAGTAACCATCATCACTGCTTGCCGGTGATTTTCCCAAATATCTAATACTTGCCGCTGCAATTTTCCGCGAGTCAGTGCATCTAAAGCTCCAAAAGGTTCATCCATCAGCAACATTTTTGGGCGAATTGCCAATGCTCTGGCAATACCCACCCGCTGCTTCATACCACCAGAAATTTCATCAGGATATTTATCTGCGGCTGCTGTTAAATTTACCATTGCCAGGTGTTGGTTCACAATGCTAATTTTTTCAGAACGATTAGCATCTTTTAGCACTTCGTCTACAGCAAGCCAGATATTTTCCCGCACAGTTAACCAAGGTAAAAGTGAATAGTGTTGAAACACCATCATACGCTCTGCTCCTGGTTTACGAATTTCTTTGCCATCTAACCGTACTGAACCAGAAGTCGCTTTTTCTAATCCTGCCACAATCTTCAAAAGTGTGGATTTTCCACAACCAGAGTGACCAATTATAGAAATATATTCATCTTCGGCTATTGTTAAATTAACGTTATCTAAAACAACAAATCGATTGCCATCAGGTGTTGGATATGATTTATGTAGATTTTCAATCTCTAAAAATCCAGTGTGCGGTACAGGTTTATCATAAGCATCTTTTGAGAAAAAGGTAGATTTCATTTAACACTCCTGCAAGACTCTATTTATGAATTCTTCAAATAAGGCATGCTTTCTTCGTAAATAACAAAGGACAATTGCAAAGTACAGTCAACACAATCTAATTGATCTGACTCAATTAATTAAGACATAAAAAAAGATTTAGGAGCGTTAGCTCTTATCTGAAAACTCTTAAGATACCCCACTGGATTACTGGGGTCAAAAGCTTTTTTGTCGATGAATAGTTCTGCTTGCTCTATTTTGTAATCTTCTTTTGGACATTCAATTTCCATTTCAGCAGCAATTTCTCGATACAAGTCAGTTCGCCAACCTTTACGCGCCACTTCTTCAGCATTTTTGGGTATTTCTTTAATTTGTCCCCAGCGAGCCGACTGAGTCATTAGCCAAATACTCTGAGATTGCCAGAGAAATGTTGAATGGTCATTTGGTGTTTTGACAAGGTTAGCTGGTTTTTCAAAGAAGATTGTTGTTTCAGGAGCTTTCCAAACTCGTTTTTTACCATCAAAACCACCATAATTGTAGTTACCGACAATAGCGGCTTCTGTTAATTTGAGCTTTGCTCCGGTAAACGATTTACTCGTTAGAATTTTAGCGACTTCCTCCCGATTTTTTATGTCGCTACAATAGCGACAAGCTTCTATCATTGCCTTAACCAAAGAGCGATAAGTTTTGGGATTTTCTTTGATGAAAGACTCCATAACACCTAGAAGTCTATCTGGGTGTCCTTGCCAAATTTCTCTACCCTGAGCAAAGGTGAAGCCAATTCCGTCATTACCAGTAATTGCCCGTGAATTCCACGGTTCTGCTACCATGTAGCCTTGCATCGCCCCAATTCTCATATTCACCACCATCTGTGGAGGTGGGACAATGATAATGCGAAATTCTTGATCAGGAGCAACTCCAGCAGCAGCAGCTAAGTAGCGGACAAAGTATTCATAAATTGCTGAACTCAGCACCACTGCCCAAACTCTTTTCTCCGGTGCTAATTTTTCAAAATAATTGCGAAAATCTCGTCCAAACTCTTCTAAATTGCCGTTATAGTCTCGCCAAGGACGCAACCCAGACTCCCACATTCCTTTATTCATTGTCATCGCATTACCATGACGATGAATTGTCATCGCTGCACACAGGGGAGCATGACGTGCGCCTTCTGCACCAGTTCTGGCATTCGTTACTGCACCACTAACAACTGGTGAAGCATCAAGGCGTCCAAAAATAATACCGTCACGAGACGTCGCCCAGCTTGCTTCACGGCTGAGGGTGACATTCAAACCATACTTGCGGAAAAATCCTTTCTCCCAAGCCACAGCAAAGGGAGCGCAGTCATTCACCGGTACGTATCCCACTGTAATATTAGGTTTTTCTAGTGTCTTGGGATCTACGACTGGTTCAACCACCGACGCCGCTTTTGACAATCCTTTTGGGGCACGGTTAGCGTTAATGGCACAAGAAGAAAGTCCAGTTGCGAGTGCTGTAGCTCCCAGTCCTGTGATAAAGTCTCGTCGCTTCCAGTTATTTGTGTTATCGTCACTCATGAACAACCTCCTGCGGCGGCGAAATGACTCAGAATAATAACGAGGGATAAAAGTTCTTGTTTGGGCTGTCACATATTTGATTCGTGTACACGAATAGCAGGTAGGCTGCTTGTAAAACAGTGAATTTGTTTTTTGAATTTTAAATAGCTTATCTGTATGACTTACAATTCATTAGTTATTTAAAGTTATTTAAAAAGGTCAGATTTGATTAGAAGTGATAATATGGTGGTGCGATAATGCAGTAGAACGCACCATATATAATGAGTGACTGACCGCTAATGAATAACTAATCTGAAGTTATTGGGCGACGAGTGACAAAAGCTTGTATTCTGCCGATGGCGTAATCAAGCAACAACCCTGTTAAGCCGATTACCAGCACAGCAAGAAAAACGGAATTGAGGTTGAGGCGACTCCACTCATCCCAGACAAAAAAGCCAATTCCAATACCACCTGTAAGCATTTCTACAGCAACAATAACTAACCAGGCAATGCCTATACTAATTCGCAAACCTGTAAAAATGTATGGTAAACTTGCAGGCCAAATGATTTTTGTAATTCTTCGCCAACGGGGCATTTCAAGAACTCGTGCTACATCTATATAATCCTTGGAAACACTGGAAACTCCCAGAGCAGTGTTAATAATTGTCGGCCACAAAGAAGTGATGAAAATCACGAATATTGCCGATGGATCTGCCAAATTAAAGATAGCTAAAGCAATTGGAAGCCATGCCAGGGGTGATACTGGTTTGAAGATTTGAATAACGGGATTGAGAACCATCATTGCCGTTCTTGACATCCCGATCAGAAAACCAACAGGAATCGCTACTAAAGCACCTAGAGTGAAACCTAACAAGACGCGTCGAATACTTGCGATTAATAGCCAGCCAATACCTAAGTTGCCTGGTCCTCTTTGGAAAAATGGGTTAAGGATGTAATCTAAATTTGCTGCTAATGCTTCAGGTGGCGTGGGCATCAACTCATGATTAGCAAGCGCTACAATCCACCATACAACAATAACGCCCAAAAAACCAAGCAAAGGTAGCAAGAAAGCATCCCGTACAATAATAGGTTTAGCGCGTTTCCAAGTTGTTCGACTAGCAACCGCCAAAATGGCAGCTACATTAAGTTGAAACACCATGTATGACCTCAACAGACTTTACGCAGGTACAATTAGTCCGAGCAGTACCAGCCAAGGATACTGATGAGATCACAACATTACAATCATGCTGTCTCTTCAGTCTCCTCTCATTGCCTACGAAGTTAGCTGACGGGCTAGGGTTGAGAGATACCCCTCTGATAGAAGAAGCAAAAAACAAGAAGTGAAAAGATACATCTACTGTTTGTTTCTTCTAGTAAGATACGCCCCATACTTTGGTTCCTCCGCTCCAACTTATGCAATGCAGTTCATTGGATTAGGCTGACTTACTCTTATTTATGATAAATGTAACACCAGTAAATAATGGCGTCAAGCAACCCTAGGATATACTTTTTTTGGCTAGAAAACAAGTATGCTTAGAAAGCAAATTCATTTATATTTAGATGAATAAAGATCATTTGGAGATTATGTATTTTTATTTCTAATTATTACATCTTCTTAGTAAAGACAATGTAATACTCCTATGCTTAGGATGTAGATAATAGAATAATTTATTCTATTTGTATGTTTATCCACCCATAAGTGATGAAAGATTTTAGTCAATTGCTGCGGGATAAAACTCAGAGGATTATGAAACTATGGGTGGAAGCTGTTCGTCGGGATAAAAAGATTTCCAGCACCAATCATCTAAGCCGTACAGCTATTGAAAATCATCTTGATCATGTCCTCTTGGCCCTAGCAACTGTGCTTTCTCAATATCAAGATGATCAAGTCCAATCCCTAGTTCAAGCAAGTTTAGAGCATGGGATTCTTAGGGCTGAACAAGGTTTCGATGCAGCAGAAATTGCACTAGAGTATCGGCTTTTCCGTAACACCATATTTGTCACTTTAGAACCGGAATTGCTGAAAGCATCAGCACAAGAAGTGATGCGAGCTGTGCATTTAATTGATATGGTATTGGATGAAGCAATAGCTTATTGTTTCCAAAGTTACACAGAACAGCGATTAACAGAACTAGAGCAACTGCAAAATCAGTTAACTCTTAATAATCAGGAACTAACTCGCTTAGTGCGAGCAAATCAAGATAATTTATCGTATCTCGCGCACGAACTCAAAAACCCATTAACTTCGATTATTGGTTACTCAGATTTGTTTTTGCGCTTACAACGCCAAAAATCAGAAGAAAAAGATTCCTTTAGCCATCTAGAACACATTGACCGCGTGTTACGCAGTGGGAGGCAATTAATTCACCTGATTAACGATGCACTGGAGATTTCTCGCTATGATGCAGGGCAGATGAAACTCGAACCAGAACCAACTCAGGTGTATGAATTAATTATAAATGTCTACGAAATGCTGGAGCCTTTGGCTAGTCAAAAAAATTTACAAATTGTTATTGATTGCAACGATGCTCCTGACGAAGTTGTAACAGATCCGTTACGATTACAGCAAATTTTAACAAATCTTGTTAGTAATGCGATTCGCTACACAGAGTCAGGAACGGTAAAAATTAAGTGTGAAACTTTAGACATTGGCAAGTGGAGTGTTGCAGTTTCAGATACTGGAATTGGAATTGAGCCAGAAGATCAAGTACAGATTTTTCAACCTTACTTTCGCATTGGTTCTGGTAGTAAATCCTTCCTTCCCAATAGTACCGGCTTGGGCTTGGCAATCGTTTCACGGCTGATAAAACTGTTGCAAGGTGAAATTAGCCTAGTCTCCCAAATAGGAGTAGGTTCTACTTTCACTGTGACTTTGCCGTTAAAAGTAGAAGTGTGAGGTGTATATCTCACAATTTACAAGACTCAGCTTGATTTTTCTAGCCTAGCTAGCGCGTTTTCAGCCGCAGCCTTCTCAGCATCTTTCTTACTGCGCCCTTTACCTTGTCCATACTCTTTATCTCCCACAACTACTTTAGCTACAAACTCTGGAGCATGAGAAGAACCACCTACTTGAACTGTGACATACTTGGGTGGTATTTGAGTGATGTTGCGTTGCACCCATTCTTGAAAGCGATTTTTAGAGTCTACATTTGAGCGAAACTCCACAATACTCTCAGGAACAGAGTCAAACAACGGTTCCACAACAGCACGTACTGCTTCACTATCATAATTGTTGTCTAAGTAGTAAGCGGCGATGACTGCTTCAAAAGTACTGCTGAGTAAATTGGGATTTTGGTAACCTCCTTCTAAAGTTGCACCTTTACCTAACCGCATTATGCGATCTAAACCAACCTCAATTGCAAATTTTGCTAGTTGCTTTTCATCAACTAGTGCAGAACGCCGACGAGTTAACTCATCTTCTCCCTTTTCTGGGTAACGACGATAAAGGTATTCGCCACTTAAAAAAGTCAGCAAAGCATCACCAAGAAACTCCAGACGTTCGTTGTGTTCACCTTCTTGCGGGTTTTCATGGACATAGGAACGGTGTGTCAGCGCACGGATTAAAACAGAAGTATTCTGAAAGTTTTGGTATTTGATAATTTCAGCCAATTTCTCTGTATTGGAGTGTTTTTCGGCTTGTTTAGAAAAAAGTCTTTTTAAGACTTTTTGCTTATCCTGTTCTACAATACTTGTTTCTGGTGCAGAGATAGCTTTCAGGAGTCGAGCGATCGTGTCTAAAGTGCGATAAGTGTCTTCAGTTGAAAAATCATATTGATCCGCCCAACTGTTACTAACTTCCATGAGTTCACTCACTAAAGCTCCCTC
>NZ_JABXYX010000377.1 GCF_017982655.1 Brasilonema sp. CT11 | reverse complement strand
CTTTCAAGGGTAGGTGTTTAAGAAAGTCGCCAAATGAAGGTATGATAGCGATCTGAGGCATGTAGGTAGAAATCACAAATTCAGGGAGGGCGATCGTTAGCTTTCAGGGGGTTTTCTTTGGATGCAAGTGGTCAAAAATGCTCAATTAAATGAGTGGACGAGAATAGTGATCAAAAAAATGCCACATCTGACCAAATCTCAAGCAGTTGTATTAGCAATGTGGAGTTTTGGTATTGTCATGACCCAATAAGCGTGGTTTGACAACGGTTTCTGTATTTTTGGCGACGTTGTTGGGCAAAAAAGAGAACACTGTACGTCAGCAACCTTCGAGTTTGGTATCGAGATGGAAAAGATAAGAAAGGGGATGGACGAGCGAGTTTGGATGTCACTGCCTGTTTTAGTCCACTACTATTATGGATACTTAGCTTATGGCCTGTTGATGAAAAACGTTTAGTATTAGCGGCAGATGCTTCAACCCTGAGTACAAGATTTACGGTGTTGGCGATTAGTGTTGTCTACCGTGGCGTCGGAATTCCTGTGGCATGGAAAATTGTAGCAGCAACCCAACCTGGAAGTTGGAAACCATATTGGCTTGAATTGTTTGACCACATCAACAATAGTGTCCAAAGTGATTGGTTTGTCATTGTCACGACTGATCGACCGATTGTATGCTGACTGGCTTTACAAGCAAATTAAGTCCGTAGGTTGGCATCCATTTATGCGAATTAACCAACAAGGTCAATTCCAACATCATGAGCAACAAGAGTGGCGTTTGCTCAAGTCCTTAGTACCAAAAGTTGGCGAGGGGTGGAAAGGGTTGGTAACTTGTTTCAAAACCAATTCCATTAAATGCACACTTTTAGGACATTGGGATGAAAGTTATACCGACACGCAGTGTTAATTGTCACGGATTTACCTCCGGAAGTGGCGGATGCTTGTTGGTACTCAATGCGTTCTTGGATTGAGTGTATGTTTAAGGATGGCAAACGGGGTGGTAAGGCAATGCATCAAACTAAGATGATTTATCCCAAACGGGCTGAAAGACATTGGTTAGCGTTAAGCGTAGCTCTGCCGCAGGCAATCGCTGTCGCTATTTTATGGCAAGTCAGTATTGGAGGTGCCGTTGATGCCAATCTGCCTATCAGTAGTATAGATGAGTTACCCATCAATCATATTGCCAGACGCAATTTCAAACACAGGGCAAAAAGCCGTTGGTTGAGTTGTTTTCGACGTGGCTATTTAGTGATTCAAGCTGCATTTCTTAATCATTTAACATTACCACAGGGGCGCTTTTTTCCTGAACCCTGGCCTACATTTACTCCACAACTTAACGTCTCTCAAATCACCTTCTCCTCAGCCTAATTTTTAAATACCTACCCTTGAAAG
>NZ_JABXYX010000376.1 GCF_017982655.1 Brasilonema sp. CT11 | reverse complement strand
ATTTTGCCTACTGTCAATACCGATTTGTAAAACCTGCGTTTTAGCGGATTTTGCTCGTGAATATAGTCTTGGAAAGAACAAGCGAATCTTATTAGCCATTGACCAAGCAGGTTGGCATACAAGCAATAGACATCTCCGAAAAATGCCAATACCACTCTAATACTGGACTTGAGTCACAGAACGCCAACTTCAAATATTAGCCAGTTTCAACGGAAAAATAAGGGTTTGAGACCGTTACTGATTGATAACCAGGAAAAAATCACAAGTTAGAATCTCAATTTTTCCTAGGAATTTCGCACTATTTTATAGTGCCATAACTAATGCTCCTATTCGGAATCTTACAAGTCCACATATCGTCATGATTATTTGTTCATATTTACTTGGGTTTAATCGAAATCTTTCAGAAGCAACTCTGAAAATTTTCAATATACGAATTAAATGTTCTACAAATATTCGGTCGGAAGCCATTTCTTGATTTTTCTTTTTTTGGGATTCGCTTAGTTCTCCTTTTTTCGGTTTTTTCATGGGAGTCTTAATTGATGGCTCTCCAATATAACCTTTATCCCCTTGAAATTTTTGATGAGCGTCAAAATCTTTCTGTGCTTGACGAAATAAAGTTATATCACTTTTTGGTCCTGGTTCTGCCGCGATAACATCAACAATATCTTTACCATCTGGTAAAACAGTGATTTGATTTTTAAATGTATGGTTTTTCTTTTTCCCAGAGTAATACTTTTTCTGTTCTTTATACTCTCCAGGTCTCTCTCTAGCCTGTTCTGCACTATCTACTATTAGTTCATAGTCGGTTAAAACTTCTTGAACAATTTCATAGTCCGAAGCGTTTTTTTTTACCTGTTCAAGTAAACTAGATGGCAAAAGTTCTTCTAGAAGTGGCAACCAGTAGTTAAATGTATCGTTCGCGGTTGATTCACTCACTCCAAACTGAATACCTAGCAACTGAAATGTTGTCAAATGTCTCAAATATACCAATGTTAACAGAATTTGCTCCTCTGTCGATAACTTTACTTTACGACCTCCTCCTTTATTTATGATTCTAACTTTCTGCGCTTCGACTTCTTCTTGCTTTTGGGTATGTAAGGCGATCGCCTGTTTTATTAGTTGTTCTAGTTGCTCATACTTGAGACCAACCAACCGCTGCGTTTCCTGATTATTGTTTTTAATATAACCTAATATATCGCTCATTTTTTGTGGTAATCAAGCTAATTTTATACTCTTTTACCACAAAATACTTCTATTTTGGAGATGTCTAATGATGTCAAGTTACCTGAAGGTATTGATTTGATTGATTTACCTGCATACTCCCCTGAACTACAACTGTTCAGTTCGATTATGGCCCCTAACCAATGAAGTTATTGCCAATTCATCTCCAGAATCT
>NZ_JABXYX010000375.1 GCF_017982655.1 Brasilonema sp. CT11 | reverse complement strand
TTAACCCTCTTTTATCACTCTCGCTAAAGTATAATTAAAGGCGATCGCACTCCCCTGAGACAGAGAGTATGGTTGAGCGTCGCGCACCTGCACCCACAGTAAAATTTGTGGACGAATACTGCCAGTTGTATCAAAATCTATTTCCAGAAGTTAGAAGTTTTGAAGCTTTTAAATACCTACATCTGGGTATGATATCTGATATAAAACGTAAAACTCTACCGGAAATAGCGAAAATTGTAGGGCTAGAGAATCATCAACCATTACACCATTTTTTAACAGAGTCGCCTTGGGATGCAAAAAAATTAAGGAGACAGCGATTAGAATTAATATTATATGTACTCCAAGGTCGCCCAGTAATACTAATTATTGATGAAACAGGCGATAAGAAAAAAGGAAATACGACGGATTATGTCAAACGACAGTACATTGGGAATTTAGGAAAAACAGACAACGGTATTGTTGCAGTTACAGCATATGCAGTAATATCTGGAATGACGTTTCCACTCATGTTTGAAATTTATAAACCAAGGGAAAGACTACAACCAGAAGATAAATATTTAACCAAACCCGAAATCGCAGCAACAATCATCAAAAAAATGCGGTCTATGGGGTTTAGATTCAATCTTGTCCTTGCAGATAGTTTATACGGTGAAAGTGGTAAGAATTTTTTAAGCGTACTAAATGAATTCAATCTTAATTTTATAGTCGCAGTTCGTTCAAATCACAGTGCATGGGGAATAGCAGACTCAGAAGTTAAATATTCAGAGTGGCAAAGATTCAAGAGAGTCTTCTCAGATCTAAGTTCAGAAAATAGATATATTAGAGAAATAATTTGTGGTGACAATCGAGAAGTTAGATATTGGCAAATCACCACTGATAAAGAAGAACTTCCAAAAAACACTACTTGGTATGTAATGAGTAAATATCCAGAAATTACACCAAGAGATGTTGGGAATTTTTATGGTTTAAGAACTTGGGTAGAATATGGTTTAAAACAAAGTAAGAATGAATTAGGTTGGGCAGATTTTCGTTTAACTCATTATTCACAAATTGAGAAGTGGTGGGAAATGGTTTGTAGTGCCTATCTGTTGGTTAGTCTTCATTCCGAGCAACTGCTTAAATTCCCACCACAATCTGAGTCTAATTTTTCATCACATCCTTGGTGGGATAAAGGAAATGGTTGGAATAATATTCTTAATAACCTCCGTTTGATACTTCAACCATTTTTGTTATTTAACTTAATTAAACCTTGGCTAAAGGTCTTTACAGTCCCTAAGCTATCTGAGGGATTTTTTAGACTTCAAATGATTGTCAATAATCTGACTCGTTCAATTTTTCAAAACTTCAATATCCCTTATTTCTATTTTTCCTCTGCCTAGAGTGACAAAAGAGGGTTAAG
>NZ_JABXYX010000033.1 GCF_017982655.1 Brasilonema sp. CT11 | reverse complement strand
GCAACTTACACAAATGTGGTTTTGCTTACCTCTTCGCTTACCGTTTTTTCTAATCTCAGTAGACTCGCAGTATGGACAATGCACAGTAGGATACCTTAATTCATCCCTCTATTATGCAACGCCCAAACATCGTTTTGGCTTGCACCGTTTTGGGCAAGGAACTTTGCTAGGTATGTATCGCTGGCTCATCCTTTCTTTAACTGCTTATCTCATAGCTCACTGGACCTATTTTGAGACTCAACTACCATTACCACCTGATTGGGGAGAAGCTGCACAAACTGCGCTTGAATCTATTTTGCCTCAATTCACTGTGTCTCTTCTTTTACTTGATATTGAACGATTGACTCCCCTTGTACGTAGTTGTAGTTTTCACATCCATATTTCCAGGTGCAAGATGTGAGCTGACGCTCTAGGCGTTGCCTGTTTCCCGTCTTCTCTTTTTCTTAGCAATTTACAGACTCTCAGGTAATACAGCATTTATTTGATCAGCTAATTTCAAGGGACGAAAAGGTTTAGCAAATACAGCCGCAACATCTAAATCGGCAAAGCTTTCTTGTTCTGACTTTTGAATTTTTGCCGTTACCAAAATGACAGGAATGTGCTGGGTTGTAGGATTAGCTTTGAGTTGTTGCAAGGTACTACGACCATCCATATCAGGCATCATCATATCTAGCAAAATCACATCCGGTTGGTTGGTTGCTGCGATAACCAGGGCTTCCTTACCAGAATTAGCGCACAGTATGTTCCAGTCAGTCGCCATTTCCAATCCCATTTGCGCGATCGCCCGCACATCTTCCTCATCATCAACGATCAATACACACTTGATCATCATCCAGATCCTTAATTGCTAGTACACGATGCCGCAAACAATTCAACTGTTAAAAATAAACTTTTTATCTGCTTTCTTATGCTAATGGCAGCGTGACATAAAAGGTGCTGCCTTGATTGAGAATGCTCTCAACCCAAATTTTGCCATTATGTTGCTCAACGATGTTGCGACAAATGGCAAGTCCTAAACCTGTTCCCCCTTTTTTACGGGAATCGGATACATCAACTTGCTGAAAACGCTCAAAGATAGTCTGTAGTTTATTTTCTGGAATTCCGCGTCCTTGATCTTGCACTTCAATTTGCAGGTGCTCGCCTTGGAGTTTCGCACGCAGCCAAACACTCTTACCTGGTTCAGAAAATTTGATGGCGTTGCTCAGCAAGTTAGTAAGGGTTTGTAGTATCCGATCTGGATCTGCGATAATTTCAGCCATCGCAGGTTCGGTAACTAAGGTGATTCCTGCCCGTTCCGCCATTGCTTGCATTGCTTCTGCTGCCTGAATCATGAGATGATCAGCGTTGCACTTCACAGGTAGCATTGTGATTTTGCCTGATTTCATCCGCTCCAAGTCGAGAATGTCGTTGACAAGGCGGTTTAAGCGTTCGGTATTAGTGAGGGCGATATTGAGAACTTGCTGCCCTTTGGTGGTGAGGGTTCCCAACAGTCCTGTACTTAAAAGGTCGAGGGAGCCAATTATGGAGGTGAGCGGAGTGCGCAGTTCATGACTCACCAGAGAGATAAATTCGTTTTCTAGTCGCTTGCGTTCGGTGATGTCGTTAATAATATTCAAGACGCATTCAATGCCACAAATGTCAATTAGTTCAGCAGAAAGCAAGACTATTCTGACTTCACCGGACTTGGTACGAAATTCCATTTCATAGTTTTGCAACGACCCGATTTCTAACAGTTTGGCAATGGTGCTAGCATACTTTTGTGAGGAAATCCAAAGCTGGAGTTCAGCAGCAGTGTAACCAATGATTTCTTCTAGGCAATAACCGCTCATTCTCAGAAAACTGTTGTTGACCTCAGTAAAGCGTGGTTCTGAAAAAGTAGTGATCGCAATCGGGCTAGGGCTGGAACGAAACGCTTTGGCAAACTTTTCCTCTGCCTGTTTGCGTTCGCAGATTTCCTGCTGTAACCGGGCGTTTTGTTCTTGGAGTGATGAGCGTAAGTTGCGAATCATCAGATGATTATCAACTCGTGCTAGCACCTCTTCCACTTGAAACGGTTTCGTGATGAAATCTACACCTCCTACAGAAAAAGCTTTGACTTTATCCAGCACATCATTCATCGCACTGATAAAAATCACTGGAATATCGCGAGTGCGATCGCTTTCTTTAAGATGTTGACAAACCTCATAGCCATTCATTTCTGGCATGTTGATATCAAGCAAAATTAAGTCGGGTGGCGCTGCCTGCGCTCCCCGCAAACCAGCCGAACCTTTGGTGACGCTGCGAACTTTGTAACCTTGTTCTGTCAACATAGCAGCAAGGAGGTGCAAGTTCTCAGGGGTATCATCTATCACTAAGATGTTGGCTAGTGGTGTTTTAAATGGCTGGCTGTCCATTGTCGTCTGGTATCAGATCGATAATTTCGTCAAAACAGAAACGATCCACTAAATTAGTGAGTTCCTGAGCTACAGTATGATGGGTTTTGGGGATCACATCAATCAATTGGAAAATGAGTTCGGCATCAACCTCAACTGCTGCTTGATGTAGGGCAGTAATCCATTCGGAGGGCATAATCAGTAAGTCTTGTGGTGTTAGCTCCCCAGATCCAGTCCTGACAACGGGACGACAGTCGTTAGAATCTGGGGCTTCGCTTGGGAGCAGATTCTCGCAATCCTCTGTTTTGGAAACCTCTGTAAAGGCCTGCCTGGTAAATCGCGTCTGTACAAAATTCTCTTGTTGCTCTGCGTACACATATTGTACTCCCAAATACTCAGCCATCTTGTTAAAAATGATCTCCTCTCGGAAAGGCTTGCGGATCAGGTCATCACAACCTGCGCCTAAGATACTGGAACGCTGTTCTTCAAAAGCGCTGGCTGTGAGCGCAATAATCACCGTCCGGGGATATTGACTAGGAGTTTCTCCTGTGGTTGTTGCCTGTTCTGCTGCCCGAATTTGTCGAGTTGCTTCATATCCGTTCATCACAGGCATACGCATATCCATCCAAATCAAGTCGGGATGCCATGTTTGCCAGTGAGCGATCGCCTCTTGACCATTAGCTGCTGCATGTGTCTCAAAACCGATGGAGTTGAGTAATTGTGTCAATAAGTCGCAATTTTCTTTGCGGTCGTCCGCCACCAAAATCCGGTATACTCTTTGACCTGGTGTCAGCCCAATCACTTTTTCTTTACGTATTGGTGCCGCAACTTCAAATGATTCTGCCAGTTCAACTTTAATATCGAAATCAAAGGTAGAACCACGATTTACTTCGCTCTTGAGGCGGATATCGCCTCCCATCAACTGCACAAATTGGCGACTAATAGTCAGTCCCAACCCTGTACCTTCTTTAACTTGAGTTGCACTTGCAGTTTGAACAAAAGGCTGAAAGAGATTGTCTAATTCCTCTGGTGCAATTCCTTTACCAGTATCTTCGATTTCAAATAACAAATGGGCAGTGGGCAAAATTTCTTTCCCATTCCCTATTTCCGATGCCTCTCGCCTTATTCCTACTCTTAGTGTTACTCCTCCTGTATTTGTAAACTTGATGGCATTTCCCAAAAGGTTGATCAAGACTTGCTGGAGCTTGCCTTCGTCTGTGAGGATATACTGAGGCAAATTAGGGACAAGTTTAACTTGTAATAATAGTTTTTTTGCCTCGGCTCGAATCTTGAACATTTCCTGAATACTTTGCAACAATTGATAGAAATCAAAGGATACAGGGTTGAGAACAATTCGTCCAGCTTCGATTTTGGACATTTCCAGAACATCGTTAATCAAATTGAGTAGATGTTCCCCACTGCGGTTGATAGTTGCTAGAGATTCTCGCTGACGCTTGGTGAGGGTGGTGTCTCGCTCCATTAATTGCGAAAAACCCAGAATGGCGTTGAGTGGCGTTCGCAGTTCGTGGCTCATATTTGCGAGAAAGGCGCTTTTGGCACGGTTGGCAGTCTCGGCGGCAACTTTTGCAACCCGCAGTGCCTCCTCTGCCTGGTAACGCGATCGCCCAATGGCAATTAACTCACCCACTCGCTGTAGTAAGTTGATATCCTCCTGCTTCCAGCTCATGGAGAAGTTAACGACATCAGTTCCCAGAAACCCTACCACTTTGCCAGAGTGGATCGTAGGGACTACAACAACGGACTGAATTGATTGGCTCTGGAACACTGCTTTTTCAAATGCTGCCTCCAGGGGTAGATCTGCAATATTGGAGATTTGTACGGAGTTACCTCTGAGAATTTGATTGTCCAACCAGGGAAACGGGACAGATGAACTTGTAGCGCCACCGAATAATGGCTTAATGCCAACAGCACGCCACTCATGGACAAGATTAAACAACTCCTGTTTATCGGAGTATTCAAAGATACAACATCGTTGCGTTCCGAGAAACTCGGCGATCGCACTCAAGGTAAAATTGATAGCAGTATCTACATCTTGGTCAATAAACTGCCGGGAAATACTCGTGAGCAGGTTGTCTACCCGAACGCTGTGCTGAAGTACTGCTTCTGCTTGCTTGCGTTCAGTCAGGTCTTGCACTACCACTTGCATTAGCTTGTGATTGCCCACCTCTACCGCAGTTAACCAGACTTCTGCTGGAAATTCTGTCGCATCTGCACGACGGTGAATCCACTCAAAACGGTGACTACCTTGTTCAAATGCCAAAGCCCCATGTTGATTGGCTAAACTCATAGATTCTTGACCATTTGGCTGGATCGAGGGTGAGAATTCAGCAAAGTGCTTACCCAACATTTCTTGACGAGAATAGCCAATCAGCTGTGTTGCGGCACTGTTACAATCAAATATGCCGTTTTCATCTCCTAGTATGACAGAAACATTATTTGATTCATAAAGTGCTCTAAACCTAGCTTCCGATAGTCGTAAGGATTCTTCTATCTGTTTGCGTTCCGTGATATCACGAAAGTACCAAATTCTACCGTAGTGATCTCCTGCTGGTGAGTGTACAGATGCAGAATAACGGTCTAGAGTCCGTCCATCCTTAAGGAATATTTCATCACGGCTGACCTCTTGTGGATGGGCGTACAAATACTCTACCTTTGCCAGAAACTCCTCTGGCTGTAGGAGTTGGTTCAATACCGATTCCAGCAATAGCCGATCCCTACCGCTGTGGATCAGTGTTTCTGGAATTTGCCACAACTGGCAAAACCGCTGATTGTAGGATACAACTCGATTATTCTCATCAACGACTAAAATCCCATCAATTGAAGCTTCTTGCTGAGCTTTGAGTATTGCATTGCTACGGCGTAAATTTGCTTCTGCTTGCTTGCGAGCGCAAATATCAGCACCTACTGCCTCAATACAGTTTTCTTGAATATTTAGACGTAATGAAAACAGCCCCCAACGTCTCTCACCATCGCAGCGACGAAACTGAATCTCAAAGTTATTCAGCGAGCCTTCTTGACGCAGTTGATTTATTATCGACTGGCGATCGCTTGGATTTGCATAAAAATCTCTGGTAAATTTTGTCCCAATGATATCTGCCACACAACTATAACCTAATAGCTGGGCAAAACGTTGATTTGCATCTATAATCAACCCATCCTCAATTCGGCTGCGGAAGATGCCTACTTGAGAATTCTCGAAAATGTGGCGAAACTTTTGTTCGCTTTTGAGAAGAGCTTCCTCCACTTGCTTACGTTTGGTAATATCCCGAAAACTCCAAACGCGCCCGATAATTTTATCGCTCCTCCATTGGGGTTGGGAGTAACGTTCAAAAACACGTCCATCCTTCATCTCCACCAAATCAAAAGCTTGCTGTTCTGGGCGTTCAAAAAAAAGTTCTTTTACCCTGCCAATAAAAGCTTCGGGATCTCGCGTCTGTTCAGCCATAAACCTAAATCGTTCATCGCTCCTAGAAGGCTGCAGCAAAACTTCCGGCAATGACCACATCTGGAGGAACTTCTGATTATAGATTGACACGTTAAAATTTTGATTGACAACTATAATTCCATCAGCTGTAGACTCCAGTGTTGCTCGCAATAAAGACAGAGTTTCCGCTCGTTCCTGCTCTGCAAGCTTATGCTCTTGTTCCCGATGCTTTGCTTTAGTGACATCTCGAATCACCAGTACTGCAGAACTATCGCCTTCTGGCAGTTCCGCACAACTCCCCGATATTTCTAAAATAAGAGAGCAGTCGCCCTGCTGAAATTCGTACTCCGTTGCTTCATACTTTCCCCCTAGTACCCGCATATTTGGATATGACTCTGGCGCAACTGCTTCACCCGCTTGCTTTAGGGGTAATAAATCGCTCAGCTTCATGTTCAGGAGCAAGATATGGGGTTGGCTTACAAGTTTGTCGAAAGCAGCATTACACCACTGCACCTTTCCATCCCCGCCCGTCCAAACAATAGCGTCAGCGATCGCCCCCAGCGCTACTTCCATTTTGCCCAGAGTTGCCCGTAATTGGCTTGTTAAATTAGTTAAATTAGCACTCATTATAGGCTCCTTAGACAGTATGATTAAGCAGGGTTTAAGGGACGCAGCATAGCCATAAACACCCACTCACCCTGATGTTTCTCTGCCATAATCAGATGCTCTGCTTCAATTTTTATACCATCTTTGGTAATTGCAACCAGACGCAGCGGGTGATTGAGAATAGTGGACTTTTCGGTGGTGAGAAAGCGGGAAAAGCCGAGATGATGAGGGGCATGAAAACCTTCAGGAATAATCACCGTAATCAGCTGATCCTTAATTTCGTCTGTACGCCAACCAAAAACAGAGGTAAAGCAGTCATTCACGTAGGTGACGAACCCTTGATGATCCGCAATCACAACGGGTACGTCTGTTTCCTGCTTCATTTCATCAAAGGTTTTCATAGCTGCTTGAGGAATAAAGAGTCGAAAATAAACTGTTTACTATTTACTACAGATCTGGCGTTGAAAATTCCTAAGGAGTCGCGCAAAACTTCCATGTGTTGAGCGTACAACAAACAAATGAAGTTTTTCTCACCGTTTGAGAAAAGATCAACAAATATCAACAATGTTGGATTTCCGGAAATACCAAGATGTGATTCTGACTAGAGATGCGATACTGACAACGTTGAGTGTTGACTCTTGACTCATGACTAACAGACGGCAATTTTTAAAAAGCATAGCAGCAGTTTCTAGCTTATCTTTAGCCAGTTGTGGCTGGAGACTCGGTGATGTGCGAGCTTATTCTGCAGCGAAAGGTTATAGCGACCAACTTTTTGTTTATACTTGGGATATATATACAGATGAAGAATTATTCAAAACCTTTAACGCCCAAACAGGAATCAAACCACAGGCGGATGTGTTTGACTCCAATGAAACTATGTTAAGTAAGCTGCAAGCTGGGGGTGGAGGTGCTTATAGTGTCATTAATCCAAGTGACTACATGGTGCGGAAAATGGTCAACTTAGGGTTACTCACAGAATTAAATCATCAGCGCTTAATTGGTTTAGATAATTTCTTTCCCCGGTTTAAAAACCCTACTTACGATCCCAATAACCGCCATAGTATACCTTTTAATTGGGGAACAACAGGTTTTATTTATAATTCGGAAAAGCTAAAAAAACCGCCAGAAGATTGGGACTATCTTTGGCAAAATCAAGAACAATTATCTAAACGAATGACGTTGCTAAATGATATCCGAGAAGTCATGGGTGGAACTCTGCGGATGCTGGGTTACTCTTACAACTCAAAAGACGAAAAGGAAATTAAACAAGCATATGAAAAGTTGAAGGTTCTAAAACCATCAGTTGCAGCCTTCACAACAGATGCTTGGCGCAATCAAATTTTGGCAGGAGATTTACTATTAGCAATGTGTGTCTCATCAGATGCTGTGAAACTCTCTAAAGAAAACCCGAAACTAAAATATGTGATTCCCAAAAGTGGTACTTCACTATGGACAGATACTATAGTTATTCCTAAGACAGCCCCAAATCTAGAAGGGGCTTATGCTTGGATCAATTGGATTTTACAACCAGAAGTAGCAGCAAAGACGAGTCAACGCCTGAATCTTTCTACACCCAATCGTGCAGCGTTTGAGCAATTGCCAAAAAAAATGCAGAATAATTCCAGCTTGTTTCCCCCAGAGTCAATTCTCAATCAGTGTGAAGGTATAGCTCCTTTAGGGCAAATTGAAGAAGTTTATGAACGTTACTGGACTGAATTAACCAGTGGCTAGGATGCTGAGGCTGTGATCTAAAATCTAAGAGCTAGCGCTCTCTTCTTTTTGAACGCCGCTTTTCTCTCGTTTCAAACTTTCTTCTAAGGCTTGAATTTGTTCTCTACGGGCTTCCAATTCTAATGAACGACGTGCTAAATCTTGATTTTGCAACGTTAGATTTTGTCGCCACTCTTCTGCTCGATCAGCTTCCTGTCGCAAAAATTCTGGAGTAATACCAGTGGTTAGGTAAACTTTCACCAAATTTAGCACCCAATTTGTGGCATTTTCCAATCTTTCTATATCCCCTGCGGGCGAAAGTTCTACTAAAACGAGTAAGTTCTCAGCTAAAAATTTGCCCTTGCCCAAAAGAATCAAAGCTTCTTCTGGAATAAGTGACCACATATTTTCAGCTTCCTCACGTGCTAATAATCGCAACTGAACCTGATTTAAAAATTCGTTTTTATGCACTTGGGCTAGATACAGCATATAATTTTATGTCTGTTTTTGTACACTTAATACATAAAGATAGTATAATTTCTTGAATAGCTAGTGGTTAGTAGTTAAGAATACTTTTATATAAGTAACTACTAACAACTAACATTAAATAATCCCTCGGAACTATAAATAATCCCTCGGAACTATGCTAACCTA
The DNA here is from genome assembly GCF_017982655.1 of Brasilonema sp. CT11. GTDB lineage: Bacteria > Cyanobacteriota > Cyanobacteriia > Cyanobacteriales > Nostocaceae > Brasilonema. The sequence continues at coordinate 59,812 of NZ_JABXYX010000033.1, read as the reverse complement.
CGTAGGCGATCGCGCAAAATTTCTGCTTGTTTTTCAGCCTCTGCTAAAGCATTCCTTGCTCCTTCTACCACGTCTGGTCGTGCTTGTTGTACAAAATTAGGATTATTTAACCTATTGTTCAGAGGTTTTATTTCTCCTTCTATCTTGCTCAAGCGTTTTTCTATTTTGGCTCGCAGCACGCTGATATCAGCAACGCCAGCAAGGGGAAGTAGCACTTGTACAGTACCAACAACGTCAGCGAACGTTTCTTTATTTTGCTCACCAGCAAAGACTAAATTCTCAACCTTTGCCAAATCTTTAATATAAGACTGTCCAGTTGTGAAAATTTGGCGTTCATTCTCGCTTTCAGTTTGCAAATTCACCGTTACTTTTATCGCCGGTTTAACATCCGCTTCCGCTCGCAAATTACGGATTGTACGAATGATACCAAACAGCAGTTCAAACTGTTCCTCCAGAGTGGGATCAATTAAGTTTATCTCAGCTTCCGGGTAAGATTGTAAAGATAAACTTTGCTTGGAATCCTCACCTTGTTGCGTGAAAGTTTGCCAAATCTCCTCGGTAATATGAGGCATGAAAGGATGAAGTAATTTCAAAATTCCTTCCAGCACATACGCAAGAGTTTGTTGTGCAGTGCGACGAGACGAGGGTTCCGAATCCTTCTGGAGACGAGATTTAACAAGTTCAATATACCAATCGCAGAAGTCGCCCCAGATAAAGTCGTAAAGTCCCTTTGCGGCTTCTCCTAATCCATAGTTGTCGATATAGTTATTAGTTTGTTTAACAACTTGGTAGTAGCGAGAGAGAATCCAACAGTCACTTAACTCACTGACGCTTGGTTTTCCCAGTTGTTGCGGCGTTTGCCCATCCAAATTCATCATCACAAACCGCGCCGCATTCCACAACTTGTTCGCAAAATTCCGGGATGCTTCCACCGATGACGACTCATCCGTTTTGCGATTGTACTCCAAGCGGATATTTTGCCCTGCCCCTGCGACTTCCTTAATCAAGGTATAACGCAAGGCATCAGTACCGTATTTGTCAATCAGCAACAACGGATCGATGCCAGTACCAGCACTCTTAGACTGCTTCTTGCCATTTTCATCCAATACCAACCCGTGGATGTAAACATCTTTAAACGGCATTTGCCCTGTCAAATGCCCACCCATCATTGTCATTCTGGCAACCCAGAAAAAGATGATATCAAAACCTGTGACAAGGGTAGTGTTAGGATAGTAGGTTGCCAAATCTGGGGTATTATCCGGCCAGCCCAAAGTAGAGAAAGGCCAGAGTCCCGAAGAAAACCAGGTATCCAAGACATCTGGGTCTTGTTCTATCTTGACATTTTCGCCAAATTGCGCGTTTAATTTCTCCTGTGCTTCTGCCTCAGACTTCGCCACAACAAACGGTGTATTGTCAGTGATTTCTCCGCCTGTTTCACTCACCGCATACCAAGCAGGGATTTGGTGTCCCCACCACAGTTGACGAGAGATACACCAATCTTTCAGCTTCACCAGCCAATCACGATACACCTTTGTCCAGCGTTGGGGGACAAACTCTGGGGAGTTCTTTTGGTCGAGAAATTCTAGCGCATTATCTGCTAGAGGACGAATTTTGACAAACCACTGAGTCGAGAGGAGGGGTTCAATGGGAACTTTACCGCGATCGCTATAAGGAACAGTATGCTTATAATCCTCCACCTTCACCAAAAACCCGTCAGTCTCTAGACGAGAAACCACATTCTTTCTAGCAACAAAGCGGTCTTGTCCTTGAAACGAACCAGCATTTTCATTCAAAGTGCCGTCCTTATTCATAATATTGATCAACGGCAGATTGTGACGCTTGCCCATTTCAAAGTCATTAGGATCATGTGCTGGAGTTATCTTCACACAACCTGTGCCAAAACTGGGGTCAACAAACTCATCGGCAATAATCGGAATTTCCCGATTCATAATTGGTAGAGTTACGGTTTTCCCAATCAGGTGCTTATATCTATCATCATTGGGATTTACGGCCACTCCAGTATCACCCAACATCGTTTCTGGTCGAGTCGTCGCCACCTCAATATCACCAGAACCATCCGTAAGAGGATAGCGGAAATGCCAAAGATTCCCATTGACCTCCTGATTTTCCACCTCCACATCCGACACTGCAGATTGGGAAGCCGGACACCAGTTGACCAGGTACTCGCCACGATAAATTAAACCTTCCTCGTAAAGTCGGACAAAAGCTTCCAACACCGCTTTGGATAAGTCCTCATCCATCGTAAAGCGTTCTCGCGACCAATCAACCGAGACACCCAAGCGTCGCAATTGATGAACAATCGCTCCTCCAGATTCAGCCTTCCACCGCCAAGCGCGTTCTAAAAATTTCTCGCGTCCCAAATCGTAGCGAGTTTTACCTTCTTTTTTGAGTTGCTTTTCCAGAATTGTTTGCACAGCGATGCTGGCGTGGTCAGTTCCGGGAAGCCACAGAGTATTGTATCCCTTCATCCGGTGATAACGCACAAGGGTGTCAATCAGCGAACTTTCAAAAGCGTGTCCCATGTGCAAGCTGCCCGTAACGTTGGGTGGCGGGATCACGATACAGTAAGATTCGCCACCTTTGTTGGGATCAGCTTTGTAGAGTTGGTTTTCTTCCCAAAATTTTTGCCACTTGGCTTCAGTGGAGAAGGGTTCGTAAAGACTAGGAAGGTTAATATTTGATGCGATCATGCTGGGAAAAGGATACTGTGGAAGGACTTTTATAAATTTTGCCACAGGGTTAAGGAGTGTTTTATGGAAACGAACCGCCAAGACGAGGCAGTGCGTTGCGGGGGTTCCCCCCCGTTGTAGCACCTGCCGTGCCAAGAACGCCAAGAAAAGAGAGCCAAGTGAGGAGGTGGATAGCTTAGCGTATGCTGTGATTGGGGCGGCGATTGAGGTACATCGGGTGTTGGGTGCGGGGTTTTTGGAGTCGGTTTATCAGGAGGCTTTAGAGGTGGAATTTCGGATGCGTGGGATACCTTATATGTCTCAACATCCAGTAAGTGTAAATTATAAAGGGCATTCCGTCGGTGAAGGTAAATTAGATTTTCTGGTTGGTGATGTCTTGATTGTTGAATTGAAAGCTGTTGAGAACCTAGCCCCCATCCACGAATCCCAAGTCATCTCTTATCTGAAAATGACCAACTGTCCCCTCGGTCTTCTCATCAACTTCAATGTCCCTATCCTCAAACAAGGTATCAAACGCATCATCCTCTCTTAATCTTCTCTTGGCGCTCTTGGCACGGCAGGTGCTACAACGGGGGGGAACCCCCGCAACGCACTGCCTCGTCTTGGCGGTTCGTTAATTCAGCCAATGAAAAATCTAACAATGTCCCGTTCCCCTTGGACTTTCATCCCTACCTTATACTTTACCTCTGGCGTACCTTACGTCATCATCAACACAGTTTCTGTCATTTTCTACAAAAAACTCGGAATAAATAATACTCAAATTGCCTTGTGGACGAGTTTTCTTTACCTCCCTTGGGTCATCAAAATGTTGTGGGCACCTATTGTTGATATTTACTCAACCAAAAGAACATGGATTCTTGCCAGCCAATTTGCAATGTTTTCTTGTTTGGGTTTGGTAGCCTTTTCTTTACAGTTACCAAATTTCTTTTTTATCTCCCTTGCAGCATTGACCATAGGAGCATTTATTTCTGCAACTTATGACATTGCTACTGATGGTTTCTATCTATTAAGTCTAAATCCAGCACAGCAAGCATTCTTTTCTGGTGTTCGTTCACTTTTTTATCGCCTTGCCGTTATCTTCGGTTCAGGATTTTTAGTGTTTTTAGCTGGTCAGCTTGAATTATCTCTGAAAAATACTCCTTTAAGCTGGACTATTGCTCTTGGTTTTTCAGCTTTAGTTTTGGCAATACTGTTTATTTTCCATCAACTTATTCTACCTTCGGCTGAGTCTGATTCTCAACACCAATCACAAACAGCAATAAACAGACTACCTTTTTGGAATGTTATCGGTTCATATTTTAAACAATATAAAATAATAAATATTATAGCATTTATCTTGCTTTACCGATTTGCTGAAGCAATGCTAGTTAAATTAGCCTCGTTATTTTTATTAGATAAACCAGAAGTAGGAGGTTTGGGACTATCGACATCGGAAGTCGGTTTAGTCTACGGTACTTTTGGGGTCATTTCCCTAATTGTCGGAGGTATCTTAGGAGGGTTTGTTATTTCCAAATATGGATTAAGAAAGAGTCTATTTCCTATGGCTTTAGCTTTGAACTTACCTGATATATTTTATGTATATATGGCTTATGCCAAACCCTCACTTGCATTAGTCTATCTCTTAGTTTCATTAGAGCAACTTGGGTATGGTTTTGGATTCACAGCTTTTAGCGTTTATCTAATGTATATTTGCAAAGGTCAATACAAAACTTCTCATTTTGCCATATCTACAGGAATTATGGCATTAGGTATGATGTTACCTGGATTAATCAGCGGTTATATTCAAGAAAAAGTTGGATATCCATTATTCTTTATATTAGTCTGTTTACTCACAATTCCCGGTATGATAACTCTATGTTTTCTTCCTTTAGACGAAGAGAACAGTCGTCAATCAAGTTAAGCTATAAATTGCTATTCTAGATAAGTATAGATGAACGTTGATACAATAGAAAATTATTGGGAACATCCCAATTTTGTAAAAACCTGTTTGTCATTGCGAATGAAGCGAAGCGGAATGAAGCAATCTCATATCTTGCGATTGCCACGCTTCACTTCGTTCCGCTCGCAATGACAAGCTATGTTTTTACATTTGGGATGCTCCCCAAAAATAGAGCAACACTGATATATCAAGTCATCTTCAGTGCAATACAGTCGTCACCTCACCCCGCATTTGCTGACGCAAACGCTCCCCTCTCCTTAGTAAGGAGAGGGGTTGGGGAGCCAGTGCCGTGGGCGGGTTCCCCGACTTGAGGCACCTGGCGTGGTGAGGTTGAAAAATGTACTTCATGCAAACGAGAACTGCTATATGAGTTACGTTCTAGGAATCGATGGCGGCGGAACCAAAACAGTTTGTATTTTAATGGATGATACAACTAAAGTACTTGGTCGTGGTGAAGCAGGAGCATCTAATTATCAAAGTATAGGCACAGAAGCAACACTACAGTCAATTAAGTCTGCAATTTATACTGCCGTCGTTGAAGCACAAAAGTTAACAGATAATATTAAAATTGAAGCGATTTGCATTGGGCTAGCAGGTGTAGGTCGTCCAGAAGATATCGAGGTCGTAAAAGGTATAGTACAAGAATTACAAAATAGCAGCTTGCTTCCTATAACTTGGGAATTATCTGCATCTAATATTATCATTTGTCATGATGCTTTGATTGCTTTAGTAGGGGGAGTTGGTTATCCCGTAGGAATTGTAGTTGCAGCAGGTACTGGTTCTATAGTTTTTGGGCGAAATCATAATGGACAGACAAAACGAGTTGGCGGTTGGGGCTATCTTTTAGGAGATGAAGGTAGCGCTTATCAAATTGCTGTTAGTGGTATGCAAGCAGTATTAAAAGCTTATGATGGAAGGGAAATGTCAACAAGTCTTGTTGAAGCGTTCAAACAGTCTCTTGAACTTGCAACTATAGAAGATTTAATTGAAGTTATTTATCGAAGGGGATGGGGTGTTAAAGAGATTGCTGCTTTGGCACCTATTGTTGATTGGAGTGCAGCTTGCGGAGATGAAGTTGCTCAGAGAATTATTGATGATGCTGCGAAGGAGTTAGTTAAAGCGACTTCTACAGTTATTTCGGCAATTTTTAGTCATGACGAACGTTTTGAAGTCGTGACAACTGGAAGTGTGTGGCTAGGAAAATCGAGAATTCATGAGAGATTTGCTGCATCACTTCTGACGATGTTTCCTTCCGCAAAAGTGATTTTTCCTCGATATGAACCGGCTTTAGGTGCTGGGTTGTTGGCGTTGCAAATGTTGGGGGGAAAAAGGGTAATTTAACGAATAGCAGAGGTACTGAGGAGGACACTTATATTCGTCAAGTACTTTTGCAATAATCTTATTTTTTTAGTCAAGGAGATATTAAAAATTGACAGAACAAATATATCTGAAAAAAGAAGTTATTAACAATAAATCCCCACATTTGCCAACCGTAATCGAACTATGGCGTCGTAATCGTGCAACCCTTGGCTTGTTTCCTAAAGGCGCTTTTGAGCAACGTGCTGCAAATGGCGAGATACTTGGAGCTATTGATTCTGATAAGGGGTGTATTGGCTATCTGTTGTATCGGTGTTCCTATGATCGGATTACCATTGTTCATCTTTGCATTGATTCATTATATCGAGGTAAGGGGGTGGCGAAACTACTTGTTGATTATCTTAAAGAAAGAACTCAAGAAAAATATACTGGGATTGGCTTAAGCTGTCGCCGTGATTATGGGTTAGAAAAAATGTGGTCTAGTTTAGGTTTTGTTCCCCAATATGATAAACCGGGAAGGAGCAAGGATGGAAAGCTGCTTACGTTTTGGTGGTTTGATCATGGTCATCCAAATCTATTTTCTGCTGCTCATGTGCATAAACTTGAGTCAAAACTTTGTGTAGTTATTGATGTCAATATTTTCTTTGATTTATCTGTAGATGAATGTATTGATAGTGAAGAATCAAAATTACTGTTGGCTGATTGGCTAGCTCCGGAATTAGAGTTATGCATAACTGATGAAATATTTAACCAAATAAATCTTATTAGTGATGACTCTGAAAGAAAACGTCAACGCGAATTTGCAAATACTTTTACCCGCTTGCGCTGCCTAAGTCAAACGTTAGATAACCTATTGGAATCGTTAAGAGAATTTTTACAGAAAAAAAGTATATTTCTCCCTGAACCAGAGTTGCGCCATTTAGCCAGAGGCATTGCCTCAGATTCTCAGGTTTTCGTAACTAAAGAACAGCGATTATTAGATATAGCAGATGAAATTTATGAAAATTTTAGAAAATTAATTATTCGTTCTAGTAACCTGCTTATTCAACTAGACGAGCTTCGTCGAAAACCTGACTATCAGCCTGTAAGATTGGCTGGTACTCGACTGGAGCAAGTACCAGTTCAAAGGGGACAGGAATATTTATTAACAAATGATTTTCATTGTGTAAACAAGGGTGAAACTAAGGCTGAATTTCAGCAGCAATTGCGGCGATTTCTTGCTGAACCAGAAAAATTTGAGTGTTATGTCATTCTTGAACAAGAAAATCTACCTCTTGCTTTAGTGGTATATGGTAAACATAAAAGCTATGAGCTAGAAATTCCTATACTAAGGATTGTTTCCAATACTCTATCAGCCACACTTGCACACCATCTGATTTTCAGATCAATATTGCGTTCTGCTCGTGAACGTCGGCAATTTACAAGAATCACTGATTCTTACTTAGAAGAAACCGTTATTAAGGCGATTCTTGAAGATGCTTTTGTCCGAGTAAATAATGGATGGCTGAAAGTGAACTTAGCAGTTGCTGAAACTGCATATCAGCTATCAACACGTCTCACTAGTCTAGCCGATATGGAATCAGAATACAAATTTTGCCTGCAAATCGCCGCTAGTCTTCATACAGAAACCTTAATCACAGATGTTCAAGCATCAGCAGATATTGAACACTTTCTTTTCCCAGCCAAAATTATTGATGCCGAGATTCCTACGTTTATTATTCCTATTCAACCTAAATGGGCAAAGGATTTATTCGATGAAGAATTAGCTAACCAAACGTTATTTGGAGCTAAACCTGAACTTGCCTTCAACCGTGAAGCTGTCTATTATAGATCAGTTAAAAATTCTGGAGGATTAAAAGCGCCATGCCGAATTTTATGGTATGTCAGTGGAAAACAAACGGAAGGTAAAGGTAAAGGATTCAGCGGAGTAGAAGCAATTCGAGCCTGCTCTCGTCTTGATGAAGTCATCATTGGTAAACCTAAGGAGCTATATCAACGTTTCCAACGACTAGGAGTGTATAAGTTCAGTGATATTTTAAAGATAAATACAGATAAAGATGGAAATATTATGGCTCTTCGTTTCAGTGATATAGAGTTATTCACTTCACCTGTAACCTTCAAGAAACTTCAAGAACTATCATCTGTAAATTTATTACTTATATCACCTTATAAAATTCCTCAAAAATTATTTAATAAAGTGTATAATTTAGGTGTATTAAATCAAATATGAACGGTAGAAAATGCCTAGTAATATCCTGTTACTATCAATACGTCCTAAATATGCACAAAAAATATTTGACGGTAATAAGAAAGTAGAACTGCGGCGAGTTCGTACTCGATTAGATAAGGATGACTTAGTGCTAGTCTACGCTTCGTCTCCTCAAAAAGCTTTGATAGGCTATTTTGAAGTAGATCGTATTTTGGAAATTCCGATTCAGAAATTTCCGGAAGACCTTAATAAAATTTGGAATCAAGTCAGTAAAACAGCGGAAATCAGCCGCCAAGAATTTGATATTTACTATGCAGGTGCTTCTCTAAGTGTATGCATATTTTTAAAAAATGTTCAGCTTTTACCTCAGCCTGTAACATTAACACGTTTAAGAGAGGAATTATCTGACTTTAGACCGCCACAAAGTTATCATTACCTAACAGAAAATGAATTTAAAACTATTAAGTATTTGGCTCAAAATAATACTTCTAGTGTTTTTGGTTAGTAAGTCTATTATTCAGAAATAAGATAGGATTTACAGTATACGATTACATAATGTTAGCTAAAAAAAAAGATGAATTTGCGAGGCTGTTTCAGGAATTTTTAAACTCATATCCCTACACATCAGTAGGGCTGCGTCATACAGCAGCCTATGAAGAACAGCGTCAGCTGGGGAAAAGGAACTTTGAAGCGATCGCATCAGCAGCACACTTTGGAGAAGACGTAATAGAATTAGTCCTGCTGCAACTACTACCTTACCCAGACACCACTAAAAATCGTCAAAGGGGGGCTTGGATTCATATTAGTTCATCTGTCAGTAAAGACATAAAAGAATGTTTTGAGACAATGTGGATAAAGCCAGAAGACTGGCAGTATATTGCTTTGGAACTTTTGAATTTTGTCCGCCGCTGCAATGATGATCCAAAGCTGTTGTCAGGAACTTGTGTGAACTTTTCACAACTGCCTTACGCCCAATATTTACAAACAGGAACAATCACGCCTATCCTCAACGCACTGCAACCAGAGAAATTTCTATTGATGAACAGCAAATCGATACGAGTTATTAACTATTTTGCAAATACAGCCTATACGGAAAAACTAACTGATTATCCTAAATTGAATCTCACTGGAAAAAACCTGATTGCAGAATTCTCCCAGCAGATGCACCAATCTGGTGTACCAGCTTTGAGAGACGATGACTTGTTCGATATGTTCTCTCACTGGCTAGTAGCTGTGAAAAAGTATAATTTGACTGGCAAAGATAACCCACGATTTCAAGAAGTGGAATTGCAACCAGAATATACCTTAGCTGAATGCGCAGAAAAAATCGGCTTCAATGAAGCAGAATTAGAACGTTGGATACGCGGAATTCATCGCAAAGGACAAGCAATATTATACGGTTCACCCGGAACTGGAAAAACCTTCATTGCAGAAAAACTTGCCCAACACTTAATCGGCGGCGGTAATGGCTTTTCTGAACTCGTACAATTTCACCCAGCATACTCTTATGAAGATTTTATTCAAGGTATCCGTCCCCAAAACGAAGATGGAAAATTAACATATCTGCTGGTTCCAGGTCGTTTTGTACAATTCTGTAAAGAGGTAGAAAATTGTCAAGGTATTTGCGTTTTAATAATTGACGAAATCAACCGTGCAAATTTAGCTCAAGTTTTTGGTGAATTAATGTATCTGTTGGAGTACCGCGACAAAGAAATTCCCCTCGCTGGCGGTAACAGGTTTCGCATTCCCGCCAACGTTCGTATTATTGGCACGATGAACACAGCAGATAGATCAATTGCTTTAGTAGATTATGCACTACGCCGCCGCTTTGCATTTATTGAACTTCGCCCAAACTATGATTTGTTGCGGCGCTATCACCGGAAAACAGGTTTTGCAGTAGAGGTGTTAATTAAAATTTTAAACTATATCAATCTAGCTATTTCAGACAAAAACTATGAAATCGGTATTTCATTTTTCTTAACAGATAAACTCAGTGAACATATTGAAGATATCTGGCGGATGGAAATTGAGCCTTATTTAGAAGAATACTTCTTTAACCAGCGAGAATTAGTCAATGAGTTTCGCTGGGAAAAAGTCAAGCAACAGTTATCACTATGAAGTCAGAACAACCAAGAATTATAGAACTGACTGAATATGCAACAAAGTCATGTCAGGCTGATGAGATACCCGAAGGAGTAGGGATAGAGTTATTTCAGAAATATAAAAACCAAATAGATATAGATTTTCCTACCTATAAAACGGGTAATAAATGGCAACTCAAATCCAATGGATGGGTAGGTTATATTCCTTTAAGCACAGAAATTGGTTTAAAACTCAATCCCAAAGTGCCTATCACAAACCTCTTTGGAATGCTGGAATATGCCTACCATCTAAAGAGTTTCCGCTTTTTGGAAGGGCTGATGGATTGCGAATCTCTAGAAGAATTTTACAACCATCTTGCTTATGTATTAGCCCTGCGAATTCTAGAACGTTGTCGAAAAGGATTATATCGTACATACTTACCTCAAAGAAAAGAACTAAGCTATGTACGGGGAAGGTTAGATGTGCAACAAGCTATCCAAAATCAGTGGAATATTAAACTTAAATGCCACTACGAAGAACATAAGGCTGATATTAAAGAAAACCAAATTCTAGCCTGGACACTTTTTATTATTGGTCGTAGTGGTTTGTGTTCACAAAGAGTATCTCCAATGGTACGAAAAGCTTATCATGCCCTGCAAGGATTGGTAACCCTGCAACCCTGTCATTCACAAGATTGTATCAGGCAGTACAACCGCTTGAATGAAGATTATCGATTATTACACAATCTCTGCCGATTCTTCTTAGACAACACTGCACCAACTCATGAAAGGGGTGATCGCACAATGCTACCTTTTCTCGTCGATATGGCAAAGCTGTATGAAAGTTTCGTTGCACAATGGCTGAAGGAAAACGCGCCAAAAGCTTATTTTTTCAAGCAGCAACATCAGGTAGAAATCGGTCAAAATCGACGGTTTTCTATCGACCTACTCCTGTGCGATGCTGCAACTAGTAAAATATTAGCAGTGTTGGATACCAAGTATAAAGCTCCTGATAAAGCAGCAGATGCTGACATTCATCAAATGATAAGCTACGCCACAACGACTCAGTGTAACCAAGCCATTTTGATATACCCAAAACAGCTTACACAGCCTTTGGATGTTAAAAGTGACGACATCCGAATCCGCAGCCTTATATTTTCTCTAGATAATAACCTTGATAGCGCAGGTCAGACCTTCTTAAAAAACCTCCTCCCCCTCTTTTAAACTTCTCTTTCCTCTGCGCCACGCCAGGTGCACCCTCGGAGGAAACCTCCGCTCAAACTTCTGTGCGTTACGCACTGGCTCATTTGCGCCTCTGCGGTTCATTTCTCCACTCCCCTCATCGCCAACAACGCCGTCCCATAAGCAGCTTCCATATTCACAGGACGGACTACAGGAACCTGTAAAATCCGCTCTCTAATCGCTGTCCATGTAGGATTCGCCGCACCACCACCAGCAGTATAAACTTGGGTTAATTTGTCAGCTCCCAATTCTTGCAATAATTCATATCCCCTTGCTTCTATCCGAGCAATGCTTTCTAGCAACCCATGCAAAAATTCTACGTTACTCGCTGGACGCGGTTCCAGTCTTGGCAATAAATTTGAGTCATTTATCGGAAAGCGTTCCCCAGCTTTCAACAATGGATAATAATCTAACTCGCTGACTTTCGATCCATCGATTTCACAACTCAAGCTTTCTAATTCGGCTTTGGTAAAAAATTGCTGTAGCACTGCACCTCCTGTATTGGAAGCACCCCCAGTTAGCCACAAATCCCCGAAGCGATGGCTATAAATCCCGTAGCTCGAATCTTCCACGCGGGTGTGACTCAACAGCTTCAGCACCAGTGTTGAACCAAGGGAAGTCACAGCTTCACCAGGAAACTTGGCACCACTGGCAAGAAAAGCTGCAATACTGTCAGTTGTCCCAGCACACACCATGCAATCTCGACGAAACTGGAATTGATCTGCAATCTCAGAGCGTAATTCTGCAATCGGAGTTCCAGGAGTTATGACTTTTGGTAGATGAATTTTTATTTTTAAGTTTTCTAGCCATTCTGGGTATTTCAACTCTTCCACGTCATAACCCAGCTTTAATGCGTTATGGTAGTCAGTTACACCTAACTGTCCATGCAAGAGAAATGCTAACCAGTCTGCTTGATGCAGGAAATATCTGGCTTGAGCAAAAGACGGCAATTGAGACATCCACAGAAGTTTGCCAAGGCTGGAAGTAGCACTTAAGACTGTATGATTTGCAGGCGCTATGCTTCTTAATTCCTCCATCACCACTGCTCCCCGTGCGTCGTTGTACAGCAGGGGTGCGTCTACAGGTTTCCCCGCAGCATCACACAGCAGAACTGTGGAAGACGTACCGTTGATCGCAATTGCTCTTATTTCTCGCCGCAATTCTTGAGGGATTTGCTCAAGCAAGCTAAACAAAGCTTTCTGCCAAGAATTTGCCAACTCAGATGCTTCTGACTTCTCAAACGGAAATCGTCCCTCCGCTTGAATACAAGCTTGCTCGTCAACAACCACCGCTCTTGCACCTGACGTGCCAAAGTCAATTCCCAAATAAAAATTCATATATTATAAGTTTTAATTATATTTAATCATAACTAATGACTAATCACTAATCATTACAGGACTCCTGTTTGATTTTTGTGAAAGTGCCTGGGTTCTGCGCTTAAAAAGCTCAGTATACCCCCAACAGCATTTTTTCTGTTAAGCGTTCCCTGTTCCCTTAGTTATTGTTTCATCTTGTAACAACCTATTCCCCTATCTTGGCAAAACAGTGAAAAGTAGTAAACGAAATGTTTAATATCTTTTGAAATTGAGAGGTTTCAAACAATGTCTATTTCGGATACCCAAGTGTACATTGCTCTTGTTGTAGCGCTGATTCCAGGTCTTCTGGCTTGGCGGTTGTGCACAACACTCTACAATTCATAAAACTCGCAAGAGTTGAGTTACCTGGTAGTACGGGGTACAGTTCTCGGACTTTTGCGGTTTGATATCGTAATTTGTTCGAGACTGTATACGTATAAATGCCAGGTTTTTTACTTGACAGATGATCAGTGTACCAAGTCCGAAAAAATTGAAGTAATATGGCAGCTAAACAAAACTGCAAAAGACGCAGGTGTGCATTTGACATGCGTCTACTCATTTAGCGAGGTTCTTTTTATCACCATGAACGCATTTCAACCCTCTAGACTTCCGGTACAACCACCACAACAGCGTCGAGTCACTCCTCGACGGAAGCGGCATCTTCGTCAACGCTCTTATCAAGTGATGGCACTGGAAACTACGGCAAAGGTAGCTGTTAACGTTGTCATTTCAACAGCAGCAGTCTCTGCTCTCATGCAGCTTTTACCTTATCATTGGTCGCAGCAAGAAAAATTACGAACTATCCGCATTGATGTCAATCAGATGGAAGAACGTGTATATCAGTTGCAGGGAGAATTTAGTCGTAACTTCGATCCGCGCCAAGCTAAGATGATTATGCAAGAACAGGGCTATCGATTTGACCCTAATCAGCGTCAGGTCGTGTTCCCAAAAGATACTATAGAACATAAACAACTAGAATCAAACTAATTCCGTTCCTTGTAATTGTTATTCCATAAACAAATTTGGAATTTAGTAGTAAGGCTAAAAGCTGATAGTTCATAGCTAGTCGCTTACTATCTAGGAGCTATATAGTTATCATCTATTAGCCATTACACCGTTATCAGGATGTTTCTAACTCTGTGTTTCATACAGAGGCTATGCCAGTGACGATGAATGCAATGTCTACCAGGTAGGATGCTGCGTTGGTAGCAACTCGTGTAACCAATTTTCGACTTGTAAACGTAAGTGTGAACCGGACTCTACCCTTTTGAAGCTAGGATAAGGCAGTTCAGTTAAGGCGCGACGATAATCGGCGATCGCACAATTCCAGTCTCCCCAAAGATGATAAGTCCTACCTCGTTCTGCTAGAACATGACCTTCTAATTGATCAAACAGCAGAGCAACCTCAAAATTTTCAATTGCCTCCTCGTATTGCCCTAAATCGCGCAAGGTTATACCTCGGTTTATCCACGCCCTAACGTGGCTTGGGTTGAGATCTAAAGCCCGATCATAATCAGCAATTGCTTCTATCAACTCTCCACAAGCTGCATAGTAATTAGCCCGGTTGTTATAAGCACTGGCTAATTTGGGATTAAGTTGCAATGCTGTGTTATAATCGCAAAAGGCTTTTTGCGTTTCACCACTTTGAAAATAAATTAGCCCTCGATTGTTGTAATCAATAGCGTTGTGCGGATGACGATGAATTAATTGATTCAACAGGGCGATCGCCTCAATGTAATGACCTTGTTGGGCTTTTGTTATAGCATCAGAGCGCAAGTAGGTGTCCCCAAAAGATTTACTGCTACCGTTAGTCCCTTGCTCCTGTAGTACTTTTGTAGTGTGTGAGACACATGGGTTGCGGTGATTTTGTTCGCCACCAAATGGGAAAGATGAATGATTGTTCATATATTACTACCTGAGCTGCTTGCTCTGTGAGATCAACTTATAAGGTTCCAAGCTTCTGTGGTTTTCTAACTGTGTCACTTGTTAAGGTGTCTATGAGTCATTCATAAGTAATGGCACAAGCCCTTATAGCATAAGAGTTTACGGCGACCAGAGCCAGATGTTGCCTGATCTGTGTTTAACCAGATAAACGTAAAGCATACCCAATAGATGCTTGAATCTAATAATTGATACGTCTTCCCCAAGGTAAATTCCAGATAATATAAAGATTAATTTAGTAGACTATTCAAGTAGCGTGGGCAACAAATTGATAAAATGCGGGAATGCCCCCATGAAAAAAACTCCCCAACTCAAGTGTTAGAGCACAGAAGAACAAAAACACCTCTTATACTGCGTTGCGGAATTCTAAATTTTCTTATTGTTCGTATTGATAAAATATTCTTATGACAACCGGAACCTCCTACTCCAATGCTCCTGATTTAGCAGCCGATGATTACATTGTGATCGGATTGGCAACTTGCTTTGTCAAAGAAGATGGAGAAGTACATCAAGTTCAAGTTCTAGAACCTATTGCCTCTGCCTCATTGGAAACACTTGTTAAAGGTATTCCTACCTCCTTCAAGCTTGCTTGCGCCACAACTTTGGGATCTGTGCTGGACGAAGACAAATCTCAAATGCCTCCTGAGTTTCCCCAGACGGCTCAATTTAGTGATGATTTTGTTGAACGGGCGATCGCTGCAGCTCGCACATACAAGCGTCGTGAAGGTGCTAAATCTCTGATACCTCTGGGTACAACTTATACAGATTTTAAATATTCTACTGAACGCAAGCGGGTGTTAAATGCCTCGCGAGTTGTCACCAAGGAAGACAACGTCAAACAGCATTCCCATACTCACAAAGTTCTTTAATCAGTCATCAGTTATTTACTTTCAGTCTCAGAAATAACAATATAATTACTGATGACTGATAGTTGTCACTGTTTACTGATTTGCTCATGCTAAAACTTTATGGCGGCGCACGTAGTCGCGCATCAATTGTCCAGTGGTATTTAGAAGAACTCGAAGTTCCCTACGAATTTGTCAAGCTTGATATGCAAGCAGGTGAGCATCGTCAGCCTCAGTATCTGGCAATTAACCCAATAGGGAAAGTCCCAGCAATTGTTGATGGAGATTTCCAGCTTTGGGAATCTGGGGCAATTTTGCTATATTTAGCCGATAAGTATGGTAAATCTGCCCAGTCTCCAGAGCAACGGGCTAAATTAGCTCAATGGGTGTTGTTTGCTAATGCGACTTTGGGACCAGGAATTTTTGGGGAAGAAAACCGAGAACGAGAAATGCCGGTCTTGATGACTGCTTTAAATGAAATTTTTGAGCGTCAACCTTTCTTACTGGGTAATGAATTCACAGTTGCTGACGTGGCTGTGGGTTCTATTCTCTCTTACATTCCCATCCTGCTCAAGTTAGATCTGAGCCCCTACCCGGCTGTATTAAACTACATGAAACAGATATCTGAACGTCCAG
Organism: Brasilonema sp. CT11; assembly: GCF_017982655.1. Lineage (GTDB taxonomy): Bacteria > Cyanobacteriota > Cyanobacteriia > Cyanobacteriales > Nostocaceae > Brasilonema. The sequence continues at coordinate 43,536 of NZ_JABXYX010000033.1, read as the reverse complement.
CTTTTCAAAAGAGTATAGGTGGGCGTAACTAATCACTCGCTTACGCTCATATTCGCTCATTAGCTGATTTCAAAAAGTCATTTGGAATCAGTTAATGAAGCGAATGTGAATAACCAAGCCCGCAACGGGAGCAGGTTTAGGGGTATAAGGATACAACGGTGTGAGAGCTAATGAATAAAAATCTAAATGCATTTCCCCTACACCCCTACACCCCTTTTGGTCACTAACGATAATTTGTAAACTGCAAAGCAACCGGAAAATCTTCTTGCTTTAGGCGTTGGATGACAGATTGTAAATCATCTTTATTTTTAGCCGTCACACGTACTGCGTCGCCTTGTATTGAAGGTTGTACTTTTTTAAATTCGTCACGAATCAACTTAGAAATTTGCTTCGCATTTTCCTGATCAATGCCTTTTTTAAGTTTGATTTCTTGACGAACCCGATTTCCACTAGATGATTCTACTTTGCCAAAATCAAAGATTTTCTGCGAAAGATTGCGCTTTGCTGCTTTTTCCCGCAGTATGTTGTGTACGGATTCTAAAGTAAAATCACTGTCGGTGTTCACCGTTATACTTTCTTCGCCTAACTCAACAGTTGTTTGAGTATCTTTGAGGTCGTAGCGACTTTTAATATCTCGTACAGCTTGATCAACAGTGTTGACCAATTCTTGTCTGTCAAAATCGCTCACAATGTCAAAAGAATACGTAGAAGCCATAGAAGATTCTAGATTTTAAATTTTGCATTTTGGATTGGTAATTGATTTTTATTAGTTGTTAGTGGTTATGGAATTTTTTACTAACCAATAAATGATTAACCACTAACTAATGCTCATTTGCTGATTAGCTATTTGCTTGAATGATGCTCAGGACAATAAGACTAGCAGATCCAAGGGAGCCGATGCCAAACATGAGCGATCGTAAAACGGGTATATTCAAAATATAAAAAATGGAGTATAGCAACCTAGCTACGAGAAAAGCGATGGTAGCCGCTACAGCTAGGGGAGAAAAAACACCCGTTACGTATGCCATTAATGCTGCTGCAGAAAAAATCATAAACGCTTCATACGAGTTTTGGTGTGCCCAAGTTGCTCGTTGGGCGTATGGTGGTAGCTTATCAAACATGGCGCGGGGAGTAGACAAATCATACCCAACACGAACACGGGCATAAGCTACCACTAAAAACGGTAGATAGATGAGTGCAGCAGCAGCGGCAATAGAGTACAAAAAAATAGTCATTAGTCAAATACAAAAGTCAATGACACATGATTAATCAAAGTAGAATAATGTCACCACCTTTCTTTGTTCTTCTGCATCTTTACAAGTTTGCAGCAGGATGCCGCTGTCGTGAAATGCAAAACATATCAGTTGCTGGCAGCGGGAGACAATCTCCTTGTTGCACAAGTAACTGGCTTCGGCAAGGGACATATGATCCTTGCTAGCATTTTCCACTAGATGCATCACCTTTTCTAATTGCTGACGCGATTCGTGAGGTTGGCGTTCTAAACTTTGAGGTAGAATCACCGTTAACAAATTCGGATCAGCCCGCATTGCTCCCTTAATAGCAGCTGAATTTGTACCCGTAGCGCCAGAGGTGATCATCCGATTACCGGATAAAACCAAGGCGTAGGTCATCATCTCAATTAGATTCTGATGGGTAATCGGGACATGACGGGAACCCAGCAACGCAATTCGCTTAGAACCCGTTTGCTGGATTGTCGCCAGTTCTTGCGCTAATGTATCGACGTTGATAAGGTCTGTTGACTGACTCAAAGACGGACAAAATCAGATTAAACGACCTAGCTATTGTAACAGACGTAGGGGAGTTCTCTGTCAGCGATTTGTTATGTAGTCATGCTATTTTTCTATTTGCTCAACTTAATAGCCCAATTGCTTGCTCACACCAAGCAAGCCAAGATGTTTCATAACTTATGCCATTGAGTAGAGTCAGGTACTGAAATTTTGCTTGTTCTGGCAGTTGTTGAGGATTATGTAAGTATTGTTGCTCTAAAACTTTGTATGTAGACAATTTTTCTTCGTGAGCCTGACGATGACGCTCTAACTCTTCCAAAATTGTCTGCTTTTGAGCAACATAACCGCTAAAAATTTTAACCAGTAAATCGTCTTTTATTGGTGTGGGTTCACATGGCTGTGCAATCCAGTCCAAAAGCTGATGTTTTCCCTGTTCTGTGACGTGGTAAAGCTTTTTATCTGGACGTCCTTGTTGTGGAATTGTCTCGGAAGCAATCCAGCCTTGAGCTTCGAGTTTAGATAACTCCCGATAAATTTGCTGGTGACTTGCTGACCAAAAAAAGCCGACTGAACCATCAAATTTCTTGGCTAAATCATACCCAGTACAGGGACGGTCTACCAGAGATGCCAATATTGCGTGAGCTAAAGCCATAGGAATCCTCCTTGACATATGCAACTAATTGAATATTTTTTATTAATATGCAATTAGTTGCATAGCAACAATACAAAGCTCCTCAAAACTGTCAACACAAAGGAAAAACGTCAAATGGTATTAGTTTCAGTAACACGCTTGCATCTGGTGTCACCTGGTTATTTTCCAGGCTTTTTATGGCACACTGCGCTTTCATCATGGCAAATCATCAATATTTCTGGGTTTTTGGGCGGTAAACTCACAGCTGACAAGCAGGGAGGCGCTTGGACTGTGACGCTTTGGAAGGATGAGTCAGCAATGCGACAGTACCGTAACTCCGGGGCACATCGCCAAGCCATGCAATACCTGCCCCGTTGGTGTGATGAGGCGGCAGTTGTTCACTGGCAGCAAGAAGATACAATTTTACCTGAAGCCTCAGAAGCTTACCGCCGAATGGTGTCTGAGGGTCACTTCACCAAAGTGCTTCAGCCATCAGATAATCAGCAAAAGCGGCAAATTCCAGAACCAGCATCACCAAAGGGACTACCACTACATCCCAGAAAAAAGTAAGGGCACCGCATCCCAGTACGGTACCCCTACTCTCGATCTTCATGACCGAATCGAACTTAGTGTTAAAAATTTTCAAGATATTGCCGCTGCTGGATTTAAATTCAGCAAAGCAAGCAAGCGATCAACATCAAAATGTTGAGCCATGAGATGGCGAATGCACTGGACTTTTAGGGGTTCATGGACACGAACTGTACCAAAAGTGCGGTTAATAATTTCCACAGTTGTTAAGGTGTCTAAATCAACTGATAAGATTGGGGTTTCAAGTTCTTCTGCACGATTGAGGATGAAGGGGGGAGGAGGTAATTGTCCGGTGAGGATTAGGCATTGGGTGGAAGTTTCCAAAGCCGCTTGCTGAATTTCTACGCGATCGCCCCCTGTAACTACTGCCATATTCCGGCGCATACCAAAATACTTCACCGCTGCATTCACATTCATCGCCCCAATTGCCAAACTTTCTACCATCAAATCCAGGCGATCCCCACAACAAAGAACTTCCGCATTTAACTGGTTTACCAGTTCGCGCACGCTCACACTGCATAACAAAACACTTTTCGGTAACATCCCCAGCACAGGGATATCCTGCTGTTCTAAAAACGGACGGATAGTGGTGTTGACGGCTTGTAATTGTTCTGCAGGAATATCGTTGATCACAACACCAACTAAGCGATCGCCCAGACGCTGTTTAGCACACAACAGCGCTTCAACTAAAAGCAGCGATTTGTAACGCGCTACCAAAAGTACCGCAGCATCCACCACTTCTGCTACTTGCAACAAAGACAAATCAAACAAACTGCCTTCTTCTAAGTTACCTGGACCTTCTAGCAAAACCAAGTCGCCGACTTGTATTTCCGAATATTGCACTTGCAGCAAGTTTTGGTAGTTGGTTTTGTCTAACCCTTGCAAACGTTTTTGCACGGCGACTTCATTTAAAGGCAGCATCGTGGGTGCAAGGCGGTTTTTTGGTAAGTTGAGATTGTTAGCAATAAATTGAACATCCTCCTCTACCATCGTTCCTGTAGATTCACTTAAACAAGTACCTAGCGGTTTGCCATAGGCAATATCCAGCCCCTTTTGTTGTAGTTGATAAGACAAACCTAGGACTGTTGCAGATTTACCACAGTAAGCCTCCGTAGATCCAATTAATAAATACTTAGCGGATTTTGGCACGCATGCACTCCTACTTTACAAAAGTTTAGGTAACTTTCAACATTTAGCAGTCAGTTTGATTTTAGCTGTAGATAGCCTATCCACAAAACTTACAAACACCCTGCTTTATCATTCGCACAGTCTTTCTGTAGGAGGCACAAAAAAGCAAGGTATACGGGCAAAGCCCGTAGCGCTCAAGGGAACTCCTACTTAACCATAGGAATAATTGCTCAACTTAAGGAAATGTTGATGCTTCTAACAACAGCTTTTTTTTACGGTAGCATAGCCAAAACCGACAATGATAGAATGACCTGGTCAAAATAGCGTATAATACTTCACTCAAAACGCAGAAGTTTGCGGTAAAATACTTGAGAAAAATCAGTGACGTGATAGCGTTCGTAATTTTCTATGAATTCAATTAAAAAATTAATAAACTCAAAGCTTGCCATCATGACTTCATAACTCAACTCGGCGTTGCCATCAAACTGCATTCGGCAACGGGTTAAGTCTGAGGGCAGAGTCGCAACATTCCAAGTGGCGACAAAGGGAATGTTATCACTGCCTTCTATCTTGCGGTATCCCTCCAAAACACCCTTTTGATAAAGACTAATCGCATAAGGTAAGAAGTTACGCTTGTTACTCTGAATGTAGGGCAAGTAGACGCTTGCTTGTTGTTGAGTAGCGGGGTGCAATTGTTCAAATGACATTTTATAAATACTCCTTAAGTAACTTGACTCTTTGCGTAGTTTAATGATTAGTGTCATCGCAAAGGGGTGTAAGGGGGTAAGGGGAGCCAGTGCGTTCGGGAGGACACTGCCTCACCCCAGCAGTGGCTCCCCTACACCCCTAGTTTTGCTTAAAGTGCGCACTGGCTCGTTTCTGTCAAGAAACTTAATCGAGCACTAGCTGACTTCTCAATTTTGACTTTTTGTTTAAAGATGTCCTAAATAACACTTAAGTGCTTTTATCCTATGGCTCCACTGGTTGCAAACTACTACTTGACCTACCGTTGTAATGCTAGATGTCATTTCTGTAATATTTGGTCACTTGAACCTGGTAAAGAAGCAGATTTTGAAACAATCAAGCACAATTTGAACGATTTACGCCGCTTGGGAGTCAAATATGTGGATTTTACAGGTGGTGAACCACTCCTGCGGAATGATGTGGGACAAATTTATACAGAAGCGAAACGTCTGGGTTTTGCCACCAGTATGACGACAAACACCATTCTGTATCCGAAGAAAGCTAACGAAATTCGGGGATTAATAGACTATTTAAATTTTTCCTTAGATGGTTCAGATGCTGAGACTCACGATCACTCTCGGGGAGTCAAAATATTTGACAACTTGGTTGAGTCGGTGGCGATCGCCAAGTCTTTTGGAGAATACCCTGTACTCAACCACACTGTCACCGCTCAGAATTACCAGCGGATAGAAGAAATTGGAGAATTAGGCAAAAAACTTGGTGTTCGGGTTTGGCTAAATCCAGCCTTCACAGCACACGAACACTACAACTCGAACAAAAATCCGACACCAGAAATGGTAACGGCAATAGAAGTCACTGCGAAGAAATATAACAATGTCGGTTACAATAAGGCTGCACTAGCTTTTATTGAGGCTGGGGGCAATGATACAAAAAATCCCCGCTGTAAAGCGGTAGATGCTGTCATTGCTATTTCTCCTAACGACGAATTGCTGCTACCTTGCTACCACTTCGCTCAAAGTGGAGTTCCCATTAATGGGCGACTTTACGAACTGTATCGCGAGTCTGAGGAAGTTGAAAAATACCGCCAGTCTCAAGGTAAGCTCAAGGTATGTGAAGGATGCACAGTTTGGTGTTACCTAATACCCAGCTTCTTTATGGGTGTAGATAAATATTGGTGGTTAAATCAAGTAACCTATGCCAGCGAATTCCTGGCCCGAAAACGATTCTTACAACGAGCTTGATCCGCTCAATTCCCTATTATCTGATCTATCTGGTTCAGAGGAGTTGGAGGAGGAGACATCCGTAAGCGTGTCTCCTCCATCCGGGTTTCAAGGTCGTAGACGCAAAGCCGCTCTAGTTTTGACGATAGTGTGGAGTGGTACTATCGCTCTGCATTTAGTTTCTTGGGGAAGTTTGTTTGTATTGGGACTGACCACTATCATAGGATTTCATGCCTTTGTGGTAGTGTTCGCCCGATCCAAACCCCACCCAGAACAAATGCAGGGAGATTTGCCATCTGTGTCTGTTTTGGTAGCAGCAAAAAATGAAGAAGCAGTTATTGGCAGATTAGTCAAAAATCTTTGTAATCTAAATTACCCAGAAGGGGAATACGAAGTCTGGATCATTGATGATAACAGCAGCGATAGGACGCCGCAGTTACTATCAGAACTAGCCCAAGAATACGACCAACTGAAAGTACTGCGACGAAAGCCAGAAGCAGGAGGAGGAAAATCAGGAGCGTTGAATCAGGTGTTAGCGCTGACAAAAGGAGAAATTTTGGCGGTATTTGATGCCGATGCCCAAGTTTCACCAGATTTGTTACAGCGTGTCATACCGTTGTTTCAACGAGAGAACGTAGGTGCAGTGCAGGTACGAAAGGCGATCGCCAATCCCAAAGAGAATTTCTGGACAAAAGGTCAAGCCTCAGAAATGGCATTTGATACATTCCTACAACAGCAACGGACTACAAATGGTGGTATTGGCGAATTACGGGGTAACGGTCAATTTGTCCGGCGAAAAGCACTTTTGTGTTGCGGTGGCTGGAATGAAGAAACAATTACTGATGATTTGGATCTGACACTGCGCTTACATCTAGAAAAATGGGAAGTCAAGTGTGTCTTCAACCCAACGGTAGAAGAAGAAGGTGTGACTAATGCGATCGCCCTTTGGCATCAACGTAACCGTTGGGCAGAAGGTGGATATCAGCGGTATCTAGATTACTGGGATTTGATTCTCAGAAATCGCATGGGTACGCGTAAAACCTGGGATCTATTCGTGTTTCTGCTGATTCAGTACATTTTACCCACAGCAGCTGTGCCAGATTTATTGATGGCGATCGCACGACATCGTCCACCCATTTTTAGTCCAGTGACAGGCTTGACGGTAACGATGTCAATGGCAGGTATGTTTGCTGGTCTAAGACGTATACGTCAAGACAATAAATTCCAAATCTCTACTTATTTTCTGCTGCTTTTCCAGGCCTTGCGTGGCACATTTTACATGCTTCATTGGATAGTAGTCATAAGTAGCACAACCGCCCGGATGTCAGTACGTCCTAAGCGGTTGAAATGGGTAAAAACAGTACACCAAGGTAAAGATGAAGAATGAACACCAGTTAGCAGTTATCAGTTAGCAGTTAGCAGTTATCAGTTTGAAGAAGAATTCAGCAATTCTGCAATTCTTGATTCAGAAGGAAGAAATAAAGAATTGCGACTTCTGAACGGCAGTTGACGCCAGGTGCTACCCTGCGGGAAGCCCTATGGCTAACGCCACGCCTTACGGCTATCGGGGAGAACCTCCGGTTCCGCTGCGCGCTCCGCAGTCGCCTAGGTCGGGAAACCCTCCTGCAGCGCTGTCTCACCGCCCTTCGGGCGTTTACAAGTCGGGAAACCCGACGGCACATGCTTCAAGTCGGCACAGCCGCCCAACGCAGTGCCTCCCCAACGCACTGGCTCCTTTATGCCGAGGAACCCGTCCACCCTTACGGGTTCGCCAGTCATCTGCGGAGGGAAACCCTCCCGCAGTGCTGGACTCACCGCACTGCCTCCTCCTGACTCCTGACTCCTTCCCTGTTCCCTGTTCACTGTTTACTGTTCACTGATTTAAAATTCATCATCAGCTTCTGGTTGAGCTTCCCACTCACTTGGGGTTGTTGAAGTTGAGCGTTCTGTGTCATCTGTCAATCGGATGACTTCTCCATAAAAGAATTGTGCCAGATGTTGTGCGGCGGCTGTGACTTCATCAACTTCCCAATCAGGTGTGGACGCTTGAGGTTGAGTTGGAGACGGTGGATCACTGCGATGAGTTGTGTCTGAACTTTCCACCGCAGGAGTATTTGCTGGATTTGGGGATTTTGTTATTGGTGGTTTGGTTGATTTGGGAACTTCAGGAGAAGGCGCGGATGGTGGTTCATAACTGGGACGAGTCGTGGGCTTTTTTTGAGGAGAAGCTTGAGGTGGGACAGAAGTTGATGCCGTTGCTATTTCTAGGTTTATCTTGACCTCGCATTTAAAAGTTTCCTTAAATGCTGCTGCGATTATGGGGTAATATGTTTGTACTTGTTTATACCATTTTTCTTTAACACCAACACGAGCTACAGTACCATCAAATTCTATAAGATGGCACATTTGACGCAATAGCGCTTGTTTTGAGATTGGCTGGAGATTACTCAGCACTCGCTGCCAATCTTGAGTTAAGTCTCTTTCTGTGGTCTGACTAACTTCCTCTGTTTGGGATACTGAAATAGGTGCTTCTATTTCAGGGTGTGGTTTTGGAGGATTAGGAGAAATCGGAGTTTGTTGTGGTGATGAGGGGGTAGCAGGAGTTTTTGGTAAGGTATGGGTTTGGTCAATTTTAACTGGCTCTACAGTTTTTGAATTGTTTTCTGGTGCTGATACTGAAGGTGGTTCACGGCTTGTAATTAACTTTTGTTCACTTTTTCCTAAAGATGGTGAAACTGTAGGCGGCGAAATCGTTGGTAGGGAAACTGCGCCTCTACCGTTTTGCACAACAGAGATATGAGCTGAGGGTAACAATCCTAGCAACGTCACCTCTAACCACAAACGCGGTTGTGTGGTGTTTTTTAGTTGCACTTCAGCTGTTCGCAAGTGTTGCTGTCCCACCAAGATTGTGGTGATCTCAAAGTGTTGGGCAAAATCAATCAGTGCTTCCCAAGTTTGGGGAGTACAAGCCACTAAATCGTTACGACCAGAGGCAGTTTTGGCGATGAGTAAATCTCGGTAAAATGCAGCGAGATTTTGGAGAATAATCAAAGGTTCTCGACCGCGATCTAAGATTTTACGAGCGCAATCTAAAACAGCTTCTGGGTTGTTAGAGGCGATCGCATTCAGCAAGAAAAGTAAATCGCGTTCGCTAACTGAACCAACCAAATCCCAAACTCGCTCAGGTATGATTTCACACGACAATAAACTTAACTGATCGAGCAGACTTTCTGCATCTCGCAATCCGCCTTGAGCAATTTGGGCTATTAAAGTTATCGCTTCGATAGTAATATCAATATTTTCTTTGTAAGCGATGTGACTCAAGTGTTTTGTCATCGCTTCTAAATCTATTCTGCGAAAGTCGAAGCGTTGACACCGAGAAATTATCGTAGGTAAGACTCGTTGCGCGTCAGTTGTTGCTAGTACAAAGACAACCTGTTTCGGTGGTTCTTCGAGTGTCTTTAGTAGTGCGTTGAATGCTTGTGTACTGAGCATGTGACATTCATCGATAACATAAACTTTGTACCGACACTGTACGGGAGCAAATTGCGCTCTTTCTATAATTTCGCGAATATTATCAACACCAGTGTTGCTGGCAGCGTCTATTTCAATAACATCTAAAGAATAGCCCTTAGTAATTCCCTGACAAACATCACACACGCCACAAGGTTGAGGCGTGGGTTTGTCACTTTTGAGACAATTAAGCGATTTTGCCAAAATGCGAGCGCTGGAAGTTTTCCCTGTACCCCTGGGACCCGTCAATAGGTAGGCAGGGGCAATTTTGGCGGCGCGGATAGCGTTTGTTAGGGTGGTAGCGATCGCCTCTTGTCCCACCAGTTCAGCAAAACTTTTTGGGCGATACTTGTGGTGCAGGGGTTCGTAAGACATAGATGAGGATGTCAATGCCTTTAATGGTTAATAACTAGCACCCATGACTTTGGGTTAGATCATTTTAAATTTATGACGTAACTTCAGGTATTGATGATTCTTTTTTATAGTACAAATATACCATATAGCCAAGAAAGTCTAGCTTGAGGATATAATCCGACTTGATGCTAATTTTTGTGTCTCTAAAGTGAGCGAAAAATTTTGTGTCTGTATATTCTACTCGATATTATTGACACTCCCACGGATATCAAAACATCGCTACGCTTGTTTTGATATAAAGCCGCGGGATTCTTGATTCATAGGGGTTCTACTGAACTTACCCTCCTGGGCGCATCTTGACCGTCTGCCCGACGGCTGCACACCCTCTATTGAGGACAACTTGAGCGGCTGCAACGTCTCTATCAGTTGTATAACCGCAATTTAAACAAACATGAACCCGTTGTGACAAATCTTTTTTACCGGTTTCGGTTCCACAATTCGGGCAAATCTGACTTGTCTTTTTACTATCGACCTTTTGAAAGTAGATACCACGCTTAAAACAACACTGCTCAAGAACTTGGAAAAACAGACAGTTTGTATAAGTGGCATAGTTGACTGCACCTAAAGGTGCTACGCATTCATCCCACGACTAAAAGCCGTTCGCGGAAGCGTGCCGTAGGCATAGGGCTTTGTGATCCCAATTAAGACTTCGGAGTGTAGTTGACAAACGTCTAGCAGGTTGTCCTTATACACCGTTACAATCTATGATGACCACCAACACTTACGGGTGCGGGAGATGCTCAAGCGGTTAATTCAATGGTTCAAAAAGTTTTTGCAACGTTTGTTTGGCTCAAATCAGAGTCCAGCTAAAACACGGGAAAACGTTCATAAAGAACCGCCTCCACCTTTAAGCGATACAGATTTGGAATTTCTGTTTACAGAACTATTAGAAGGTGTGTATCAAGCACGAGGACAAGCATGGGCGCAAAAGTGGCTAAATAATATTGAACATCGCGTCCCAGAAGAACGTTGGGTGCAGTGGTTGGAACGTTTTGGTGCAAGATTGTTAGCATCACCCACACCCAATAACGAATTAGCTTCCCGAATGGTACAACTAGGTGAGTTGGAAATTGGAGAAGTGGGAAACGTCGCCTATGATATTGGGATGCAGTTGTTAACGCGCACAGCTGCCGAGCCAATCTGGGAGTATACTGGGCCAGATGCTGTCAAGCAAACTCCTGTAACGACACAAACTCAAAATGAGCAACAAGATGATATGGAAGAAGAAAATCTTCCAGAAGGAGAATACCAAAGTGTTACTTTAGATCAGTTATTTGTGCTGATACAGCAAGACGAGAATTTACGCAAGCAAATTTGCGAGCAATTAGGAATGGAGACAGACGATCCACAAATAATTATCCAAGCTTTGCTTGATCAATTCCAAGCGGCAAATGAATCTACTACAAATCAAGCTGAATCGTAATTCAATGCTTGACGATCAAAGTATTTTGTACATGAAAATACCAGATTTTAGACATCTGGGTAAACTTTTGTGCGACGAGTTGTATTTTTAAGTATATTTACTTAAAAAGTAAACAATTTTCCTTGTGTGAGTGTTAGTATGGTATGTTATATTTTCAACTGACTGTGTGATTGCACGATTCACTTGTTATAGGTTTTTAAGTCAACATAACTTTTTTAACACTGTGCTCGCTCAAATCTGATGATGACCAATCTAATCTCCAATAATTGCCGAAATGCTCAAGTGGCTACTTAAGTGGATTAAGAAGTATTTGAAGTTCTTTTTCAAGAAAAAGCAGACTCGTTCTGTATATCGCGTAGAAGAACAAAAGATGACACCTCCACCCGCATTGACAAATGCGGATTTAGAATTTCTATTTACCCAACTGCTGGAAGGTGTGCATCAGGGAAGAGGGCAACAGTGGGCGATTAAATATCTACAAAGAATGGAAAAGCGTATCTCCAATGATCGCTGGATAGATTGGCTACTAGATTTTGGGGAAAGATTGTTAAAATCGCCGGCACCAAATAACCAATTAGCAGAACAAATGGTGCAACTAGGCGAGTTGGGTATTGGGAAGGTTGGAGATTTATCTTACGACATTGGCATACGATTGTTGACACGAAACTTAGACAATTCGTATTGGGAAAGTGATCAGACACAAGATACGCAAACTATAACTGATACAACACTGCGAACCCAATTAGAACAGGGGTTGACACGAAACAAAAGCATAGAGGATTCAGACAATATTCCTGCAGCGATGCCTGCACCCTTTTTAAATCCTCCACAGGAAGAGTATAGCAACAATCAAGAGCAATTTATATGGCAATTTGATCAACCAGGTGTTGATTTGCTAATACCAGAATCTGCCTGGACTTCATCAGATGAGCAAAAGGAGGAAGAATCCTACTACTACTACGGGGTAGAACAAAGCGTGCAAGCAGGTTCAGAAAGTCCTACAACCCAAGATTTTTCAGATCTTCAGTCACCAATTGCTGTCAGGCTGGATGAATTGCTAGTTAGGTTAGAGCAGAGTACAAGTTTAGTTGAGGAATTGGCTTCTGGGCTAGGCTCTCAAAGCGAAGCATCAATCAATACAACTTTACCCATAAATCAACAAAAGACGACTTTAGAACAAGCAGAAGCTTGGTTTTATGAAGGTCTTAACCAAGCTAAAACAGGTGATTTATCAGGAGCAATTGTATCTTACAACAAAGCTATAGAAATTCACCCCCACTCGCAGGAATATTGGTTTAACCGAGGGTTAACACTATTTTATTTAGGAGAATTTTCCGAGGCGATCGCATCTTACGACGAAGCAATTGCTCTCAAACCAGACTTTTATAAATGTTGGTATTACCGAGGCGGGGCACTAGGTGAACTAGGACACTTTGAAGATGCAATTTTGTGCTTTGATAAAGCTATAGACATTAGATTCAATTACCCAGAAGCTTGGTCTGGCAGAGGTATAGCATTGCAGAGATTAGGGCGTCCATCGGAAGCCGTTGCCAGTTACGATAAAGCAATCATACTGCAACCACAAGACCAAGATAATTGGTATTATCGAGGTCTGGCATTGGCGCAGGATGGACGAAATAATGATGCGATCGCCTCATATGAGAAAGCTTTAGAAATCCAAAATGACTTTCACTTAGCTTGGTACAAACGAGGTGTGGAACTTTCTGATTTAGGAGAATTTGAAGATGCTATTGCTAGCTTAGAACAAGCAACAGAAATTCAAAGCGACTTCTCGGAAGCTTGGTACGCTTTGGCTGGTGCGTTGGAGAAAGTAGGAAAACATGAAGATGCGATCGCATCTTACGAACAAGCAGCTCAAATTAATCCAAACTCTCATGAAGTCTGGATTGACAAAGGTGTGGTACAGTTCAGTTTGGGACGCTGGGATGATGCAATTTCATCCTGGGAAAAAGCTTTAGAAATCAAACCCGACTACTATTTAGGCTGGTTCAACTGTGCTGTGGCGTTGGACAATCTCGGACAGCGTGAAGAGGCAATTGCTTGTTATGATAAAGCGATAGAATTTTATCCTCAGTTTGAATTAGCTTGGTACAACCGAGCTATGCTGCTATTTTATTTGCAGAGATTTGAAGAAGCGATCGCCTCATATGATAGCGCTTTACAAATCAAACCTGAGTATTGGGAAGCCTGGATAGCCCGAGGGAATGCAGCAGAAAGTGTCGTTTATAGGAACAATTCACACTTGAATTCAGCACAGGTGTATGAACAAGGGCTTGAAGAGAAATTAACAAGCTATGAACAAGGGCTGAAATATGTTGATCAAAATACACAGCCAGAAGGTTGGGGCAGATTGCATCTCGCGCTTGGCAATGCCTATTACGATCAAGGTAAGAGACGTTCTACACCCTCCTATTATTGGCAACAAGCCGTCACTGCCTACAATCAGGCGCTTCATACTCTCACACCAGAACCCTTTGCTTTACTACACCTGGAGGTTTTGCAAAACCTGATAAAAACGCTTGTAGCTTTGGGGCAAACTTCCCAAGCGCAAGATTTTCATCTATATGGAACAGATTTCATACAATTCTTACTCAGCGAAACGACTCAATCTGATGAAGAGAAAAAACAGTTAGCACTCAAGTTTGCAGGTTTTGAACAGTTAGCAGTTGATATAGCTGTGCAGTCTGGTGAGATAGCGCAAGCTATAGAAATCGCCGAACGTGGCAAAAATGCTTGTTTAACCTGGCTTCTGTATGGTTGGACAGATCAAATCAAACCACTTAGCTATCAATCAATTCAGCAGCTTCTTAATCCTACAACTGCAATTATTTACTGGCATCTTAGCCCTTGTGCCTTACACACATTCATCATTAAATACAAGTCTCCAGAACCTATTCTCATTTTTAAACCCGTACTTGATAGGGTGATTGATGAAGTGCCTTTACCCGAGATGGTACAACGCTTGGTTGAATTTGAAGATTGGCTAAAAGATTGGAATCAACAATACAAGGAATATCAACAACTTCAAATTAACGATCCATCAGACAAAAGTGTCCATCCATGGCAAGCAGAAATGGATAGATGGTTATTGAATTTGAAACAAATCCTCAACATTTCTACAATTGTGAATGAACTTGAGGACATCACCAATCTGATTTTAATTCCCCACCGCGACTTACACAGATTTCCTCTTCACGCCCTTTTCAATCTTTCCTCTGTTTGGCAAGAAGAATCCTCAAAGCAAAACAATTATACATATACCTATCTACCTAGCATCCAAATCGGGTTTTCTTTCAAATCCCAACAACTCTTGCAGGTTCAAAACCAATCATTACTCATTGTGGAACCCCAAAAAAGCATAAATTATTCCACACCACAATTTACTGAACTTGAATCTGAAGCTATTAGTCAGATGTTTACTTATTGCAGACGCATTCAAGGCTTACAAGCTACAAAAAAACAGGTAGAAAATGCTTTATCTGAAAATTACAATATATTTCACTTTACAGGCTATGTAACTGACAATTTAAATCAGCCGCACAAATCAGAATTTCTATTAGCAGGTGAATATAAATTAACTCTAGAGGAAATCTGCAAAAAGCCAATTGCAAGTTATAACCTAATAACTCTTTCAACTTGTGAAACAACCATGACTAGCAACCAGAATATCACGACTGAATATGTTGGAATAGTCACTGCTTTTCTTAGTCAAAGAGTTAATCATGTATTGAGTACTGTGTGGACTGTGGAATCAGCTGCTACTACTTTGGTTATGATAGAGTTTTATCTGCGACTTCAACAAAATAAATCAGCAGCCAAAGCATTGGCGGAAACAACCGCGTGGCTTAAGGAACTGACTGCTGGTGAACTGAAACAATGGTATGAAGAATTACTCAACCAACTACCTCAAGAAGGGCAAAAAATTAGGGCAAGTTTAGCAACAGAATTACATAGAAGTCGTGAAATGTCAGCCGAAACCAAGCTCTATAATCACCCTTACTACTGGGCAGCATTTAAAATTGCAGGTAAGTTTTCTTTTTAAACAGTTCCCCTCAATAGCGGAAACGATTCTGACGCTGCTTTTGCTTGGCAACTGCTTTGCGTTTACGTTTTTGAAGGGGTGTTTCAAAGTGACGGTGTTTCTTCACGTCCGGAAAAATTCCTGCCTTGGAAACTTCTCGCTTAAATCTGCGGAGGGCTGACTCAATTCCTTCATTTTCACCAAGAATCACTTGGGTCATTATTATCTCCTCCTTAAATTGATTGAATGAATAAATGGTCGGATAAGTTTGAGGAACGTAAGTTAAGCTGAAGCGCAAAAAAGGGCAGACTCTTTGTCTGCCCTTGAGACTTTAGAGTTAAATTCTTTATCGCAAAGCTTAATTAGTAGCCGCCGCGTCCGCGAGAAGAGTATCCTCCTCTATCTCTATCTCCACCGCCACCGCCACCGCCGTATCTACCACCACCACCACCAGATGAGCCTCTGTTCTCTTTGGGCTTAGCCTTATTAACCTTGAGGTTACGACCCATCCACTCAGCACCATCTAGAGCTTCTATTGCTGCAGTTTCATGTGCCTCTTCTGCCATTTCTATAAAAGCAAATCCTCGCACACGACCTGTTTCCCGGTCTACTGGCAATTGAACACTTTTCACCGTCCCATATTCTTCAAAAACCCGTCTGAGGTCATCTTGCTCAACTTGGTAAGATAAATTACCCACGTAAATCGACATGAAACATCTCCAGAATCAAATGTTGTAGAAAGTTAGATTCGGAGAGACGCTTGTAAATAGATAAACACAAACTACACAACCGAATATAATTCCTCGTTAGTAATGTTAGCATAAAATAACAAGATTCTGTTGCCCATATGAAAAAAGTTCAGAAATGTTCAAATTGATTAACAACAGAAGCTCTTGGCTTCCCAAGCCCCTTGCTTTGCGGCAGATTTAGCACCTGATTGTTGTGACAATAGTTATCACAAATATGCGGATGACTACTATACTAAAGAGTGTTAAGGTACACAAGCCACTTGCTCAATTCGATGAAACAGTTCTACATTCAGCTTATACACTGCAGGATAGTAAAATTTAATTCTCTCAAGTGACGCAAAAATTGTACTGGCGGGAGAAACTAAAATTTCTGTGAGTATGTCATTCAAAAAACTTTTTCTTTCTTGCTGTGAATCATAAAAATTAAAATAATCAGCTAAACAAAATGCAGCTAGTCTTTGGAATCCTTGATTGATGAGATAATCACGATTGAGATTTTCATATTGGTCAATAGCTGCAACGGTTTCCTCAACTTTTGTACAAATTTCTTGAATATCTAAATTATCTGGTTCTAGATCCGTAGCTGTTTTGAGGAATTGAAAAGCTGCTCTCCACATATCAAAGTTACTAGACTTTGCAGCAATGTTTGCGATTTCAATTCCCATGTTAGCAAATCTACTAGTAGCGTATCGTCGAATGTCTGACTTTTTCGGTAGTAAGGATATAATTCTCCTGCCTAAGATTTCTATTTTGTGTAATTCACCACTGTAAAAGTGAATGCGGCAGATAAAGAAAAGTGCTTCAAAGTCATTAGAATCAGCTTTTCCATCAGCACCAATAGCACGTTCTGCCCAAGCAAGTGCTTCAGAGTAATTTTTTTGGTCAAGATAAGTTTCCGCTATATCTAAATAGGGTGCAGAATTAAATGGTTCTAATTTAACTGCTTGCTGAAAGCAGTCACGAGCATTATGATAAATTGGAATTTTACTAAAATCTTCATCATCGGAACATTGAGCTTGCAGTTTGTAAGCAGAACCCAAGTTACTCCAATAAAGTGTCATGTCTGGATTAGTTTTCGTTAGTGCTGTGTAGATTTTCACAGCAAAATCCCAATTTTCAGTGTGAATGTAACAAAGACCCAGTAGATGACGAGCTATGTCAATTCTTGGTGCTAGTATAAGAACTTGCTTAAGTAAAGGAATGGCGTTTGACCACTCTTCTACTTGCATTTTATTTTGAGCTTGCGAAATCAGATCTTTAACTTGTTCGCCATATTTCTGCATGGCGTCATAATTTTCTCGTGCTTTTGAGTCGAAGAGCGTGTTATACGCTATCCGAATTTGTTGAAACCGTTCTGGATCTTTTTCTGGAGAATACTTACGAACTAACTGAAAATAAGCTCGTTTTATTTCATCAGCAGATGCCTGAGAGGAAATTTCCAGGATATGATAGAGTTCATATACCATCTATTATTATTCCATGTTATTTTCTAAATCAAACAATAAGTCCACAAGGCGATCGCCTGCTTTTTGAATTTCTTGAATATTGTCATTCATGAGAGCTTTTTTGAGTTCCATAACAATATCAGATAACGGCGATCTTTCTTGAGGAGGTATTCCAGCCATATATCTTTCTGCTTTATTAATAAGTCCTTCGTATTGTCTTGCTTTGGCGTTTTGCTTCCACAGTTCTTTGAGACGAGAAGCAGCATCAGCTATATCTTTGCTAGCCATCCGCTTAGCTGAAAAACCGTAAGATAGCTCTACACTTTTATTAATATTAGGAATAGTCGCTTTTAGTTTAGCTATCCCATTAATGTCATAAGAAAATTCCACTTGCACTGCATAGGGAATACCATCAACAGCTGGAGGAATATCTGTGATCTCTGCTTCTATTCCTGTGTCAATCGCTTCATTTGGTAGCTTTGCTCTCCCTGTGTTGTCTTGATAGAGACGAACTTCCAGCCGCTTTTGATCTGCTTTTAAAAGAGTGTAAGTTTTGAGAGTAGAATAAGGAATCGTTGTATTGGGTTGGATCAAAGGTTCGTAGGTAAGCATATACTGTCCACCAACGTAACTCACCACTTCAATACCCAATCCAAAAGGAGCAACATCGGTGAGAATAACACCGGAATCCTCAGGAATGAAACCTTTGGCTAAAGCAGCATGAATAGATGCACCAACACCCACAGCTAAGTCTGCACCAACATCAAGTGCTTTGCCTTGTTTACCAAACATCTCTACGATTAATTCGCGAACCGCAGGAATGTAAGTTGTTCCACCTACAAGTAACACTCGATTGATTGTACTGGGGTGCAGATTTTTGGCATTTAGTGCTTGATGGATGCAGTCTCGCGCCTTTTCTAATAGAGGTGCGATCACCTGCTCAAATTCTTGCTGCGTCACTTCCACCTCTAAGTCAATAAATTCACCATGACTTGCTGCAAAATACGGAATTCGTACATCATACGATTGTTGTGTAGAAAGAACTTTTTTAGCTTTTTCTGCAGCTTCTTTCAGTGCACCATGAGCTTTTTGAGAAATTTCTGCCTGAGGATTTTCTGTCTGAAATTTTCTCTTTATGAATGTCATCATTGCTTCATCGAAATCTTTACCCCCTAATTGAGGATTACCGAAACTACACTTTACATCAAGAACACCTGCAACCATTTCCAGTACAGTGATATCTAATGTACCACCACCAAAATCAAAGACAACAAGCTGTTCTTCAACATCAATATTTTTGATTCCAAAAGCTAAAGCGGCTGCTGTTGGTTCATTTATCAGGCGAATAATTTTTAATCCTGCCAATTCACCTGCATTCAGTGTAGCTTGTCGAGCTGCGTCTGGAAAGTTCGCTGGAACAGAAAGGACAACTTCTCGAATTTCTATCCCTAGTGCAACTTCCGCATTTTCCTTCAGTTGACGAAGAATTAAAGCAGAAATTTCTTCAGGGCGAAACTCTTTTTCTAGCAGTTTTATTGTTTCTCCAGTTCCCATCTTCCGCTTGACTTCACGACAGCCTCGATTTGAGACATCAACCCAACTTCTGGCATTTTCTCCCACTAAAATTTCACCTTTTTTATTAATAGCAACAATTGAGGGAATAATCGCCATTTTTGTAACAGGATCAGGAATCGGAAATGACTCATTATTTCGGTAGACGCAAATTTCAGATGTCGATGTTCCTAAATCAATTCCGATAGCATAATTTTTTGTCATTGCCTAACTAATTCCTTTCTCACTGTAAAATTTATAAGCTGTCATGCTAAAACAAGTGCATACAGTCAACAGGCAGAATTTTTTACCACAAGCTATGCACTTTTTTTGTACCTCCTGCAAAAAAGTAACAGGCGCTCATCCAAAGCGTATGCCTAGAGGATATTTTGATTTTTTTCCTATTATGGCGTTAGTTATTTTGCTACAACAACCTTTGCTTTCTCAAGAACTTTGTCACCAATTTTGTAACCCCAACTAATACATCTAACGATATTGCCTGGTATTATATCTGATTCTTCCTCATCAATTGCTTCATGAAATCTTTCAGAAAGAGATTCTTTTTCTTGTGGAATGATACGCTCCATTCCTAAATTCATAAAAATTCCATTATAACCATTTAATATTCTATTGATTAACAGTTTATGTTCATCTGTTTCGTAATCAACTGCCCTTTCTAATAACCTAAAAAACTCTATTGCTGACTGTTCCCAATAGTTAATCTTTCGTTGCAGTTCTCCATTCTTCTGACGCTGCTCCATAAGCATGGTTTCCACAGAGTTATTAAAATCGTTCAGTTCTGCCAATGTGTATTCAAGTTTTTCATTTAATTCTTTAATCGCAGCAGTATTATCTAGAATTGCGTTAGTATTTGTGTAAGAAGCACGTTGTGTTTTTATTTGTTCAGATACATATTCATTTAAAGATTCTTTGATAGATTTTTCTATCTTCTTTGTCAATATATTATCTAAATAGCTCTGTAAATTATCATTAAGTAAGTTCTGTAAAGTTTTCTCTAATTCTTGAAAATCTTTATTATGACTGAGGCTCATCTCATTTTACCAATAATAAAAAAAATGTAAGATTTCTAACAGTTCAATCAAATATATGCTACTGCTAATATAGCAATCCTATTTGAGTTGTAAAAATTATCGATTAGCAACAAGACGCCTTAGCGTAACGTGCGCCTTAGCGCATAGGAGGCCAAGAAAAGAAACAGAGAATTTCATGAATCATTTAGGATTGCTATATTAGCTAATTGATCACAATGATAGCAAAGCAGTTTGCTATAGCAATCCTAATTGATTTGCCCTACGGGCACCACTGGCGTATACCTACGGCTTTATATATGTGTCTAGCCTACGGAGGCGTTTATGTCCTGCGGACACGCACTCGTCGCACTCAAAGAAAGCACTCGCGTGTCGCCAAGGGAGGTTAATATTTATAAATCCAATATAGGAATTCGGTTTTATTTATGAATTTACTTGTGTAGACGCTTAACATCAGAGCAAATATACATAAATGTATATAAGCGTTATATCTAAGGTCTTTAGTGTATTGCAAATTGAAAATCGCTATGATTCATTTGGTCAAGGGATTTACAAGTGATACTATGTTAGAGTCATGGCTTAATGCTCGCTGTCGATGAACAAACCACTGAATGAAGCGCTTTCTATTGAAACTGCCCAACGTGTAAAAAGCAAACCTAAAACTCCGTTTGATAATGCTTACAGAGCAGCATTAGCGACTGAGGGAGCAATTTACGTACAAGGTTTTTTAGTTTTTGCTGGCAAGCCACACAAACCCATCGAACACGGTTGGATGGAATTGGAAGATTGTATTGTCGATCCAACATTACCGTACCTTAACAAGAATGCTCAAGAACTTTGCTACTTTACAGCACAACGGTTGACCGTAAAGGAACTAAAAGCAATCATAGAAGAATCTAAAGAAGATTATCCAGAAGATGATCCATTGCCAATTTATGGTGAGCCACCTTACGAGTATTACGGGAATGTGATGTTGGGTGCTAAGGATTACTTAGAGGCTTATCAAGCAGCGGAGGCTAAGTGCAGAGAATTGAATCAGAAAAATGCTGATAAAAATTAACGCAGTCCTACTTCAATTTGATTTGCCATCACTGCCAAAATATTCTCTATAACCACAAATTTTGTCTCCCCGCACATCAAAGGAAACCGCTATCCGATTTTTGTAAAATTCTCCAAACAACGTTCCCTCATCGCGGAACTCAAACACAACCGTTGTCTCATTACTAGTAACGTGCTCTAAAATGAGTTCACCTCTTAATGATTCAGCAATATATTGGAAAAATTCTCTTGCTTTTTCTTTTCCCTGATGTAAACCGTGATATTTTCCAATAGGAAACCAGAAGCTAAAGTCTTCTGTCAGCACATCCAAGAACTGGTTCCACTCGCCTGTTGCCAAACCGTGCTGGAAGTGTTCAAATGCTTTATGAGCAACTTTTAAAGTATTTTCTGACTGTTGTGTCATTGTGACTTCCTCGCTCTGTGCTAAATATATGACTATTTTCTAAAATCTGACAACTACTTTGCCACAATTTTGACCACTGAGCAGGTATTCGACAGCAGCAGTAATGGATTCTATGCCGTGAAATACAGTTGAGTCAACAGCAACTTTTAACTTGTTTGTGTAGAACAGATTTAAGAGGCGATCGCGTGCCTCTGTCATATATTCTTTATACAAGGGCATGAGAAACCCCCGCACTGAAGCTGCTTTCCAAAACAAATTGTGATAAATTCGCGCTTGTGTGACTTGCTCCAAGTTCTTAGCATATTCGGAAACGAAACCAACCACAACTAAACGTCCGCGAACTGCCAAATTATCCACACAAGTATCAAAGACTTGTTTACCCACACATTCAAAAACTAGGTTAACGCCATTGGGATATTCTTGCTTGAGGACTTGATTGAGATTTTGTGTGCGGTAGTTGATAATGCGATCGCATCCCAACTCCTCCAGTAACTCTACCTTTGCATCAGTTCCGCAAGTACCAATCACATGATTACCCGCTAACTTCGCCAATTGTACCGCAATGTGTCCGGTTCCACCCGCCGCCGCTGTCACCAAGACAACTTCTTGGCTTTTCATCTCTCCCACTTGTTCTAAGGCTACCATTGCTGATACACCAGTAGGCATTAAGGTTAGTATCTCTGGCGTTGCTTCCCGCACCTTAACAGCTAAGTTGGCATTTATCGCTTGGTACTCGCGATACCCTCCGCCACGCACGGTAGTGACTACAGCATCACCAACTTGGAAATCTTTGACATGATTTCCCACTGTGACAACTTCTCCCACTGCTTCCACACCTAAATCAAAAGGAGGAGTTAAGTTAATGTAGCTGACATCACCTCGGCAAATTAAGGTGTCAAATCCGGCGTTGATTCCAGCGAATTTGTTGCGAATGACAATTTCATCTGGTGCAGGTTCGGGAATGGGGAGTTCTATGATTTCAATAGCTGATTTGAAGTTTTGGGCAAACTGTTTTGCTATTAGCTTTTTATAGGTTTTTGAACTCATGTTTTCTGCTTCAGCGTTTACCTTTATATATCACTTATTAAACGCCTGTTTCATCCAAAAATTCAAGCACCACATTTGAAATTTCTTCAGGTATCTGGTTCATCATGCAAATTGTTCCGTTAGGAAACTCTATAACCTTAGCGTGGGGAATCGCTTGAGATAGAAAAAAATGGAATTCCTTGTTTTTCAGCCAATAGCTTGGGTAACAAGAATAGTGTTACTAACAGTGACTGTAAAAGGTCAACTTATCCAACAAACGTTTCGTACTAATTATGTCCTTTGCAAAAATGAAGCAAGTGATTGACAGATTGGCATAAACATGTGAGAGCCCCGAACAATGACCCTTATGGCATTAGAAATTGGTTGAAAAAAATGATTCTTAGTACAAGAGTGCATAACTTTTTATCCTGACATTGTGCTATTGTATTTTTTGATACTCTTAATTATGTCAAAAAGTAAATTATCAAAAAACCAAAGAGGTAATCTATGAGCGATATCACAGCAGCAGTGCCTTTTTCTGAATTTTTGAAAAAAAACTTAGGTGTTTCCCAAGCCCCTTATGAAGCAGTCCTTAACTACGGATATGCACTACTCGCTATTGCAGGTGCTGATGGAGAGGTTTCAGAAGCCGAACTTAATTGGTTACTAAATCATCAACGCACTGTAGGCGCTCCTGAAGAAATAATAGAGAAATACAAAGTATTTGACTACAAGAATGCTGATTTAGAGAACTTATTAAGCAAGATTACAGTTGATGTCTCTACTTGGTCAAAACCAAGGACATTGTTGTATCACGCAATTCAAATGGCTGCCGCTGATGATTACTCATCTGAAGAGCGAAAAGCTGTTAAGAAGGCAGCTAAACTATTGAAAGTTGAAGATGATATTGCGCTTGCTCTCGAAAGGTTGGTAGAGGCGGAAGAAGCAATAACCGCATTGCGTAAGGCGCTACTGAAGACTGAAGTTTTAGATGCTTAGGGACTTCAAAAAAAGAACATCCTCAATACTTAATATATAGGAGTGAGGGGAGGAGAGGAACTGCCGCTTCTTCTCTTCTCCTTTTTCATCTGGTGCAGGTTCGGGAATGGGGAGTTCTATGATTTCAATAGCTGATTTGAAATCTTGGGCAAACTGTTTTGCAACTAGTTTTTTGTAGGTTTTTGAACTCATGTTTTCTGCTTCAGCGTTTACCTTTATATATCACTTATTAAACGCCTGTTTCATCCAAAAATTCAAACACCACATTTGATACTTCTTCAGGAATCTGGTTCATCATGCAAATTGTTCCGTCAGGAAATTCTACAACTTTAGCGTGGGGAATTGCTTGAGAGAGAAAAAATCGGTCTTTTGCTAGCGCTAAACCCAATCTTTCAAATTCTTCTACATCATGAATACCCCATACAATCAGTGTTGGACATTTGATGGAACTGAACCTTTCTGCCGCTTCCATGCAGTAATTACCCACAGCCCAAACTGCATATAAAGGATAGCCAAAGCATTTTAAATCATCCAAAACCCAACGATGATTTAACTCTGCAGAACCTACATATCTAGAACGAGCTAACCATCTTTCCATTAAGTGAGAGCCATCCTCTTTAATGACAAAGCCTTCATCAAATCTCTGCATTAAATCAGTTTTACCAGCTTCACCAAAGCCAGCAACATTACATAATATCAGTTTGTTAACACGCTCTGGGTAAGCTGCTGTCATCTCTCCAGAAACAAAGGCTCCTGTGTGGTTTCCTAAGAGGTTTACTTTTTCAATACCCAACTCATCCAACAGAGCAATGACAGTTTTTACATAGTCAGTAACGGAGTACAATTTAGGAGGTTTATCAGAATCACCAAAACCCATGAAATCCATCGCTATCACGCGATACTTTTGTGCAAGGATGGGCATTAATTCGCGATACTCGTCACTACTGCGGGGGTTCATATGCAGTAGCAGAAGTGCTTCTCCTTCACCACCAATTCGGTAGTGAATTTGACCATCTTCAGTATCTAAAAATGCTCGCTTGATAGATTTGTTCATGTGACCCTCCTGATAACTTAAAACTAATATCAAACTCCTTTTCATCTCGTTCCTGGGCTGCTGCCTGGTAACGCCTTGCCAGAGGCTCTGCCTATAGTATATTTTGAGAGGCAGAGCCTCCCTGAAGGCATTTCCAGGTGGAACCTGGGAACGAGGAAGTTCAGAATCCGAGTCTGAGCGCCTTCCAAAAGACCATCCACAACCCAAGATATCTGCTCGACATACCCTGATTGAATGAACTCAATGTGCTTTCTTGCCCTAATGTTTTTGACAACATCTTCTCTATAGTTTTAAAAACTTTTATCTTCTAAAAATTCGATGACTACCTTCGAGATTTCTTCAAATCTCTGGAGCATCATGTATGTAGTTCCACCTTCAATCTCAACCACTTTCCCATGAGGAATTGCTGTTAAAATCAAATGGTGATTGTCTGCATTTGCTAAACCTAGCCGTTCCAACTGTTTTATACCTTCAGTTCCCCATAGAATTAGAGAGGGACATTTTATTTGTCGAAATCTTTCTTGCGTCTTTAAACAGTAGTTTGCTACAGCCCAAACGGCATACAAAGGATAGCCAAAGCCTTTGAAATCATCTAAAACTAACATGTGATTTAATTCATCAGATTCTACAGACTTTGCACGGAGTGCCCATCTTTCCATCAGGTGGGAGCCGTCAGTTTTTATTTGAAAACCTTCAGAAAATGTTCTTAATAGGGCTGCTTTTCCTTCTTCACCTAAGACTATGGGATCAGATAAGACAAGTTTTTCGACTCGTTCCGGATATTCTGCTGCGACCTCTCCTGCTACAAAAGCACCTGTTAGGTGTCCCAAGATGCTTGTAGTTTTTATCCCTAATTCGTCTAAAAGCAAGATGACGGTTTTAGCGTAGTCTTCAATTGAATACATTTTGGGGGGTTTATCTGAATCACCATAACCCAGAAAGTCTATAGCAATGACACATCGATTTTTTGCCAAAATAGGCATTAACTCTCGATATTCGTTACTACTCATTGGCTTTTGATGTAGTAAAAGCAGAGGACTTCCTTCACCACCTATGCGGTAAAGAATCTGCCCGTCTTCGGTGTCTAAAAAAGCTCGCTTGATTGGTTTATTCATATCCCCCTGATAAAATTTAAGCTTTCATTTCGTTACCAGGCTCAGCCTGGTAACGCCTTGTCAGAGGCTCTGCCTCTAGTATATTTAGTAGTATATTTTAGGAGGCAGAGCCTCCGTGTAGGCATTCCCAGGTAGAACCTGGGAAGGAAGAGACGAGGAATTACGCCAGTCTACGTTTAACTTCCTCCGCCAAATCTTCCAACGCGACTTCCACCTGCTCACGTGTTCTCAAATCTTTGAGAGATGCCTTTTGCGCTGCTGCTTCTTCAGAACCAATTATCACACAAAATGGAATTCCTTGTTTTTCAGCCAATTGAAATTGCTTACCCAAAGGTCGTTGTTCAAAGTTAGTGATTACATTAATTTTAGCCTGACGCAGTTTTTGCGACACATTTAAATAAACAGGCATCAAATCATTTTGCATATTCACTACCATAACTTGCGCTGGAGTAGCCGCGAAGGTACTGAGAATACCAGCTTTGATTAAGCGACTAATTAAGCGAGTTAAGCCAATCGAAATGCCCACCCCTGGCATTTTTTCATCCAAAAACATCCCCACTAATTCTTCATAGCGACCGCCAGAACAAATGCTGCCCAAAGCTTCATGTCCTATGAGGGTTGTTTCGTACACTGTACCGGTATAATAATTCAAACCGCGAGCAATTGATAAGTCAATACAGAAACGATTTTCTGGAACTCCAAGATTGCGAACTCCAGAAATAACTGTTTCTAACTCTGTCACTCCCAGACTAAATTCCTCAGCTTCTGATGTTGTTTGAGTTAGATACTTGAGTTTATCTAGAACTTCATCAACAGTGCCATTAATATGAATAAAATCGATGATTTTTTGAGTTGTATCTGCTAATACTCCCTCTTTTACTAACTCCTGCTTTACCTTGTTTTCACCGACTTTATCCAAAGTATCAATAATGCCAATACAAGATTTAATTTTTTCTTCCTCAACTCCTGTTGATTTAAAGAAACCAGTGAGAATTTTACGATTATTGATGCGAATCAGAAAATCACCGATATTAACTGCGTCAAAGATTTCAGTTATAATCGCAGGCATCTGAGCATCATACAGCAAACTTAGTTCACGACGACCGACAACATCAATATCACACTGACGGAACTGACGAAATCGACCATCTTTTGCTCTTTCCCCGCGAAACACCACATCCATTTGGTAGCGAGCAAAAGGAAAGCTTAATTCATTCAAGTGACGAGCAATATACGCTGCTAAAGGAACTGTTTGGTCAAATTTTAAAGCTCTTGCTTCTGAACCTGTTTCACCCGCCTTATCTTTCTCTGCTTGCCGATTTGGTGGCAGAATGGGATTCAGACCATAGATAATGTTGTCGCCTTGATTGCCCTTCGCTTGCAAAACTTCCAAGCGTTCCACTGCGGGAGTTTCTATAGGTGTAAATCCGTAGCTTTCAAAAACTCTCCGGATGGTGTCTAGCAAATACGATTCCAAGCGCTTTTCGCCAGGAAGAAATTCTGGAAAACCACTGGGAGTTGAGAAATTTATTTTGTCACTTTTTGCCATGCCTTGTCCTTGCTAATTTGAGTTAATCTGATCGTTAATTTGGGACTGAGAAAAGTAAGGTAATACTCCCTTCCCGCTACAAGATTACCGAACCTTCTTCTCTTCTTTCTTCGCGTTTTTCGCGTCTAGCCTTCGGCAACGGCTTCGCCGAACGCGGTTTTTTTAATAGGTATTCTTCTGGCGGGAAGGGAGTAGTTCAAAATCTTATCAATTACTAATAAGCATTTACCAATGACTCATGAAATCTAAAAAGGTTACACGCTTAGTGGTGCGTTACACTGCTTAACGCACCACCAAGCATTGAAGATCCATTTTACAAATTCTGTGCGATCGCTCAACGTTTTATCTTAGCCGTTCTTCTTGGATCAGGGTTCGCTTGAAGAGTTGATTGTTCTTAAACCAATGCCAAGTGCGGGCGCGATGATTATTGCAAGGACTAATCACAATCATTTCATACAAGAACATATCCGGTACGGTCTTATAAGAAAACCACAAAATAACCGTTGCATCATCGATTTCCCAAGCTTTTCCGTCAATACGTTCCGTGTCAAACCACAGCACTTTGTCTCGGTAAATTCCAGGAAACTCATACTCCTCATGTTTCCCATCAGACCACTTGTAACGATTGATTTGGTAGTAGGAATGGGAACCGTCTTCTGGAAATTGGCAGGTTAAGTGAGATTCATATTTATCAACAATTTTTCCCTCTGTATCAACCACTGTATAGGTACCTACCCAATCTCCTTCGTGGCGAGTAAGTACAGGCATTTCTTCTCGAATCGCAGACATAACACAACTCCTTTGTCTTTGCAGATAGTTATTACTAAAGATTGTAAGCAACAAGATTTAACTGGAGATTGCTCTAACATCTTTTTAAATAACGTCCAGTGGGTGAACCTACAACCTGTCCATTATTGTAAATAAGATTTCCACGTAAAAACGTACTTTTAACCCGTCCCGTTAACTCCACCCCTTCAAAGGGTGTGTAACCTTGTTGTGACTCGGATTCAGCAGCACGTACCACAAAGGTTTCATTTGGATCTACCAGTACTAAATCAGCATCGTAGCCAATGGCGATATCCCCTTTTTGTAACAAACCAAAGCGCCGCGACGGGTTCCATGATAGCAACTTAGCCATGTGGTTGTACGACATTCCCCGCTTACTACCTTCACTTAATACACCAGAAAGTAAATATTCTGTACCACCAAAACCAGACTTTGCCAACCAAATATTATTTGGGTCTTTAGCACTTCTTTTTTGTTCAGCAGAACAGCAAGCATGATCACTCACTATCCAATCTACCTGATGGTTGAGTACTGCTTGCCATAAGTATTCCACATCGGCACGGGGACGAATCGGGGGGTTTACTTTTGCCCAAGTAGCGGTGGGGGTATCAACATCTAATAGCAAATGTCCGACGGTAACTTCTCGCCGAAAATTGATATGGGGAAAAGCAGTTTGCATAGTCAAAGCTGCTTCCATTGCCTTACGCGAACTCAGGTGCAATAAATTAATATTTGCACAGTTCGTCTCATGTGCTAAATAGGAAGCAATACAAATTGCTAAACCTTCGGAATGAGGGGGACGTGCTGCACTGTAGGCGTGTAGTCCGCTGAGGCTAGAATTATTTTCAACTCTTTTGGTATAAGCATTGAGGATTTCAGCAACTTCGCAGTGCAAACTCAAGCTGATAGTATCTCGTGCTTCTGGATGTGCTTCCATCAAGCGAGTTAGACCGCGCATAATAAATTCAAAGTGGGCGAAGTCGTAGCGTTCCTCTTTATGAATCATCAGGAAGAGGTTTTGCTGGTCTGACAAACCATGCAAACCATAACCGCCATAAAACATGAATATTTTAAACGAAGATACACCATGTTCTTCAAACAGTAGAGGTATTTCGTCGATATGCTGGCTAGCTATAGGTGCGACGTGATACCCATAATCAACAAAAAAATGATTTGCGGATAACGCCAGTACTTCTGGAAAAAAATCGCGGTAAGAACCACCTTTGTTGAGATAATACTGTCCTGTGCGAATGTAATTAAGACTAGTTGTAACTCCCCCCATTGCGGCGGCTTTGGTTTCAGTCACAGCATCTTTGTCGAGGGGTTGATAGATACCGATGTGCATATGGGCATCCACGACCCCAGGAAAGCCCAGCAAGTTTTTGCCATCCAAAACCTCTTTGGCTTGGTCTGGGCTAATATTAGGAGCAATCGTAGCAAATTTTCCATCCTTAATTCCTAAATCAAGTAGTTCGACAGCATCATGATGGGGACGAACTACTCGTACATTTTTGATAATTTGATCTAATACCTGAGCTTCAGACACAGTTGACCTCACACTAAAATGAGTACAGAACCCAAAAGTTTAAGAACATCAACACAGATGATATTATTCCATTAAACCGTTGTATAAGTTTAGTCTTGAAATCATAAATTTCAACATCGTACTGGGACGCAGACCAAATCCCATCACCATGTAACTTTTTTATTCAATCATCTTCAGGAGAAAAGATAATGGAAAGTTTTAATGAGTATCATCTAGACCCAAAGCAATTTAATTTTCTCAAAACCTTTCAAGATAACTGGCAAGTTATTAGAGATGAGTTTACACACTTTAGTAAACACGCATCGAATGAAGAACGACAATTCACTTATGATGTTTTGGGTCCTAAAAGTAAAACTATTCAAACAAAAGGAAATTCCAAATATAGTGCTTTTGGTATTTTTTTTCAAGGTATTTTAATTGAAGAATATATTCAGTTTCATCAAATAGAATATCCTAATTATAGCCAAAATGAGGCATCAGAAAAAGCACTTGCACTAAGAGAAAAATATTTTCAAAATGTGGCTCAGGTAATAAAACAAATCAACTTAATCGATGATAATATCCTCAGAAATGTCTATTTTGGTACATTCCATCCAGGCTTGGATATTAAGCTGCATGTGAACGATAACCCTCATATGAATCGTGGCTATTTAGGTTTAATCGTGCCACCAGGGGATATAGCTATGAAAATATGCCATGAGCAGCTTTATTGGCATGAAGGAGAATTCATGGTTTTAGATCACAGTTATCCACACTGCCCACATAATTACACCAATTATGACAGAACTGTTTTGGTTGTAGACTTTTTTAAAACGGATAAGCCTAGAGAAGAATTGATACGATTTGAAAAAGAGCAAGTAACACAACGTATGCAAGACAATCCTTATAGTTTAGGTGTTTTTGGTAAAAGTGATAAAGCGAAAGTTGAAGATTTTACCAAGTATGGTTTAGCTCATCAGTTAGAGTGGGATAAAGTTTTAGGAGCTTAATCTTCTCTTCACAATGGTTGCAAAAACTTCTTCCTTCCCACATTCTACAGTGGTCAATTTTTTGTAATATTTGATAGTGAAGCACTCATGCTTCAAAAATCCAATAAACTTGTTGCAAAAGTCAGGAAGTCTTGACAGGGAACTTTTAACAGAACCTCGTAAAATCTCACTTTTACAAGAAGTGTAATATTTTGCGATACGCATCGACGGTGTCTTCGCTTGAGGCGGCGATAATCCTCCAGTTTGACGCTAGCCCCGATAGGCGTAGCCGTGCCGTTAGGCATAGGGGGCGCGATCGCTCCCTTTGGGAGCGCTACGCAAACGCAAACGCGTATCGCACCTGCGGAGTGTGGGCTTCTACGTCTTAGACCCCATGAGCGCAGACGCTCCAGAATCAAGATTTGCTGAATTCTTTTGCAACAAAAAAGGAACCAATATTTATGGTACTCGCCCGTACCGCAAATCGTCATCCTGTCGTCTTCATTGATGCCAACGTAGACGACTTTCAAAGTCTAATACTCGGTGCAGTAGCAGAAGCTGAAGTGATTGTCCTAAACAATCACAGTGATGGAATTGCACAAATAACTGTAGCACTGGTTGGACGCAACGATATCTCTAGCATCCACATCGTTTCTCACGGTGCGCCGGGATACTTATATCTGGGTAATAGCCAGCTAAGCCTGGACACCATCGACTCTTATCGCTCACAACTGAAAACTTGGGGATCTGGTTGCATCCAACTCTACGGGTGTAACGTCGCCTCCGGGGATGCGGGTGCACAATTTGTTGCTCAACTACACGAATTGACAGGAACAAGTATCGTCGCCTCTTCTAAGCGAGTCGGAAATACAGCATTGGGTGGGAGTTGGCAATTACAACAACACATCGGAGAGTGTGACGCAACGAATGCGTTTACACCCGAACTGATGCAGAGCTACTCTGGCGTATTTGCTGTCAGTTTTAGCACTCCTATTTACTATGGAGTGGGGTCAGATCCCTTTTCCATAACCACAGAGGACTTCAATGGTGACGGGCTACCCGACTTGGCTGTGGCGAACTATGGTTCCGACAATGTTTCAGTGCTGTTGAACAACGGTAGTGGCGGTTTTGGTACTGCTACCAACTTTGCGGTGGGGTTACGTCCGAGATCTGTGACCACGGGCGACTTCAATGGTGACGGGCTACCCGATTTGGCTGTGCCGATCATTGGCTCTGGTGGAGGCACAGTTTCAGTGCTGTTGAACAATGGTAGTGGCGGTTTTGGCACTGCTACCAACTATCAAGCGGGGTTCGGTCCGATATCTGTGACCACAGGGGACTTCAACTCTGACGGGCTACTCGACTTGGCTGTAGCGAACAATAGCTCCAACGACGTTTCAGTGCTGTTGAACAATGGTAGTGCTGGTTTTGGCACTGCCAGCAACTTTGCGGTGACGTCAAGTCCCCAATCCGTGACCACAGGGGACTTCAATGGTGACGGTAAACTCGACTTGGCTGTGGCGAGCTATAGCGACAACGTTTCCGTGCTGTTGAACAACGGTGATGGTGGGTTTGGCACTGCTACCTACTATCAAGCAGGGTCAAATCCTTATTCTGTGACCACAGGGGACTTCAATGGTGACGGCAAACTCGATTTGGCTGTGGCAAACATTTCTTCCAGTAACGTTTCAGTGCTGTTGAATAACGGTAGTGGCGGCTTTGGCACTGCCACCAACTTTGCGGTGGGGTTAGTTCCCAATACCGTGATCACAGGCGACTTCAATGGTGACGGTAAACTCGACTTGGCAACAGCAAACGTTTCTTCCAGCAACGTTTCAGTATTGTTGAACAACGGTAGTGGGGGCTTTGGCACTGCCATTAACTTTAGGGTTGGGCCAAACTCAGGTCCGATATCCGTAACCACAGCTGACTTCGACTCTGACGGCAAACTCGACTTGGCAACGGCGAACCTTAACTCCAATAACGTTTCAGTATTATTGAGTAGCATCATCAATAACCAGCCTCCAGTTGCCGTTGACGACAGCGCCACCACTCGCCAAAATACTGCTGTGACTCTTTCTGTAACCACCCTGCTTGCCAACGACACAGACCCAGATGGCAACCCTTTAATCATTACTGCTGTCGGCAATGCGACTAACGGTACTGTGAGCTTAAATGACAATGGCACTCCTGATTATACGAGTGATGACGAAGTTATTTTTACTCCCAACAACAACTTCAGTGGCAACGCAACTTTTGATTATACCCTCAGCGATGGCAATGGTGGCACTGACACTGGAACCGTCACAGTTGCTGTTGGCCAAAACATCAACGGTGGTAATGGCAATGACAACCTCACTGGTACTGCTGGTAATGATGTCATTTTCGGTTTGAACGGCAACGATACTATCAATGCCTTGGCAGGAGATGACCAACTCGACGGTGGTAATGGCAATGACCAACTCAACGGTGGTAATGGCAATGACACTTTACTCGGGGGTAATGGCAATGATCAACTCGACGGTGGTAATGGCGATGACACTTTACTCGGAGGTAATGGCAATGACACTTTACTCGGAGGTAACGGGGATGACGTACTTGTCGGTGGCAACGGTAATGACTTCCTCAGAGGTGGTAACGGGGATGATATCTTAGCTGGTGATGCTGGTGCGGATACTTTCGTCTTGCAGAAGAACAGTGGTGTCGATATAATTACTGATTTCAACCGCAGTGCTGGTGACAAAATTGGTTTAACAGGCGGTCTAACCTTTAAGAATTTGACGTTCTCTGGCAACAATATTCTATCGGATAATAGTATCTTAGCAACCCTAACGGGAGTTAATACGATGACGCTAACTGCAAGTCAGTTTGTGACTGTGTAGAAGAGCTTACCTCACAGAACTTACGCAACGAGAGGCTTCGTTATGGGAGGGTGTAAGGGGGTAAGGGTGTAGGGGAGCCACTGCCGTGCGCGGGTTCCCCGCGTTGAGGCATGTGGCCTGAGCCAGTACTGATAGCGTAGCGTGTCCGCAGGACATAGGAGGGTTTCCCGACAGAGGTATCTGGCGTGTGTAAGGGTTTGAACACCTACACCCTTACACCCCCATACCCCTACACCCTTTCTTGGTCAACCACCCGACATGTTATCAAACCACCAAGGGTCGCTGATGTTCTTTGTTTTCACCAAAAAAGATTTTTTTCGCATAAACCGTGTCAGCGCCGCAGGTCCCATGCGTGATCCACCCATACCAGAAAATTTGAAAGCATTTTTTTCTCCCTCATGCATAAGAGCAGTGAGACCAGCATCGTTAATACTGATAGCACCCGCATCTATCTGACGTGCGACTTTCAAAGCTTCTGTTTCTGAGGAGGCAAAAACGGCTGCACTTAATCCATAAATCGAATCATTTGCCAAGTTCACCGCTTCTTCAATTGTAGAAAAAGGCATCACTGGCATAATAGGACCAAATGTTTCTTCGGTCATCACCTTCATAGAATGGTTGACAGAAGTGAGAACTGTAGGGCGACACCACCAAGATCCTCCGTAATTCTCAACTTCACCGCCACAGTGAACAACTGCTCCTTGTTCCACGGCCTCTAGTAGATGGTCGCTGATAATTGTTGCTTGTCTTTCTGCAATAATCGGACCAATTTCTCCATTTTCCAGCCTAGGATAACCTAACTCAAGACGTTGCGCTTTGGCTACCAGTTGTTCAACAAACTTTTCAAAAATAGATTCAGCAACGTAGATCCGCTCAATCGAGAGACACGACTGTCCGGTGCTGACGACGGAACCCCACAAAATTGCTGATGTTGCTAAGTCTA
The DNA here is from genome assembly GCF_017982655.1 of Brasilonema sp. CT11. Taxonomy (GTDB): domain Bacteria; phylum Cyanobacteriota; class Cyanobacteriia; order Cyanobacteriales; family Nostocaceae; genus Brasilonema. The sequence goes on along the minus strand of NZ_JABXYX010000033.1, from coordinate 9,000 downwards.
AATTAGCAGACGACAAAACGATCGCCGGGTCTTTTCCTCCTAATTCCAAAAAAGCGGGAATAAAGCGTTTGGCTGCTGCTTCTGCGACTTTTCGACCTGTTGCCACACTCCCAGTAAAGCATACCAAATCCACATACTCGATCAGTGCAGCTCCGGTTTCGCCTGCTCCTTCTATAAAAGTTAATACATCACGTAATATTGGCACTGCATTAATTGATGCTAACAGTGGTCCCATAAACCGGGGAGCAATTTCACTGGGTTTGATGATTACAGCACAACCAGCGAGTAATGCTGGAATTGTATCGATTGTTGAAAGCAGCAGAGGAAGGTTCCACGGGCTAATGACTCCAACTAGAGGGTAAGGAACCGCTGTTTGTTGTAGTTCGATAAAAGAAATTGCTGTATCTTTAACAGATTCTTGCAATAGTTGTGGTGCTAATGTACACCATCTATCAATGCTAGAGAGAAATGAGTCAATTTCTAATTGCGATATTGATAATCTTCCTGTGTCATTGACCAACGCTTCGAGCAGTTTATCGCGTCCAGATATAATCGCACTCTTCCACTGTTGCAGAACTGAGATTCTCCCTTCTAAACCAAGCTGTAACCAACTTCTTTGTGCTCTGCGCAAGCGGTTACATTGCTGTACGATCAGCTTTGGTGGTAGTGGTATAATCACATAATCAAATTTTCCAGTCCAGGGGTTGCGAACTTCTATTGGTTTGGACATGACTCAAATTACCCCTAGTTTAGCTAGGCGCTCTATCGTTTCTTGCTGTGTTTTGATGAAGTGTTTGCGGTCTACTTCTTTTTCCAGCATAGTGTTAGCTGGGTAAAAGTGCGAGTCACGATAACTTTCTGCGTAGAGTTCAAACCGCTGTCGTGAAAGTAAATTATTTAACCCTGGGCGGCGGCGGTAGCGGCGTAAAGCAGCCAAGTCTATCTCAGCAAAAGCTGCCATACTCTCCCCTTCGCCTGTCTCGGCTAAAACCAGCCCTCGATAGTCAATGATTTTAGAGCCACCATCGGCAGAAGCAACAGGGATGGAGATATTAGCGATGCCTGCTGTATTGGATGAAACCACGTATGCCATATTTTCCACAGCGCGGCAGATTTTGGCCGCTTCTTTGGGAGCGCGTTCTTTGCCATAAACTTCTGAGGTTGAGTGCAGAAAAATCTCTGCTCCACGCATTGCTAGACAGCGGGCTACTTCTGGATATAAAATTTCTTCTGATGCGATCGCCGCTAAATTCCCAATAGCAGTTTTGGCAACCGGAAACACACCTTCAAGTCCGTAACAGTCAAGATATTTCTCCCAGACATCATGCGGTGTCGGAGCAAACATAGAATTCAGCCGCCGATACCGCAAGACAACTGACCCTGATGGGTCAATAACAAAGCAGGTTTGAAAGTATAGCTCTGGAAAATTGGGGTCAAGCTCGTAGGCGTTACCCGCAAGAAAAATACTATGTTTTTGTGCAATTTTACTGAGTGCCTCATATTCAGCACCTGCCATTTCTAGACAAGCTTTTTCCCCCCAGACAGCGAGCGACTCTCCCATTGGAAAGCCCGTGAGGAAGTATTCTGGTAGAACAATTAAACGACAGTCAGAACCTATGAATGCAATACTGGCAGCGATTTGTTGTCCTAAACGCTTGATTGTATTTTGCATCAAAGAACGTGCTTCCTGACGGTCAGTTGCTTGATTGACTGCATGGCACGTTACTTGGAGTGCTAAGGCTCGAAATGAGTCGATGGTTTCTGGATTGACTGTCATAATCTCGACTTTGTCTAGATTTTCACTATTTTATGTTTTATTGCGATGGGCGATCGCTTTTACAGTATCTGAGCTTCACGGCTCAGAAAGTGCATTCATCCTCCTTAATCATCAGACAAAACTGCAAAAAAACCCAGGCGTAACCTGGGTTAATTCCTACTTGCAGTTGTGAGTTCAATTTTGATTGCTGAGTACTGCCAAAAACCTTTAATTAACTGCTGCTTTAGCTTTAGCTTTAGCTGCTTTTCGCTTCATCGCAGCACCGAATATACCTGCTGCTATTGTGCCACCAATAGTCAGAGGTTCGGGAACGGGCTTAGAGAATCCAAAGCTCTGAAACACGGAGAATGCTTGAGGGCTGCCCAGAAAGCTGTTAAAATCTCTAGCTGCATTTAGGTTTTGAGATTGTGCGAGTACAGCTGAGCCATAAACAATCGGAGAGTAAAGGTTGGTAGGCGGCTCGTATGCAATTTTGACTAGATTAGGTTGTGTTAGAGCGTCTGTTCTGTAAACAACGCCTGCATCTATACTATCATTAGTCAGGCTTGACACTTTAGTTAGTACGTCACGTACATCCGTGCCGAAGACAAGTTTGGGTTGGATTTGATCATATATCCCTGAATTCCTAAATAATTGCTGGGCAAACTGTCCTGCTGGAACAACCGCAGGATCACCAATAGCCACCTGACGGGTGAGAGTTAATAAGTCTTGAGGCTTTGATATAGGTACGGTTCCATTTGTAGGCTCGATTACAGCCAAGGTGTTGCCTAGTACATCTTGTCTGGTTCCTGCTACCAGTTTGCCGTTAGATTGCAGAGTATCTAAGGGTGCTTCGGATACTGGGAAGAAGATATCTATATTTGCAGTATCTGATCCCGTTAGGATTTTATTAACCAGAGTACCAGAAGCCCCAAAGGTATTGGTAAAGGTGGCGCCTGGATTACTTAGTTTGTAAAGATCCTCAACAGCCTGCAAGCTGCCGTTCAAGCTGGCAGCAGCATAGATATCAACCGCACCAACTGTAGCAGCTTGTGCTGGTTTTGCTTGGATGCCACCGAAACCCAAAGCAATGCTAGCGCTAGCCAGCCCTAATTTGTGCCTTTTCTTCATGAAAGATTTCCTGCGTTAATGTGCGAGATGTGACTGTAATTTTTCAAATTCCAAATTTCGCACCCACTATTGAAAGTTTGCTTTTTACTCCAGCTAGAAGATAGGAATAAAGTCGTAGCTGGTAAGCAATCTTTGGTAGTTTTGTATTTTTTAAACCTACCTTAATGTCCAATAACTTACAATTATCTCCAAAGCATCTTTATCCAAAAAAGACAGTAGTCTATGTACTTATACTGGTAGAAAATAGCCTTAAATACCAATAAAGTAGGTTAATTCATCTGTTCTATCCTGAAAATTTTGTATAAAGTTATCTTAAAAATTCAATTTTCTATTTAAAAAAGTATACGGTTACTCAGTATATATTGCTTTTATTGTGCTGATTTAGCTTGAAAAAGGGTGTAGGGATGTAAGGGTGTAGGGGTGTAGGGGAAAAACATGATTGTGGTTACCAACCTGGTCAGGTACATTTTTAAAGGTATTAACTCTGAGAAAAAGATTTAGGGGTACCTCAATTGCTTGGGAAACGCTATAAGGTAAAGGTATTCAACAATATTTTTATGCGTAACCAGGACTACGACGACAAAATCTCTAACCCGTTTTCTGAATTATTAGAGCAGTTAAGTATTTTCACAAACAACTCGGGTACCGACTCAAAAGCCTTTGGTCGTAGGTTCGATGGTTGGTCTTTATCAGAGCGAAACCCTGAGATAATAAAAGCTTGGATGCCGATATGGGAATGGTTTTACCGCTACTATTTTCGGGTTCAAACCTCTGGGTGGGATCATATGCCATCGGTTGGAAAAGTGTTAATTGTCGGTTCGCATAATGGCGGGTTGGGTTCACCAGATACGTCAATGTTCATGTATGACTGGTTCCGCACTTTTGGCTATGAGCGATTAGCCTACGCCTTGATGCACCCGTCAGCCTGGGATACTCCTATCTTTGCTGTGCCAGGTGCTCAGGTGGGAGCTCTCATAGCACATCCGAAAATGGCGAGTGCGGCTCTACGAAAAGATGCAGCACTACTGGTTTACCCAGGAGGTGCCCAGGATTTGTTTCGTCCCTACACTTGGCGAAACCGAATTCATCTGGCAAATAACAAGGCATTCATCAAGCTGGCTTTGCGCGAGGAGGTGCCAATTGTGCCTATTATTTCTCATGGTGCACACTCAACTGTGATTATACTAGCTGATTTCTACCAGCAGATGAAACAATTGCATGAATGGGGCTTTCCTTGGTTACTGGATGTGAACACGGGTGTATTCCCAGTTTACCTTGGGCTACCTTGGGGGGTGGGGATTGGACCTCTACCCAATTTCCCGTTCCCCATGCAGATTCATACTCATGTCTGTGCACCAATTGTATTTGAGCGTTATGGGCGTGTTGCGTCTCGCGATCGCACCTACGTAGATGCTTGTTACGAACGCGTTCGTGCAATGATGCAAGCTGAGCTAGATGAGTTAGTACAAAAGTGTGAGTGCGAATAGCAAACACTTTAAGTTTGACTTAACAATTCAATCAACTTCACGACTCGTTCTTTAACTTGATCCCGAACACGGCGAAAGGTTTCTATACCTTGCCCTTCTGGATCATCTAATTGCCAATCTTCAAACACATCTGTTTTCACCCATTCTTCAGGTAAATTGACTCCACAACCACAAAGAGAAATCACAGCATTGTAATCTTGTGCTTTGAAATCATTTAAAGGTTTGGAAGTCTGATGAGTAATGTCAATACCAATTTCTGACATAACCTGGATACTAGCAGGATCTACCTCACTTGCTGCCAATCCAGAACTGTTAACAGCAATTTTACCGTCTCCCAATGTGCGAGCAAATCCCTCTGCCATTTGAGAACGACGGGAGTTTTTTTTGCAAACGAACATCACTTTTTTCATGGCTTTTTTGGTTATTTGTTGTTGATAGATTAACTGGTGAAAACTTTTGTGAGCTTCAATTAGCGTTAACCTCAAGAGCAGTATTCGCTACTCTGATGGTCTGTTTTGCTGCTTTTTCCTTACGTTCGCTATGGCGATCAGTGAGATAATCCACCTTGTCATGCAACAGCAAGGTGAACTTATAAAGTTCTTCCATGACATCAACGACGCGATCGCGGTAAGGTGAATCCTTCATCGTCCCGTCTTCGTTAAATTCTTGGTACACTTTAGCGACACTAGACTGATTCGGAATCGTAAACATTCGCATCCAACGCCCTAGAATCCGCAGGGTGTTGACGGCGTTGAAAGATTGAGAACCCCCACTGACTTGCATGACTGCTAAGGTTCTGCCTTGAGTAGGTCTGACTGCTCCTATACTTAGAGGAATCCAGTCAATTTGATTTTTCAAGATACCAGTGAAGTTACCATGCATCTCAGGAGAAGACCAGACTTGACCCTCAGACCACAAGCTTAATTCTCGTAATTCCTGCACCTTGGGATGTGTATCTGGTACGCTTCCATGAATCGGTAAATCACGAGGGTTATAAAATCGGACTTCTGCACCAAATTCCTCTATGATTCGAGCAGCTTCTTCTGCTAAGAGGCGGCTATAGGAACCCTCTCGCAAAGAGCCATATAAAAACAATATTCTGGGTGGATGATTGAACGTTGTCATGAAAATTAGTAATAGCTTCTGATTCGGTATTAAATTTTGTAGGAAACCCCTTTGTGGTGATCTATGAAAAACTACAAAGTTCTTGGTTCAGAAGATGCGAAAAATCGTCTTTGAAACCAGAGTGCAACATTCACCAAGCCAATCAACACAGGAACTTCTACCAACGGACCAATTACAGCAGTAAAAGCTGCCCCGGAGTTGATTCCGAATACAGCGACAGCAACGGCGATCGCCAACTCAAAATTATTACCTGTAGCCGTAAACGCCACACTTGCTGCTTTTGCATAGTCAGCTTTAATTTTCCAAGCCATGTAAAAGCTGACAAAAAACATAAGTATGAAGTAAATCAGCATTGGAATTGCGATTCGGACAACATCAAAGGGAATCTGAACAATGAGATTCCCCTTTAAGCTAAACATCACCACGATAGTAAACAGTAAAGCGATAAGTGTGATGGGGCTAATTTTAGGAATAAACTCAGTGTGATACCATCTTTTTCCCTTTGCTTTCACCAGAAGAACGCGAGTTATAAATCCAGCAATAAAGGGAATTCCTAAATAAATAAAGACACTCTGAGCAATTTCTCCAATACCAATGTTGACTGTACTTCCCTTCAAGCCAAATAAAGGTGGCAAAACAGTCAGAAAAAACCAAGCGTAAGGACTGTAAAACAGCACTTGAAATATACTGTTGAACGCCACAAGCCCGGCTGTATATTCAGTATCTCCTCTAGCTAAATCACTCCAGACAACGACCATTGCAATACAACGGGCTAATCCAATCAGAATCAATCCCGCCATGTATTCTGGATAATTATGTAAGAAAATAATAGCCAGAACAAACATCAAAATTGGTCCGATAACCCAATTCTGAACGAGCGACAGACGGAGAATTTTACCATTACGAAAGACATCACCCAACTCTTCATATCGCACCTTGGCAAGAGGCGGATACATCATCAAAATTAAGCCTATGGCAATGGGTATATTGGTAGTTCCTACCTGGAATTGGTTAATAAAGGTATCTATTGCAGGAATAAAGTAACCCAAAAAGACCCCAATAACCATTGCTAAAAAAATCCAAAGGGTTAGGAAGCGGTCAAGAAATGAAAGTTGCTTAAGAAGATTTTTCTTCTTCATTGACCTGATTCCCGTAGAGTCTTAAAACTATATCTCTATTATTTCAAAAAAAATTGATGTGTCAATGCTTAAAGTAGATTCTGTTACACAAATCCATCAAAAAAACTTGATGTATTAGGATCGCTCTTGACACAAGCCAGCAGGCATAATTTGGTACAAGCGACGAAACTCTGACAGGTACTGCTCCAACGCAGCAAATTGGGGTATATTGAGGCTGTAGTAAATCCAGCGTCCTTCTTGACGAGAGCGAACTAAACCAGCTTCCCGAAGAGTTTTCAAGTGAAAAGATAGCTTTGACTGGCTGACTTCTAAAGCATCGCACAAGTCACACACACAAAGCTCTTTATTTCGTAGTAGTTCGATAACGCTAATTCTCAGTGGATCTGAAAGAGCATGGAAACCGAGAACAATTAAATCAGGAGTGGTTGTGGAGGAGGATTGCATTAAGAAAAATTAAGGTGAAAGTGTTCACTCTCTATTGTGGAATAGAAAATTGAAGTTGCAAGTATTAACTCTGGAAAAAATGCAAACCTTTATACCTATAAGTTATACTAATACCGTAAAATCCGCAAGAATGTATTTGATTTTTTAATTTTTGTTTTTGTAGAGTGCAAGGACGCAGTCCATTTTGAATTGTTCATGCCATGCACCTGTTGTGCTAATCTAAACAAACAGTTATCAGTTACCAGTTATCAGTTATCAATTGTTTACTGTTTACTGTTCACTGTTCACTGTTCCCTGTCCCCTGTTCCCTGTTCCCTGTTCACTGTTCACTGTTCACTGATTTATTCATGCAACCTTCTAGTCAAAAGCTGCGACAATTACTACAGCGTCCGGAAATTATCATCATTCCTGGCGTTTACGATTGTTTGGGAGCAAAGCTGGCTGAACAATTGGGTTTTGAATTAATCGCGACTAGTGGCTTTGGTATCGCCGCCTCTACACTTGGTGTACCAGACTATGGTTTGATGACTGCGACGGAAATACTTGCCAGCACAGGACGAATTGCTCAATCAGTGAGTATACCTTTAATTGCTGATATGGACACTGGCTATGGCAACGTTTTAAACGTCATCCGGACTGTAAAGGACGCAGTACAGCAAGGAATTGCAGGGATTTTACTAGAAGACCAAGAATGGCCAAAAAAATGCGGTCATTTTGAGGGAAAACGAGTCATTTCGATGGCTGAACATGTTGGTAAAATTCGGGCGGCTGTACATGCGCGTGGCGAGAGTGGTTTAGTTATTATTGCTCGCACTGATGCTCGTGCTCCATTGGGTTTGGAAGAAGCAATGAATCGTGGTAGAGCTTATATTGATGCTGGAGCAGATATCTTATTTATTGAAGCGCCTCAATCTGTGGAAGAATTACAAAAAATCGCCTCTGCGTTTCCAGATGTTCCTTTAGTCGCCAATATTGTTGAAGGTGGCAAAACTCCACAACTCTCGGCGTCACAGTTGCAGGAGTTAGGTTTTAAGATTGTGTTTTTCCCAGTTTCTGCTTTGCTTGCAGCGACAAAAGTTATGACTGCTTGCTTGCGTCAATTGAAGGAACAGGGAACTACGGCGGATTTTCAAGAGTTGGTTGAGTTTAAGGAATTTCAAAATCTGATTGGTGTACCTGAATATCTGCAAATGGAGCAGCAGTTTACAAGTGTGAAAGACTCGACGAGTGTTTGATACTTGTCACCAAGTCTTTTCTCTTCCTCTGCGTTCTCTGCGCCTCTGCGGTTTTTTAATTATTTAGGACTTATCCCTCTTCTGTCACTTTCCGGTTTTTTCTATTATTAATACTTTCTGAACACAAGGTATACCAAGCAATACAGCATTTACTCATCTAATGAATGGCAAGTTCCATGCTTTCAAATATTTCTCTTCATAAAAAAATCTGCTATCGCCTACTGTATAAGAACTCTAGAATTCAGAAATGATAAAACTTTTCGGAGAGTGACAAAAGAGGGTTATATCATGTCCGCCTAATCGCTTATGATAAAAGCAGGCAGTGCAAATATGACCTATGCCAAAACGAATCAGTATAGCCCCGCATTCAAAGATTTCTGAATTAGAACAGCTTTACCGCCAAGCTAGAGACGGAATAGAAAGTCGTCAGTATCAAATTATATGGTTACTGGCACAAGGGAAGAAGACTGAAGAAGTAGAGAAAGTAACAGGCTATAGCAGAACATGGATCTACGCATTGGTTAAAAGGTATAACGAGTTGGGCATCTGTGGAATAGGCGATCGCCGCAGCCAAAATCAAGGGGCAAAGGCGTTGATAGATGACATCGACCAAGCACGACTATGGCAAGCTTTGCAAGAAAAAGCACCAGACGGGGGATTCTGGAATGGACGAAAAGTCGCGG
>NZ_JABXYX010000032.1:50896-70061 GCF_017982655.1 Brasilonema sp. CT11 | reverse complement strand
CTGGATTATATCGTTCAATCTGGTGAAATTTCAACAGATGCGTTAAGCGTAGCTCTGCCGTAGGCAATCGCTCTCTGTAAATTCAGTGTGGATATGGATTTACGGTTTTCGGAGATGTCTAATGTTTTATATTGTTTTTGAAGTTTGAATGCAACTGAGAATAAAGATCGCTTTTTTTATATCAATTGTCATCAATCAAAAGAAAGAAATTATCTTTTAATTATAATTTTGATTAATCACAAAGATATATTTTTTGACTCAATTAATAACTTTTATACCTAGGATATACAGAAATAATTGAAACATACATCTAAACTTCTTATTAAGTTACTACTATACTTTGTCCACCAATTTAGTTCTCACACATTTGAGTATCTGGAAATCTTTCATTGGATAAGAAAGTATCCACTTTCCATTTAAAACTTAACTTTTTGGGAGGGTTTTTATGCGAATTGCTCAAGTAGCTCCACTCTGGGAAAGAGTGCCACCTACAACTTATGGCGGTATAGAGTTAGTTGTTGCACTTTTAACCGATGAATTAGTCAAACGTGGACATGAAGTGACGTTATTTGCATCAGGAGATTCTATCAGTTTGGCAAAGCTAGAATCAGTTCATCCTCGTGCCCTACGCCTTGATAAAACTGTGAAAGAATACGGCATATACGATATGCTGCATTTAGGTCGAATATATGAGCAAGCTAACGAGTTTGATATTATTCATTCTCACATAGGATGTATCACCTTAAGCTACGCCAGTCTGGTAAAGACGCCTACTATTCACACGCTGCACGGAATTTTTACTCCTGACAACGAAAAGGTGTTTAAATACGCCAAAAATCAGCCTTACATTAGTATTTCTGATGCACAGCGAGAAGAAAGGTTAGGGCTGAACTATGTCGCAACAGTTTATAACGGGATTGATGTTAGCATTTATAAATTTTATCCCCAACCTGATGAGCCGCCATATTTGGCGTTTCTAGGTCGAATTTCTCCAGAGAAAGGAACGCACTTGGCGATAGAAATTGCCAAACAAGCAGGCTGGCGCTTGAAGATCGCGGGTAAGGTGGATGTCGTTGATATGGAATACTTTGAAAAAGAAATCAAACCTTTGATTGATGGTAAGCAAATTGAATATTTGGGTGAAGCCAACCATAGGCAAAAAAATGCTTTAATGGGAGGTGCGGTAGCAACCCTATTCCCGATTACTTGGCGAGAACCGTTCGGGTTGGTTATGATTGAATCAATGGCATCTGGTACTCCAGTGATTGCGATGAACCTAGGGTCTACAAAAGAGGTCATTGCTGACGGTAAAACAGGTTTTCTCTGCAACAGCGTTGAAGAATGTGTGAGTGCTGTGAGCAAGGTTGCAGGATTAGACCGCTCTGAGTGTCGGGAGTATGTCTGGAATCGTTTCAGTGTTCAGAATATGGCTGAGGGCTATGAAGCAGCTTATCATAAGATTCTGACGCAACGGTTTGCCAGCAGTAACGGACATTTGCAGCAATCGAGCCCCTTACATTTTTACACACGCTAAATCTGGGCAATCGTATAAAAAATAGCGAGCATCTAACGAATAGATTCAATGCTTGGTGACGCTATCACCACTCAAAAATTCAAATACCGCACGCAAGCGTCACCTCACCAGAACAAGCATGTTCAAAGTAGCGTCTCCCCTTGGCTTAAGCCAAAGGGATGAAAGCCAACCCCTTATAAAGCTTGTGGGCGAAAAATAAGTTAATCAACACCTCGTAACTTCCGTGTGTTCTCAACCAAACTCTGAGCAAATTGGTCGAGACGTTGAGAGAGTTTCTCATCCAATAACTTACCTTCAGGGCTAAATGCTTTCCAAGCTTGCCCAATTGCTACCTGCTCTGGAATAGACCATGCGTGCACCCATCTAAGGATTACTCTCAAATCATTGAGTGCATTGTTATTAGATTGACCACCCAAAATGCTGATAAATCCTGCGACTTTACCTGCTAAATGGTCAAAGCTCATTAAATCAAGAGCATTTTTCAGGACACCGCTTACACTACCGTGATATTCAGGTGTAACCAAAATTAAACCATCAGCACGTGTAAAAGCATCTTGTAGCCTTTTCACATCTGGGTAATCTGGATAATCGTCCCCTCCATCACAAAATGGTAGGTTCATTTTGCGCAAATCAAGAACTTCTACTTCTGCACCTAGTTCCTGTGTTTTTTGCGCTGCTAATTCTAAAGCCATTTGGCTATTAGAACCTGGTCGTAAGCTACCAGCAATGCCTACTATCCTTACCATAACTGAATCCTCAAATTGTGTTTTAATTTACAAATTGGACATTAGTATATATTGACATTCAAACACTGATTAATTTGCAAAATGTAATCATTACGAGTATGATTTTATTATAGCGATTTGTGACGTAATATGCCAAATTCCAATAGGCAGACAATTCCATGCTATGGAGCCAGAAAAATAACAAATATAAAATCTAAACCTAAAAGTACTACTTCAAAAGGCTTTAAAACAAAGAGTCTAACCTGTGAGGAAACAACGAGCATCTAATTAGGCGTCTAACATAGAGAAACATTCATTAATAGATGAAGTTATGGGTGTTGCAAGGAAAAACTTATTGTTTGCTTTTTTTGGAAGCTACACTAGAAAATTAGACACCCCTGATATCTACTCTTGGTAGAGGAAAAGGCATAAAAACGAGTGCTCGAAATTAAGAGCAGCAAGCAAAGGGTAATTATTATGAAAAATTTTGAGAAAAAGACATCCAGAAAACAGCAGCCTGCAATGCGTGCAGCCTTGACTGGAGCGCTAGCAGCCAGTTTAATCATGTTGCCAGGAATGTTAGGAGGGACTCCTGTCTTAGCACAAAAAGCAGAGCAAGAGTCTCTATCTTATGGTGAATTAATCAAGAAAATAGATAATAAAGAAGTCAAAAGAGTAGAGCTTGACGAAACTGACCAGCTAGCAAGGGTTTATCTAAACGGACAAAAGCAAGGTGAACAACCGATACAGGTGCGGCTTTTAGAACAAAACAGTGAGCTAATTAATAGACTAAGAGAAAAGAATGTTGAGTTTGGCGAGGCTTCCTCTGCCAATGGTAAAGCGGCTGTAGGACTTTTGATCAACCTAATGTGGATCTTGCCACTAGTTGCTTTGATGTTATTGTTCCTTCGCCGCTCTAGTAATGCCTCTAGCCAAGCAATGAACTTTGGAAAAACCAGAGCTCGTTTCCAGATGGAGGCAAAGACTGGAATCAAATTTGACGATGTTGCAGGTATTGAAGAAGCCAAGGAAGAACTGCAAGAAGTCGTGACTTTCCTTAAACAACCAGAAAAATTCACTGCTGTGGGCGCACGCATTCCCAAAGGAGTGCTGTTAGTGGGACCTCCGGGAACAGGTAAAACACTGCTTGCTAAAGCGATCGCTGGTGAAGCTGGCGTACCATTCTTCAGTATTTCCGGCTCAGAGTTTGTGGAAATGTTTGTGGGTGTGGGCGCATCCCGTGTGCGTGATTTATTCAAAAAAGCAAAAGAAAATGCTCCCTGTCTGATATTTATCGATGAAATCGACGCTGTAGGACGACAACGGGGTGCGGGTATCGGTGGTGGAAATGATGAACGGGAACAAACCCTTAATCAACTGCTCACCGAAATGGATGGTTTTGAAGGTAACACTGGTATTATTATAATTGCCGCCACCAACCGTCCAGATGTCCTAGATACTGCGTTGCTTCGACCCGGACGGTTTGACCGGCAAGTGATTGTAGATGCACCAGACCGGAAAGGTCGTCTGGAAATTTTAAAAGTCCATGCCCGTAATAAGAAAGTTGACCCATCCGTTTCCTTGGAAATTATTGCGCGCCGCACCCCTGGTTTTACAGGAGCAGATTTAGCAAACTTACTCAATGAAGCAGCAATTCTGACAGCACGTAGACGTAAAGATGGTATCACACCGTTAGAAATAGACGATGCGATTGATAGATTGACAATTGGGCTGACTCTTAACCCACTACTCGATAGCAAGAAAAAGCGCTTGATTGCCTATCATGAAATTGGACACGCTTTATTGTCTACACTTCTGGAAAATGCTGATCCTTTAAACAAGGTGACAATTATTCCCCGTTCTGGTGGAGTGGGTGGTTTTTCTCAGCAAATTCTCAACGAAGAAATGATTGACAGCGGGCTTTATACTAAAGCTTGGCTGCACGATAACATCATCATGACTTTAGGAGGAAAGGCAGCAGAAATAGAGGTATTTGGCGAAGCTGAGGTCACAGGCGGAGCTAGCAACGACCTAAAAGTTGTGACAAACCTTGCTCGTAAGATGGTGACTATGTATGGTATGTCTGAGTTAGGGTTAGTAGCTCTGGAAAATCAGAGTAGTGATGTTTTTCTTGGCCGAGATTGGATGAATCGCTCTGAATATTCAGAGGAAATGGCGACTAAGATTGACCAACAAGTGCGAGAAATGGCAGTTGTTTGCTACAGAAAAGCTCGTCAAATTATTCGTGAAAATAGAGCTTTGCTAGATCGCCTTGTCGATTTGCTAGTAGAACAGGAAACAATAGAGGGCGAGCAATTTCGGAAAATTGTCTCTGAATATACTCAACTGCCAAAGAAACAACAGTTAGTTGTATCTGGTTAGATGAGGTGTTGAGTTCTAAATAGACGTCTGGTGAAATCCTTGTAGAGACCGTACAGTACAGTCTCTACAAGGATCTCACTCAGATTCAATTACTCGGAACCAACAACATCCGAGCCTCAATTTTTTCCCAAGTTTGGGGCGATACCCGCACAGATGCTTGTTTACATTGGATGAGTAGGTTATTAGCGTAGAGATAATTTTCCAGTGCTTTGGCCTCTTCCTCAAATAAATTGATTATGTCTGGGCTGAGATTAAAAGCATTGAGTAAAGTTTGTTGAAGGCGCTGAACAAATCTCCGACGCACTTCCAGAGGTTGTTTCTCATCAGGAATTTTATTTTTCAGTTCGTTGAGTTCGTCAATTAGCATAGTGTAATTAATGTTATTGAAGATTTTTAAGTCTTCAAGTTGAGGAGTGTAAATAATGGCGTTGGCAATGGCGTCGGCGAAGTCGATGGTGTTGACGTCGGCGATGGCGATGGCGCCAGCGTCGGCGTAGGGGTAGGCGTCGGCGATGGCTTTGGCGCAGGCGTCGGCGTAGGCTTTGACGTTGGCTTTGACGTTGGCTTTGGCGTTGGCGATCGCAAATGCACGTTTACCTACAGGTTTTAAATCACCAGCAGATCCAGTTGTTGCCTGTTCTGCCCAGTTTAATAAAGCTTGTAGTTTCGGTGTGTTGATATACTTTTGCGCTTCTTTTTCCATCAACAACAACAAATCATCTGCACCACCCCGCATTAAACCAGCCACAAGTAAAAACAGTTCTTTCCAGCGTTTATCTGTCAAGTGTTGAGTAACTAATTTCTCAATTTGGCGATGATCATCAATATATTGTGCTGTTAAATATTCTTGTATAGCAACGGACATATTGGTTAGGACATCATATTTTGATCTCAAGGGAACAGGGAACGCTTAACAGGGAACAAAAGTCTGCCGGGAAGAGTATCTTCCCGGCGAGCTTTGCGTTAATCAGCATTGAAATACCGTGTAGTCGTCGATTGAATCGTGATTTTTCTAACATATTCGGTATCAATTTATGGTCTTTTAGATAGCTGCAAGCCAAGGCAAAGGTTCCCGTTAAAGAACATTGCAGCGCAGACAGCAGTTGTAATAATTTCTGCGTCGCTCATGCCTCTGCGACAATCTTCATCATGCGTAGCAATGACATCATCAGAACCAATGGCGGCAACGATACAATCAACCCTAGGTTAGGTGAAATAGACTACGTTTATGGCGGGGAAGGTATCGATCATCTCATCCTGGATTACTCGATTGGAGATACGGGCACGGGGATAAACTTCAATACTGTTAGATTTCGGGATGGACTCCTTGATCGCACCTTTCTAGCACTCAATGACAGCATCATCGAGATAACCGGGTTTACGGGTAATTTGAATAACCTGAGCATTCTCTAAAATATACAATCTCAACAATTCATCGCTCAAAGGTGATTATATTAACCCAAGTTGCGGGTTATCAAGTTCATATTGATCGCCAACCTTGCGATCGCACTCCAGCATAACTAGCAACTTGGGTTTGTAGTGTTAGATGAGAAAAAGAGTAAATACTATCAGCGCGTTCTACTAAGACCCCGTGTTGTACTTCAATAGATTTGAGAACATCTACCCCGTTGATAAATTTTTCATCGGGTAGCATTTCTGCTAGTAGGTTCTCAATTTTGTCCGCAATTTCCCGTCGCGGTAAAAATAAGCGGTCTTCTTGAAAGGCATCATAGGCAATTTCAGTTATCAGTTGTCAGTGAACAGGCTACTGATAACTGTTCACTGACTCAATATCCCGAATCTCCTACAGCTTTTGATTCCTGAATGATGACTTGTGACTGTTGAGAAGTCCAACCCTGCGATGAACTCCTAGCAATTTGCTGCTGGGAGAACATTTCTCGAAGAACCATTGCTGGATCGACATATTGTTTAGCATACTTGAGTCCCCAATGAACGTGAGGACCTGTGGTTCGTCCGGTCATTCCTACTCGACCAATTCTCATACCAGCGCTTAGTTGCTGACCTTCCGCAATTTGAATTCCACCTGTTCTATCTACTAGATAACGCCGACCATCTACAGTTTCAACTTGTCCTTGCATATGACAGTAGGTGTGTTCCCATTCGCCAGATTGAATGACTATATGAGTTCCGCAAGCATCGCGATCGCCAACCTTAATCACCGTACCAGTCCACCAATTGCGAATGTAACTCCCTTGTGGCGCTGCCATATCTAAGCCACTGTGAAATTCTAAATTAGAACCGCCAGTTGCAGAACGACGGTAGCCAAATGCAGATGTGTAGGACTGAAAATTTTCTACTGGAAAAGACGCTGCTAACCAATTGTTAGCTATTGCTATCTTCTTGGAGTTCAATTCAACAGATGGTTTTGTCTTGGGCATCTGAGAATGTTCTACGGCAATTGACGCTCGATAGCGATTGTTGAGTGTAGCTATCTGCTTGGAGTTCAATTCAACAGATGGTTTTGTCTTGGGCGTCTGAAAATTTTCGACGGCAATTGAGGCTGCTAACCGATTTTTGACAGTTGTTATCTGCTTGGAGTTCAATTCTACAGCTTCTACTGATTTTAATTTGGTCAATAGAGTGATAAAGCTGACAACACCTAATCCTAGTATAGATAGGCTGACTATGGAAAGTGCTACTGTTTGTCGCCACTTACTCATTTTTTAATCCTCTAGCTCTTACTACATATCCATAAATTGATGTAAATTTCAGCCGGATCAAAGATTTAAATTTTGATTAGGAATTGACATTTGCTTTGGAGTGGGTTCACCCTGTGCACCACGACGAGAAAAAGTGTATATTTTTTACTGATTCATCGCAATATATCTACCTTGAAAATATTGATCTGTCAAGTTATTTACAAAAATAGTATCTTTTCAGGTATCAAAATTACCTGATTTATTTGATCATCAAAAACATAAAAGATTTGTTAATTTTATTAGCATTTTAGATACCTTTGAGCAGTTATGATTTGTTGATAGTTTAGTGCTCAAGTAGCTAGTTATCATCAACCAGAAAATAAAAGTATGGATAATGACATTTATAATTACGTATATACTGAGGTAAAAAGATGTCAACTTATCCACAATAAAATGTCATAGCGAAAAAGTTGCAAAGAAAATGCTGTTAAGTTTATCGTTATAATTATTGGTTTAGCTTTCCAAACGCACCCTCCACAAGACCTCCACCAAGCCATGCTGACTGAAATATTGCCTTTGGGCTTCGAGTTAAACACAATCGCGATCGCCGGAGCAACTTTGTGGTCTTTGGCGCTGTATCTTGGTTTTTCCCCAGTCAGGGAATGGGTGATACTGCAATTGAACCGTTGGTTTAACTTTGCTGAGCGATCGCTCTACATCAGTCAATCAGAATTTGAAAAAACAAGAAAGGCAAGAGAATCACAAAATGCTTTTTACGCCTCAGTTTTCAGTATCCTGCCCTTTCTTATCATTGGTGCCCTACTGAATTGGGGAGTGGAAATTAGTTTAGGTTCGAGCTGGGCAATTAGCATGGGGATACTTGCTTGTATGGGTTGTGGCGTGTATGAATTAGGACGAAGGGATGGAGAGTCTTCTGGGAAATAGCGACAAAACAATTTAGCGATCACCGAAGTTTTGTTAGCGTATTTCTGTGTGTAATACGTCCATGCACGGAAGCAAGACAGCAATGATAATCATGGAAACTACATTCCACACCTTGCATTTTTACATATAGCAATCCGTGTAGGAGTTGTGAAATTACTCGTTGAGGTAGGGAACGCTTAACGCTTAACGCTTAACAGAGAACAGGAATGTACAAATGTACTTTGTTTTTAAGCGCAGAGCGCAGGCACTTTCACACAAATGAAATAGGGCTGCTATAGTATAATTACTGTTATTGAAATTATTTTTTAGTCGTTAATAATACTCTTTGACTATAAATAAGATGCTAATAACATTGTATTGACACGCGTATTCCTACTCATCAACGAGTATGGATAATCCGCTAACATTAATAATTTGACAAATATAGCAAAGTATGTGTTAAAAAAGAAAATCAGCAGAATAAAATTTTATAATGTATAAATAAAACCAAAGTTAACTTATGCAGGAATCAGGTGCAAAGTTAACAATTGCTTCCATAGTATAAAATTGTGATTTATTCAGGCAAAATTATGCCAACAAACCTCATAATTCTCATTGGTGCACTATTTGTCGCGTATATAGTCTTCAGGGCTTTGCTCAGTTTATTGCAAACAGCTATCAGTACGGCGATCGCCATTTTAGTTATCGTCGTTATCTTGATGTTTTTTGGTTTCAGTCCTCAAGATCTGATGCGAGAAATCAACAACTTACCTCAAATTCTGAGCCAATTCATCAAAGAAGTGAAGAAAATACTGGGCTTGTCAGCAATCCCGACTGTAAGTCGGGAGTTGCTGACTATCTTTCCCAAAATTTGAAATTAAAACTTCCAGGACGACGACGAAAACGTCGAGTGGTTTTCCTAACTTGGCGTCTGTTTGATTTTTCACCAGAAACTTCAGCTTCGTCAGTTTGTTCTAGATCTTCCTGTGGTAGTTGAGTTCTTGATTCTTCCTTGCTTTGCCACCAAGCAATCGTCCAGCCGCCGCCGATACCGGCGATCGCACCCAAGAAAATACTCATAGGTGGTTGATACCCTGCGAACACAAAGCCAAGTAAGAAAAATAACCAATACTTCAAGCCCGCGTCAACGCCCTCAGAGGTCGCTACTGTAGATGACTGGGGTCCACTTTTGGTTGATGCTGTCACCCAGCCCAAGGCGAAACCACCCAATACACCCAGAAAAATACTGAGGGCTGGATCGTAGCCCGTACTCAAAAAGACAAGTGTAAAAAATAACCCTAATAAGATTTGAGTGATGAAGTTTGGCGAAAAGTTGAGTTTTGGTGGTGCCATAAGATGTAGCCTACCTATTGGCGAATGACATTCTTTAATTGTGCCTCTATTGGTTGAGTTGTATCCACAATTTTAGCCAGTGATTTTTCTTTTTCTGTCAAGGGTTCAGCTTGCTGAAGTTGAGACGCTAATAAATCAGCCGTTGCATCAGCAATATCACCAGTACGGTTATTCAGTCGTTGTTCCAAAACTTCCGATGGTGCTGTGCAAGAGATAATTTCTAGGGGAAGTTGATGCGGGGCAGCAGCGGCGATCGCGTGTTCACGTAACTGCTGTCTGTCATACTTAGCATCCAAAATCACCACATAACCTTCTTTTGCCAACAAAATCCCTAATTCCAACAGCCGCGTGTAAGTTTTCTCAGTCATTTCGGGTGTGTACAAATCATCACCACCGCGTTCCATCAACGGAATTCCCGCCAAATGTTTTCGCACTGCATCCGAACGAACGTGAATCGCCCCCAATTGACGAGCTAAATATCGCGCTGTCGTACTTTTACCAGAACCCGACAAACCGGACATCAAAATCAGTCGTCCTTGACGTGGTTTCGTGTACTCACTTGCCAGCTTGTAATAATTAGCTGCTTTTTTTGTCGCCTCTTCCTTAACAGAAGCAGGCACACTTGGGTCATCTAATAAGAATGAAGTCACCTTTGCCCTAACATAAGATTGACGGCTTAAATAAATGGGCAACACCTGCAAACCTTCCCAATCGCCAGTCACCTCAAGGTAAGTATTTAAATAAGCATTACTCAAATCTGGACGTTGCTGACCTTCCAAATCCATCACAGCATAAGCAACGTCAAACATCACATCGACAAAGCGAAACGGCTCATTAAACTCAATGCAGTCAAACAGCCAAATTTTATCACGCCACAAACAAATATTGCCTAAGTGCAAATCCCCGTGACATTCTCGGATATAGTTGTTTTGAATTCTGCTCTTAAAGAGTTCGCCACGTTCAGCAAAAAATTTATCTGTGTCTTGCTTTGTTTCCTCAAACTGCTGCTGTGTCTGGGGACCATTAATATATTTTTCCGTTTGCTCGTAATTTTCGTCAAACGCAGCCCGAATTTGGGACACCTCACCAAAAGAGCGAATGTAATCATTCGTTACTGTTTTGGTATCATGATACTCAGCGACGACTCGTCCCAACTCTTCCACAAGTTCCTCAGTTAACCGACCCTGCTCAAACATTTTGCTAAACAGCGCATCTGTGGGGAACTGGAGCATTTTCAACACATATTCCACAGGTTCTCCCGTTCCTCCAAGTTGGTACTTTTCCCCTACTTGAGTCACCGGGAACACCTCCAAATAAAGTTCCCCAGCACCGCGCTGATTTAAACGCAACTCCTCCTGACAAAAATGTCCCCGCTTCTCTAAAGTGGAATAATCCAAAAAGCCAAAATTCATCGGCTTTTTCACTTTGTATGCATAATCTCCAGTCAACAGCACATAAGAAATATGCGTCTGAACCAATTCAATTGGTTCGGTCACCTGATGCGGATAAAACTCAGGCTGCAACATCTGCTGAATTAAAGGGGGAATAGAAACTTCTGTCATTTTCTCCGAGCGTCCTTGGGTCTAAGCGCTATGCGCACGCTGCGCTAACGCGGTTAAAATTAAGATACAAAAAAACCAGAGGTAACCCCCTGGTCTTGTTCGTAACTATATCAAATTTAGGCTTGTTCTGATGTCGCCGATTCTGACTGTTCCTCAGTCTCAGCTTCACCCTCACCCTCAGTTTCAATCTCACCCGCCTCAGCCGCCGCAGCCGCCGCAGCCTCAGCCTCGGCCTCATCCTCAGCCTTAGCATCAACTTGTGGGGGTAAAATTGTAGCAATAGCCTGCTCAGAATCACCCAGATATGTCACATTTGCAGGCAAATTGAGTGCGTCAACATACAAAATATCTCCCACGTGCATATTGGAGACGTCAACCGAAATCGCTTCCGGAATATTTTCCGGTGCACAACGCAGCGACACGACTGTAAATTGTGTATCCAATACACCGTTTTCTAGCTTCACACCTACTGGTTCTCCTACAAAACTCACAGGTACTTCCACATCTGTGTCACCGTGACCTGCAACGGCAAAAAAGCTCAGGTGGTAAGTTGTACGTTTTGCGGGATGAGATTGAACTTCCCGTAGCAAGGTTTTTCCCCGCCAAGGAACATCAGTAATATTAAGGTCAATCAAAGTATTATTAACCGAAGCCTTGATGAGCAGGCGTTCAACAACCTTAGCATCAAGGACGAGAGAAATCGCTTCGGTACCTTTATGACCGTACAAATGCGCGGGGATTTTTCCAGAACGGCGCAAAGCATTGGGCTTAGTGCCTTCTGGTCGCTTCTGACAATCGACTTTTAGCTCCATTTTCCGATTTTAGATTTTAGATTTGAGATTTTGATAGTATCACTTAGTACGGGCACAAGGCATTGGGCTGTATTGTTCGCTCTAAGCACTCAGCAACGAAGCAGGTGTACCATCCTGGTACAATAAACCACGTTTTGGACCGTGGATGGGGTCTTCTACAATGATAGTTTGATCGCGGCTCGCTCCTAAGGATACAATTGCGATCGGCACTTCTGTTAATTCTGCCAAAAATTTTAAGTAGTCTAGCGCTTGCTTGGGCAATTCTTCTAAAGTACGGCAATCACTGGTTGAAGTTTTCCACCCTGGCATGGTTTTGTAGATCGGGCGACACTGCGCAAACTTACGGGCATTGCTAGGAAAGTGTTCGCTGCGTTCCCCATCAATTTCATAGGCAACACAAACTTGAATTTGCTCCAATTCGTCGAGGACATCGAGTTTGGTAATTGCTAAACAATCCATACCGTTGATGCGGACAGCATAGCGACCGATAACTGCATCAAACCAGCCGCAACGCCGCCTACGTCCGGTGGTTGTGCCAAATTCAGCACCGCGCGTGCATAAGACTTCTCCCATTTCCCCACCTATTTCTGTGGGGAAAGGTCCCTCGCCTACCCGAGTGGTGTAAGCTTTTGCTATGCCAATCACTCGGTCTATCATTGTCGGTCCTAACCCGGTACCAACACAAGCCCCCCCCGCGACTGGGTTAGAGGAGGTGACATACGGGTATGTCCCATGATCCAAGTCGAGGAGGGTACCTTGCGCTCCTTCAAATAAAATATTGCGCCGCCTCTGAATTGCATCGTATATTTTTAAGGACGTATCAACAACATACGGTCGCAGGCGTTCTGCATACCCCAAGTACTCGTCAATCACTTGTTTGGGGTCTAATAGTGGCAAGTTGTAAAGTTTTTCTAAAATGACGTTTTTATAATTGATTGTCCACTCCAACTGTTCACGCAGTCCCTCAGGGTTCATCAAATCTAATACCCTGATACCAGTCCGCTCTGATTTATCAGCATAAGTCGGACCAATTCCACGACCAGTTGTGCCAATTTTATAACTTCCTCTGCGCTCCTCTGATGCCTGGTCAATCAATCGGTGGTAAGGCATCGTAACATGAGCCGTCTCAGAAATCAGCAGATTGCGAGTGGAAATACCAAGTGCTTCTAATTGGTCAAGTTCTTTTATCAAAACTTGTGGATCTATGACTGTCCCACAGCCGATCATGCACTCGGTATTTGGATACAAAATACCAGAGGGGATCAAGTGCAGCTTAAAGGTTTGACCGTTGACTACAATTGTGTGTCCAGCATTGACGCCCCCTTGGTAACGTACAACAACATCTGCGGAGCGGCTGAGTAAGTCTGTTATTTTACCTTTTCCTTCGTCGCCCCACTGGGCACCTATAACAATTACGTTAGCCAAGTGTTTATTAAAATGCTAAAGTTTGCACAAAAAACTAATAATAGCAATTTTTATGCACTTGGTCAAGGTGTCAAGAATTAGGGGTGTAAGGGTGTAAGGGTGTAAGGGTGTAAGGGTGTAAGGGAAAGAAAATAATTTGCGATAAAGCTGGCGCACTTTCAGAGTGCATATTATTTTGATCTAGTCAATGATTGAAACTCTCTTCCCTTCAGCATAGCTGCCCTCATCACTATCTATTGGTATAACTAATTGGTTTGCACTTGTCGTTTTATTTACACTGCATTTCAATTGTCAACTGACTGTTTAGCTTCAATAGATGCTGGCACGCTTGAGCCATGACTTACGGGAATTGATCCCCAAAGCATAAAGCCAGTACCCAGCACTGCAAGTCCCAAACTTGTATACCACAATTTTGGAAGTTTCAGCAGGCTAGCTAAAGAGGCTAGAGCAATTGCTACTTGTAGAAACACCACACTGTAAAGAAAAGATTGATGGCGATCTAGGTGTGACTTAGATTCTGCTTCCAAGTGTTCGGCTTTAGCTTTAAGGTTTTCCTTCTCTTGCTCAAGCTTGTCGGCTTTTTTGTCTAAAGATGTAGGAAGAGGCTTTCCCAGGGATTTTAAAATTTCTTGTGATGATTGCTGAGTCTCATACTTCATAGATTTCGACTGATACCAAGCCCAATGATTGGCAGCTCGGACTTGAGCCACCACGGCTTCTTCGCCTAAGAAATTAGCCTGCATCGCAGCGATCGCCGCCAGACCTACAAAAATAACAGTAGATACTCCAACCGGACCAGTCAAATGAGACTGATGTTGCACCTGATGTATTTGTTCATTGATTTCTGTTTCCGCCATACTGAAAACCTCCATTACCTGAGTTAGACTTACGCGCGAACATGCATCCAGAACAGAATTACCGCATTTTGATCAAACCAGCTTGGCTTACCAGTTCCTGCCCCTGCAAGGTTAGGCTACCACTATAATTAAACATTCCGTTAGGAACATTCTTTACGTGTGCAAAATTTTGCAACTTTGGTACTTTCGACTTTGTGCCATCCGTTTGGCTGGTAGGATGAGAATTATGCTTGGAGCTTGTTTTGTGTTTCATGTGTTTGTCGAAAAACCACAAGCCACTGCTTATAAACCCAGCTATGACCATAAAGGTCAATATAAAAATGGGTATTTTGTGTTTGTAAGACATAATTAGATATCGGGAATTTATCTCATCAACTTATAGTTTTTGACTAAAAATATCGATTTACAGCAATTTTCGGGTAAATAGACCACACTGTAGGGGCGCAAGGCATTGCGCCCCTACGAAAGATTGTGGTTCAAATAGATGAAAAACGCTGTAAGTAGTTCAGGACTTACGCAACTGGCACAAGCGTTAAGCGTTTGCGTAGCGCCAAAGTCTGCCGGGGGGAGTATCCCCCCGGCGAGCTTTGCCCCTTAGGGGCTAGCTCTCCGTAGAAATCGCCTTTAGCAGTGCCAAACCCAATCATATGAAATCCTGGTGATTACTTATCGTAAAAACTTCCCCGCGTCCTGTGTGTCTCAAAGTCTCAGCGTCAATACCTCTTGGGTTTTGGAGAAAAGGTGAAAGGGAAAAGGAATGAAAACCAAGCTATTTCTCCTTTGCCCTTTACCCCTTGCCCTTTAACCGAAAAGTATTGGGTAGTAGGGGCGCAAGGCATTGCGTCCCTACTTGGTCTATTTATTAACTACCAACTGTAGATGATTTACAGTTTTTGGTTGGTAAGAACACAAAACTTAGAGTTTTTCGAAAGTCACAGTATGACCTTGATCTCCGCTTCTTTGGAATTTGCCGTGAAAAGCCCAGTTAATAAATCCACCATCACCTTGATTGATGAAAGTACCGTCCTCAAAGATCCATATTCCGTAAAGAACCCCGTGATAATCTACTTGCTCGAAATACTTCTGCCCGCGAATTTGATTTTCATAGGGTTGGCTCAGATTAAACACCATCACGTTAAGTTTTCCGTTTGCGGCTTGATTAGCTTTTTCCATCAATCCCTTGACAAATCCTTCACGGTTGTTCTTGGCTACAACTAGATCGTTAATCTGTTTTGTTAGTTCAGACGGATCAATATTTAAATTCACAGTAGGAGCAGGAGCAGCTGCTCCACCCTTAGCGACGAGAAAATTAGCTTTGGTATGAGCCGATTGAATCGTTTGATGGTTGAACTGCTCAACTGCACTTGCGGGTTTAAGGGTTGTTAGAGATGTCAGTGCTAATGTTGCAGTTAAAAAGCCAAAAAATACTCGTTTAGCATTCATCAGTTTTACCTCAGTGAATTTGTATTATGATTTGAGTCTTTGCTTGTTCGTTGTCTTAATCTCAAGTTGCACTCAAAAATTTCATCGGATGCAAACATCCTGTCGGCATCGTCAGGAAAATACTCAGACTATGGATTGAGAGTGCAACTTAGTCTGATTAAGAACTACTTTGCGTCTTCTAAATATGGAGAGTGAATAAAACGGACTTTTACCTGTACTATGTCCATCCTTCATTGGTATTTTCTGGATCGTCTTCATTGGTATTCTCATTTTTTGAATCGTCTGGATTGGTATTAATATTTTTTGGATCGTCTGCTGATTTGCCTGCTGATTCGCCTGCTGGATCGCATTTTTTGATATTATCTACGCCTTTTTTGATCATGTTATCTACGCCTTTTTTGATATTATCTATTGTTGATTCGCCTGCAGGATCGTCTGCTGATTTGCCTACAGGATAGTCTGTTTTGGTATTACCTTTTCCTGGTTTGTCTGTTTTGGTATTACCTTTTCCTGGTTTGTCTGTTTTGGGATTATCTTTTGCTGGTTCGTCTTTTTTGGGATTATCTTTTCCTGGCTTGTCTGTTTTGGGATTATCTTTTGCTGGTTCGTCTTTTTTGATATTATCTGTTGCTGCTAACAGTAGCGTTTCTTGTTGAACACCTATCTGTTGTTGACCTATTGTGTTTGATACAATAGCTGATGCAGGCCAATTAGCACCAGTAACAGCAAGCATTGTACCAGCGATAATTGCACTCAGTTTACCTTTCATATTTACTCCGGTGGTTGTTGATGTTGGACAATCGAAAGAAAGACATCTGTTCTTTCTTTATTTGAGTTTGCAAATTGAAGTCAGCTTTGTGGCTCAATCTCAACTCTTCATGTCTCTACAATATTGAATCCAACTTTAATTGTCTGTAGGGTAAAATAGGATGTTCATTTGGTCAAAAAATCGAATTTTTTATCAATTTATGAGATTTTTTCATATTGAAAATTTAGAAAAATAGGAAAAAATAGGGAGTATCCACCAAAATAGAATCCCTTACCAATTGGGTTAGAATACGTATATGCATAATCGTTAGTAAGATTTACGCAAAGTCTAGAATGTCATACTGTAGACGCTTTGCGGTGAGGGGGTCGCAGTCTTGGCGGTTCCCGTCGATTGCGAACCCCCGTTAGCGCAGCGTGACCGAAGGTCATCCCCGAAGGGCTTCCCGCAGGGTACGAAACGGAGTGTAGCGAAGTATCAAGGGAGTTCTGAGTCCCAAGGGCACACGCTGCGCTTACGTTTCGCGCTCGTCCCAAGAGGACAGGCTACGCGAACGCTACACTTAGAATGACAGTTTTTTGTTAAAATGCGTAACTCCTGGTTAGTAAGAAAATCCAGGGAAATTGCTTTATTGTTTTTATTGCTAATTGATTATTGAGAGGATGTCTGAGAAGTATGATAGAGATGCATTACACAACGACGCTTACATATTCTTTGATGCAGTGTTCTCGTCCGCCTAGGACTATAAGTCCCGCCGCTTATAGCCGAAGTTCATTAAAATGGACTATATCTGAAACCTATTTTTGAGTTTTAGAAAGAAGATTTATGAATTCTAAATATGAATTATCAATATGAATTTAATGCAACTCTAAGTGAAGAATCGCCGACTTATGTCAGGCGTAAAGCTGACAATCAACTTTATGACTCACTGAAGACAGGGAACTTTTGTTATGTGTTTAACGCCCGCAAGACGGGAAAATCTAGCTTGCGAGTTCAAGTGATGAGTCGGCTTAAAAAAGTAGGTGTTGCTTGTAGTATTATTGATATTTCTGGTAAAAATATCCAGCAAACAACTTTGGAGCAGTGGTACGCTGGAATTCTTAACGATATTACAAAAGACTTTAATTTAGATGTTAATTTAAGAAGCTGGATTAGGGAGCGGAATTGGTTATCTCCTTTAGATCAATTTGGAGAGTTTCTTGAATCAGTTTTGTTAAGGGAGTTATCGAAAGATATTGTTATTTTTATTGATGAGATTGATAGTGTTTTGAGCTTAAATTTTCCCAGTGATGATTTTTTTGCTTTTATCCGCGCTTGTTATAATCGGCGAGTCGATGTTCCAGAGTACAATCGGCTTACGTTTTGCTTGTTGGGGGTAGCAACACCATCGGATTTAATTGCTGATAAAAAACGCACGCCGTTTAATATTGGTCGAGCGATTGAGCTAACAGGGTTTACACTAGAAGAAGCAAAGTTATCGTTAATTCAGGGATTAGTAGAAAAGGTAGACAATCCCGAAGCAGTTTTACAAGAGGTGTTGGAATGGACTCAAGGACAACCGTTTCTCACCCAGAAGTTGTGCAAGTTAGTCATTGATCAAGCAGAAAGTAAGCAGCCGAATATCGAGCGAATAGTTCAAAAATACCTCATTCAAAATTGGCAATCTCAGGATGAACCTGAGCATTTGAGAACAATCCGGGATCGCATCACCAGCAATGAGCAGCGTGCAGGTCGAATGCTGGGAATTTATCAACAAATTTTGCTCAAAGGCTCAGTTGCAGCAGACGATAGTTCTGAACAAGGGAAAATGAGTTTGTCAGGATTAGTCGTCAAACAGTCAGGAAAATTAAAGGTTTACAACCGCGTTTATGAATGTGTTTTTAACCTGGCTTGGGTTGACAAAGAATTAGCAAAACTGCGACCCTACGCCGAAGCTTTCAAAGCCTGGATTGATTCAGATTATAAAGATGAGTCCCGCCTGTTGCGGGGAGAAGCGCTAAATGATGCCTTGGTTTGGGCTGCAAATAAAAGCTTGAGCAATCTCGATTATCAATTTTTTACAGCTAGCCAAGAATTGAAGAACAGAGAAATAGAAAAGGCTAGAGAACTAGAAAAACTGGAAGCTGAAATTAATTTAGAAGCCGAAAGAAAAAAATTAGAAGCTGAAGCCAAAGCTAATAAAATTTTGAAGGCTGCGAATAACAAAGCCAAGAAGCAAGTTCGTCTTGCCTCTACAATCCTGGTAATTTCGCTTGTAGCAGCAATGTTGGCGGGAATATGGGCAACAAAAACGATTAGAGAAACGACAATAGCTGTAAGATTGGAGCGAGACGGAGCAAATGCTATAAGACAATTTGAGTCTCAAAAACCAGAAATAGAATCGTTACTATTAGCCATCCAGACTGGGCAAGAGTTGCAAGATCTGGTCAAGGACGGTCGCCCACTAGAAAAATATCCGGCTGGTAGTCCTCAGTTAGCTTTACAGACAATTCTGGATAATATTCACGAGCAGAATCAACTCAAAGGGCATACTTCGGGAGTTTGGAGTGCGAGTTTTAGCCCGGATGGGCAACGCATAGTCACTGCATCCAGTGACAAAACCGCACGGGTGTGGGACATCTCTGGCAAGCAATTAGCCCAACTCAATGGGCATACTCAGGAAGTTTGGAGTGCGAGTTTTAGCCCGGATGGGCAACGCATAGTCACTGCATCCAGGGACAAA
>NZ_JABXYX010000032.1:0-50798 GCF_017982655.1 Brasilonema sp. CT11 | reverse complement strand
CTCTGGCAAGCAATTAGCCCAACTCAATGGGCATACTCAGGAAGTTTGGAGTGCGAGTTTTAGCCCGGATGGGCAACGCATAGTCACTGCATCCAGGGACAAAACCGCACGGGTGTGGGACATCTCTGGCAAGCAATTAGCCCAACTCAATGGGCATACTGAGGAAGTTTGGAGTGCGAGTTTTAGCTCGGATGGCAAACGCATACTCACCGCATCCTGGGACAATACCGCACGGGTGTGGGACATCTCTGGCAAGCAATTAGCCCAACTCAATGGGCATACTGCGGAAGTTTGGAGTGCGAGTTTTAGCCCGGATGGCAAACGCATACTCACCGCATCCAGTGACAATACCGCACGGGTGTGGGACATCTCTGGCAAGCAATTAGCCCAACTCAATGGGCATACTTCGGTAGTTCGGAGTGCGAGTTTTAGTTCGGATGGCAAACGCATACTCACCGCATCCAGTGACAATACCGCACGGGTGTGGGACATCTCTGGCAAGCAATTAGCCCAACTCAATGGGCATACTTCGGTAGTTTACAGTGCGAGTTTTAGCCCGGATGGCAAACGCATACTCACCGCATCCAGTGACAATACCGCACGGGTGTGGGACATCTCTGGCAAGCAATTAGCCCAACTCAATGGGCATACTGATCGAGTTTACAGTGCGAGTTTTAGCCCTGATGGCAAACGCATACTCACCGCATCCAGTGACAAAACCGCACGGGTGTGGGACATCTCTGGCAAGCAATTAGCCCAACTCAATGGGCATACTTCGGCAGTTGTGAGTGCGAGTTTTAGCCCGGATGGGCAACGCATACTCACCGCATCCTTGGACAATACCGCACGGGTGTGGGACATCTCTGGCAAGCAATTAGCCCAACTCAATGGGCATACTTCGGCAGTTGTGAGTGCGAGTTTTAGCCCGGATGGCAAACACATACTCACCGCATCCAGTGACAATACCGCACGGGTGTGGCGGGTTGAAGACTTAAATCAACTGCTGGTACGAGGTTGTCACTGGTTAAATAATTACCTAATCACCCATCCAAAAGACCTGGAAAAACTAGAGGTATGCCAAAATAAGTCTAATATAATAGAAGCAGCACCATTTCTGGTCAAAGAAGGCGAAGAGCAAGCAAGAGAAGGTAGTATTGATGATGCTGTTGCGACCTTCCGGCAAGCTTTAAAGTGGGATTCTAAGTTAAAGTTTGATCCAGAAGCAAAAGCAAAGCAAATCGCACAAGCTTCAAAGCGAGTTGACAAACGATAAGAACTCTCGTTCCCAGGCTCTAGCCTGGGAATGCAATTCTAGAGGCTCTGCCTCCTGAGCTACTAGAGGCAGCAGCCCACATTGCTGCATTCCTTGCCAGAGACAAGGAACGAGCTAGACCTCTTGCATAAATACTTAAAATGTCATGTTGAGCGGAGCGAAACATCTCGCGAGATTCTTCACTGCACTACGTTTCGTACCCTGCGGGAAGCCGCAAAGCGTCTACAGAATGACATCCCCAGTTTTTGGACTTTTGCAAGAGGTCTACTGTTGACTGTTGACTGTTGACTGTTTTTAAGGTGTGTTATTCCAACTCCAAGAAGTTATCTTATAAGATAAAGAAATTGGTTTTGGCATAGAGTTAAAATTCTTAGCATTCTCAAGAGGTGTTGCTCTACCACTTGGTAATATCACAAAGTTTTTTACATGAATTTTGAGAGTTACGTTGTTGGGAAAACGGCAATCAAAGGGACCTAATTTGGCATCTAAAACAGAGCTATCAAGACTGCTCGACTTCGTTCCAATACATTGAACTTGCTCGGGATTTGTTTGACTAGAACGCAAAGTATTAGATATCTCTTTATTCAACTTTTTAGACTGGGAGGACTCTTGAACCGATAACAATAATTGATTTAAACTAAAACTATCGCTGGCAAAAGCAGGTAACAATACATTTGCATTGCTAAATACAAGCAGAGTACCAGCAATCATTGTAGCAATTTTACTTTTCATACATGACTCCTTTTAATTTATTTCTGTGAATGGGAGCATCCCAAATGTGTCAAAACATATTTTGTCCGCAGCGTTAGCGTAGCGGGCAAGGGAGGGAATACGGAATGAAATGGAGTGTTCGCTATGACAATTAATCATCTTGGCAAAATTGGGATGCTCTCCTTGGATGTATTTACAATATTGAATATAATTTCAATTGTCAGTAGGGAAAAACAGGATCTTAATTTGGTCAAAAGAGCTAACTTATATAAATTTAAAATATTTTTTAAAAAAACTATTTATATTTTTTAAAGTCATAAATCTGATATTATACATAAAAAATCTCTGCTATTTAGAATCATGAACTCCGAATCAGAACTTTCATGGTCAGAAATCCAAAAGTTGGCAGATGAACTTGTATTTAAGGTTACTGGAAGCCATCTAAGTGATATAGAGACGGACGTATTACGGGGAGCATATGAGGGAAAGACTTATGATGAAATTGGTGATGAGCTTCATCTTTCAGGTATTTATATCAATAAAGATGTTGGTAATCCATTATGGAAGAAGCTTTCAGATGGGTTAGGAGAAAAGGTATCTAAAACAAATTTTAAGCAAGCCCTGAAGCGTTATAGAGACAACCGAACTTCTTTGGCAAATACGATTTCTTCAAAGAACATTGATAGCTTAGAATTGCCAGGAGGGAGAGTGCTATTGGATTCTCGCTTTTATATTGAACGTAACAATGTAGAATCTTTGTGTTACGAGACGATCAAGTATTCTGGAGCACTAATTCGCATTAAAGCACCTCAAGAGATGGGCAAAACTTCTTTACTGGAAAGAATTCTATATTTTTCAGAAACACTGAATTACAAAACTGTATATTTGAGTTTTGAAACTGATAGTAAAGTCTTCTCTAATATCCAAACATTATTACGATATTTTTGCGCTAGTGTTAGTAAGCAGTTAGGAATGCCTAATCAATTAGATGATTATTGGGATGAAATTTATGGCTGTAATGATAATGCGACGAATTACTTTGAAGAGTATTTACTTCCAGAATGCAATCATCCATTAGTACTGGCTTTAGATAAAGTCGATTTTGTTTTTGAACAACCTGAAATAGCCACTGATTTTTGTCGCTTAGTGCGAGCATGGTATGATTTAGCAAGGCGAAGTGGTCATCGCGGTGAGATTTGGAAAAAACTTCGGTTGATAGTGGTACATTCCACAGAGGTTTATAGCTCTCTGGATATTAATTACTCTCCACTACAAGGGGTGGGACGGATTATTGCTTTAGAAGAATTCAACCGAAAGCAAATAATTGAGCTAGCACGGCGTCACGAACTGAATTGGGTGGGAACTGAGGTTGAGCAACTCATGAATTTGATTGGTGGACATCCTCATCTGGTACGTTTGGCTCTCTATTATCTTACATCTGAGCAAGTTTCCTTGGAGAAACTTTTGCAAATAGCATCGACGGAAGTTAGTCCATTCCGCGATCATTTGCGACAGCATTTGTGGAATTTACAACAACATCCAAAACTAGCTGATACTTTCCGCGACGTAGTCACGGCAAATGCTCCTATGAGACTAAAATCCCATGAAGCGTTTAAATTACAAAGTATGGGGTTAATCAAGACACAAGGCGATAATTGGAGTCCGAGTTGCAATTTATATCATCAATATTTCTTGTCACAACTTGGATAAATATGATCCAAAACACTTTTTAACCAAATGTTAAAGTATCGCACCTGCAGAATGTGGGTGAACCCACAACTTGTTTTTTAATTTGTTACTGTTAATAATAATTAAAAATTTTAGTCTTGTTAAAACACTACTATGACTTTATACGCAGAATTACATAGACATCTGGGCGGTTCGGTTGTACCTCGTATTTTATGGCGGTACTTTGAGCGTCAATCGCCCGAGTCGATTTCCGGCTTTGCTGACTATTCAGCATTTGAAGACTTTTACACGCGTCCACGCAACACTTTAGATGAGTATCTGGAGTTGCATACTTTGGTGGAAAGCGTGCAAACTGTGGAGACTTTGCCTTATTTTATCTACCGCTTGCTCAGGGGTGCTTATATTTTTGAAAATTTGGCATATCTGGAGTTGCGCTATACTCCTTATCTGCGAACACCAGACCATCTGAGTCAATCACAGAGAATTGACATGATGACGGAAATTGTGGAAGTTGTTGGTAAAGCGAGCATTCTCCCAGAATATCCGATTGTTACCAGTCAAATTCTTTGTATGCACTCGCGCCTACCCTTTGAGGTGAATAAGGCGATTGTTGATTTGGCAGCGCAAAACAGGCAGTATGTTTGTGGGATAGATGTAG
Source organism: Brasilonema sp. CT11 (assembly GCF_017982655.1). Lineage (GTDB taxonomy): Bacteria > Cyanobacteriota > Cyanobacteriia > Cyanobacteriales > Nostocaceae > Brasilonema. The sequence continues at coordinate 46,467 of NZ_JABXYX010000032.1, read as the reverse complement.
CTGGGGGAGATAGTTACTCTACAGAGCGCATAGACGAATGGATAAAGTTGTATGATTATGCGCGATCGCTTGGACTCAACACCACAGGACACCTTTATGAAACAACAGCCGGATGTGATCCCCAACTTTTACCGTATTTGATGCGGATCGGTCACGGTATCCAAATTCCTCTGCTGTATCCCGAATTGCTCAAAGATTTGGCTGCGCAAGGTCAGTGTTTGGAGGTTTGCCCCACAACCTATCTCAAAACTGGTACTTTGCAGGATATACGTCAACTCAAGTTAGTATTTGACCGTTGCTTTGATGCAGGGGTAGATATCGCTATTTGTACAGATAATGCTGGCTTGCACAATGTGCGTCTACCTTTCGAGTACGAGAATCTTTTAACTTACAACATTATTAATTTTGAACAACTACAAGCTTGTCAGGATGCAGCATTCCGTCATGCTTTTGCTTGGCCCTATAGACAACGCCCAGTTTCCCTGTTGAATGGGCTGCTAAACCCACAACCCACTAAAGCCCTAGCCATGACTGAATAATTAACTCCCCTAAGAGTTTGATCAAAATCAATTATCAGTTATCAGTTAACAGTGAGCCAGCGCTGCAGGAGGGTCTCCCTCCGTAGGCGACTGCGAACCCGAAGGGTTAACAGTTAGCTGATAACTGATAAACTTTTTCTGTGGAATCACCTGCTGCCTTCCAAGCAGAAAAAACACCACAAGCCTACAACATTGTTACAGCAGTTAATTTTTCTTCTTAGTATCCCGCTAGCAAGGCATTACGGAGAAAAACGTATTGTAGTTCAAAGTCAACCGGCTCTAGCATAGACAATAACTCTTTTGCTTGGGCAGAAAGTTGATAGTCAGATGGTACTGGAACAATGGTATAATTTTCCATACCCTGAGCCAACCGATACCAAAAAGCCAGCTTAGTATTGTTGCTCAACGAGTCATATTCCTGCCTAATATCTGTGCTAGAAGGTGTCAACAAATCTCGCATGATTTGAAGTTGCTCTTCATGGGACTTTCCTTTAACTTTATTAAAAAGTTCATCAGAAGTATCGGGTGCTGTTCCTTCAGGGTCTCCGGGTCTGGTCGAACCACCTATTTTGATATAGACATACCACAGGACGGCAAGTTGGTTATCTATGGACAAATTTCTAAAAAGCTCAGCATATTCTGCTGGTGGTGACTGAGTATATTGTGTCATAATTACCTTTCAAGTTCTACAAAATGGGTCTTTAAGGTAGTGAAAACTAAAATAGAAACTCCTTAAAGACTCTTACTTAAATTAACGATTGGTTGATGTGTATACGTCTTACTGAGGATATAGATGTTAAAGTTTATGAAGTTGTATCATTCCAAACCTGAGTAGAGCGAACACAAAGGATTAATAACCTTTAGAGGTAATTTATAAAGTCAGTAGATAGAAAAGTTTTGTTTGAAGAGCGATGTGTTTGAGTGAACATTTAGTTTCAATAGTAGAACAATGCGCAAAAGTTCAAATCGCGCATTGTTGGGTAAAGGGGAAAGGTTAAAGGTTAAAGGGTTTTTATTTTCCCTTACCCCAACTCCGGTGACCTTTTCCCCAACAACTGCCACGAAGTCTAGTGTGTCAACCCTTACTGGAGTTTGTGGGGCGCGCACTCAAAGGACGCATAAGTAGATAAGATTCGTCCACTAAAGTTCGGTAAACACCTTTGATATTGAGCGGCAGCCACTCCTCATACATCGCCAGATCACGGTATGTGTCGAGCCGGATTTCTTTCTGAAGAGTAGGGAGGTCTTGCCCTGCGAGAATGCCATCGCGTACGGCGTCATAAAGAGTTTCCAGATATTCGAGATACCGTCGCACGTCTTTTTTCTGACCAGCCTTAGCATGTCCGCCCACAAACACCTCAAAATCCATGTTCAGCACCGCGCGTGTGGAATCGATCATCCCTTGGATATCGTAACCTTGAAGATCTTTGTAGGGCATGCGGCCCAGCACAATCCAGTCCACCACATATAAAACGGAGGCGGGTTCAAACAACATGGAAATGGAGCCACGCCCGTTGTTTGTTCCGTGATAGCGCAGGTGCACCCGACTATCGCCGATCAAAAGCGTCATGTCGTCCTTGAAGACAAGGTTAGGAATGCGAGTCTGCGCTTTGGTGTGAATCAAATCCTCGCGCGCCAGTTGATGGGAGATAAAGTCGATGCCTACGCCATCGAAAACTTCGCCCCCATAGGTGTGATCCGGATGATTGTGGCTGTAGATTACATAGCGAATCGGCTTGCCAAATCGTTGCGCCAATTCGCGCTTGAGCCAGGTAGCCGCTGCCTTATTGATCGGATCGGTCACTACAATTCCCGCCTCTGTCACCATGAAGACGGAGCAATAATTTCCAGCAGTCAGACGATAAATGTTGTCACGAATCTGGTCAATGCGGTATTCCTGTGCCAGGACGGGATTTCCAGCACTCATGCGATAAATGTTGCCGCGAATCAGGTCAATGCGGTATTCCTGTGCCAGGACGGGAGCGCATAGAAATAAAAGTCCCAGCAAAATTCCAAATCCTTTAGCAATATATTGTTTATTCATGAGTGATGGAAAGTTTATATACATCAGGCTCAAGGCTCACCAAAACACGCAAACCCAGGTTCTATTAGCTATTGATTATATCTTTTACCTGAGTTCGGCGTAATAAAATGACAAAAAGTGGTTCACCCTCTGTCGGACTGCCTCAATAGGACAACTGTTGCCCAAGGTAAGGAAATATGTAGCAGATGCTCTAGGTTGTGTAGGTGCTAAAGTGGAAATTTAGGAAGACTACTTTTCACCGCATGCACCTGATACCGAATGGCTTCCCGAAATCAGCCAAAGAGATTGGTTGATTCTCAAGAAAAATGATGCAATTGGTCAAAATATTTTGGAGCAAGTTGCGATCCATCCTCTAAACTGTAATTTATGGCGTCAACTATTTATGCTTTACCAGCAGAAGTCGTACATCTGATTACAGCCGGAGAGGTTATCGACTCCTTAGCCTCTGTAGTGCGAGAATTGGTAGAAAATTCCCTTGATGCAGGTGCAACACGAATTGTTGTTTCCTTATGGCCCGGGCAATGGCGTGTACGTGTGGCAGATAATGGTTGCGGAATGACCGAATATGACTTGCACAAAGCAGCAACCGCCCATAGTACCAGTAAAATTTGCAGTTGTGCAGATTTGTGGAAAATTACAAGTTTGGGGTTTCGTGGAGAGGCGTTGCATAGTTTGACAACGCTGGCAGATTTAGAAATATTAAGTCGTCCACAACGAGGAGATTGTGGTTGGCGATTTGTCTATGGCTACGGTGGAGAAGCATTGTATGTGGAAGCTTGTGCGATCGCTCCTGGTACAATTGTCACAGTATCAAATCTCTTTGAAAATTGTTCAGGTCGTCGTCAGGGGTTACCAACATTAGCACAGCAAATGAAAGCAGTGCAAGCAACAATTCACCAAATCGCCTTATGTCATCCGAATATCACTTGGCAAGTCTGGCAAAATGATAAAGAGTGGTTCACCCTTTGTCGGACTGCCTCAATAGGACAACTGTTGCCTCAGATTCTACATCAAGTTAAAGAAGCTGATTTACAAGAGTTAAAACTAGAAGTACCACCACCTCAAAACTCAGGACTCAGCACTGAGCACTGTGCACTCCATTTAGTGGTAGGATTACCAGACCGTTGTCATCGCCATCGTCCAGACTGGGTGCGAGTTGCTGTGAATGGAAGGATGGTGAAGTCATCGGAATTAGAGCAGACTATCTTGTCGGGATTTCATCGGACATTACCGCGCGATCGCTATCCAATCACTTTTGTGCATCTATTGATTTCTCCAGAGCATATCAACTGGAACCGTAACCCAGCAAAAACAGAAATTTATCTTAACCAACTCAGTTACTGGCAAGAACAAATTAGTACGGCGATCGCAACTGCACTCCGCATCAATTCTACATCTGTTAAAGACGCTGTTCACACAACGCGAGTTGGTAAATTACTCAAAGCTGCAGAAGAAAAAGGCGGATACAATGTCAATCGTTCGCTTACTTGTGAAGAACACAAAACGCATCCAGAAAAGTTGCTAGCAACATCTCTACAACTAAAAGCCGTTGCTCAAGTTAATAACACTTATATCGTGGCAGAACATCCTGGTGGAGTGTGGTTAGTAGAACAGCACATTGCCCATGAACGAGTTTTGTACGAGCAATTGTGCGACAATTGGAAAATTATTCCAATTGAACCTCCAATCATTCTCTATCAATTATCTCCGGCGCAAGTATCGCAACTACAACGAATTGATTTGGATATAGAACCCTTTGGTGAGCAACTTTGGGCAGTTCGTACGGTTCCCACACTTTTACAACAGCGAGACGACTGTGCAGACGCCATTTTAGAACTGAGTTGGGGAGGTGACTTACAAGCAGCACAAGTCGCTGTCGCCTGTCGTAGTGCTATTCGCAACGGTACGAGTCTCAGTTTACAACAAATGCAAACACTTTTGGATGAATGGCAACGCACACGCAACCCTCGTACCTGTCCCCACGGACGTCCAATTTATTTATCTTTGGAAGAGTCAGCTTTGGCGCGTTTTTTCAAACGTCATTGGGTGATAGGTAAAAGTCACGGCATTTAGATTAACAATGTAAGCCTGTGATTCCCGTGTGGTTGGATATGATTTATCAGCAGTTGCGTCAAAAGTTAGATAAAAATTAAGTCTGTGATTACAAAGCAGACACCATTGTACTCTAAAGTGTTACAACTATTGGGATGCGATCGCCTACAGTACTGGCAACATGAATCACACGACACACAACACTATTGTTAACTTTATCTGGAATATTGCCGATGATGTATTAAGGGATGTCTATGTACGCGGTAAGTACCGAGATGTAATTCTGCCAATGACAGTACTGCGGCGTTTGGATTGCTTACTGGAACCAACAAAGGAAAAGGTTCTTGAGCGTTATAAGTTGTTGGAAGAAGGCAATTTTGGACATAATGCTGTAGCGCAACAGCTTCCCAGAGCATCTGATTATGTATTTTATAATACTTCTCAATTGACTTTTAAAACCTTACTCAATTTTCCTAGTCAAATTCGCGCGAACTTTGAAAACTATCTAGACTCATATCTTGCACCTCTGCGTAGAAAACCGTAGAAGCTAAAAAGACGTACGATAAAGCTACATGAATTTTATGGACTTCTCTTGCTAAATCAAGACTTATGCTTGAATACTGAGTTACTAAATTCCATCAAATTTTATTGGTGCAAGATGTGAGTAGATGGCTTTAGCGAAAATGTCCAAGAAATTATCGCTAAATTTAAGCTGCGGAATCAAATTGAGACATTAACAGAAAGTAATCGGCTTTATGCGCTGATTGATAAATTTGTTTCCAATCATATTAACCTCAGTTCGGAACCTGTTAAAAACTCTCAAGGAAAAATTATTCTTGAGGGATTAACTAACCTTGAGATGGGTTATACAAAATCCGCTTTTCTAACCCCCTTTTAACCCAGGCGATTAGAAATCGCGACTACACAAACAAAGTCCGCCTACGCGGACTAAATAATAAAGGGGGTATTAGATCCGGATTTGGTATTATGTGTTTGAAGAGTTAATCCGCAAGTTTAACGAAGAGAACAACGAAGAGCAATGATTGGTAAAATCTTCTAAAAATTCTCGATATTAGTATTCCTTGTGGTAATATTCGTGCAAGTTTTTAGGACAATAAAACCCTTGTAATATAGGGACTGTAAGTGTTTTCATTACTGAAGTGTGTTAGCGTACGTCCTCAATATTTTGTTGTGGCAGGGGTCGTGCAACACTTTTTTCAATTCCATACCCGATGACTAAACCTGCCCCTAAAAGTGCTACTAGACCGCCAGCAACAGCACGCTTAGGAATATCTGCAAAACTCGATACTTGTGTCTCATAGCGTGTCATAGCCCAATGAACGCGAATCAGGTCTATGGGGTTTAGGTCAAAATATTCTTTGGAGTTAAGTAGCTTGACATTACAATGCTTAAATTCTGCGTGTAGAGCGGTTTCTACCTCTTTCATATTTTCAACGTAGATAGTGCGAATTATCTTGAGGTCAACGGGAGGCTGGTAAGCGTGAAGAATTGCGAGACGTTCTTTAGGATTACGACTTAGACCAATCTTCATTCTTTTAACTACACAGCCTGGTATCCATCCATTAACACCGACAGCTTCAATTAAATATATAAACCCCGGTTGACTGTCGTCACGCTCTATCAGTTGATGACTATTGAGATATGCCACGATTTAGATTCCCCATAAATAATTAAATAAGTAGCGATTACTGCCACTGATAAGGGTTGACATCCTCACCAGTGTTTTTGTTCAAATTTTATTTTTCTAGCGACTCAGCCATTTCAACCCTGCTAAGAGGATGTCTGAGAAGTAAGAAAGCCCACGTAACGGTATCCTGTCAGTAGAAAAAATACTTAAGTATGACAGCGTTACGAGAGCCATGAATTCATCGTACCCAAGTAACTTGACTTTGGAGCAGTGGGAACTGCTATCAGGATTAATTCCAGCAGCTAAAAAAGGCGGTAGAAAACGTAGTGTTGACATCGAAGCAGTGGTAAATGCAATTCTTTACATCTTGTGTGCAGGTTGTGCGTGGTGAACCAGTACTGCAGGAGGGTTTCCCTCCGTAGGTATCTGGTGAACCCGAAGGGCGTATGCTCCCCCACGACTTTCCAAACTGGAAAACCAACCGTTTACCATTATTTCCGGCAGTGGCGCAAAGACGGTACATGGCAACAAATTCACGACCGCCTGCGTTTGTGGGTACGTGTCAGCCAAAACAGAGAACCATCACCATCTGAGGCGATTATGGACAGCCAATCAGTTGAGACCGCAACAATGATATCTAAGGAAGTTGGCTATGACTCAGGAAAAAAAATCAAAGGACGTAAGCGGCACATACTAATCGATACCTTGGGCCTGCTGATAGTTGTCGTTATCACCGCAGCTGACGTCAGCGAACAAGCAGGGGCGAAACAGGTTCTATCAAAACTTCATCAAGTACGCGATACGCGCAGCATCAAGCCTCTGGCTTATCGCGTGGGTAGGTTAATTCGGATTTGGGTTGATGGCGGATACCGTGGTAAGGATTTCGCTCACTGGGTGATGGTGCAGAACGTGACCAATTAGATCCAATTCTCGATGAATGCAAGCAAAATTTTATCAACGAATTAGACGAAGAACAACAAATAGACGTCAAGAAAAAAGGCAAATCTTTCGTCCGCAATTATCAATTTCTTGTTCAAATTAATCCTTTCCGTAATCCCTACTGGGAAAGCCTAAAAACTTTTCTCAAATTCCTACTTGCCAAACTTCCCAACCTTAACGACACCGATTTATCCAAAGGTATTTTAGAAAGCGTTGACATCGACAGCTACCGCATAGAAAGACAAACAACCCTAGCCATACAGCTTGAAGGTGGTGGAGAAATAGCACCTGCACCCCCAGATCCTCCTGGTAGCAAATATGAGGTGCAATTAGACGTACTCAGTAATATTATTCAAGATTTTAATGATCGCTTCGGTAATATTGAGTGGACATAAAAAGATAAAGTGCGGCGCTTCTTGTTTGAAGAATTACCCGCCGAAGTCAGCAAAGACGAAGAATATCAGAACGCCAAAAAATACTCAGACCGCCAAAACGCCAGAATCACCTTTGAAAAAAAGCTAGTCGATAAGTTTCAGGAGTTCATCTTCGACCATACAGAAGTATACCGTAAATTTACTGATGATCCTGAGTTTAAAGCATGGTTAGCCAATACGCTGTTCGATAATGATTATGACCAAGGAGCAGCATAAGGTTGGCATAAGGCGACTATAGCATAACAAGCAGTACATAAAGACGCTGTTCACACATCGTCGTTGCCCATAAGGACAGGCTTTGTAGGTTTGGTTTTGATTTTGTAGAGTGGTTCTGTGACGAACTTGATAGAAATCTTTCTGAAGAGGGACGGACTTACTCAAACCTCACGAGAATATGGAAAAAGTGAATTTGCTTGTCCTAACCGATAAAACTTATAGTCCGGAGTTAATCATAATGGCCGATGTGACAAATATAGCGACTAAGCTTGCTGATCTAAAGCTTATTCAGAATGTTCTGTTGGAAAGTGAGCAAAAGTTAATAGCACAGACGGACGACAAGACGATTTGCGAGCGGCTCGAAGGAATGATAAAGAGCGATCGCGAAAATCTCGGCATCATCGAAGCAGCTATTTCTAAATACGGCAACGCTTCAGAACCTCGCGACATTACTCAAAAACATGCTGAGAAAGTAAGCCAAATGATGAGCGGCTCCGAGCTAACTCTGTATGACAAGTACTTACAGCTTGAGTTGCTAAAGCATCAACAGACAATGACTGGGCTGGTTCTACACAAGGTTGCCCAGTCCTTGGATGATAAGCTTCAAGATCTGATGGAACCGCTCAACCGAGTTAATTTTGAAAATCGCGCTCACCAAGAGATTCTTAAAGGCGTTCTTTACTTCGTCGGAACGCGAGAAATAGCCGGTAAGGAACCTGACATGGGTCTCTGGGCTAGCATTGAACAGGGAATAGCAGCCCTTAAGGGTGCTGTAAGCAGCGCGGCAAGCTAACAATGAGTGGCAGAGGGCGCGTCATTCATGGGAGCGTAATAGATTCATATGATTTATGCTACATTGAAGCATACTTTTCAACAGTGAATCATCTCTAACTCAGAACAATTATGGGACGTTACTAGGCGATCGCTATCGATTCAATTCCTCTGTTATTCATTCAGGGAACCACAGTTGGAAAAATCCTCATCTGTTTTCCCACGGGGCGGGTTTGTGTACTAGTTTCCATACAGGGCTAGTAAGAGTTGCATACAGTTTTTGTGCCGCTTCTAAAATTCCTGTATAGCCGGCATTTGAATGATTTTGTTCCGCCTTTATATCTAATGAAGGAATCTCACCCTTAACAGAGGTGTATTGATAGCGTTCTCCTGTAATTAACATATCCGCTTTATTTTCGTGAATTATCTGTAGAATTTCCTCTGGAGTATTTTGTTGGAGAATAATGCTATCCTTACCCAGTAACTTTTGAATTCTTGCTTTATCCTCCTGACTGTTTTTAACAGCGCTGATAGGGATAACTTCTATCCCTAATTTTTGAGCTGCCGAGATAATTGACCAACTTTTCAGTTCTTGTGTATCAATAACAATACGTTTGCCTTGCACAGAAGTGCGATAAAAAGCAAGTTTCTCTTCTAAAGCACTAGTTTCAAAGGCAATAAACTTTTCTGTACGTTCTTGTAAGTCGGAGTCTCCCAACTTAGCAGCAATATTCCGTAAGCTTTGATTGATGTTTTCTATACCGTAGAAACACTCTTGAATGTAGGGGATACTAAAGCGTTCTTCCATCTTTTTTGCCATTTTAAGCAGTGCAATGGATGAGGTGATTACATTTAGCTTGGCACGATGGGCATAACAAACTTCCTTGTAGCGAGTATCACCCGTAATTTTGGAGAGGACTCGGATACCTAATTTTTCAAATAGCGGTAGAATGTTCCACATTGCAGCAATGTTGGATTCACCGATAAGGTTAATATCATAAGGTGTAGTAAAGTCTGGTTCAGCTGTGCCTATAACGTGTTCCAACAAAGCTTCACCAGCGATGCGCATACCGCGATTTTTACGACCAACAAATCCGGGACAGTCTACAGGAATAATCGGAGTTCCTGTTTGCACAGCAGCGTCTGTACAGGCTCCATTAAGGTCATCACCGATAAGGGCAGAAACGCAGGTAGAATAGACAAATACCGCAGCAGGTTTGTAGCGTCTTTGCGTTTCTATAATGGCGTTGTATAGCTTTTTTGCTCCACCGAAGATGATATCGTTTTCATCCATATCAGTGGTAAAACGAGCTTTATATAGTATGGAATTAGAAGAGAGACTACTGCGATTTCCCCAACAATTGTTGATGCAACCGCTTGGCCCGTGAATTAAATGAGCAGCATCGGTAATCGGTACTAAAGTAAGCATTGCACCATCAAAAGCACAATCTTCTTGACCTTCTCTCAGGACAGATTCTCGATTCTGCGTTTTGTGACCTGGGTTTTTATTAAATACGTCTTCACTTTTCATGCAAGTAGAAATTATCTAGAAACATCGGGAAAAAAAAGGAATGGAAAAGAGCGATTTCCCATTCCCTAAAATGTAACCAACCAATAAAAGGAGAAAACAAAAAACTAAACTAATCGTTTTACCGCGCGAACATTTACAGATTCATGCTGACACGGAAAACCTAGAAATCGTAGAACTATACATCAGCCATTCAGACTACCTCCACATCTCTATCTTCACCAGTGCTTTGTAGCGCACTTATTTCTTAACAACTTCTACGTTGCCTTTTTTCAATGCTTCTAACGCTTCGCCTTCAAGATCTTCTTGCTTTTTCTCGGCTTCTTCTTGAGCTTGGGCGACGCCAATCAGTTTCGCGGCATTTTCTTCACTTTCGAGAATACCGAATTCAATCAACAACTCTTCTAACTCCTCCATTTCAATGGGTGTAGGAATGGCAAGCATTTTATTGTTGATAACCTTGTCTGCTAATGCACGGTATTCGTTACCTTGATTGCTATCAGGTGCATACTCGTTCACAGTCATCCGGCGTAACTCAGCGTGTTGCACGATGTTGTCACGGGGGACGAAGTGAATCATCTGGGTGCTTAATCGGGATGCTAGTGTGCTAATCAGTTCGTCTTCCCGGTCAGTTTTGCGGCTATTACAAATCAAACCAGCCAAGCGCACACCACCAGAGTGAGCATACTTGAGAATACCACGAGCGATGTTGTTAGCAGCGTACATCGCCATCATTTCACCAGAGGTCACAATATAGATTTCTTGTGCCTTACCTTCACGGATAGGCATAGCGAAACCACCGCAGACAACGTCACCCAACACGTCGTAGCTAACGAAGTCCACATCTTGGTAAGCACCGTTTTCTTCTAAGAAGTTGATGGCGGTGATAATACCACGACCAGCGCAACCGACACCAGGTTCGGGACCACCAGATTCTACGCACTTCACACCACGGAAGCCGGTGAGCATCACTTCTTCGAGTTCCAAATCTTCTACTGCGCCCCGTTCAGCAGCGAGGTGAAGTACGGTGGTTTGAGCTTTGCTGTGGAGCATCAAACGGGTGGAATCAGCTTTCGGGTCGCATCCCACAATCAAAATGCGCTGACCCTTTTCTGCCATAGCGGCGAGGGTGTTTTGAGAGGTGGTGGACTTACCGATACCGCCTTTACCGTAGAATGCTATTTGTCTAATTTTTTCGTCAACGGACATGATGAGTTTTCTCCTGCAATTGATAAATTAGTGAGTGGGTGTGGTAGTTTATGAGGTGTTCACACTGTGGAGTTACAGCTGTGACCGTATGTAGAACGTCGCGCCTTGGTGTAGTACTTCTGCCAACAGGAGGCCATTGGCAAACAACAGCGACTACGGGGGGCGATCGCTCTACCGCATACATAGGAAGAAGAAATTTCATGTGAGTCTTTAGTTAGTGATTATTTGTCCTAGCCTACAAGAAGTTACTTGAAGGGCATTTTTTTCAAAAATTAAGCATTTTGTTGAGGTTTTTCCCTCATCTATAAAAAAGTGCTCTTTGAAGTCAGAATTCTTATCTATTTTTTTGTCTATGATGAGGCAAGGTATGTACCAACAAGCTAATAATTAATGAACGCCGCTTGCACTCAACGAGAAAACCGTGGAATGAAACAAGGTGTCCTTGTCAAATCCCCTACTTTTGTGTCAAGGGGATTTCCCTGTTGCCTGTTCACTCTTATATAATGACTATTTGATCAATAGCAATCCACTCTAAATTGTTGCGACTAAGTCCCCAGTTTTGCTGGTATCACAACCACCGATGATTTCTAGTTGTGAATGAATAGACCGACGCTCTAAGGTATTGAGTAACTGCTGTACTGGTGGTTCTTGCAAGTATTCCTTGAGAATCACTAAGTCGTAGCGTGAGGAATGCCAAGGGATGAATTCCAATCCAAAAGCTGTAGCCACAGACGCTGTAGAAATTCCTGCATCCGCAAATCCTGAGACGACAGCATCAGCAACACTATGATGGCTTCTGACGATACTGTCAAATCCTTTAACAGAATCACATGACAGTTGCTCCTCTTGTAGTTTACGTTCCAAAAGCAACCGAGTGCCAGCTCCTTTTTCGCGGTTAATAATCTTTGCTTTTGCTTCTACTAAGTCAGTCACTGTTGTGATTTGCATCGGATTGCCAGACTGTACTAATAATCCCTCTTCCCAAATTCCAAGGGTGATTAAAACTGCTTCTTTTCCTGCTAAGACTTCACGAACAAAGGGAATATTATGCTCCCCTGTTTGGGAGTCATACAGGTGCATCCCAGCAATATGAGTCTCACCTCGGCACAAACTCTCTAACGCAGCCATGCTGTTAGCGAATTTATACTGGACTCGCAGTTGAGGATACCAGCGTTCGGTGGCTCTTGCCCACAGGGAAAGCACAGGCGCACAACCAGCAATCACAACTGTATTTTCAAATCTGTCTATATCGTCAAGAAGTCTGACTTGAACTGTATTTGTATCTGTCTGACTATCGATTTGGGCATCAGCCCAAATCATCTCCATACGAAAAGCATCATTCCCAACCAGGGGATATGCAATCCATTGCCCCCCAATCCGCGCCAAACTCACTCGCTGTTGTTGACTGCAAGGGATAGATTTCGCCAAAACTGCTTGGACTTGGGGCAAATCCTGCTCTAGCCAGAATAGATCTTCGATCTTGCAACCCAGCGCCTTTGCTAGACGAATTGTCATGGCGACCGAAGGGGCGCATTGTCCTGACTCTACACCACTAATTGCCTGACGTGTCACGCCTGCTAAGCTAGCCAATTCTTGCTGACTCATGCCTAAGCGGGTTCTAATGGACTTCAAGTTGTTACGAAGATCATTATCCGTCTTCATTTGGTTCTATCTCTTGGTTACAAAAAGCGTAGCAAGTTGATGCGGATTTACCAGAGTAATAGACCAAGATTGAAATAATCTTAATTTCCCCTTAAGATTATTGCCATGAGCGCTTTTTTGATTCCTTAAAATAAGCTTAGCATGGATATCGCTAATTTATTTGCCTGTGGAAATTTTTTTTGCTCACTCCTGATTCAGTTGGCTACATGTAGCATAATTTTTTACTTTTTCTTGATTCATCAATGACTGATAATATTCATAACTGCAACAGTTCAAGTATTCTGTAATAGTATTGTTTTTGTTTTTTAGTATAAAGAAACTAAATAAAAATTGCGTAGAGCGCACCACCCTTATGGGGAATTGGGCAAGGCGACGGGCCTAAACTTCTTTAACACGGTTCGGTTAAGATCAGAACGCCTGCGGCGATAGAGTTAAAAAGCAGGGCTGTTTCATTCCCTCAAAGGCTCATAATGTCAAGGGTTTGTGAAGCGCGATTGCTCTGTATTTTATTTTCTGGAACTCCCTTATTAAATGGCGATTTCCACTTTAAAATCAAACTCAACTCTAACTTCAGCCATGAGAAAATGAGTTTCGGGTTGAAGTAGGAAAATCAATGAGTCCATTTGACTTAGTTATCTTTGATTGTGATGGTGTACTTGTAGATAGTGAACAAATCACTAACTCGGTTTTTGCGGCAATGCTTAGTGAAATCGGGTTACCGGTCACCTTGGAATATATATCTAACACATTTGTCGGTCAACCTATGACAGCATGTGTAGAAATTATTCAAAAGTCCCTAGGAAAACCTATTCCAGATAATTTTGTCACCGAATTTAGGCAACGCAACAAAAAGAGTTTATCAGAAAAATTAAAGCCAATTAAGGGCATACATGATGTTTTATCTCAAATAAAAACTTCTTATTGTGTAGCTTCAAATAGCACACATGAGATGGTTCAAACAAAGCTAGGTGTCACAGGGTTAATGCCATATTTTGAGGGAAAAATATTTAGTGTTACAGATGTCGCACGCGGTAAACCACATCCAGATCTATTCTTATATGCAGCCGAGAAAATGAAAGTTCATCCACAGCGATGTGTGGTAGTTGAAGATACTCCAATCGGTGTGCAAGCCGGATTTAGCGCTGGGATGAAAGTTTTTGGTTATGCAGAATACACTAATCCACAAAAATTGCAAGCAGCAGGTGCATCAGTTGTTTTTAGTTCTATGAGATTACTGCCAAATTTACTTGAGCAATTTGACACTCCGTGAACCTAAGCATGGGAGTCACCCCCCATGCTCGGCTTCAGAACCGGACATGAAAGTTTGCCGTCCGCTCTGGCTCACTTCTGACTCAACAAATGCTGAATTCTTACGTTTTTAAAACTAAATAACTAAACTCCAGGGTTTAACGGCTCATTGCAGGTACTTTTGCTGGTTGGACGATAAATCCATATTTCTTGAGTACAGTCTGAGGTGGCTCGCTGGTTAAAAACTGGACGAATTCCTTGGCAGCATCAACATTCTTACTACTTTTCAGCACTGCCATTGGATAAACAATCGGGGAGTGGGACTTGTCATCAGCGACAACTGCCACTTTTACCTTATTAGAGATTTTGGCATCCGTTGCATAAACAAGACCAGCATCAGCGTTACCGCTTTCCACAGATGCCAGCACTTGACGCACGTTGTTGGCGTAAACAAGTTTGGGTTTGACTTGCTGCAAAAGGTTCAATTTTTCTAGAACTTGCTCACCGTATTGACCTGCAGGAACGCTTCTGGGTTCGCCGATCGCAATTTTCTTGACTTTGGCGTCTGTGAGGGTATTGAAGCTGGTGACACCTGTAGAATTACTAGGCACAATCAAGACCAGACTGTTGTTTACCAAGTTACTACGGGTTCCTTGAACTAATAACCCCTTTTGTTCCAAGGCATCCATTTGCTTTTTCCCAGCTGAGATAAAGACATCTGCAGGTGCACCTTGCTCTATCTGTTGCTGTAAAGCACCGGAAGCACCAAAGTTGTAACTCAGGTTGACATTTGGTTTACTTTGTTGGTACGAAGTCTTGATTTCCTCCATCCCATCTTTAAGACTGGCGGCTGCAGATACGAGGAGGTTAACCTTGGATTGTGCTACCACAGCAGATGGATCAAACAATCGCAAACCAACTACCAACAACAAGCTAGCAACTACTATACTGATAAAGGGAAAAAGTTGTCTTCTTTTCATAACACAGCGGGACTTACAGAGACCTTGTTTTAACGAAATTGTGATAGGTAGGATCGTACCAAGATAACTCCACAATTACCAACAAGATTAGTAAGATAATACCAACAAAAAACTTGAAAATTTCATCAACGATGATGCTCCCAATGGATCTAATCCAAAGGGAGTATGGCGCGTAAGGTAGAGTTATGAGGGCGTAACACCGTCAGCCCTTCATATCATGTCCGCTTAATTACTTATGATTCCTGCTTTATCTAAAGCTAACCCTCTCCTTAATAAGGAGAGGGTGCCGTTCGGCGAAGCCGTTCCCGAAGGGTAGGCGGGTGAGGTTCTTCGTTTTTTTTACAAGTGTTTATCCGGTTGTGATATCATACCCAAACACTCAAATATTACTCTTGCGGGATAAACTTTAGAGCAACACCATTAATGCAGTAGCGTTTACGAGTAGGTGCAGGACCATCGTCAAACACATGACCCAAATGTCCACCACAGTTATCGCAATGCACTTCAACTCTGGTCATAAACAACGACTTATCTACAGATGTGCCAATTGCACTCTCAATTGGGTTAAAAAAGCTAGGCCAGCCAGTACCGCTGTCAAATTTAGTTCCAGATGTAAACAGTGGCTGACCACACCCAGCACACACATAAGTGCCTTCAGCATACTGCTTATTGAGTGGGCTGGTGTGAGGACGTTCTGTAGCATGTTGACGCAATACACAAAACTGTTGCTGTGTCAACTCTTCACGCCATTCTTGGTCTGTTTTGTTGATTTGTGAGTTGCTGTTTGAAGTTGTCATAATTGCTAAAATTTGTGTTGTATCGTGTGATTGGTGTCGTTCAGTTGCTAAAGAACTCTCTCATCAAGTTATTAAATGAAGACATACCCTATTTACTAGAATGAGTTTTATTCTTAAACTAGCGCTGATAAATGACTTAAAGTAGCTTTTGAATGCTGTTATGTTTTCTGAAAATGTTGTAGCTGAGCCATTTCGTCAGTGCCTGATTTAGGACTTCACTTAACTCTCACCAGCTTGATTGGTAAACAACTTGTCTACCTGGTTAAGTTCTCACAATATTTAGTTTGACACAAAACCAAAATAAAATTTATTGCAGATACCACGAAAAAAGATTCGGTATACACTAATGAGGAGGCTAATCATACCAAGTTGCTGTCAAAGATAGTATTCTGTCCGCAGCGACTGTAGCAAAGCGGAAGGAAGCAATCTCACCCAACTTCAAGCTACTACAACAGAATGCAACGCGCGTATCAACAGTATAACTGACGAGCCTAGACAGGCTAGCATAAATATGCTAGGACAATCCTATTTGATTTGTGAGAATTGAAAGCCACAGATCCCCGACAACTTTTAAAGGAGTCGGGGATCTTATTGAGAAGTCGGGGATGTTATTGCTATATTCATCCAAACTGTAGATAAAGCCTTCATATCTACCTTGTTTTTCTCACCCTCGTCAGTATTTTTAAACAAAACTGTAAACGCACCTGCACCTAATCTATCTTGAGGAAACATTCGATAACAAGGGACAGAAGTTAAATGCGACTGATAACCTTGTAAATGACTAATTTCGAGAGCCTGAAACTGAGGAAATCTTTCCAAAAACCATTCGGAAACTTCCTCATTCTCCTCTGGAGAGTAAGTGCAAGTCATATAACTAAGATATCCTTGTGGTGCAACAACTTGAGCAGAGTTTGCTATAATCCTCTTTTGCCTGTTAGCACTTTTATTAATAGCGGTTGGATGAAAACATCCAGGTGCTTTCCCCCCTTTAGCAAGTAAAGATTGTCCAGTACAAGGGGCATCCACTATAACTAAATGACTAGATAAAGGTATTGTTTCAGTAAAATAAGCAGAGTCTTTACTAACGACGACAGAGGAGTTAATTTGACAACGCTTTAAGTTAGAAATTAACATTCCCAAACGTTTACCAATGACTTCGTTACTGATTAACAATTCCGGTTGTAAACTTTTCCAAGCAAAGATACTCTTACCTCCTGGCGCAGCACACATATCAAAAACTAACTTAACAGGACTAGAAATTGTTAACAAAGTAGAAGCGGCGAACACAGAAGAAAAATCTAGACAATAAAAATATCCTTGTTCATGTAGGGGATGTTGACCTGGTTTTTCTCCAAGTGATAAACGATCTATGAATTGTGGTTGCCAAATTGTTGGTGTTTCTACAGAAAAGGGAGAATCTTTAAGCTTTTCTTGACACCAAAGGATACAGGGATGAAAAGGTTTAGGATGAATTAATGTTTCAACAAATATCTCTTGTTCATCTAAGTTGTTAAATAAACGGCGTGAAAGTTTAAGTAATAAATTAGAAGCCTTTTCCATAAAATTTTGTGAAGTGAATAAGTATGTCAATGTAAATATGTTCAACACTCAAAAACCCGGCTTATCCAAAAAACCGGGTTTATTCATCGCTATTATTTTAAGTTTAAATCTGTTTATTGATTCAATTAAGTCTAAGTAATGGGTTTGCAGCTGCGCTTAAAGGCAGCTATGGGATAATTAAGTCAGCAAATTTCAATCTTCATGCCGATGTTGCCATGCTGCACCAAAAGCTGCCCCAGCCCCAACTATCAAACCAGTGCTCATTCCCTCGATAGTTTTAGTAGTTTGATCCTGGGTTAGACATTCATTCGTAACTGTGCTGGCTTGCAAACAGGAATTGCTCTCTGCCCAATTTGCGGTACCTCCGACAATCACACCAGCCAAACTACAGGAAAAGACAAGAAGCAAAAGACGTTTGGTTTTTATGTCTTTAGGCAGTTGCATAAAATCTCATGAATGGTAAGTAGTCCATAACTACTTTACACATCCCTACTGCTCTTGTCACCAGCTCAGATGTTAACTCTTTTTGCACAAATGAGGACTTGGAGATGGAAAAGTGAGAAAGTGAGGGAAAATTCCGCCTCACTTTCTCGGTTCTTTACTTTCTTACTCAATCTTCAAGTTAAAGGGTAAGCGAGCATATATGCCCTGTGGATCGTTCATTTTCCGCAAAATTGCTAATTCTTGTTGCAGTTTTTGGAATTCACTCATCAACGGATCTGGTGCTTTGAGTTGCACTTTATCCACGCCTAAAACAGTTCGTGCTTGTTCACTCACCTGTCCAAAGAAGCGTTCTCTAAGATTGCCTCCTTTGGGATATTCTTGTAATTGCCAGTTATCTCCCAGATTTGCGGCAGTCGCTGCGTATTTAACAGCAGCATCCAAACCGCCAATGTCATCCACTAAACCTATTTTCTTCGCTGCAGCACCGGACCAAACTCGTCCTTGAGCAATTTCAGCGACTTTTTGCTTAGGAAGTTTGCGACCTTGTGCGACTTTATCAAGAAACGTATCGTAAATTCGGTTAACACTACGCTGGTATATTGCCAATTCCTCCGGAGATTTAGGGCGACCAACATTTTGAGTATCAGCATAGCGGGCAGTTTTCACTGAATCCCAGGTCACACCATTGTCATTTGCCAGTTTTTGGAAATTAAAAATCTGTGCAAACACACCTATTGAACCTGTAATTGTGTTAGGTTCAGCAAAAATGCGTTTAGAGTCTGTAGCAATCCAGTAGCCACCAGAGGCGGCGACATTACCCATCGATACGATAACGGGTTTGTCTTGACCAGTCAGCCGCACTTCCCTTTGTATCACGTCAGAACCTGTTACGCTCCCACCTGGACTGTTTATCCGCAGGACAACAGCTTTGACATTTTTATCTTGGCGCAGCCTGCGGAAAATTTTTGCGAAGCGATCGCCCCCCACATCTCCATCATCTCCTTGTCCATCGACAATCTCACCTTCAGCATAAACGACCGCAATTTTATTTTGCGAGTCGCGTTCTACACCCAAAGACTTTCCGGAAACTTCCGCATAATCTTTCAGGCTGATTTGACGGAATGTCTTATCTTCTTTATCGCTGTTGGTCAACTGCTTAAGCTCAGTAACCACCTGATCGAAATATCCGACTTTATCCACCAAGCGATTAGCTTTGGCTTGATCTGCCAACAACAAAGCTTGATTATCTGCGATCGCCTGCAACTGTTGCGCATTTATTTTGCGACTTGCTCCTACCGTAGCACGCCACTCTCCCCAAACATCATTCAACAATTCCTGAGTTTGTGCGCGGTTTTCTGGACTCAGCTTTTTGAGTATGAATGGTTCAACTGCTCCTTTGAACTTCCCTACCCGTACAATTTGAACACCAACGCCGTACTTCTCCAAAGCCCCAGCGTAGAACATTGGCTGAGTGCTCAAACCATTGATTTCCATTCCTCCTAAGGGGTTAACCACAATGCTATCAGCCACAGAACTTAAGTAATATTCTTTTTCCCCCCAATCCATGCCATATGCTATGATCTTCTTTCCAGCAGCACGGCACTTCTCCAACGCCTGACGAATTTCTTTGAGGCTGGCAAAGCCTGTAACTCTGGCTTGTGTGGCGTCAGTTGCGTCTAAGTATATACCAACAATTCGTTTGTCACGCTGTGCTTTGTCCAAAGCTTCCAGAACTGTGCGCAGTGACATCGTTTTATTATCCTCAGTTGAGAATACTTGTTGAAGCAATTCAGTAGAACTTGGCTTGCCATCAGTAATGTTTGTAGACAAGTCAAAAACCAGCACTGATTTATCTTTTACAACAGGACCGACATCTTTGGATGAGGCTGCTGCAAACAGTAGAAACAACAGTCCAGTCGTTCCCACACCGCAGAAAATGAACAGTCCCAATAGGCTTCCGATTAGGCTGGCAAAAGTTTGTTTGAGAAAATTACGCATATTTGTTATTAGTCATTAGTCATTAATTATCAGTCATTAGTCGTTAGTCATTAGACCGAGGACTAATCACTTCGTATTTTCTTAATATTTCCACTTAATTCCTCACTTTTACTACCCAATAACCTAAAAACTAAAGGTTTTTATTTTTCTTTTATTTGTTGTAAATTTTTTGAACACTTTAGTTGTTCTAGTCTAGCGTTACCAGTACAAAATAACACCATTAAGAATTCTGCTGCCCAGAGGCGCAGGGGTAGGCTATACAAAAAAGCGCATTTTTTCGTCCCCCTACACTCCTAGTTTTGGTCAAAATCTAGAACTCTCCGGTGACAGCACGGGCGATACTGCAAG
Source organism: Brasilonema sp. CT11 (assembly GCF_017982655.1). Classification (GTDB taxonomy): domain Bacteria; phylum Cyanobacteriota; class Cyanobacteriia; order Cyanobacteriales; family Nostocaceae; genus Brasilonema. Next base: position 26,050 of record NZ_JABXYX010000032.1, on the reverse strand, counting down.
TGTGTGAGATGACGCTGCTCATAGCGTTGACGACTTCGAGATGGATGGCGGAGGCATCTAAACTGGATGCCGCACCAGAACGCAAGCGGTGGAGATGTTGTAGATGAAGTTCACGCTTAGTTTGAGTCAGTGATGTTCTACGGGATAAAACATCATTAGCAACCATTGAGTCGAAGGACGCCAGCCCTGCCAGTGCTTGTTGCAGGAGCGACATTGTTTCACCATGATAAGTTGCTAGGTCATTCCACTCTTGGTTGGAAAAAGCAATTTGTTTGCGACGCTGTCGCTTAACTAGTCGCATGAGTTGCTTGTCAATGATATCGCCAATAGCTTCTAAGTCAGTGCAAATATAAAGTAATACAATCTCCCGACGTGCCTGTTCCTGAGTCATTAAATTTGTATCAAGCTGTGTTAGGTAGCGCTTAATTGCTATTTCTATCTCGTCGAGATGATCATCTAACTGGGCAATGCGTTTGGGTATGTCTTTGCCCGCGTCTTCAAAAGCGTGGATGCTCAACTGCAACATCTGTGCTGCCAAATCAGCCATCCTGAGGATTTCACGCATTGCTTGCCCCAGTGCTACAGCAGGAACAGACAAAGCAGCGGAGTCAAGGTAACGTGCCCCTGACTTCTGGGTACTAGTTGGTTCAGGTAATAGCGTAGTCGCTAGCTGTGCTATCTGATTGACCAGTGGAGCGAACAGAAGTGCCAGCAGGAGGTTAAATCCCAGGTGGAAAAGCGAAATGACAGCGGCAATTGAAAGTGGCAGGCTATGCAGTAGTGTTGTCAACGGGTTGAGCACAAACAGCGCTACGGTAGCCCCGAGTAGTCTGGTACCTACATATATGAACGCCAGTCTGCGCCCAGTGATACTCCCTCGATTCAAGGCTGTTAACAATGGTGCAATTGTCGTCCCTACATTGGCACCTAGTGTCATCGCCAGTGCCGCAGACAGTGGTAGTGCCCCACCTGCTGCTAGCACCAACACTAGACCAATAGTGGCTGTGCTTGAGACAAAAACGATCGCAAGGATTGTGCCTGTCAATGTCAATATCACAGGTGAACTAGAAAGCGTCTCAAGAACTGCTTTGGTAATAGGACTAGCGGTGATAGGAGCACTACTTGCATCAATCATCGCCAACCCTACCAACACGAGTCCAAAGCTGAAAATCCCCCTACCTATTGGACGTAAGACTGTGCTGCGGTCAGTGAATATGGCTACTGCCGCGCCCAGTCCTAATAGTTCTAAGGCGTAGTCAGTGATATGAAACGCCAGCAGTTGCACGACCAATGTAGAACCAACTGCAGCTCCCTGTAGCATGATTGCTGCCGCTGCTAACGGCACTAACTGAGTACTCACCAATCCAACGAGCACAGAGGCAGTCGCGGAAGAACTTTGAGTAAGCACAGTTGTTATAACACCCGTCACAAAAGCCGCAAAGGGGCGCTCAGCAAGCGTCATCATCGCAAGGCGCAAACGTGCCCCCAAAGCCCGTTCCATAGCATCTGTGACTAGCCGCACTCCATATAAAAGTAACATCACACCACCGAAAAGCAGCAGCAAAACAATGGTGGGATCGTTGGTTTTGACCATAAGCTACTTAACCTACGGTAATTTGAAAGATTTACTGTAAGTTAAGTTTAGGTTAAAATAAGATTAAAAATCACAATAAATAATTCAGTGTGCTAAGATTTTTTGCCCAGAACTTAACTTATATTCTGCAGGTTAATTCAGAAATTTAGGTATTTTAGAAAACGTAGACCTAGTAAGGTTTTCAAGTACCAAAATCCAATACCCAAGCATCTACTCACCCTCCATGGTCTTAAGTGAGAACAAGCTAAAGATAGCTGGATTGTGTTTGACGCTCTCATGTTATAGTTTTAAGAACCTTCCTTAAATACGGTTTCTCGCTCAATTTATCGTACTTATGGATGAAGTTTAGGTTAAAAAACGCATATTTGATGGAATTGTTGAAAAAACTTGTGAAGCAAAAATCAATCTAGCCCATAGATTAATCAAGGCAACCAGCTCTAATTTCGCTCTTTTTTACTAACTTAGTTGGTATGATATATAATTCGGAAGAGAATATGTAAATAAAGCTGACTTGATTGTAATAAAAATTACAGTGGTTAAATTTAAATTAAATACTATAAAAGTAAATCTATGAATAGGAGGTAGACTCATGGAACACTCTGATCAAAGAGACAAAGAAAAACTTCTCTATCCTCGTGCTCGCTACTACGGTCAAATCAAGCCAGAAAATCTCGTGTTTAACGCCAATCTCCAAGAATTTTCTCAGAAGGTTGGCTACATCAGTAGTTTAGAAACATCAGGGAAACTAGCACCACAAGAAGCTTATCAAAAAATTAACGAACTTTGGAAACAGCTTAAACGCAGCAAAAAAGAATTAGGAATTGGCAACGAATGATCCTCAGATATCACCTAAGATATCTCAAAATCATCGCTGACTACCTCAAATTCTTTTGAATTCAAAGATACGACAATGTCTTGTGAATCCACCCGAATCAGCCAGCGTTCAGTAGGAAAATCGCCTGATAAGACTTCTTTGGCACAGATTTTTCCAACTCGTCCAGCCACATATGCTGGACGTAAAATCAACACTTTATCTCCGACTTTGGGGGCGATGGCACTCCTCACTACAACTTTCAAAAATGAACTGAATATACAGTGAAAACTGATGTACTTATAACCTTTGATTAACCATTTTTTGGTGTACGTATAACCTTATGTTAACCATATATATGAGAAAATCCCCCATTAGACAGACATAATCGGGGATTAACAGGCAAAAGCCCGAAGAAACTAAGCGAAAATGAGTGAGGACTTGTCACAACATGATTAAACCCAGCCTCACACCAACAGTCACAGCTTCTGTACGTGTAGAGACACTCAGCTTTTGAAAAATAGATGAGACATGAAACTTAACAGTGTGTTCGGAGATATTGAGACGTTTGGCGATCGCCTTATTACTCAATCCAGAACCAAGCATCTGCAAAACTTCTATTTCTCGTGGTGTCAGTGCTTGCACAGGATTTGTCGTCTGTTTGTCCCGCACACTCGACTCTTTTAAAGGAAGCAGAAACTCGATAGTATCAGAGTGCAGCACAACAAGTCCGAGGGCGATCGCCTCAACAGCCGCAACAATTTCCGACTCTGTACTGCTACTTGGCAATATGCTGCGCACACCAGCACGCAGCGCTGCTTCCAAGTCTAGACTATCGAGTTCATCAGTTAGAACAACAATTGCAGGGTATGGCTGCTGTTGTGAAGAGAGCAATTTTTCCCAGACTAATTCTTGAAACTGACCACTCACATCCAACAGCAGCACATCGGGTTGTAGTTGCTCAAATTCCCTTGTCAATGCATCCAAATCTGATGCACTACCTACGACTGTGAGTTTAGAACTCGTCGCCACGACAGCTGATAACCCAGCTCGCACCACAGGGGAAGCAGCAACTACAAACACACGAATCATACCACCTCCGCCACCTGACAAACTAATTGCCGTCCGCCGCGCAGAATTTGTAACGGTAGTGGTTCGCTGTTGTTGGTGTGTTCAAGATAGTTGCTTAAATCATGAGGACTGGTAAACAATTTTCCGAAAACTCCAATAAGGACATCACCAACAAGCACACCAGCAGCTTCAGCAGCACTTCCAGAATTCACCGACAACACCAATAAACCCAAATTGCGTTTGTTGGTTGGATTCACCAGCACTGGTTGCAGCGTCACACCAAGCTTTTGACGATTTCCATGCAAAAAATGTTCTACAGTAAGGCTTGGTATTGCTACAGCCAAATTGTTGACAATCATGGTGTTAATTCCGATAACTCGCCCAAGACAGTCAGCAAGTGGACCACCAGAATTACCAGGAAACAGCACAATATCAGCCATGACTACACGTTGATGATTGGCGTGAATAATCCCTGTTGTCACAGCACCGCTATCACCAAAAGGATTACCAACTGCTAAGACCAATTCACCTACTCGTAAAGCATCAGAATGACCGATAGTTGCAGTGGGTAAATCAGTCGCGTCAATTTTTAGAGCAGCTAAATCCTTTGTTGGGTCTATATTAGTACGTACAGCCTCAAAAACTCGTCCATCCCAGAGTTCCACAGTTGCTCTGTTGTTGGTAGCGACATGGGCATTTGTAATAATTAAACTACTTCCCTCTGTGGTTTGCCAGATAACACCAGAACCACTTCCAAAAGAACTACTACGCACTTTCACAGTCACTTTGCGTAGATTGTCAGCCACCGATGCGAATTCATCAGTCAAGCGTGTGATTGTTGTGAGATTCATGTTTTACTTTTCAATTTTGAATGGGTGAATTTTGAATTGGTATCACTCTTCGCTTGCGGATCTTTCGCCAATTGCGATTGCTAACTCAACTAACGCGCCACCTCGGATGACTTGCACTTTGACAGTTTTGCCAACGCGATCGCCACTATTCAAAAATGCCAACACATCACCTGTATCATCTACCAAAGTCCCATCAAAAGTGACCAACACATCCCCAATCAGCACACCAGCCTTGTCAGCAGGTGCATTTGGCTCTACATTAACAACAATCACTCCACCAACAGAAGTTAAATTGAGTGCTGTTCTCAGGTTGTTTGGTAAACGTACGGGTTGCATTCCTAAACCCAGGTAACCGCGTGCAATATGTCCTTTTGCCAACAATTGGTCAATCACCCGATTAACTGTAGAAGCTGGGATAGTCAGAGCAGTACCGCGTCGTCCCGATGTGTTCATTCCTACCACTGAAGCAGCCGCATCTACAAGTGGTCCACCAGCAAAACCAGGATAAAGTGTGATGTCTGGACGGATGAACTGGTCTATATTACCACCGTTCATACTCCGCCAAGCACCACTGACAACACTCACTGCACCTATAGCGGCTCGGATGTCACCTTCGCTACTTCTTCCTAGCCCCAGTACCAAATGACCAACTTTTAGTGTTTTAGCGTCGCCGATGTTCGCCACTGGGATTTCTGCATTTTCTACCTTGAAAACAGCGATATCAGTGGTAGAGTCACGTCCTATGAGTGTGATGGGTACAGTACTACCATTTGATAGAGTAACTGTGATTTCGTCATAGCGGCGGAGTGATTCATCAGAAGTGACGATAATTCCTTTGCGCCAGTGAATACCACTAGGAGAAATACGCCTACCAGCGTTCACGGCAACAACAGCACCACCAACTTGCTCTACAATGTCAGCTATATTGTTGGACAAAGCCATTAAGGCGTTAGGTGAAGACATTTAATTCCTCTACTTGTTGATAGATAACACAGGAGTAACTTTTCCTGATGTTGCGATCGTCCCGTTTTATCCATATGGATGACATCAGAAGAATGGGGAGAAGTCACCCTAGAAATATGGCTAGGTGGGGATAGGGAGGAAGCGAAGGGGAGAATTATTTTTAGCAGTCATTAGGATATTGGTATCAAGGGGTAGAACCTCGTTGGATATATATCTTAGGGATCTACAAAATACTTAAAAAATTTTATAGCCTAAATTGTATAGTCCAATTAACTATAAGCAAATAATTTTATGACAACCAACATTTCTGGTGATATCAAAAAGGAGATTAACAAGTCACTCTTAATAGGTGTTCTTGTGACTGTTTTAGGAATTGTTGCAGTCGCTTTACCTTCTGTCTCTACAATCTTCGCTGAAACTTGGGTTGCTTTAATTCTTATTTCTTCGGGCGCAGCAAAGCTGGGTTATGCATTTCAAACCCGCAACGAGGGAGGCTTTGTTTGGAAAATCCTGCTTAGTATTCTCTACGTCGCAACAGGCGTAATGCTATTTGTTTATCCTTTTACAGGAATTCTGACGCTGACTCTATTGTTAGCTAGCTTTCTGCTAACAGAAGCTGTATTTGAGCTAATTCTGGCATTCCGGCTACGTCCGCAACAAAACTGGACATGGGCACTGGGTAATGGTATTGTTACCCTGGTCTTGGGTGCAATGATTTGGTTCCAATGGCCCTTCGATGCTCCCTGGGTGATTGGGACATTGGTAGGTATCAGCATTCTCTCCACTGGTGTTTCACGTGTGATGCTGTCATTGAATGCTCGTTCTGTCTTGAATCAATCTGACTCCACAACACAAGCATAAAGCGACAGTCGTGAAGTAAGAGAATAATCAGGTTGAAAACTAACGCTCTTGGCGCATACCGCCAAGACGACTTTTTGTCTTGCAAGCGTAGTCCTAGAACCCTCTCGAATAGAAACAATTAAGGTGATTTTGGATGCGAAATAAAGTTGGATGACACCTATTGCTTGAGCAGATGAAATATTGAGAGAAAGTAGACGATGATAGAAGTTGATGTATTTATGTCAATGCTTCTTAGCGAATTTTAATGATTCTATCAGGACGAATTCAGGGCAATCGCTCATGATAGTTATTCAGCGAGCGGTTAGCAGCAACTGAAATTATGAAAAAACGGTATTTTTTACAAGCTGGCGCAGCAATGCTGGGCACAGGATGGTTATCACATTATTTCTCAGGAAGGTCACAACTTATAGCAATTGCAAAGAATAAGTTTGAAATCACCAAAACCCAAGAAGAGTGGCGCAAAATTTTAACGCCGGAACAGTTTTCTGTGCTGCGGGAACATGGGACTGAAAACGCTCACACCAGCCCTCTCGATAAGCAATATGCAAAGGGGACTTATCTGTGTGCTGCCTGCGACTTGCCACTTTTTTCATCTAAAACCAAATTCAACAGTGGCACAGGCTGGCCCAGTTTTTACGCACCCATTGAAGGAGCTATTGCCACAACCGTAGACGAGTCATTTTTTATGACTCGCGTTTTCTGTTTTATAGCTGAAAAAAATTTTTGATATCTCTATCCAAGGTTTTGCTTGTCGCTTAAAAGTATGAGATGATGCAACACACAGTTTGGGTGTGGTGTACTGTAGGGCTAGGCTGTTGACTCTGTAAGGTTTTTAAAGATAAAAGTGAAGGTGGTTGTTCAAGTTTGGAAAAGATTGACTCTAGTTTGTTATTGCGCTAAAACCAGCGTTTTGTATAGGAAATGCGCTGGAGTACTGCAATAAATTCCAGATCAAATCAGTTCAAGTGGCTTTTCACCATTTAACCCCAGCGTGTCGTAACAAGTAACCTTTGCTGTTGACTTTGCCACTATTAAGTAGAGTCGTTGAGCAAGTTAGGTGTGTCAGAGCAAAGTGATCCAGAATTAATTTTTTTAGCACAACAAGGAGATAAAGTTGCATTTGGTCAGCTTGTGTTGCGCTATCAGCCGATGGCTCAACGCATTGCGGAGCAAATGCTGGGCAATGAGGATTTGGCTGGTGATCTTGTACAAGATGCCATGCTGCAAGCTTATCTTTCATTGGGGCTGCTATTTCCCAGTAGTCGCAGTTTCAGGTATCAAATACTTGTCATACCAAGCAAGATAGCGTTGAAATAAGTCACGCTGATAACTTGGTTTGCTAATTCCATGAGATTGTCCAGGGTAAACCACTAATTGTGTATCAATTCCCAAACTCTTCAGTGCCTGGTACATCTGCTCAGAGTTGTGGAGTGGAACAGCAGCATCGCGATCGCCACCAAGAAATAGTGTTGGTGTGACAATTCGGTCAGCGTGTAGGAACGGAAAAGAAACTCGCAGCCAGGTATCAAGATTTTTCCAAGGTACGCCTAATTCTTGCTCATAGTCATAAATATACTCGTCAGTGCCGTAAGTTGCTAAGATATTTGATTCACCCGCACCACTGATCGCAGCTTTAAAGCGAGTGTCCTGAGCAATAGTATAGTTAGTCAGCATAGCCCCGTAGCTCCAGCCACCAATACCCAAGCGAGATGGATCGGCAATGCCTGTTGTGACAACGTAATCAACAGCAGCAAGGACATCCTGGGCATCTTTGTTTCCCCAGTCAGCGTAAATCGCCTTTGAGAATGCTTCACCACGTCCGGAACTACCTCGTGGATTAGCAGCGACAACGACATAGCCGTGTGCTGCAAACAATTGCCAATCAAACATAAATTGGTTAGTGTATTGCCCCACTGGTCCACCGTGGAGTCGCAGGAGGGTTGGGTACTTTTTCCCTGGCTGAAAATTTGGCGGTTTTATCACAAAGCCGTGGATTTCCGTACCATCCTTACTCTTAAAACTGATTTCTTCTGTCGTTGCTAGCTTAAGTTGTGCAAGCAGTTCCTGGTTCTGGTGTGATAACAAACGTAATTCATTGCCATCAAAGGCGAAGACTTCGTTCGGCTGTTGTGGTGTCGAGGATAGTAATACAATCCTGCCATCAGGTGCTAAGTCAAAGGTGCTGACATTTCGCCGCCCTGCAACTAATGGCTGTATTTTGCCACCAGCCACTGGGACTTTGGCTAGCTGAACATTTCCATTATCTTCTAACAAAAACAGAATTGATTTACCATCAGCCGTAAAGTGCGGTTTGACGACGTTACGGTCGAGTGTTGGAGTGACCAGACGCACAGAGCCACCGTTTGCTGGGATGATAGCCAGATGGTAAACAGCGTATTCAATCAGCTTTTGCGGACCTCCTTGCAGATAAGCTATCTGCTTGCCATCTGGACTCCAAACAGGTCGGCTACCCCATGAGGGGTCGCAGTCAGGTCCATCAAAAGTAGTTAGTTGACGTGCTTGTGTCCCTGGTTTCGCTTCGATGACGTAAACATCCCAGTTGTTCTGGCGATCAAAATCAGCACCGCGCTTGCTGACAAAGGCAATGCTTTTGCTATCCGGTGACCAAGAGGGTAAAGATTCATTAAACGCGCCTGGTGTCAATATCTCTTCTTTACGAGTTGTTAAGTCAAATAAGTAGAGGTGTTGACGACTCTTGCCAAGGAATCCTACACCGTCTTCTAGAAAGTGAAACCGATCAATAACAATTGGTGGCGCTGTCTTTTGTTCTTTGCTTGAAGTGTCTTGCGGAGGATCTTCTGCAATGATAGCCAGCCGTTGACCATCAGGTGACCAAACAAAATCAGATACCCCTCCCTTAAAATTTGAGATCTTCTCTGCTTCACCGCCAGCAAGGTTCAGCAACCAAATTTGTTCGCCTTCATCGGACTGGCGGCTGGAGAGAAAAGCTAAGTACTTGCCATCTGGACTGAACCGGGGGGTGCTTTCGCTGTCAAAACTATTCGTTAGGTGCAAGGTGTGCTTACCATCCCAAGAAGTCATGTAAATATCATTATTTTTCTGATCTTTCTTGACATCGACATTTCCAACGGTGTAAGCAATCCAGGTTCCGTCTGGAGAGATTTGCGGTTCGCTGATTTGGTGGAAGGCAAACTGATCATCAAGGGTCAGTAGGCGCTTTTGTTGTGCCTGAACCGGATTTGTCATCGTGATTGTAGCTATAGCAGCGCAAACTAAAGCCAGTTGGCTGAACCTTTTCATGGTCTTTTGTCATATTTTGCACAAGAAGACTATCTTACATCTGGAAGTCAGTTAGCCGTCTGTACTTGTTAAGTATTGTTATCATTGTTTACTTTCCCGTCGCCATTTTCCTCTTACCAAACGAATTTCATCAAAGCTATAGTTATCACCAAGATATTCTTTAATAGGTGTTAGGGAAATATCACCAAGAATTTCTAAGAGGATGTTTTAAAAGTCCTGTAGTTGGTAGCAAAACGTTTTAGATCCCCCTAAATCCCCCTTTTTAAGGCAGGGCTGTTTCATTCCCTCAAAGGCTCATCATGTCAAGGTTTAATGTTAGCGCTCGCTGTAATTTTTTTTGTAAAAAATATAGGTTTTCTATAACTTCTGTCCCAAAAATCATCGCGTTTTGATATTGACAAATCTTCCCTCCTTAACGAATGAAACAGCCCTGCTTTTTAAGGGGGATTTTAAGAACTCTTTCCTCCCTTTTGAAGGGGGGTAGGGGGGATCGATAAGTGCTTCAAATTACAGCGAATCACTTTTCAAACAGCCTCTAAGTATATCGTGATTGTATATTTAAAATAAAGGTGACAGTGGCGATCGCCCTAATATAGAAATCTATGGCAATGGTCGTTGGAGGTTCTTGTGATGAAGCCTAACTTTAGTACCATGACTAAAGGGGCATCCCGTGGACTTAAAATAAAGCTCAGTCAATGTCCGACCGGATACCGGGAGTCGCTCAGAAGCCCACACGCTCACTGCTTGCAGTCAGTGTGGGAGTATGTCACAGAGAGCAAGTAGGTTGGCTATCCCAGAGAAACCCAACATAGACTCAACCTCTCATCTCCCCAACTTATTCGGAATTCCTTCGCAACCACCAGGGATAGTACCTCTGGTTTTTTCGCCTCCCCAAGCGCAGCAATAGTAACGCGCAGCCTCAGACATTCGCTGGACATCAGTGAAATTAACATCTTCTACAACAGCCCCTGTGTGTTCGCCAGTTTGATAATCGGGCGGTTCAGTGCGGCTGCGGGGTGAGGCGGTTTCAGCTAAACCATAAAACAAGCGAATTCCGTTCAAATCTGCACCATCAAGTTTTTCTTCATATAATATAGTCCGGGAGAGGTTGGCTTTTACTAAGTCACAACCAGTCAGATCAGCGCGGACAAGATTTGCTTCCGAAAGATCAGTCCAACGCAAATCAGTACCACCAAGATCAGCCCCAGCAAGCATCACGCCTAAATCAATGACACGCAAACCCGCCTTTCGATCTTCTGCATAACCACCATTACCATCGAGAATAGCTCGACCAAGGTGGCGATCGCGCTTCAAAGGTGTCAGCAATTTGGAACGCGAAAGAAAACGGAGAATTTTCGCTTTACCACTACCATCCACACTACTCAAAATTGCTGCTGTGCGTCCTTCAGCAATCATCCTCTCTTGGGGCCAATCTTCTAACAATCCTTCTTCATCCAATACTAAATCAGAAACACCTTGGAAATAAGAATCAATTGTCTGTTGCTGAGTAATAATATTTTGTTGAACAGTGAGCAGGTTTTGCTGAATCGTCAAGTCTTTGGAAATAACGTACTGTCGCCAAGCAACATACACCGCAATAATGGCGATGAGAATTTGTCCCAAAGCGCCAAACCATTCCGCCAGTGTTCCAGAGGCTTCCCAGTTGATTCGGCGTCCAACAGCTAAGATGCGATCGCCCAACCCGCTAAACTTCACAAAGCCAATCAGACTTGCTACAAGTCCTAAAAAAGCAATAAACAGCGCCCGTTCTTGAGCCGAAAACCAATTTCGTACTCCATTTATGACTGCTGGTAACAGCACAGCTAATGAGATCAGCAAAGCTAGCAGTGTTCCCGACATACCAATCAACCAGTTATTAATGGCAATTCCGAGAAAGGTGATGGCGATCGCCACAAAGATAAACAACAATGCCCTAGGTTTCACTGTTAGAGGTTGAGTACGTCCTTGCAGGAAGGAACGTGCTTGTTGAAGAACTGCTGTATTGCGCGGAGATTGGAGAGCAGAAACTGCGGAAAGGGCTTGTTGAGTAGCGAGTTCATCTGGTACAAAGCCATTTTCACCTACGTCCTCGAAATCATCTGGTTGTAAGTTGTCTTCAAGAACAGGTTCTGGTATCCGAGACTCGGATGAGTTGGAGTTGGATTCTATCGGCATGATTATATTATCGCACCAGGACGCTTGAGTTCAACCGCTGCTTTATAGTATCTGCCAGAGGGTGGGGTTAAGCAATAGCTGCACGTCACAAGACAGGGCGATCGCTTTTTGGTGCAACCTCTTAATCAACTCAAGTTATTGAAGGTGCCAAGCAACTTCCACAAACAGATGTGCACAGTGTTCGCACGATTTGAGTAAGTTTGTATTTGATAGCTAATACCTTGGATTATTATACCGGAGAATGTAAAGATACCAAATGGGTTCTATAAGGTTTTGCGATTAGGAGTTCGCCTATCGACTTCTTTCCTAATCGCAATCATAATCTCACCCAGTGAATTTTTAAAAAGACTGTAGAAGATTTTCTTTGGGGTTCCCGATTTTGGTTGAGCTTCCACCACCTGGGTAATTAAAACTTGATTCGCCTTTGCACCAGAATAGGGAGCTACAGGTTCAATTTTCCAGTATCCTTCCAAGCTTTGCAAATCTCCATCAATTTGACGGAAATCTATGCGGCTTTTTGGAGTTTCAGTAGTAGCTGAACGGATGCGTGATTGAACATTCATTAAGAATACCTGACGCGTATCTACCTGTTCCACCACTTTTTGATTGCCATTCACCGTAATCACTTTACCCGACACAGTATTAGGCAAAAATTTAGAAAAATGATCATAATCAGTCAGCACTTCCCAAGCAATATCTGGCGAACCTGTCACCAAAATAATAGCGGTGTATTTTCCTTTCTCTCCAGTGACTAAAACCTGACCATTCCTCAATTTTACCCGTTCTGAGACAGGCAATTGATCAACAGGACTATTAAATAATCCAGCACGGACAGATGGAGCAACTGCAATTGTAACCATCACTGAAAAGTATAGTGTAAACAAACAACTACGCACGAACTCCGATTTCTGGTCATTCCCTCGATTTAAATTTGTCAATTGACATCCTCCCATCGCCAAGGTGTACGAGTAACGTTTTGTTTTATATTATACTTTAATTGAAAATTATCTATGCGTTTTCCCCAGGTTCAGGCAATTCTTGCGGGCACCATAGCAGCTTTTGTATCAGTTGCACCCGTACAGGCAGAAACTTCAACTTACCAAGTGCAGTCTGGAGTCACCAGCGTCTATCATGAAAAGTTCTCAGCTTTTCTACAATAATTTGTTTAATACTCATTTCACACTGTATGTTATTTACTACTATTTGATCCAGCTTTGAGATCCTCAGCTGCCAGGTGTTTTGGGGTCAGAGCGATGACTAAATCCAATTAAACCATCTTGGCGAAAGCTTTCCAAGCGTTGGGCGATAGTATCGCACCGCTTCTGAGTATTCCAGCCATCACCAAAGCTGTTGATCCTCTTGGGCCAGGGCTTCGTCCCCTGATCATTACGATACATTACCATCCACACCTCACCGCCGTTTTGTGTGTCGGGTTGCAAGGCGCAAGAAAAGCGGTCTTTTGAGCCGAAGCCGAATATACCTGGAGTCCAGCCAATAGCAACACCGTAAGCTAAGACTAAACCAGCGACACCCGCCGCAGCACCAATAATGCCTACAGTCAAATTACTTATTTCAAATATATGTCTTTTTTTAGACATCGACTTTGCTCTCAAATGGACACACTGCCGTGATATTTTTAACATAGCTGAACTGCGTTAGACTATACATTTTAAATATGAAAAAACTATTAATTACTGGTGCTAGTGGTTTTTTAGGATATCATCTTTGCCAGATTGCAAAACAAGAATACTCAGTCTATGGAACTTACTTTTCTCATTCTTTAGAAATTCCAGGCATCAAAATGCTGAAAGTTGATTTGACAGATTTTCAAGAACTGAAACAAATATTTACTGACTTTCAACCAACAGCCGTCATCCACACCGCTGCACTATCTCAACCAAATTTTTGTCAAACTCATGTAGAGGAATCATATGCAATCAATGTCACAGCATCCTGTAATATTGCTGGACTTTGTGCCGATGATTCTATTCCTTGCGCTTTTACATCAACAGATTTGGTTTTTGATGGTTTAAACGCTCCTTATCGTGAAACTGATCCTGTATGTCCTGTGAATATTTATGGTGAGCAAAAAGTCATGGCTGAGGAAGGTATGCTAGAACATTATCCTATGACTGCAATTTGTCGTATGCCATTAATGTTTGGGATGGCAACACCGACAGCAACAAGCTTTCTTCAATCTTTTCTCAAAACTCTTCAAGAAGGCAAAGAATTAAATTTATTTACAGATGAATTTAGAACACCCGTCAGTGGCAAAACTGCTGCAAAAGGGTTGTTATTGGCATTAGAAAAAGTTAACGGGTACATTCACTTAGGAGGAAAAGAAAGAATTTCACGCTATGATTTTGGCCGTTTATTAGTAGAGATTTTTCAAATTCCTGCCAATCAACTAAAAGCATGCCTACAGCAAGACGTAAAAATGTCAGCACCAAGACCATCTGATGTTTCTTTGGACAGTACCAAAGCTTTTGATTTAGGTTACCAACCTCTTTCCTTGCAAGAAGAATTACAGAATTTATACAAAGATTTTTATAAGAACATTTAATAAATAGCTCAACCTAATTAAACGTGAAATGTCATTATCCACTTCATCCATTGCCAAAACCAACAGATGTCCCAACTTTTTTAGAATATAGCGTTGTAAGTAGTGATCGCAATTCAGACTTATTTACTATTTAAGTGCAAACAAAATCAACTTATGCACAAGTGAGATAGAAATCGGAAATTTTTGTGATCGTCTGACTATTGTAGAACCACACGCTAACACTCCCACGGCTATGAAAATTTCGCTTCGCTTCGTGCAGCGTACAAGGTTGAGACGTAGTCACATCGAAGTGGGCGCGAGGAGTTTTTGTAGCTAGTCCACTCACGGTTGTGAACCAAGAAATGATTTTAACAGTCTAACTACTTATAAATCAAAGGAAATGCCAAATGAAAAGTACCGAGTGTGTTGGTGAATGCTAACTATAGGGGGCTGTAGCGGTTGATGCCGTGGCAATGGTCGGGGGTGAAAGTGGCAAAGACTGTTTTGTGTAGCGGCTATCATAGCGGTCATAGATGACACGTTATGCTTACAAGGGAAAAAAATGAGCAAAATTATACAATCAACCTCAAAAGATTTAGTGATGAATATCAAACAAATACTAGTTAGTTTGGTCGCAGGTGTTGTTGCCTTTGGTGCAACTGCAAGTATGAGTCAACCCACTCAAGCTCAAAGTGGGCGAGGATTTTATTGTGACACCGAAACCAGAAAACCGATGACAGTGTACCAAAATGGTAGAGGTGCTACTGAACCTTGGATTCGCTGGACTTCCAATTACTTCAGAAACGCAGGCTACGATCCACTGACACGTTGTCAAGAAGTGAGCCAACGTTTGGAAACCTACCGCCGTAACAAACAGTTGAGGTTTGTTACAACAGGTCAAATGAACGGACAAAATGTGATTTGCACCGCTAACCGATTAAATGGACAGTGTGAAGATTTGATATTGACCCTTAAACCCAATGAAAATCCTGAACGAGCGTTAACCAATCTGTTTGATTGGCGCTCAGGATCTGCGGCGTCTGCAAATGGTAGAAATAAAAGACCTTACATTGATGTGAGAGAACATTTAGGAATTCGTAGAGAATAAGGGATTTCCAAATAAAAAAATATTCTATTTTAATTGTTGACTGTTGACTCTTAACTGTTAACTGTCAACTACTTCCTTGCTAACCAATCTTCTCGACCAATACCGTAAATAACCGCCTCACTTCCCAAAATTTCTGTCTTTCCTTCCAATTTTTCTCCTAATCTCTGGGCAACTCTTATTGAAGCAGCATTCTCTGGACGAATTAAACTAATCACATGGGATTGTTGTAACTCACCAAAAGCATAATCCATCGCTGCCCTTGCTGCTTCCGTTGCAAAACCACGTCCCCAATACTTTCGCCGCAAAGTCCAACCAATTTCAAAACCGATCCAGCCTTCAGGTTTCCAGCAACCCATCCGCCCAATCATTTCACTGGTGGAACGTTCCTCAACAGCCCACATACCATATCCCCGTAGTTGCCAATGACCAAGTATCATTGCCATATTTCGCCAAGACTCCCAACGGGATAAAGGTTTCCCTTGTCCAATGTAGCGCATAACTTCAGGGTCACTGCACATCTCGGTATAAGCATCAAGATCTTTCTCACGAAATCCACGTAGGATAAGACGTTGGGTTTCAAGTTGAGGAATTTGCATACGATTTGAGCACCATGCTTGTTTGTTCAGGTTGGATACCGGGTATGGAGTGGTGTAGTGAAATGTTCCGTACTTTTTATACTCTACATTCTTACGCTTCCAACGAAAGAAAAAATTATTACATGACAGCCATTTTGTAAAGCATTCTTAACAAAATGTTTAAAATATTATTTAATAACAAATTTAAATATAAAACTTAAAAATATTCAAAGAATAACTTATGACATTCTTGATATATTGTGAAACGAGCTACAAATTACGCAACGTGTCACCTTTGTCTTTCAAAGAACACATTTTGGATGTTTTGTCAAGAATTGCAGGCAAACCACAATTGACTGCAACAAGCAACCCATAACACAAAATGTTTTCTACCTATCCCTCAATGACAAGGGATAAGTTTGAAGTGAGGAAAGCAGCACGTGACGCAATTTGTAAGTAAAAAGAGTGACTTCTTGGAAGGGAATTATGTCTTACGCGCAAACCAGGACTCAGACGAAATCAGGCTACCAAGCTGGGGTAAAAGATTACAGACTAACGTATTACACCCCAGACTACACTCCAAAAGATACAGATATTTTGGCGGCATTCCGCGTAACACCCCAGCCTGGAGTTCCACCTGAAGAAGCAGGCGCTGCTGTGGCTGCTGAGTCTTCCACCGGTACCTGGACAACCGTATGGACAGACTTGCTCACCGACTTAGATCGCTACAAAGGTCGTTGTTACGACATCGAACCAGTTCCTGGCGAAGGTAACCAATTCATTGCTTACGTTGCCTATCCGTTGGATCTGTTTGAAGAAGGCTCTGTAACCAACATGTTGACCTCGATTGTAGGAAACGTGTTCGGTTTCAAAGCCCTGAAAGCGCTGCGTCTGGAAGACTTGCGGATACCTGTTGCTTACCTCAAGACGTTCCAAGGACCTCCACATGGTATTCAAGTTGAGCGCGACAAACTGAACAAGTACGGTCGTCCTCTGTTGGGTTGTACGATTAAGCCCAAGTTGGGTTTATCTGCTAAGAACTACGGACGCGCAGTTTATGAGTGCTTGCGTGGTGGTTTGGACTTCACCAAAGACGACGAAAACATCAACTCCGCACCATTCCAACGGTGGCGCGATCGCTTCTTATTTGTTGCTGACGCTATCCACAAAGCACAAGCGGAAACAGGTGAAATCAAAGGTCACTACTTGAACGTGACCGCTCCTACGTGCGAAGAAATGCTGAAGCGGGCAGAGTACGCCAAAGAACTCAAAATGCCCATCATCATGCACGACTACCTAACAGCAGGCTTCACCGCTAACACCACATTGGCTCGCTGGTGTCGTGATAACGGTTTGTTGTTGCACATCCACCGCGCGATGCACGCCGTTATCGACCGTCAAAAGAACCACGGTATCCACTTCCGCGTTTTGGCTAAGACTCTGCGGATGTCTGGTGGTGACCACATCCACACCGGAACTGTTGTTGGTAAATTGGAAGGCGATCGCGCAATCACAATGGGCTTCGTCGATCTACTGCGTGAAAACTATGTTGAGCAAGACAGAGAGCGCGGTATCTACTTCACCCAAGACTGGGCTTCTATGCCTGGTGTAATGGCAGTTGCTTCAGGTGGTATCCACATTTGGCATATGCCTGCACTGGTAGAAATCTTCGGTGATGACTCCGTACTGCAATTTGGTGGTGGTACCCTTGGTCACCCTTGGGGTAATGCTCCTGGTGCAGCCGCTAACCGCGTTGCCCTGGAAGCTTGTATCCAAGCTCGTAACGAAGGTCGCAACTTGGCTCGTGAAGGTAACGACGTTATCCGCGAAGCTGCTAAGTGGTCTCCTGAACTGGCTGCTGCTTGCGAACTGTGGAAGGAAATTAAGTTCGAGTTTGAATCAGTCGATACCGTCTGATCGTCAAGTAAGAAGTTAAAAAGTAAAAGAAAATAATCCTTCTTTCTCATTACTTTTGAGTTATTACTTTTTACCTATTCTAGGGCTGGGGTCAAGCATGGATATTAAACAAATTGCGAAAGACACAGCCAAGACGCTGCAAAGTTACCTGACTTATCAGGCACTAAAAACGGTGTTGGCTCAAGTTAGCGAAACAAATCCTCCCTTGGCACTTTGGCTACAACGCTTTTCTGCTGATAAAATTCAGGATGGAGAAGCGTACGTTAAGCAACTGTTTCAAGAGAAGCCCGAATTGGCTTTGCGGATCATGACTGTTAGAGAACACATAGCGGAACAAGTTGCAGAATACTTACCCGAAATGGTTCGCACGGGCATTCAGCAAGCCAATATGGAACACCGTCGCCAGCATCTTGAGCGAATGACGCAAATAAATACATCAGATCCCAGTCCGGAACCAGAAACACAAGCAACTTCAGATCCAAACATTGAACAGTGAACAGTTAACAGTGAACAGTTAACAGTTAATAACTGATAACTGTTCACTCATAACTGATGTCAACCGCAACCCATTATCATCACTTATGCAAACCTTTTCAAAAGAGCGTCGCTACGAAACCCTTTCTTATCTGCCTCCTCTCTCCGATGCTCAAATTTCCAAGCAAATCCAGTACATTCTCAACCAAGGTTACATTCCAGCCATTGAATTTAACGAGAATTCGGAGCCAACAGTATATTACTGGACTCTGTGGAAACTGCCTCTGTTTGGTGCAAGATCTACTCAAGAAGTACTAAACGAAGTCCAAGCTTGCCGTTCTCAGTACGGTAATAACTTTATCCGCGTTGTTGGTTTTGACAACATCAAGCAGTGCCAAGTTCTCAGCTTTATCGTTCACAAGCCCAATAGCAGCAGATACTAAAGCTGATAAGTTGGAATTAGTTCGTAAGAGAACTGTAAATAATTGATTCATCTCCCAAAAAACAGAGGTAGAGTTATCTACCTCTGTTTTTTTACTATTTAGATAGTGTCGGGTGCACTTTTTGTAAAGTATTAAGTAGATGCAAAAAAATTAATCATCGAACTATCTTTGTGATTCCAAGTTGTGCTTCAACTCACAGTTCAAAAAATATACGTATATTTTAAAATATAGGATTTATATTTGATTTATGAACGGAACTCAGTACAGTGTATGTTAAGCGTTCGGGTGTTAAGAGTTAAGAGTTAAGAGTTAAGCGTTAGGGTGTTAAGCGTTCCCTAGCTCAACGAGTTCTTTCATAAACCAAACCAGATTCCTATATAAGAAAAAGTATTTACTTAAATAAAAAGAGAAAATATTTTAATTTCAAAATGAATGAAAATTAGTAGTCAAAAAAAATTAATATTATTTGAAGGAAGCCAACCAACTATCACCTGAAATAATTGTAGACTTTTGGTTGGCAAGGGTCACTCATCCCGTTCAGGGATTGAAATTATTGGTAAATATTTATGAGTTACTACATTTCTCCCCGCTTTCTGGATAAACTTGCAGTTCACATCACCAAAAATTATCTCGATCTTCCTGGTGTTCGAGTTCCCTTAATTTTAGGGATTCACGGACGCAAAGGCGAGGGCAAGTCGTTTCAATGTGAGTTAGTCTTTGAAAAAATGGGTATTGAAGTGACTCACATATCCGGTGGCGAACTCGAAAGTCCAGATGCAGGAGATCCAGCACGTCTGATTCGTCTGCGCTATCGAGAAACAGCGGAACTCATTCGCGTGCGGGGCAGAATGTGCGTGATCATGATTAATGATTTGGATGCAGGTGCAGGACGCTTTGATGAAGGCACTCAGTACACAGTCAACACTCAGTTGGTGAATGCCACACTGATGAATATTGCCGACAATCCCACAGATGTGCAACTTCCCGGTAGTTACGACGCAACGCCTTTACATCGTGTACCGATTCTTGTAACAGGTAATGACTTATCCACGCTCTATGCGCCACTGATTCGGGATGGTCGAATGGAGAAATTTTACTGGGACCCAGACCGAGATGATAAGGTTGGTATTGTCGGTGGGATTTTTAGTGAAGATGGACTTTCACCTCAAGAAGTTGAAAAATTAGTCGATACATTCCCAAATCAATCGATAGACTTTTTCAGCGCTTCGCGTGCCCGAATATATGATGAGCAAATTCGCAACTTCATACATGAAACGGGAATTGAGCGCGTATCTCAACGTGTGGTTAACAGCCTTGAAGGTCCACCACAATTCAGAAAGCCTAATTTCAGCTTATCTAACTTAATTGAGATGGGCAAGTTGATGGTTGGTGAACAGCAGCGAGTCGAGAATTCTCAACTGGTGAGTCAGTATAATCGCGGCTTGTACTCTCGTAATCAATCCGCACCTTCTGGTGGCGTGACACCAAATACTCAACCGTCAAGCGATTTGTACTCTCGTAATCAATCGGCATCTTCTGGTGGCGTGACACCAAATACTCAACCGTCAAGCGATCGCGCAAGCCAACCTGTAATATCTAATGGATTCCAGAAACAACAGGTATCAAATAGCCATTTGAGCTTAGAAACCCAAGAACAGATACGTCAGATATTGTCTCAAGGTTACAGAA
This sequence comes from Brasilonema sp. CT11, assembly GCF_017982655.1. Classification (GTDB taxonomy): domain Bacteria; phylum Cyanobacteriota; class Cyanobacteriia; order Cyanobacteriales; family Nostocaceae; genus Brasilonema. The sequence continues at coordinate 5,694 of NZ_JABXYX010000032.1, read as the reverse complement.
TAGGTATTGAGCATGTAGATGAGCGTCGCTTCCGCATAGGTTCCTGGCAAAGTTGCATCACAAGCCCAATAACCGGCGAACAAGATGCAATATCAACTGTGGAATCCTGTCTTGGGGAATATAGCAATGAGTATGTGCGCTTGGTAAGTATTGATCCAAAAGCGAAGCGGCGGGTTCTAGAAACAATTATTCAGCGCCCCAATGGGAGAGTTGATAGTCGATGAATTATCCAAGCTAAGGCTTGTGGCAAAACCCGTGTCTATGGCTAGCCCAGTGGCGCAACCCATAGACATAGCCTGGGCTTGTAGTTTCACGGGTGAATACCTCTTCGATTTGATAAAATTCTCCTCAAGTCAAATCGCGAAGTACTTGACACTACCCCCTCAATTTTTGCTATATTATTGAAAGACAAATTGATGGGGCGTAGCCAAGTGGTAAGGCAGCGGGTTTTGGTCCCGCCATCCCTAGGTTCGAATCCTAGCGCCCCAGTTATAAACAGAGGAATATAAGTTCGGCATCTTGGTTGAAAGCAGCCTAAAGGTAGTGCGCCATTTGTTATGCATGAAACAGACATTTCACTCTCACTTCCTCACTCCCTCCCTCAAGAGTGTTTCTTCAGAGCGCCCCACGGGCGGCGCACCACCCGCTACGAATGAAGCAAACACCTTTTTCCTTACACCTGAACTAGGGGTATAGGGGTATAGGAGTATAGGGGAAATGCATTTACGCTTGGGATACAGAAAATGCATTTATTCTCTTATTCCCTTACACCCTTACACCGTTCGGACGTTCGGCGAAGCTACTTCGACAGGCTCAGCACAAGTCAGTCGAGCCGCTGAGCGCTCTAGGCGTTGCCCTTACAACGCCAGGTGCTTCAAGTCGGGAAACCCGAACGCCCTTCGGGGAGAACCTCCGGTTCCGCTGCGCTAACGCAGTCGCCTAGGTCGGGAGACCCTCCTGCAGCGCTGTCTCACCAGATACCTACGGAGGGAAACCCTCCTACAGTACTGGCTCCCCAACGCACTGGCTCCCCTTACACCTTTGATTGGCACTGCAAGATCACAATCAGTGTATACCTAAAATAAATAAAGTTAAATTAATATCATTAAATTTTATCCGGAAGAGTATTGAGTGTATAAGAATAATATACTTAAGTGCATTGCTGCGGTGTTATTAGTATTTTTTCGGGACTTCAGACAGGGTAAAAGTATCTATCACTTGGTTTAGGGTAAAACTTAAATTGCCTTAAGAGTATCAAAACTGTGCCATTAACTAATGGGTTCACCAACGTTGATGTTAATATCAAACAATTTGGTACTTGAGCACATTAGAGAAATGTATACCAAGGTTTAGCTCGAAAGCGTGCAACTACGGAAAACCACAACTTAGAGAAGTTACTAAGGCTATGCTGAAGTCAGACAAATATCCTCACCCGTTGTCACAAGCCTACACAGCCCAGTTAAATGAAGAAGGTGGATTGAATCTCGGTCAAGTTGGAGCTACTCTGCGCCGCCGTGCATTATTAATTGCTGGTGTAACAGGCGTAGTAGCGACAGCAGCTGTGTTGAAGGCGGAAACAGATCCTCCAGTGTATCAAGGTAAGTTTGAGATTTTAACAAAACCTGTGACTGGTGAGGGTCGGGCAGTAGCCAATATCCCTCAAAGCCTGAGTTCCCAACAAGGAATAGCATCTCCTGAGTCAGTAGAAGCAGTTACGACGACGATGCAAGTTTTAGAAAGTCGTAAAATGCTAGACAAAGTTGTCGAAGAGCTTCAGGATAAATATAAAACTAAATATCCAAAACTAGATTACGACTCAATAGTCGCCGGCTTACAAATAGCATCCGGAAAACCAAACATCTTAGAAGTCACATACACATCTGCAGACAAGGAACTAGTTCGCGATGTCTTAACTAAACTTCAAAAAACTTACGTGGAGTATAGTGTCAACGAGCGTCTAGAGGATGTGAATCAGGCAATTAGCTTTGTTAGACAGCAAGAACTGCCTTTAGAGAATCGGGTTAGAGCCTGGCAAGAAAGACAGCGAATCATTCGACAAAGACATGACTTAGTTGAACCAGCACAGAAAGCTCAAGAAATTTCTCAACAAATTGCTACTTTAACCCAACAGCAAGCAGAAAATCGCGTACAGCTAGAACAAATGCTAGCTACCTATGAAGATTTGAAACGGGAGTTAGCCCAACAGCCAGGTGAAAGGGCTGGGAATTCGGTGCTGAGCGAAAACGCTCGCTACCAAAAAATATTGGATCAAATCCAAACAGTAGACATTGAGCTCAAAAAAGCAGGAGCAAAATTCACAAATGAAAACCCTAGTTTGCAATACTTAGAGGGGCAGAAAGCAAATCTGCTGCCAATGCTAGCTGGGGAAGAAAACCGGGTGAAAAGAGATTATGAAAGCCGTATCCGGGCCTTGCAAGCACGTGATAAATCTTTGGGAGACAAAATTGCTTATTTCAATAATTACCTGAGAAATTTAGCAGTTGTGATCCGTGAATACGATGATATTCAGCGAAACTTAAAGATTGCGACTGAAGGTCTGATTCAATTTTCAGCTAAAAAACAAGCATTGCAGATTGAGCAAGCTTTAAGGTCCCCCTCTTGGAAGTTACTCGATCCCAAACTTGAGGAAGTGAATGAACCAAAAACTGGCCCAGGCAGTGCCAAACGAAACTTAGCTTTGGGGACACTGTTAGGTTTGCTGCTGGGTACAGGTGCAGCTTTAGTTGCAGATAAGCTCAGTAACGTTCTATACTCTTCCAAAGACCTCAAGGAATCGACTGGATTACCGCTATTAGGAGTCGTTCCTTTAAGGAAAGAAATAGGAGCACTAGCTTGGCAAGAAACATCTGGTGGAATGCAACAAGCAGCCAAAGCATCCTTTTTTGAAGTTTTTCGCTCTCTTTACACCAATATTCTTCTTTTAAGCTCAGATACACCGATTCGTTCACTCGTCATCAGTTCGGCGGCAAAGGAAGATGGTAAAACGACTGTAGCAATACACCTAGCGCTCGCAGCCGCAGCAATGGGGCAACGAGTACTACTGGTAGATGCAAATCTACGCTCTCCCACAATCCATAATCGTGTCGGTCTGATGAATATTCAGGGATTAACCGATGTCATTGCACAAGATTTAGACTGGAACAATGTGATTGAGCGATCGCCCTTAGAGGACAACCTGTTTGTTCTCAGTGCTGGTCCAATTCCGCCTGACTCAATTAGATTGCTCGCATCTCACAAAATGCAGGATTTAATGAGTGACTTACAAGCTTCTTTTGATTTGGTAATCTACGACACGCCACCTTTGGTGGGTTTTGCAGATGCTAACCTACTGGCTGCTAATACCAATGGACTGGTACTAGTCGCAGGATTAGGAAAGCTAAAACGTACCATATTCCAACAAGCTTTAGACGATCTGCAAATGTCTGGCACACCGATTTTAGGAGTGATAGCTAATAAGTCCAAAGATACCACGCCTGCCTCATATAGCTATTACCAACAGTATTACAAGCACAGCATGAGTAGTGAAAGAATTGGAGATGATGAAAGTATTGACTTCACTCATTCCAGGTCTAGTTCATCTTCTTTTAGAAACAGTAGAAGAAACTCATAAAGCTTCGTGGGATGTGTGAAAACTCAGCATGTTGTGTTTGACCTAGTCAGACACAACTGTTTTTTGCAGATCAGAAAAAACAAGGCGCGGTGGGAGGATGTCAATCAATCCAGCAAGTCAGGTTGCTGACGGACAATCATGTCATACAGTGACTGGAAATTGAACCAACCCATGAAATGTGACCCAACTTGACGATAAGTCAGACTAGCAGTGTCGGGGTTAATCAGCACTGGCTTTCCTGCTGCTTGGGCCATCAACTGCGATTGACAGCAGCGATCCATTGTGATAAACCACCATGCTGCTTCATCCACTGAACGACCAACACTCAGTAAGCCGTGGTTGCGAAGAATCGCCGCTTTCTTTTGTCCCAAAGTATTGGCAATACGCTGACTTTCTTCCAAATCCAGTACCACCCCAGTATAGTCCTCAAACAAAGCGTGGTCTTCATAGAAAGCACAAGCGTCTTGAGTCAACGGATCAAGAAGACGTCCCAAGGTTGACCAGGTTTTGCCGTACATGGAATGTGTGTGAGCAGCCCCTACTACATCTGGTCGCGCTTGGTGGATTTGAGAGTGTATGGCGAAAGCAGCAGCGTTTACTGGCTTATCACCCTCAACGACCTCACCCTTATGGTTGACCAGTAGCAGGTCGCAAACTCGGATATGACCAAAGTACATCCCAAAAGGATTTACCCAAAAGTGGTCATGAAACTCAGGGTCACGAGCAGTGATGTGTCCAGCAACACCTTCATCAAAACCGTAACGAGCAAACAAACGAAAGGCAGCAGCCAAACGCTGTTTGCGATGGAGACGCTCATCTTCCACACGCTCAAACTCAGGCGGATGGGGAAGTTCCCCAGCCAAACACTGTTTGCGATGGAGACGCTCATCTTCCACACGCTCAAACTCAGGTGGATGGGGAAGTTCCCCTTTAGATAATTTTGAGGGATCTATTGTGAGCATAATTTTATCTCCTCATCAACTTAAGGGAAATTTAGCAACTAAACTTTTCCTAAAGAAAATATTTAAACTTTCGTAAAATTATATAGCAATCCAGTTTGGATGTTGAAAGAATCTGAGTAATTGTAATGTTAGACGGAACGTCTAGCGCACCAGGATATTGAGATATAGTCCTTCAGTCCAACATCAATGCCAATGTTATGGGCAGTTGGTTCCCGTTTCTCAATTCGTTCTTGGTCAATACAAAACTGGCAATAATAACCATCAGCACGACGAACAACACGAACGCACGAAAGGGTGCTTCAACTGATAGAAATGCAAATCGCTGGTTCCGACGCATTGTCCCCCTAAAAAATTGGGCAGGCTAGTCCCTAAGAGGGACGCTACGCAAACGTCTGTTGATCTGTCGGCGCATACGGGTACTCGTTCTAAATAAGCCTGCCCAATTTTTTTACGTGTAAGACCCCCGCCCCACATCTTGAAGGTTCCCGCTTCAAAACCATCGCAGAAAGTGATACATTGCAACTGGCACATTTTTTCTAAAGTGGCACAAGCGAGAACTTTTTTTCTGAGGCTTATAGAGTAAGCCATACAAGTTCAAATCCATGTTTTTGCCTATGTGACACTTTTGATTATATTGTGACACTTGCGTAAGTCCTGGTAAAAAGAGCTTGATTTACTGAATTGGTCGTGCGATACTTCTAAGTTAAATCGCTAAAATACTGCAAGCAAATTGACATACCGCATTTTAACAAAATAAAGATTATGCAGCTACTATGGTTCATCCCAACTCATGGTGACGGACGTTATCTAGGAACTGCTACTGGCGGACGGGCAGTTAGCTTTCCTTACTTACGACAAATTGCTCAAGCGGTGGATGATCTAGGTTACACAGGGGCATTGCTGCCTACGGGTCGCTCTTGTGAAGATGCCTGGATTGTGGCATCAACTTTAGCATCGCTAACTCGGCAAATGTATTTTCTGGTGGCGATACGTCCTGGATTGGTAATGCCTGGGGTAGCAGCACGGATGGCAGCAACCTTTGATCGCCTCTCTGGTGGACGTTTGCTAATCAACGTGGTAACGGGCGGCGATCCGGTAGAG
>NZ_JABXYX010000212.1 GCF_017982655.1 Brasilonema sp. CT11 | reverse complement strand
TGGAACAAACACCACCAACTTCTGATACAAGCGTTACCCTTGGCAACATCACCCAGGAACTGCGACAGTTTCTCAGAGCTGACCGAGTCGTAGTTTATCGCTTTTACCCTGATTGGAGTGGCGTATTTATTGCTGAATCTGTCGCCTCGGGCTGGGTTGCTTTAATGCAAGAGCAAGAGAAAGATGTCAGTTTGAAGTCAAAAGATAAAGTAGATTATGACCGCTGCACAGTGAATATGCTAGGCAATCTTACTAGCCTTGACATCGACACCTACCTAAAAGATACACAAGGAAGAGATTTTGTCAAGAGTAAGGCAGTTAAGCGTGTGGACGACATCTATAGTGTTGGTTTTTCGGACTGCTATATCACAACTCAGGAGAAATTTCAGAGTAGAGCCTACATCATTGCCCCAATTTTTGAAGGAGGAGAACTCTGGGGTCTAATAGGTGTGTATCAAAACTCTGGACCTCGGCGTTGGCAGGATTCTGAAGTTGTTCTGTTGTCACTAGTCAGTCATCGTCTGGGCGCTATTCTCAAGCAGGCTGATGCTGCGGCTCAGCTAAAACTCAAATCAGAGCAACTAGCGGCTCAGCGGGAGCGAATCGTGGCGGATGCGACCGATAGAATTCGTCAATCTTCTGACATTAACAGCATTTTCAAGACAACACCTTATGAAGTCCGAAATATCCTCAAGGCAGAGCGTGTTGTTATTTATCGCTTCAATCTGGATTGGAGCGGTGAGTTTGTTGCTGAGTCTGTATCCAGTGAATGGAAATCCATAATGCAGGAGCAATTTGACAACCCCACTTTGCCACAAAACGTCAGCGAGTGCAGTGCCAAAATTCTTGGTGGAGGAAAAGCCAGTATTACAGACACCTATCTCCAACAAACTCAAGGGGGACGATTTTCCACAAAAACAAACTTTCGGGTTGTCAGCGATATTTACCAAGCAGGATTTTTACCTTGTTACATTGACACTTTGGAGCGGTTGCAAACAAGAGCTTACGTCATTACTCCGATTGTTAAAGGAGACAGGCTTTGGGGTCTATTAGCGGCATATCAAAACTCTGGTCCGCGTGATTGGCAAGAGCATGAAATTAAGGCGATGACCCAAATTAGCAATCAACTGGGGATAGCAATACAACAAGCAGAGTACCTCAAACAACTACAGGAACAAGCCACTCAGATAGCTAGAACTGCAGAACGGGAACGAGGCGCAGCAAAGGTTATTGAAAAGATTCGCCAAACATCGGATATAGACACCATTTTTAAAACAGCAACCCAGGAAATCAGGAAACTTCTGGGTGTAGAGCGATTGGCTATCTACAAATTTCGCCCAGATTATTTTGGTGACTTTATCGTTGAGTCTGAGTCCGGCGGATGGTCTAAATTGGTCGGTAGCGGTTGGGAAGATAGTTATGTGCAAGAACATCAAGGTGGTAGATTACGTGACAATGAACCTTATTTTGCGGATGATATCTACAACGCCAATTTATCCGATTGCCATATAGAAACCTTAGAGGGATTTGGGGTTAAATCGTTCTTAGTGGTTGCTATCTTCCAAGGACAAAAACTCTGGGGCTTGTTGTCAGCGTTTCAACATAGTGGAGCACGGCACTGGGAAGAAGGTGAAATTAAGGTACTGATGCAGATTGCCTCGCAACTGGGAGTCGCTTTACAGCAAGCAGAGTATATTAAAGAACTGCGTGTGCAATCACAGAAGTTAGCCAAGTCAGTTGAACAGGAAGCAATCTACAGCAAATTGGTCTATAGACTTGGATTAGCTCTGATTCAAGAGAATTTTTCACTTGACAAGCTGCTCAAAATGGCTGTTACGGAATTACGGAGACAGTTGAAAGCTGATCGAGTTGCTATCTTCCGCTTTGATCCTGACTGGAGTGGTGAATTTATCGTTGAAGATGTTGGCAGCGATTGGGTTAAAGTTGTGGGAACTGAGCTAGCTCGAGCTGACGATACCTGTCTTCAAGAAACAAAAGGTGGTCGGTTTCGCCGTAGAGAAACTCTCAGCATTAATAATCTCAGAGCTTCTGGATGCGATGAATGCTACATTGAACTCATAGAAAGGTGGGGAACAAAGGCTTCTATAGTTGCTCCTGTCTTCAAAGGCGACCAACTTTGGGGATTATTGGGAGCTTACCAAAATGATGCACCACGTCATTGGGAGGAAATCGATGTCAACTTGGTAGCTCAGGTAGGGGTACAAATTGGTCTTGCTTTACAACAAGCAGAATACTTGGAGCAACTAAAAACTCAAGCACAGCAATTGGCTCAAGCAAGCGAAAGGGAAAGAGCAGCCAAAGAGCAACTTCAACGAGAAGTTATGCAGTTGCTCTCAGCAGTGCAACCAGTATTACAAGGGAACCTCACTATTCGCCTACCTGTGACCGAAGGTGAAGTAGGTACGATCGCCGACGTCTATAATATCACCCTCCAAAGTCTGCGAAAAATTGTCATGCAGGTGCAGACAGCATCCAGACAACTCGCCCAAACCTCTCAAGCAAACGAATCTTCTATCGTTGGTTTAAGCACCCAAGCGCAACAGCAGTTTCAATTCTTAACTTATGCTTTGGAGCAAATCCAAACGATGGTCAATTCCACAAAAGCCGTAACAACGAACGCTCAACAGGTGGAAGAAGCAGTGCAGGTGGCAAACCAGACCATCCAGCAAGGGGATGCAGCGATGAACCGCACTGTGGATGGAATTCTTGACATTCGGGAAACAGTGGCAGAAACCAGTAAGCGCCTCAAGCGCTTCTCGGAATCTTCTCAAAAGGTTTCCAAAGTCGTGAATTTGATTAGTAACTTTACAACTCAAACTCAACTGCTTGCCTTAAATGCAGCAATTGAAGCAACCAGAGCCGGACAGTATGGACGTGGTTTTGCAGTTGTCGCCGATGAAGTGCGTTCTTTGGCGCGTCAGTCTGCTGAAGCAGCAACTGAGATAGAGCTGCTGGTTCAAGAAATCCAAAAGGGCACAGCAGAAGTTTCTGTAGCTATGGAAAATGCGATTCAGCAAGTTGCGACAGGAACAACGCAGGTACATGAAGCTCGCCAAAATCTAAACGCTATTGTTGCAGCCACGACTCAAATCAGTCAACTTGTGGAAGGTATTACGCAAACAACACAAGTACAAAGTCAAAGCATCCAATCAGTCACACAAACCATGACAGAAGTGGCAGATATTGCCAACAATACAAAGGAGGATTCGATGGAAATTTCCACATCCTTTAAGGAAATCCTAGCAATGGCTCAAAATCTCCAAACTAGTGCTGACCAGTTCAAGGTCGATTGATGAATAAATATTAGTCATTTGTTGCTTTTTCAAAAGAATACAGTGGTCAGAACTCACCAACTCAAAATCAAGCAGATCCTACGCAAAAGCGTAGCGTACCTGTGGGGTATATTCCTACTCTGCTGAGTTCTTTCTTGGTTATTTGTTCTTTTGCTTAAGTGCTCATGACCCTTCGGGGAAGACCTCCGGTCTCGCTGCGCTTTAGACCTCTGGGCGTGCGCAAAGCGCATACGCCAGATGCCTGGCTGTCGGGAAAACGCCACATGCTAAGAAAGCGGGAAGCCGCCCTCCGGGCGTCTACAAGCCGGGAAACCCGTCCAACGCAGTGGCTCCCCTCCCGCAGCACTGGTCTCACTAATCACTAATAACTAACGACTAACGACTAATGACTAACGACCCAAACATTCAAGAGCAAAGCCACCGCTACTTTCTCCAAGAAGCACCAGAACTGCTGCAAGTGATAGAACAAGAATTGTTCAGTCTAAGAGTTGACTTCAGTGTCAATAAAGTTTATACGCTGATGCGTGCTACTCATACCCTCAAAGGAGCAGCAGCCAGCATCTGTTTGGAAGCGATTACAACCGTAGCTCACACGTTGGAAGATATTTTTAGAGCAATTTGCAAACCTGACTTATCGATTGACCAAGAAGTTGAAGCTTTACTCTTCGAGAGTTATGAGTGTTTGCGCTTACTCCTAACTGCTGAACTGACAGGAGGGTGGGTGAATGATGTTGATATTCTCGACCGAACCGCCAGTATTTTTGCCCAACTGCAAGAAAAGTTAGGAGACTATTTTGGTGAGGAAGCTTATCTTCCCGATTCACAAGAATTGGGATTTACTTTCACGTAGTCCATCTTTGAAGTTGGAGTTACTCAACGCTTAGATCTCCTAGCGACAGCCATAAGCAGTGGTCACTCCGAACAAGTTGCTACTACGCTGAGGGTACAAGCAGAGGTTTTCTTTGGTTTAGCTGAGTCGCTAAATTTACCAGGGTTTGGAGCTATAGCTCAAACGGCGCTGACTGCTTTGGACAACTATCCCGAGCAAGCGATGGTTGTTGGCTACATTGCTTTGGCAAACTTCCAAGAAGCACGAAAAGCCGTGCTAAACGGTGACAGAAGTCAAGGCGGTCAAGTATCCTTAGCGTTAGAAAAACTGGGGGAACGACTCCAGGATTTACCTCAAGCGTCCCGAAATGAACCAGTCCATGCTCAAGAGGAGGTGAGGCAGTCCAACACAGAGGATCTCCCCCAGGAGCAACTGTCGTTGGGGCAGCGTCTGCGGACGAGATACACCGAACGAGTAACCCAAACGACACCTGAGACTGAACCAAATACTGAGGAATCAGCGTCTGATTATCAAAACACTCATCAACCCGACTCTTTTCCTTCATGTCCTGTGGAATTTGAAGCCAAGCCTCACCAGAAGGTGACGCTAACGGAGGAACAAGAACCAGTGCGGACTTCTTCCCACCTTTTGATCTCCTCACCTACCGAAGCTGCCATATCCTCCTCAACTCGTACTGTGCGGGTTAATGTTGGGGAGTTAGAACAACTGAATTACCTAATCGGAGAATTGTTAACAAACCAAAATCGCCAATTTCTCCAAAAGGAACAACTGTCGGCTGCTGTTCGAGTACTTCTTTTAAAACTACAACAACATCAGCAGTTGCTTCATCAGTTACAAGATTTGTCGCAACGCCAGTTGAGTGTTCCAGAACAAAAGTGGTTATTTCGCAATGGGCAAGACAAAGGATATTTCGATTCTCTGGAACTGACGACTAGTTACAGCGAATTTCATAATCTTGTTCAATCACTTCTAGAAGACATGGTGCAATTGGGAGAAACAACCGATGCTATTGAAATGTTTAATCGTCAGTCCCAGGAGACTTTGGAAAAACAACGTCGGTTATTAACTCATACCCATGATTCTCTCATGGAAGCCCGGATGTTGCCCTTGGGACACTTATTTGAACGCTTTCCCAGTATCTTGCGTCAGCTAGAAGTTATACACAAAAAGCAGGTAACACTGAATTTATCTGGAAGTGACACCTTAGTTGACAAAGCAGTGGTTGACAAACTGTATGACCCCCTGTTGCATCTGCTTCGCAATGCTTTTGACCACGGAATTGAATTGAACTCAATCCGACAAAAACGGGGCAAGCCAGAGAAAGGTCAGATTGAAATCTCTGCTTACCATCAGGGTAAGTACTTAGTGATTGAAGTTAGGGATGATGGTCAAGGATTAGATTTTGAAAAGATTCGCGCCAAAGCGGTAGAACGTCAACTTGTCTCACCAGAACAAGCTAGCAATCTAAAGGAAGCTCAGCTAACGGAGTTCATTTTTCAACCAGGCTTTTCTACAGCTTCTAGTATCAATGACCTCTCTGGACGAGGAATTGGTCTGGATGTTGTTCGCATTCATTTGCAAACAATTAAAGGTTCAGTTGAAATATTTTCTGAACAGACTCAAGGTACAATGTTCAGACTGCAAATTCCTCTGAGCTTAACGCTGGCCAACTTACTGCTTTGTCAAGCTGGCGACCAAATCTACGCCTTATTTACTAATTCTATCGAGGAAGTTTTTATTCCTAAAGCAGACCAGATTCGCTCCTGGGAAGAAGGCAAAGTCCTGCGGTGGGGTCAGGGTGCTTCTATGAAACTGATTCCTTGTTACCAACTCACCAAAGTCCTGAATTATTTCTCATCTGTCAGTCAACCTGAAGTGTTTAATACCAACCCAAATGGTGTTTCTCAGAAGCTTGAGTTGCCAATTATTCTGATTCGTTCTCAAGATAAACTTTTCGGTTTGGAAGTAGATCAGCTCATCGGTGATCAGGAATTGGTTATCCGTCCATTAGGAGCAATGATTGTCCCTCCCCCTTACATCTACGGGAGTAGTATTCTACCTGATGGTCGGCTAACGCTAGTACTTGATGGGTTAGCATTGATGGAATGTTTGTCGCAACGGCAAAAACAGGATAATAGTCATTGGGCAAGGAACAGCGCTTTTAGGGGCGAGGTTGTTGCCGCCCCCAAGGGCGAACGCGCCTTCGTTAGTTCAACGCCCCTGATGTTCACCTCCAGGATAGAACAGCCGCGATTACTATCTCAAGCGAGTACTGCCCTGCCAGAAGCACCAACTCTAAGTCACCACAAACCAAGACCAAAAAAAACTATTCTCGTAGTGGACGATTCCATTACCGTCCGCCAAACTGTAGCTTTGACCCTAGAAAAAGCAGACTATCAAGTACTTCAGGCAAAAGACGGTTACGAAGCAATTGAACGACTCCAAGCTCACACAGATATTCATCTAGTATTGTGTGATATCGAGATGCCACGAATGAATGGGTTTGAGTTTCTCAAAGACCGTCAGCAAGACCCAACTTTGGCAAATATTCCTGTTGTGATGCTAACTTCCAGAAGTAGTGAGAAGCACCGCCAACTTGCTTTCAAGTTGGGAGCTAACGCTTATATTATCAAACCTTATCTGGAGCATATACTGTTGAGCACACTGACAGATGCCCTTGAGAAAAATACTGGAGTTCTTGCTAGGAGAGATTAATGCACAACGAGTCACAGTTAGACAAGTTTCTTGTTTTTAACATTGCAGATTATCTCTTTGCGCTCCCGATGAGTGATGTGCTCAAGGTAGTGAATGTATCATCTGCAAATAGCAAAACCCTGCCAACAATGGGGCTAGTGCAGATCGGTAAGTACATGATTAAGATTTTGGATTTACATCAATACTTAGGCGAAGATAACTTCCTTTACTCATCTGATCACCCATCTTTTTTGGTGGTAGCACACAATTCACAACGGGAACTCTACGGAATTTTGGTAGATAAACCACCCGATATAGTGGAATTATCAAAAGAAACGATTCGCTTTTTACCAAGATCTAGCAATTATCGTAAACCTATTATTAAGATGGTCACTCATGTCGCTGTTTTATCCGAAGAAGAAGTTGTAAAAACAATCTTTCTGCTCGATTTGAAGCGTATCGCAGAACCTGTTTAAGTAATACATATGTACTATAAACTGAAAAAATTCCCACTATTCTAGTCGAAAGACAAAGGTGGGATGACCCACCTTTTGTAAATACTAATTATTCTCTATTAGCTAAAGCCTCCCAAGTCTGTGAATTTGGGAGCATCGCGGTGGATGGGCAATTTTTCCTCAGAATCGACAGGTCCCCTATTGTCCACAGGTTCGCCCAAAACGTTGAAAATCCGACCCAGCGTGACTTTACCAACAGG
>NZ_JABXYX010000374.1 GCF_017982655.1 Brasilonema sp. CT11 | reverse complement strand
GGCGACCGCGCCTGCCCCCGGGTTGATCCGGTAGGGAGGCCCGCTGTTCTCCAGCACCTTGTCCAGCGCCGCCTCGGCTTCGGCCCACTGCTCGTCGCTGCCCATGGAATCGTCCGGCCGCGTCGACAGTTCCAGGCTGTATTCGAAGCCGAACAGGCCGTACATCTCCTGAATCATCGCGATCGCCCGCCCGATCTCCGCCTCGATCTGATCCGGACGGACGAAAATATGCGCGTCGTCCTGGCAGAACGTGCGAACCCGGAACAAGCCGTTCAACGCTCCGCTGTATTCGTGGCGATGCACCTGTCCGAATTCGGCCAGCCGGATCGGCAGATCCCGATACGAACGCAGCCGGCTCTTGTAGATCAGCATGTGCCCCGGACAATTCATCGGCTTAACGGCGAATTGATGACCGTCCAGCTCGGAGAAATACATATTGTCCCGATAATGCTCCCAATGTCCCGACTGCTCCCACATCTGCCTGTTCATGATAAGCGGCGTACGGACTTCCTCGTATTCGTATTTTCGCAAAAACTCCCTCGACAGGTTCTCCAGCTCCTGCCGCACGACCGCCCCCTTCGGCAAGTAGAACGGCATACCCGGAGCCTCCTCCGAGAAATGAATGAGCTCGAGCTGTTTGCCCAGCTTGCGATGGTCGCGCCGCGAAGCCTCCTCCTGCCAGACGAGAAACTGCTTCAGCTCCGATTCGCTCCCGAACGCGGCTCCGTAGACGCGCTGCAGCATCGGATTGCCGCTGTCTCCCCTCCAGTAAGCTCCCGCCACGCTAAGCAGCTTGAACACCGGCGCATCCATCCCGGCTTCCCGCGCGCAGACGTCCGGGTACACGTCGGCAAACTCTCCCCTGCGGTACATCGGCACCGGATCTGCTTCCGCCTCCTCACGCAGCCACTCCGCCTTCCAGCTTTCTCCCCTTGCTTCGAACAGCTCCGCCGCCTCCGCCCTTGGCATCCATTCCAGCTTCGCCCGAACCCCGTCAGTCGCCAGCTTCCGCATCTCCTCCTCGACTGCGGCCAGATCCGATTCCGCGAACGTGCCAGACACCTCGAAATCGTAGTAGAATCCCTGCTCCGATACGGCCCCGACTCCCAGCTTGACTCCTTCGAACTTCCTTTGCACCGCTTGGGCCAACAGCATGGCCGCACTTGCTTTTGCTTGCTCTTGTTTGGAATTGCACATCGTCCAACATCTCCTTTTTATTTTTGCATATGAACTAAAAAACGCCCCCGTCCGCAAAGGGACGAGCGCGCTCGTGGTTCCACCCAAATTCAACCCGCCCCATGCTCTCGGCACGTCCGGCGAATCCTTGGCGCTCTGTAACGGGAGCTCCCGTCGACTCATACTCTCGCCCGCTTCTTAAATGCGGCACAATTTCCGAATCGCAGCTACAAGGGGGTAAACGCAT
>NZ_JABXYX010000211.1 GCF_017982655.1 Brasilonema sp. CT11 | reverse complement strand
TTAATCGCCTTCCATTACCCCAAGGTGGTTTTTTCCCTGAGGATTGGCCTAGCTTCACTCCACAACTTCATGTCTCTCAAATTACTCTCTCTACTGCCTGATTTTTAAATACCTACCCTTGAAAGCTAGCTTGAGGCGGGTTGAAAGTGACCTTCCGTAATCCTACGGGTAGAGGTGTTAGTTTCAACGCCCCTCCCAGCTAGAGGCGGGTTGAAAGATATCTACGAACAAGATCGTAGATTAGCCCTTTCTCAGTATTAGCATTACTTTAAAACCGACCTTCCGCACCCCCCACTCTCACTATCGGTTTTTTCGGATTTTATCCCCCAATATAGGCTGCATTTTATACAAGGATGGAGGAAGATTGGGGGGCGTATCGCCAATCCCAAATATTGAAACGTCCAAAATTGGTTGTGTGACAGTTTAGGGTGCGGAATGTGGGTTAAAAGCTTTGTTGACTTTTGTAGCTGGTTCTCAATTTCGATGCCAAGCTGACGGTTTTTCGGTGGGTTGAAAGGATAGAGCAACAGATTCTTTGTTTGGAGGAACTGACCTCTGGCTATATTAATGAATAATTTATTTAGTTATCAATCAATCTCCAAAAGGAGAATACTGCCATACTTATAAGACATAACAGTATATAGCTGTGACACATAATTTGTTAAAAATGACATTAATCTGTTAAAAATGACATCAATCTGTTAATAGTGACAAATAATTAGTTAATGTACATAAAACGAGCGCGGAGGGATTTGAACCCCCGACCCACAGGACCGGAACCTGTTGCTCTATCCACTGAGCCACGCGCCCTTAAAGTAGTAAACATCAAAGTTCGCTACTGTAATCAATTATAGCATAGCTTTGATTTGCCACCAAGATCTTTATTCCGTCCGCTACACCAGATTGTTAGACTGCTGCTTGGGTTGCAAAGACACCAACTTTCTTGGGGCTTCTTTCGTTTGCAGGAAGTGCGATTGCAAGGGAGTGCGGTGCTATGCAGGGCGATCTGCGCGGAGCGCAGCAGCGTTTGCGCAGCGCCCCCTTAGGGGCTAGCTATCGCCTAATTTGACAAAAACAAGCTCGGATTAACTTGGAAAAACTCCCCTAAAGCCTCAGCTTGTTCTTTACTGATTTCTAGCTGACCATTAACTACTTCGGTAGTTACGTCCCTCGAACCAAAAATTTTCACTAAATCAGTTTTTTCCAGACTCCTAGCCTCCATTAAATGAAGCAGTCTTGAGTGTGGCGTTGAGGCATTAATCTCATAGTGCTTATCTTCAAAATCCTCAATCAGTCTTACCAATAGTTCCAACACAGCATCTTCTTCTGGAGTCAGGTTAGGACGAGAAAGCAGTTCTTCAACGATTGCGAGAAATTTCTCGTTTTCCTCTTCACTTTTGATAATTCGAGGTTGATGTTTAGACAGCAATTCGCTGTAAATTATTGGATTAAAAGTAAGGGTCATTTTTCCAGTTATCTTTGTCATATTCGGCATGAGTTAGAACATATTTGATATAGATTACCTGCTTCGCATAATTGATACTAACGATTAAGCGATATTTATTGCCCTTAATATTGAAAACCGTAAAATTGCCAACGGCTTCAGCTTGAGGATAAACTGCCTGAACTTCAACAAGACTAACCCACTCTGCTTGACGGGCAGTTGTGTACCAGTCATCAAGGGCTTCATAGGAATCAGCGTGCTTTTTGCAGTATTCTCGCAGCTTTCTCCGACTAATAACGTGCATTAAGTGATAATTATCATATTTTTATAATTTCTCAGCCTGAGACTATTCTAATAAATGGAGGCTCAAGAAAATCGCTGAGGTCTTGGCGCTAAAGTCTTGGCTTTGTAACAAAATCGTCCATGTCAAGTATAGCGATCCTATTTGATTTGTGTGAAAGTGCCTGCGCGTAGCGCATAAATTGAAAGCCACAGATCCCCGACAACTTTAAAAGTTGTCGGGGATCAAGTTTGCTCACGTAAGCGCAAAGCGTGCCCTTCGGCTCCGCTCAGGGTTAACCGCTGTTCCCTATGCACAGCGTACCCGCAAGGCTTATGATTTAGGTTGCTATAGATGCATAATGTGCAGCAAAATATAAGAAGAAATCGCTGCTCATTTTTCCCTGATGTTCTGGAAGTTGAGCTTTTTTTATGCTCTTGATATTAGATTTCCCAGGGTATGGTCGGAAATTTCATGACTGTTATTCCCGGACACGATATCATCTCAGAGTGGACGATTTTTCTAATTTGTTCGCCAGATACTATCAACAAATGCTCGCCATGTCAGCATTAACTCAAATATATTGCCTAACGAGGTTGTATGAGCATAGGCAGAGCAATTCTCTTTATTGCCTTGGTTATTCCAGGTTTATTGATAGCGGGATCATCACTTTACTCGTTTAACACTGAATATACAGAGTTACAAAGGACTGAAAGGTATGTGGAGAACTTAGCTAGGAATGGAAGAACCAATAATAGACAGTTGGATCTTGCCTATCATCGTAGTTTCGTTCATCGGATGAATGCATTCACAAATGGAACTTGGGGTTTTATTGGTATAACGATCGCAGCGATCGGTATACACGGAATAGCTACAACCAACGACGAAACAATTCAAGACCAGCGAAGGATATCAAAATAGTCCTGAGTTCTGAGTCTTGATGAAGGACAAGGGGACAAGACAATTCAAAATTCAAAATTCAAAATTCAGAATTAGAAGTCTCTCCCTCACTTCCTCCCTCACTCACTCACTCACTCACTCACTTCCTCCCTCACTCCCTGACTCAGCACTTCACTGCTGAACACTGTTTATCAATTCCTTCAAGTCAGCCAAAGCGCGATCGCGATAACGTCCGTAACGCTCTTGCTTATTTTTGATTTTCTGACCCAATTCTGGGAATATTCCAAAATTAGGAGGCATCGGTTGAAAATGCTTAGGCGAAGCGGAACTGATAAACTCAAACAGTGACCCCATCATCGTCGTCTTGGGTAGAGTCAAAGGTTCTTTCCCCAAAGCCAGCCGCGCTGCATTCGTTCCCGCCAACCAACCACCGGCTGCGGCTGCGGTATATCCTTCAGTTCCAATTAACTGTCCAGCAGCTAGCAACGTTGGACGGTTGATAAATTGCAAACTAGGCTGCATCAGCACAGGGGCGTTGAGAAAGGTGTTCCGGTGCATGACTCCCAACCGCACGAACTCAGCATTTTCCAAACCAGGAATCATTTGGAAAATACGCTTTTGCTCACCCCAACGCAGATTTGTTTGGAATCCTACCATATTCCAAAGTTGACCTGCTTTGTCTTCTTGCCGCAACTGTATCACAGCATAAGGGCGTTCTCCAGTCCGACTATCCGATAACCCGACTGGCTTGAGAGGACCATAACGCATCGTGTCTTCCCCGCGCCGTGCGAGTTCCTCAATTGGTAGACAGGCTTCAAAAAATTTCGCCGTTTCCCGTTCAAAATCCTTCAATTCCACTTGTTCAGCAGTACGCAGTTCTTGCCAAAACCGCAAGTACTGCTCTTTATTCATCGGGCAGTTTAAATATGCAGCTTCACCTTTATCGTAACGAGAGGCGAGAAAAGCAATATCGTGGTTAATCGATTCTCCCACAATGATTGGGCTTGCGGCATCGAAAAAGCTGAGGTATTCCATCCCTGTGAAGCGGCGTAAATCTTCTGCCAATTCCGGACTGGTTAAAGGACCAGTTGCCAAAACGACAATTCCTTCAGGGATAACACGTAATGCCTCTCGACGCAGTTCAATCAGAGGATGCTGAGCGAGAGTTTGCGTCAAATCTTGACTAAATTGTCCTCTATCCACTGCAAGCGCCCCACCAGCGGGAACTGCGTGTTCATCAGCTTTTGAGATGACAATAGAATTGAGTTGGCGTAGTTCTTCATGCAAAAGACCAGCAGCGCGATCGCTTGCCATTGCCCCGAAAGAATTGCTACACACCAATTCCGCTAAATGTTCCGTGTGATGTGCACCACTGAAGCGATTTGGGCGCATTTCCCACAGAACGACCGATATTCCAACAGAGGCTATTTGCCAAGCTGCTTCTGTCCCAGCTAGTCCACCTCCGATAACATGAATTGTTTGTTTTTCCATATTTCTTTCCATCTTTATATTATTTGAAAATACTAAACTTTGATCATTTTATCCCACTGCAAAATCAGTATATTTACGCATCAACGGAGATTTGTATGCCAGAACAATGTTGTCTTTGGGAACACCTAACTCCACTAACTCATTAGCGATTCCATCTTCAGTGCCATCGTACTGAATCCAAATTTTATCGTCTTTAATATCAATGTGGATTAAGCATCCATAAACGCGACGACGATTTTCCCAGCCAACGCTAATCACCTGATAGTGATCTTGCTCAGTATCAAATGCAGTATAGCGCTCAATCTCGCCAAAGGAAGGCTTGATCTGACTATAGCGCATCAAAATTTGCTTGATTGCTTGACGGTACTGGTTTAGTTTATCCACTGTGTGATGATCTCCAGTTCAGGATCGAATACCAAAACCTTGATCTGATATTCCTTTAGACTAAGCTGAGGGAGTTCTTCAGAAAAAAAATCTTCATAAATGTCCAGTGGGACTGCTAGATAGAGAATTCGTTGTGGCTGCTTCTGTTCCGTAAAATAAGTCGGTAGTTCAAAAATTGTCCTAGCGCCATATGAAACTCGGAAACATTAGAAGGCGCGACAAAACTCTTGATTTCAACAGCAATTTGCTGGTTATCTTTCTGTGCGGCAATTAGTTTTTCTGCTCCAAGATCAATATGCAATTGGCGATCTCGCAGATCCAAAGTTAGGGGATCGTGGGTAATGACCCAATCATCCTTATGAAGTGCATTTTTGACCACATTATGGAATAGATCTCTAGCGGGCATCAGACAGCCTCTATTGCTTACAGTTCGGCACAGTTCAATATTTTTATTCTGTCGCTTCTTAGCTGCCTTTGTTGGTCATTCTCCGCGAACAGCCTCAGACTGGTGTTTGAGCATGTACTGTCGGTTCTTAAACCAGGCTACCACATCGGCATCAAGTCGCATATTCAGGGGAACTTTCAGTACTCCTGCTTTTCTAATTGTAAGCTATCGTACTTAAAGGCAGTAGTCTATTGCTTTCCCACACGAAGGGATGCGGTGTTATAAAAAAAGAAGAGATCATCGCATCTTATGGATTCGACGCTAACAGTATTCGTGCTTACTGGGGTGTCATTATACAGTTATACAATTCGTTTTGCCAAGCAGGTGAAAAACTCTCTCTGTTCACTTGCACAAACAAAAAAGTGGGCGATTAGGTTGTATGTGCCAAAATTTAAGAGAATTCATTTTGTTTTTGGTTAAATAGTAATGCTCCTCGGTCAAATTCTCCGCCAACGCTACAAAATTGTCAGACTCTTAGGAAGTGGTAGCTTTGGAGTTACTTATTTAGCTGAAGATTTAGATTTACCCGATCATCCTCTGTGTGTTGTAAAAAACCTCAAGCAAATGCAAAATCCAGAAGATTTGCAACTTGCCAGAGTGTTATTTGACAGAGAAGCAAAAGTTTTATATAGCTTAGGCAATGAGTGCAGTCAAATTCCCCGACTTTTCGCCCACTTTGAAGAAAACGGCGAATTTTATCTAGTACAAAAATTTATAGATGGGCACGATTTAAGTGGGGAAATTTCTCCTGGTAAAAGGTTAAGTGAAGCTCAAGTAACACAGCTATTACAGGAAATTTTAGAAGTTCTTACATTTGTTCACAATAAAAATATAATTCATCGAGACATCAAACCACAAAATTTAATGCGGCGCAAGACAGACGGCAAGATAGTATTGATAGACTTTGGCGCTGTCAAGCAAATTAGCGCATTAGTAGTCAATGCTCAAGGGCAAACAAACGTCTCCGTTATTGTTGGTACTTATGGCTATATGCCCAGCGAACAATTGAATGGGTATCCCAAGTTAAGCAGCGATGTTTATGCAGTGGGGATGCTGGGAATTTATGCTTTAACTGGGATCAGACCTCAAGAACTGCCAAAAAACCCCGAAACTTTGGAAGTCATTTGGCGAAATCGGGCTTCGGTTAGCCCTAGACTGGCAGATGTATTAGATAAAATGGTGTGCCATAACTTCAATAAACGTTATCAAACAGCATCCGAGGCGTTGCAAGCGCTAACACCATTTTCATTTCCGCCACCATCGACACCACCACAGCCACGCTTATTACCAACCCCAACACGACGAGAATTGAAACTTTACCAAAAAGTATTAATTGGTACTGGAGTTGGCGTGGGTGTGCTAATCGGAGTGGGATTGTTATTTATGAGTTTTTGGAGACAACCCACACCCGATCTAGAAAAACCCGTAGCTGATTCAGGACAACCCACACCCGATTCACAAAAAACTGTCGCTGATTCCCAACAACCCACACCTGACTCGCCACAAACCACATATGATTCGCCACAAACCACATATGACGTGCAACTGGTTTGCCCAGAAACACCAATACTAGCTCTACCAAGTACGCCCGATAGGAAAATTGGTTCAGCCACAGTTTATGGTTTCCCAAAGAATTCACCACTGACAGGCAAAGGAATCATTATCTTTCCCGATCGCAAGTTGGGTGGATATTCTCGATATGATGGAGAACTAAAAAATGGAGTATATAGTGGTTGTGGAAACTTGGTACGTGGGAATGGTGAGCGTTACGTAGGTCAGTTTGATAAGAATTCTTTTCAAGGCACAGGAAAATATATCTACAAAAATGGTTGTCAATATATAGGAGAATTCAAAAACAACCAGTTTGATGGTCAAGGTACGTGGATATCTAAAGACGGCTTGCGTTATAGTGGAATTTGGCAGCGGGGAAAATTGCAAGGAAGTAATAAGATTGTAGGCTGCCAATAATTTTTAATCTTACAGCACATTGCAAGTAAATGAAGTACAACGTTGTTATCTAAAAGTCAGACAGAGAGCAAATTTTACTTCTGACTCCTGACGACTGACGCCTCTATTCTGCTGTATATTACGTCAGGATACATTATCCGAGCCAATGTTTAAATAATCAGACAAATAACTGAAAATTTTTCTATCAATTAGGAAAAGCATAATAATCAAGCTAAATGAATATTGTAAATTGATTTTAGCAAACATATATCATAAAATCATAAACTTTAAATTGGACTTCTTAGGTTATATTTTTAGTATCATTTTACTTAAAAAAAACGAAACACAAGTAGTTGAAGCTAAAAAACATGAGATTATGTAGAGTGTGTTAAGCGCTGCCGCAATGCTTATAAACCCATCATTCGGCGAACTGCAACACTGCAAAACCGATTTTACAAGCTTTATTTGCTCATACTTTTAGGCTGTCTACTTTCTAGCTTCAAGTACCAGTCAGTGATCAGTCTATTTATGTCTTTGGTGTGTGTTGATATTTAGAGGAGTGAGAAATGAATCAAAAGTTACTTACAAAGCTGATATTAGTTTTGTCTAAAACTTCTTTACTAGGTATTACGAGTTTAGCTATTTCTCTACAACCATCCTTAGGGCAACCTTCGGCTGTTAATCGATCGCCAACAACACCATTAACCTTACCACCTGCAAAAAATCCGATCAGCCAAACACCTCCAGAAAATCCCGTCAGCCCTACCCCAACACCTTCACAAAATCAGACACCTAGTCCAACACCTCCAGAAAATCCGCTCAGTCCAAGCCCAACACCTTCACAAAATCAGACACCTAGTCC
>NZ_JABXYX010000210.1 GCF_017982655.1 Brasilonema sp. CT11 | reverse complement strand
CGTAATTTTTCTGGTTATACAGTTGTTTGACTCAGCATACGAGCAAGGCTGAGGTAGAAAAGTTTATATTCTTTTATTATTCGCGTACCTTATTCGCGAACACATTTTTTTGTCCAAAGTCCAATTTTACCCAGTCGGTGAAAAAAGCTGGTTTTGATTCAGTGTTTTGCATAAGTACATTCGCTCTTTTACTGTAATCCTTGTATAGCAAGCGTTTTAAGATTTATTCCATTTCCTACAAGGGATTTACTAGGGTTTGGAATATTTTTGATAAAAGCTTTACCCGTAACAGTTTCAGCCCCTTTTTCATTTTGGGGCTTTTCTTCGTTATCTTGAGTGTTTTTACTCATTCAAGGCGAGGTAACATCCTTGCCAATCAGCGCTTAAATGACCAACCAAAGAAGTAAGCATGTCTACTCGCTTACTTAGTGACAATCGACCAATAAAAACGCGTATAGCCTTCCATCCAACGATTTGAGCTATTTCTACGCACTCAGCCATCAAAATTTCAGGTGTGGTGTCTTCTTGTTCTACCAGCGCAGGGAAATAAGTTTCTATGACAAATTTCTCCTCCTCAGTAAAATCCTCTTGTAGCAAGGTTTTCAAATTATTCCGTTTTCTATTAGGAGCTAATAGGGATTGGAATATTTTAAGAAGTCCTTTCGCACCACCGATTAGAGCGATCGCAGGATGTTGATTTAATTTCTTGCTGACAGTACTTTGCTTGCATCCAACATCCTGAGCAATATCTTCTTGAGTGAGTTTGTGCTCTCCGTTCCTCATTGCCAGCTTTTGCATTGATTGAAAGATCATATGAGCAAGATTCTCGCTCTTGCTTCCAGCACCTGCAACGATAGAAAACGCGCTCACCTCTTCAAATTTGGCGCGTGGGAACGCTTGCTTAAGGTAATCAACAGATTCCTCAGTTACGACATACCAGGCTAGTTCTTGCTCATTTCTGCGGTGTGCTCGTAGGCGTCCTCCTGCCTGAATCATTTCTGAGTGCATGATTTCCTTAACAAATGCATCAAACCCAGGATTACCCCTCACTGCATTTTTGTCCCCTGTGGTTGCAGCGTAGGTCATAGCCAGAGCACCAATATCTTGATAAGGTGCTCCAAGAGTCGCTAACGCTTCTTTCTCCTGAAAAACGTTAGTACCTCTAGAATCTGCAAACCAGTGACCCTCCCCTTCCCGCTTGGTTGATAGGTGGTCGATAACTCCTAAGCTGGGGTGAACTTCTCCCAAGTGTGTTAACAGTACCTCAACTCGTTCTTTTAGACTTTCGCCACGGGTCCGGGTTAGCTTGCCTAAACCTTTGACATGTTTGATTGTTAGGTTCTCATAGGTGCTGGGTTCCTGGCAGATTACCACAATTTCAGATTCTTGAATGTTTAGAGCATTGGCAAGCGATCGCACCGAAAGAGTAGCATCAAGTACGATAAGCAAATCAGCTGCGTTTAACTGCTTTTGGTGATGGTCGTTTCTGGTGACAATCTCCAGAGTTCCGTTTTTGATGCGGAATGAACCAAAACAACAACCGCCAATCACTTCAAGCAAGGGAATAATGCAGTTAGAAGGTAAATCTTCGATCCGTTGATTCATTTTGCTGTTTGCTTCATCTGCAAAATGCTCACGAATGTGCTTGAGCGTTTGCCCGTGCCCTTTCTTTTCTTTAGCATTACCTTGAATGCTGTCTTTATTAACACTATCAGCGTCAATCCCCTCAAAAAGCTGACTGAGGTTAGGTTTTAGCTGACGGATGACAGCGATCGCATCTTGGAAACCTTCTGGTAATTCACCGACAATTTCAAGTAACTGTATCTCATTCCATCCGTAACGGGTCGCTTGAGGGTCTAGGCTTACTTCTTGCCCGTGTAGCACACGCCGGATATTAAAGAGGATGGGTTTAACCAACTCAAGAGCGGGTACTGCTGAGATAAATAAATCAGTAAGCTGTTGCTGTATTTGTGTTAGCTCTGCAATCTCCTTTGCTTGCTTGACGCTGGCAGTGTTACGCATTTCGATCAAAAGTTCAAGCTTCTGTGTTACTGTGGCGATTTCTTTAGCAATACCGTGTACTGCTGATTCTAAATACCCCCAAGCTGTATCGAACTCTGATTTATCCACTTGAGTTAACGAAGTTGGCTTGTACTGAGAGAAAAATTCATCAATAATTAACCCGACTTTCTCCGGTGCTTTTTCCTCAGAATCCTCTTCAGTAGCTGCTTGAGATTCTTTGAAGTGGGGAAGAGAATTAATTGAGATTCTAATATTTTTGTTAGTAGCAAAAAAATCTCTACACTCTTGGATGTAAGTACGCCCAGGAATAGGACTCATTACCTGATCGCCATCTTTGTCAACAATCCCTGCACAGCTTGCATAAGAGCGGCATTTTATTCTACAAATCGTGTTAGAGCTTGCGGTTTGGCTAGTATCAGCCAAATATCCTTTGCTTGCAAGATAGTGAAAGGTTTTAGTTTCAGAACAATTCCCCGGTGTATTGGGTCTTTCGCCTTTTTCTTCTTGGGGCCAGCGCGTGTAGATGTTGCCTAATGGTGTGCGTGGCTTACTCTCATCTTGATACAATCCGCTATTGCGTACAATCATATCAGCAAAGTTACGCTCAACAGTTTCTACAGTGGGGTTTCTGTGGCTTTCGCTCACCCAAAAAAGACGATTAACGCCAAATAGCTCATATGTGGTTTCACCGAATTCGTGAGACTTTCCTGATCCGGTTTCGCTGATATCGAGAATAATTGGTTTTCTTCCTTCCTCTCTTATCTTGCGTACAAGGTCTAAAACGACTTTCAAGCGATCGCCTTTCTTGAAATAAGTCACCCCATCAACTGGGGTAGAACCTGGGGTAACTTCTGGCTCGCTGCTGATTCCAATGTGCTTAGACGCTTTAGCAATAACACCCTTTATTTTGGTGAAAGTCTTAGTAAGGAATGATTCTAGCTTTTGGGAATTGGTGTAAAGTGCTAACCCTTCCTCATATTCCTCACTACTTTGGTTGTGATGCGCTGCATTCTCCACACCCAAATCATTGATGTATTCATACTGTGGTGTATATTCAGGAACAGCAACCCCCGCCCACTCACAATATTGTTTAGCTGCTTCTACCCATTCTTTACCCGTGGGGTATGTTGCGCCTAATCCATTTCTCAGCTGCCACCAATAAGAAAAACCGTCAATTTGTCGGTTGTCGGTACATGTCGGACAAGCAAAACCCCACCCGTCACCGCTCTTTTTTGGATTAATCCAAGCAGCCAGCCCGGTTGTGCTTTCATGCCAAGGGCAACAACCGCGTGCATGATTACTGCCTGACCACTGCCAATTATGCCCAGCCCAGTCAAAAGCGTCAGCGCCTAATTTAATAGATGCTTGAGTAACCGCGTCAATTAGGTTACCACCAGAAGTGCTGAGTGAGGTTGTTTTATTTAGGAGTCTTTGAGCGCGTCTTTCCTCATTTTCACGATTTTCTACATTTCTTGGTAGATCACGCTCTGGTAAAGCTAGTAACTGACAAATGTTTGTCAGTTTTTCAGTACGTGACAAGACTTTAGAGGCTAATACCCTTTTGAGCGCTGACCAGCGCTCATCACTTAATTGATCATGCCAAGTTAAGCCCAGAGCAGCAAAACAGCGTTGCATTCCACGCTCAAACTCTTCTGGGGTGTAACGTGCTTCACTGTGAAATACTAATTCTTGCTGCTTTCCTTTATCCCTGCGGAAAAATCCCGGCGCTCTCATTGGTTGGTGAGGGTTACATACTGCCGGATCTCCAATGAGCGCGATCGCAATCAACTGTTGGTAACGTGTGCGCTGGTCTATCGGAACTGCAACCGTTAACTTGAAGTGAGGGTGAAAAGACTTACCACCTGACGTGATGATGTAAGCAAATGATAATCCTGAGTGATGAGCGAGTGATTCTATCTGCTTCCATTGCTCATCAGCTGTACCATCATCCATTTCGCCAGCGAGGTCATCGGATGCATAGCAATACTCTTTAAGGGGGTAATCGGTGGGTTTACCTGGAATGTAAAAAACGCCGCCATCTCGCTCTGTAGAACGTTCAGAGAGAATATTGAATGCATTGGCATGATAATTGACATTGCGTCGTTTTTTCTCACTGCCGCCCGTCTCCCATATGGGGAAATGAAAACCTTCTATGATTCCCGTGAAGAATTGGTCATTACCGGACTTAAACCAAATTTTTTCACCTGGTTTATATGCAAGCCCCAGCCAGGTTGTAAATGCTTCGTAACCAGTAAGGGAATTTTTTAAAAGTGAGGGAGTGCTCATGCTGCTGCACCTCCTACTACACCAGCTACAAGAGCTACAGCTTTGTTATAACTTTTGTTATAATAATTCTTTTTTTGTAGTAAAACTTGTGTTATGATTGGATTACGAGGGAACGCGCAACGCCTGCACCCTGTCCCCTCACAAGCTTTAAGTAAAAACATCCTGTTCCTCCTAAATTTCATGAAAGTGAATATTTTGGGAGGATTTTACTATTCGGCTAACTTGCTTCTAACTCTTGCTCTGTATACGTTTTGGCTTACGATGAGGAAACCGTTTTCTTGATTTGAGGCTTTAACCCCTCAGTTTTGCACAACTGAATCCATTTATGATGGATCTTGTAAAAATATAAAGATTTCTTGGAGTCGTTTGAACCAAGGATTTAATGAGAGCAGACCTAGCAAAAGGGAAAGAAGCAATGATTAGACCTGATAGTAAAACGCTCCTTTATTAATCACCTACAACCAATACTTACCGAATGGCAGCTGTACCAAGGGGCAACGGCTGCTTTTTCGCTTGATGGCTTTGAGCGATTAAATACACAATAACCTGAAATGAAAAAACCTGAAAGCCTTGCGTGAAAGGGCTTTCGAGGAATCACGGGGTTCAACTCCGTTACAATAACTTTACATTAGTATTTTTTCTCAGTACATCTCAGTACAGCTATCGCTTACCTTCTTTTCTTCTCTTGCGATGGTATTTTGCTGTTTGCTCAAAGAATAGACCAATGTTGTGCTTATAAGCACTTAAAAGATTTTCTGCTGCTTGATTTTCGTATGTTTTGAAGTCTTGTTCTGCGATCTCCAAAACAATAGAAAGCCAAAAGAAAGGTCTAGAACCCGCGTCCTTAGCCAAAAGTTTTTTTTGTTTTGGCTTGAGAGAGTGAGGTGTAAGCACGTAAGTTTTAAAAGCGGCTGCGGTCTCCTCGGCTTTTCGTGCATTCATCGAATCTAGATTTAACAAACAGAGTTCGTAACAATAATCGATATGCTCACGAATTACCTCTAAAAGAAGGTCGAGACTATCCTGTGGAGCATCGCTAAGCGCAGCAAGCTCATCAGTGATAGGTTCCCACAGTAGCAGTATTAGATTGTGTATCGTCTCAAAAGCGGTCGTCAGTGACCAGACTGTGGTATGCAGCAAAACTACTTCTGGACTGTTAGCAGCGAGCAAATTTCGGATAGGGTCACCAGGTATCTTTTGAGTGCGAAAGAAAAGGCAAGTACCCAGCATCAGCGCTAGTTTTTGAAAATAACAGCCAGCGGTCTTTTGAGACTCAGTAATGGCTTGCCGCAATAAAGCAATGGATGGAAGTTCGCCTGTAAAAGTATAAAGACGCATAGCTTCTTCCAGTGTCAGTCGCGACCCTCTTCCGTATTTTCTTTGAAGAAGCTTAAGCTTTTGTTCTTCCAGGCTGCGCAAATCAGAAAAAGTACTTCGGTACAGTATTTCCTCTGTCTCCTCGTCGATCGCTTGAAGAATATATTCTTCTGGTTTTTCAGATGAGATCGAATTTTCGTCTTGAGTCATTAGACACCCCTTTCAGCGACTAATCCAGATTAGTACATTTGTTCATAATTCCTTTCCCTAACTTGAATACCTCGTCTCGAAAGTTATCAGCGATCGCATAAGAAAACCTGATGTAATCACTGTAGTTTTGTGCTACGTTCTCAAATGTCCCAACGTGGGACATTTGGGAAATGTTTCAGTGTGGGACATTTGGAAATGTCGTAGATTAAATGTCTCAATGTAGGACATTTGGTTCCAAATTGTACTTTTTTCGCTTAAAGTACAATTTGGACTAGCGCATTTGTACTACAGTACAATTTTTTTGCTGCGCCATTAATTAATGTTCGGAGATCGGTTCTTCCTTGATTTCGGTTGCAGTCCAAGCGCGAATATCTTCTGCTTTCTCAGGATATATTCGACAAAGTAGATCAATGAGTTCGGTTCTGGAGAGCTTTGGGATGTTGAGAACTTTGGCATTGTCACCAAATTTCTGTTGAATACCAATGGTGAAATCATTCACTGCCTGCCTCCCGAATTAATTTCCGATGATTCCAGTACCACTTACCGTCTTTTACGTAGCCAATGTATTTCAGATCCCGGTCGTAAACTTCCACAGTCCCAGTAATCTTGAAAACCGACTCATCAAGTTTGGGTTCTACGCTTGGGTTGTCAATGTAATCTTTCAGCTGCAGTCGCTGCACAGGCACATCAACGCAGGTTTTTGTTTGCACGCCGTTAGTAGTGGTGGTTTTGCAGATGGCATCAGGTGCTTTGGGGACGGTGGAAGCACCTGCGCTGTAGATGGACAAGCTGGCAATGACTAGTCCCCCAAAGAGAAAGTTGTTCATTGCTCGCCCCTCCGTACTAACTGCAGTAGGATTGCTTCTAAACTAGCCAAAGCTGCATTGGTCGTCCGTTGATTTTCTTCGACAATCCGCCGATGCTCCTCAGCATTCTCCCGCAGTTCTAGTAGTACATCATCCAGAATTGCATTCCGAGCCAAAACGCGGTCAACGTTACTTGTCAACTGGTTGACGTTATCGGAAAGTTGATCAAGCTTGGTGCTGAGGTTGGCGATCGCCTGAGTATTAGTCGCCTGCTGAACGGCGGTGCTCGCTAGGATAGACTCTATTCGGTCAAGTCGGTTGGGTTGGTCAGGATTGGTCATTCTCTGACTACCTCTATTAAATCGTTAGGCGTACAGTTAAACTCAAGGCATAGAGTATCAATGGCTTGGAGTGAAAGCGATTTCAGCTTGCCACTTTCAAGCCGTCTATAATTTGTTTCGGTGATTCCTAGTAAATCCCCAACATACCTTTGTGTATATCTTTTGTCTTTTTCTAGGAATTTTTCCCTCATCTCTTTTATATGTAGCTTCACTGCCATTAACAGAACTCCTTACCCTTAAGCATACAATATTTATCGCGCTCTCGAAAATCGTCAGCGTATATTGTGTTCTTATGCTTCGTTTACATACATATAGAGTTTAAATCCTTGCCTGGTCAGAAGGTTGACGATTTACGACCTTAAAATAATCATAAGAATGTTAAATAAACAGATGTTTTACAACCGAACGATTTGCGATATATTAGATTCATAAGACAAAAACGAAGCCCAAACGCAGACAGGAGAAGGAATCCAGCGCTGCGACGGGTGAGTTTTGCGTATGTATCTGAACCTTGAAAAATCAATGCATAGTTTTCCAGTAGAGCTAAGAAAAATTGGACAGCGCCAGCAACGCTGTAAGATGGTACGCCGCACCTGAAGCCCATCACTGCGAACCAACCTCTCGGTTGGCATCAGCCTTTAACAACGGCTGTTACCAACTAGTGAGTGAGGAGGAAAATGAACAAAGAATTCAATGATTGGACTTTGGACAAAAAAATGTGTTCGCGAATAAGGTACGCGAATAATAAAAGAATATAAACTTTTCTACCTCAGCCTTGCTCGTATGCTGAGTCAAACAACTGTATAACCAGAAAAATTACGC
>NZ_JABXYX010000209.1 GCF_017982655.1 Brasilonema sp. CT11 | reverse complement strand
GCCGAGAGAGGCGCGATCGGCTCCCGCCATGAGGGCGGCACAGACATCTTCACTGATGACGCGCACGACTGCGGTGGCCGCCGCCGCGTGCAGCCGCACCTCGAGATCGTCGGTCGGTCGGCGCAGGCGGTCCGCAATGATCTCGACCAGCTCGCGCTCGATTCGATCGTTGGTCATCAGCAAAGCCGCGCGCAGATCTGGCTCTTTTTCGGCCAGCACGGTCATCTTGATCACAGCCTGGTCATAGACCCGCTGATCGGTATCTTTGGGTCGGTTCGTCGCCCACTCGACGAGGTGATCTTCGAGGGAGACCTCCCGAGGCCAGCGGCGCAACACCGCCACAAACTCCTCGACATCCTGCGCCAAGACAGGCTCAGCACAGTTCTCCTTGTTACGGAAGTACCGCCAGAGGGTACGCACCGATATTCCTACCGCGTTTGCGATTTGCTCACCGCTCGTGGCGGCGACACCGTGTTCCCAGAACAAACGCGCCGCCTCCCGCGAAATCTCCAGACGCATCCGCTGATGCCGCTGCTCACGCATCCCCCCTAATTTGCGATCGTTCGTCGTGTCGCTGTCGCCATCACTCCTCATAGCCGTCTTCTCTTTCAATACTTGTCATTGAATGACAAAATGACACTAAATGACATACCTCCCAAGAGGTAGCTTTGCCGACAGTGTTATTGAACTTAGGACTGATGCTTCTGTGCGAGATTGTGATGATGCTACAAGGATTAGGTCGTTAAAACTTGATTGTTTAAGTCGTTCGATAGTTGTCGTGGTGAAGCTGATTTTTCTCCAAATTCCAGCATTGACCATAAAGTGGTCGGTTGCACAATCCACAACCACTTTTTCTTTCTTGAATATTTAATGATAATGATAATCTAATACAGGGTAGGTGGGAGGAACGTGATTAGATCGTTCCTCTCATCTTTTTTCATGATTCTCATTATTGTAATAGGTTGTAGATCGAAGCTACTACACACTTGTCAGAGGTCGTGGATGCTTTGAGACTGACTTGAGAGTATTTTTTCTCTGTAATTCCATTTGACTTACATTCCCTTATATCGCTTTTAGTCTAAACTCCAGTTAGTCTAAACTCCAGCTAATAACTTTACTTTACTTATCTTGTAATAATTCGTATTCTTATTATTATGTACCATAATAGTTTGACTCACAAACTTATAATTTCACTGACATCATCTTTATCAGTTACAAAAATCAACTTTAGCAACAAACCCGATTCTTTTATTTACCATACATTCATAAAAAAATCAACTGTGTGTGGTGAGATTTCGATGCATTAGCCGTAGGTTAATGTCTATTAACAAGCAGCTTCTAACAATGCGAGTTGGGGGCATTTGCAGCAAACGCATTTCAGAGGGAATTGCATGTGGATCGTCAAAATTGCTTTACGTCTTCCGTATACATTCGTAATCGCTGCCTTGATGATTGTGATCCTAGGTGTGGTAACAATATTTGGCACACCTGTTGATATTTTTCCATCAATCAATATTCCGGTTGTCAGCGTAGTTTGGACTTACACAGGTACCACACCAGAAGAAATGGCACAGCGAATCGTTACAATTAGCGAACGCGCCATGACAACAACCGTTGGTGACATTGAACACATTGAGTCTCAATCTTTAAGTGGTGTTAGTGTCGTCAAGGTTTTCTTCCAACCCAACGCTGATATAGCCTCAGCGGTCGCTCAAATTACCTCTGTCAGCCAAACAATTCTGCGCCCTTTGCCACCTGGTATCACACCGCCATTCATCATTCAGTACAACGCTTCGAGTGTACCGATTATCCAGATGAGTGTGAGCAGCAAAACTTTGCCGGAACAAGCGCTCAACGACTATGCTACCAACTTCGTCCGCACCCAGTTAGCAACAGTGCAAGGGGCGAGTGTACCTTTGCCCTATGGTGGAAAACCTCGGCAAATTATGGTTGATATCGATCCCCAGGCGATGTTGGCTAAAGGTGTTTCTGCCCAAGACGTGACTAACGCTGTTAGTGCCCAAAACTTGGTATTGCCCGCAGGTAATATGAAGATAGGCACTCAGGACTTCGCTGTACGAATTAATAATAGTCCAGATGTGGTGGCAGGCCTTAACGACTTGCCAATTAAGCAAGTCAACGGTACCGTGATTTACATTCGCGATGTCGCCCAAGTACGAGATGGGTTTGCCGTGCAAAGTAACGTTGTACGTCAGAATGGAAGGCGATCAAGTTTACTTAGTATTCTTAAGAGTGGTAATGCCTCGACTATTGATGTGATTGATCGGGTAAAAAAAGCTTTGCCTCGCATTCAATCCACCATGCCCCCAGGACTAAATTTATCATTTTTGTTCGATCAATCTATATTTGTTAAAGCTTCCATTGAAGGTGTTCTTAAAGAAGGATTGATTGCAGCTACTCTCACCGCGCTGATGATTCTGATTTTCCTGGGAAGTTGGCGCAGCACTGTGATCGTAGCCACCTCAATTCCACTCTCGATGCTGGTTTCGATTATTGTGATGAGTCGTTTAGGACAGACTTTTAACATCATGACTTTGGGTGGTATGTCCTTAGCTGTTGGTATTCTCGTAGATGACGCTACAGTCGAAATTGAAAATATCCACCGAAATCTCGCACAAGGTAAACCAATCAAGCGAGCAATCTTAGATGGAGCTCAGCAAATCGCAACTCCAGCACTTGTAGCAACATTATGTATTTGTATTGTCTTTGTACCCGTCGTGTTTCTGAGTGGAGTAGCAAAGTACTTGTTTGTTCCCTTGGCAATGGCGGTGGTATTTGCCATGCTTGCTTCCTATCTGCTATCTCGGACTGTAGTACCGACGATGGCAAGCTATTTGCTACCATATGAAGCTGACTTGCATAGAGAAGAAAGCGAAGCTCATAATGGTCATGGCGATCGCCATCATAACGAACATTCCCAAATCCAAGATCATAATAGGAATGGCGATCGCCATAATATAGATGATTCCCAAGTCCAAGACCATAATAGGAATGGCGATCGCCAAGGACGCGAACATTCCCAAGTCCAAGACCATAATAGGAATGGCGATCGCCATAATATAGATTCACCAGTCCAGAATAATGGTCGTGACAACTACCATACCCATTCGCCAGTCGAAATTCGCGATCACCGCGACAACCACAACACTCATTCGTCAGTCCAAAATAATGGTCATGACAACCATCACCAAACTTCAGAGCACGCTACACAAAAGACCCAACCTGTCAAGAAAGACTGGATCTGGCGGCTGCACGAAAAATTTAACCGACAATTTGAGAAATTTCGCAACTGGTACTATAATGTCCTGACCTCAGCATTAAATTACCGCAGCATAGTCTTTGTGGTGTTCGGCGCTTTTATAGTCAGTGCAGGAGTTTTGTTGCCGTTCGTTGGTCAAGACTTTTTCCCTGATGTCGATGGTGGTCAGTTTAGCTTGCATGTTAGGGCTTTACCTGGTACCCGCTTGGAAGAGACAGAAAAAATTGTCAGTCAAGTCGAAAACGTTATTCGTCAGACTGTACCGAAGGACAATCTCGCTCTGATTTTGGATAACATCGGCTTACCCAACAGTGGTATTAACCTTACCTATGGCTACAACGGTGCCACAATTGGTCCGGCTGATGCTGATATTCTTGTGTCGCTAAAAGAAGCTGGTTCTACTTTTTCTTACATCAAGCAACTACGCCCGAAATTGAAAGCGACATTTCCTAGTTACACCTTCTTTTTTGAACCAGCGGATATCGTAACTCAAATTCTAAATTTCGGTTTGCCTGCTGCTGTTGACGTTCAAATCTCTGGTCCTCTGCAAAACACAAAGAAAAACTTTGAAATTGCCAAACAAATTGAAGCGCGGGTGACACGCGTTCCTGGTGCTGTAGATGTACACATGCAGCAAGTTATCGATGCCCCAGAGTTACGTCTTGATGTAGACCGCACCCAGGCTCAACAACTGGGTATGACCCAGCGTGATGTTGCCAATAGCGTCCTCACTTCCTTAAGTTCAAGCGGTCAAGCAGCAATCAACCAATGGCTCGATCCCAAAAAAGGCGTGAGTTACACTCTTGCTGTACAAGTTCCACAGTACAAAATTGACTCTATTGACAGCCTCAAGAATACGCCTATTAGCAACAGCAACGGTCAAACCGCACCCCAAGTTTTAGATAATTTGGCTACTGTTAGACGCGACACAGTGATGCAAGTTGTCAATCACTACAACATTCAGCAGGTTTACGATATCTACGCTAACTCCTCTGGTCGTGACCTTGGGGGAGTTGCCCGCGATGTGGATAAAATCATAGCTGATTATAAGAAAAAGTTGCCTAAGGGAAGTCAGATTACTGTACGCGGGCAAGTGCAAACAATGAACTCTTCGTTCCTTGGACTTGGTTTGGGACTTGTGTTCGCAATTGTGCTGGTTTACTGCTTGATGGTAGTGAACTTCCAATCCTGGCTTGATCCCCTGATTATCATGATGGCACTACCAAGTGCCTTGGCTGGTATTGTCTGGATGCTGTTTGTCACCCACACTACCTTCAGTGTGCCTTCGTTAATGGGTGCAATTATGAGTATAGGTGTAGCGACATCAAACAGTATTCTAATGATTACTTTTGCTAATGACCAACGTCTGGAAGGGGAAAATGCTTATAAAGCAGCCCAGGCGGCGGGCTACACGCGGTTACGTCCTGTGTTGATGACAGCCTTAGCGATGCTCATTGGTATGATCCCAATGTCTCTCGGTCTTGGTGAAGGTGGTGAGCAAAATGCACCCTTAGGTCGCGCTGTGATTGGCGGCTTGTCGGCTGCAACAGTCGCTACTCTCATCTTTGTACCTGTTGTATACAGCATGTTACGGCGTCAACAACCTCGTCGTTTTGATGAGGATGATGAGGATTTAACTCTGGTGGATGAGCATACCGCATACTCCTTGTCATCATCCCAAAGTAAGTCTTGAACAGGAGGGTAGGGGCAGCACGTTTCGGAGGGGAACTTCCGAACGTAAGCTGCCTTGTCAAGAATATGGGGATTCACACCCTAGCCAGTTGGCAACAGTGTATGGGGTGTGTACGCTTGTACTTGAACGTTGCCCTATACCCCCACATTCAAGGAAGCATAGCGACGATAAGCAATTCAAATTTCAAAATTGTCAAAGCCAATAATGGTAATGAACGTAGCTACTAAATTTATACAAATTGATAATATGGGACAGCTTACCTATGGATTCTCAACAAGAAAGGACTTCTAGACAACAAAGGCGCGGTATCGGTGGAATTGGTTGGGCTATAGTTGGTGCTGTTTTTTTTGGTAGCCTACTAGCTATAGGTATTTTGCCCCGGTTAAGCCAAAGGTCAGAATTAGAAGCAGCAGTCAAGGAAGCAAGCACTCTACCCTCAGTCAACGTTATGACTGCCCGTCGCGCTGCTGCTACGACCAATTTGGAACTGCCTGGCAGTGTTGTAGCCCTTAACCAAACGACGATTTACGCTCGCAGTACTGGGTATTTGCGGCGGTGGTACGCAGACATTGGCGATCGCGTACAGGCTGGTCAGTTGTTGGCAGAGATTGACTCACCAGATACCGATCAGCAAGTTCTGCAAGCTAAGGCAGAGTTAGCACAAGCACAAGCCAATGTGTCTCAAACTCGTGCTAGTTTAGCTAAAGGTGTTGCTGATTTGAAGCAAGCCCGCGCTAACCTGCTATTAGCACTTCAAAGTTGGCAACGCTGGAAAGTTCTTGTCAAGCAGGGTGCAGTCGCTCAACAAGATGCAGATACAAGATATGCCACATATCAGGCTAACCTAGCTAACGTTGAAGCAGCACAAAATACTGTCAATTCTGACTCCGCCAATGTCAAAGCAGCACAAGCTAACGTGTATGCTAGTCAAGCAAATTTCCAACGTTATTCTGTACTACAGTCTTATAAGAAAGTAACTGCTCCCTTTGCAGGAGTGATTACCGCACGTAACGTAAATTCAGGTGCTTTGATTACAGGAGGTACTGGCAATAACAATACTAGTAGCAATACCACCAGTACTAGCAGTACCAATACTAGCCTTTATACCATTGCTGCTTACAATGCCCTAAACGTGAATGTTTCTGTCCCACAGAGTTCATCAGCATTAGTTCAGGCTGGTCAAACAGCACAAATTACAGTTAGAGAGTTCCCACAACGAGTGTTTACGGCTAAGGTAGTGCGTACTAGTAATGCCATAGATCCAAATACTCGCACTTTGCTGACACAGTTAGAAGTGCAGAATTTGGACGGTGCACTGCGACCAGGGATGTATGCCAACGTCAAATTTGCCATCAACCGCCCTAATCCTCCCTTTGTTATACCTGGTAGTGCCCTAGTCGTTAACGCCGAGGGTACTCAGGTCGCAACTGTCACCAAAAACCAGACAGTGCATTATCAAAAAGTTGGCGTTGGGCGAGATTACGGCACTGAAATAGAAATTACCTCAGGTCTGACAGGAAATGAATCGCTGATTACCACTCCTACAGTTGATGAAACAGAGGGTTTGCGCGTGCAGCCCGTCGCACAAAAAGCAAAGTAGACTCAATAGTGTAAATTAAGGGTGTAAGGGGATAGGGGTGAAATTAGTCGCGTAGGGTAGTGAAGTAATCACAAAGACTCTATAGTGCGATTCGTTGTTAAGTGAATCTCGGTATCCAGTCCGTAAATAACCTAACCAACCTTTTTAAGGGTTGAACTCTCAGTCTGATGTAGGTGTAAGTCCTACCAGCAAGGTTCATGCTTGACTCCTTATCTGCCCACATCGACCAAGCTCGTTACTTGGAGAATGAAGCTGGGAACAGGGCGCAACCAGACTACTGTTATGGGTGGACACTGGCGCTAACAGGGAGTTCCTATGGTAAAACAGATGCCTAGAAAAGTGACCTACTTTGGAGCGGGACATATCCTTTGAACCCGACTTTATCAGAGATAATCCCCGCTGCACCTTATAGAAGTAGCAGTAAGAACCTGGGGGTCTGGTGGTTAAAGTGGCACTACCTAATGGAACAAACAATCATCTGAGGGAACGAATAAAAACGAATCAAAGGTCTTGGGAAAGGTCGAATCCCAAGTAGGTAAGACGAGATGCGGAACTCCTCTGATTCGGGTAGGATGCGAAGTAATTTTCGCAAGGTATTCAGAAAACACTACATGAAAAGTAGAGTATGGTTAGACACAGTGTTAACACGAGTGAATCATGGAAAGCGCTACCTTGGAAGAAATTCCGACGTAACTTATTCCGCCTACAACATAGAGTGTTCAAAGCGATTCGAGCAGGAGACAAGCGCAAAGCTATGTCTCTTCAAAAGCTTATCCTGAAATCCCAAGCGGCTAGACTACTGGCTATCCGACAGGTAACACAGCTAAACGCTGGAAAGAAAACAGCAGGCATTGACGGTAAGAAATCTCTCGACTTTGGAGAGCGTCTCGAACTAGAAGAACTGCTGAAAGCATCAAGTAATAATTGGAAACACCAAAAGTTACGCAGTATACCAATCCCTAAAAAGGATGGCAGTACCAGAATGCTTAAAATTCCCACTATTGCCGACAGAGCGTGGCAATGCCTAGCAAGATACGCAATAGAACCAGCGCACGAAGCATTATTCCACGCCAATAGTTATGGTTTTCGCCCTGGTCGCTCGGCATATGATATCATGTCCGCCTAATCGCTTATGATAAAAGCAGGCAGTGCAAATATGACCTATGCCAAAACGAATCAGTATAGCTCCGCATTCAAAGATTTCTGAATTAGAACAGCTTTACCGCCAAGCTAA
>NZ_JABXYX010000373.1 GCF_017982655.1 Brasilonema sp. CT11 | reverse complement strand
TCCAATATAATTTTATTGTTTCAACCGCCGCATACACCGGAGGTTAATCCAATTGAACGTTTCTGGGAAGAAATCAAAAAACCTTTGAGTTGGGAATGCTTTGAGACGTTGAATGAGTTGCGAGAAGTTGTCTGGAAACAGCTAGATAAATTTACTCCATCTCAAATTAAATCTATCGCTGGATGGAATTTCATTTTAGAAGCTTTATTTGTATCAGGCTTTTCGTGAAATGGTATTACTCCTTTTAGAGAGATTAGTGGAAAGCTACTTGGGAATTCATTCCCAAAACTAGTTGGATTGAAATTCTGCTAGCTTCCCAAGTCGATTCCACCAAATACTCGCTAATAGTCGCCATAATGTCGAAGCTTCCTGGGGCTAGTTCTAGCAGAATTTCTAATATCACCTCACAAATAATCAGCTTCCAGTAGATTCGCATAAACTTGCTTCAAAAACCTCTGAAGATAAATACAGTGGCTTTTGACAAGTTATGCAACCTGCTTTATACCATTTTGGATTTTAGATTTTAGATTTTGGATTGTGAAAGACTTACTAGAACACCGATTCAGTATTCATTATTGTGACTAAAAAACCCGGTTTCTTCTTGTTGAGTCAACGAAATTTCGGTCTTCCCGGTAACAGAAACCGGGTTTTTGGGACAAAACCTATAAGCTTTTTACTCACTATGCAGTAACCAAAACTCTTGAATCCTGGGTGGGAGGTTCTCCAACAAAGATTGCACCTCGTCGAATTAGGTCGAGTTTTATAGGTTCTGAAATTCCTTGATTATTTCCAAATCGGGCTTTTTCTACATTTGCACCACTCAGATCAGCATCAATTAGATTGGCACGAATTAAATTAGCATTTTTCAGGTTGCTACCAATCAGATTGGCATTAATTAGATTAGCATCTCTCAAGTTTGCACCACTCAGGTTAGTGTTAATCAGCTTTGCATCACTCAAATCAGCACGGTTTAGAAAGGCACGGCTCAAGTCAGCTCGGTTCAGCTTAGCTCCTTTCAAATTGCCATACCTCAAGTCGGCTTGACTTAGATTGGCATTAATCAAGGTTGCATGGTTGAAGTTAGTACAACTGACACTAGCATTGCTCAAGCTAGCATTGTGTGATGGCAGTTTCTGTGCTAAAGCACTCAGGACATGGGCGCGATATGACTCATTCTGAATTTCCCTAGCGGCGGCGAGTGCTTCGCTTAATAACTCAGGCAGTTTCTGTGCTAAAGCACTTAGGGCATCGGCGCGATATGACTCATTCTGAATTTCCCTGGCGGCGGCGAGTGCTTCGCGTAATAACTCAGGAGGCAGTTTCTGTGCTAAAGCACTCAGGGCATTGGCGCGATATGACTCCTTCTGGATTACCCCCGCGGCGGGGGGGGCGTCGCGTAATTACTGCGGAGGCGGTTTTTGTGCTAAAGCACTCAGGGCAT
>NZ_JABXYX010000372.1 GCF_017982655.1 Brasilonema sp. CT11 | reverse complement strand
CTCAAGATTGGTGAAGGGTGTGACACCTCATACCCATTACGAAACAACCGCTTATAGTGAATCATTTGCTTTTGGGTGAAGTGCCCACTAATCAGAAGCGGATATCGCAAAGCGTTTTTTCCGAATGCTATTGGCAAACAGTGGGGCGGGCGAGTGAGCGTAAAGCGCACTCGTCGAGCGTTCGTAAACGTGCGACGACTACATCAACTTTGAGTCCACGCTGCCCTCTACCTTATGTTTCGGTCAACTACCAAAACAGTAGTGAGGGTGAACGTGTAGGCGTAACAAGAAAAGAATTGCTACGTGAGAGTGTACTCACCCATGAGTTAAAAAATAACCGAACCTTGACAAATAAATAACTCCAATTTTACCTGAACCTCCATGTGATCCGGGACTCGCGCGGGGGTCTGACACTTCTTTAATTGAACAGTGACTGGGTGTCCATAAACACGCGTACGCTGCACCAAAGTTATTCTGTAGTTTTGTGCCGCAGTTTGCGCGATTGGGCAAAACCCTAACCTCAGCCGTAAGGCAGGTTAGGGTAGTTTATCAGTACAGCAGACGATCTAGACGATGCAAATCAAAAATTCTCAGGGTGCCGAAATCTACAATCCTTTTCAGGAATTATTTTCCAGCGAGCGCAGGCGCACTCTTAGGGAGTGCGTTTTCGTGTTTGTAGATACTGCTTTTACAGCAGGCTACACACAAAAAGAAGTGTTGGAAGCGTTCACAGATTGGTTTTTTCAGAATGATGAGGAAAAATTTGAAGAAGTCGTCAAATGTCTTGAGCAAATTGTACAAAGTAGCTACGACTGAAACCCTCCACTTACCTCATCAACCAAAAGCTTAATCAAACGAACACACTCCTTTTTGGATAACTGTCTGGCGGTAGGGATAACATCCTCCGCCACTTTTGGTTTATGGGTTACTTCAGGTGCTTGTCCTCTAATTTCGGCAAGCAACTGCTCAAGAGTTTG
Organism: Brasilonema sp. CT11; assembly: GCF_017982655.1. Taxonomy (GTDB): domain Bacteria; phylum Cyanobacteriota; class Cyanobacteriia; order Cyanobacteriales; family Nostocaceae; genus Brasilonema. Next base: position 465 of record NZ_JABXYX010000372.1, on the reverse strand, counting down.
TCCGCGAGAGGTGGCGATCGCCTCCAAATTACCCAAATCTGGGATAACTTCTCCGCGCTCCCAGAGTTGTATAGTCACATAGCTTACACCTAAGTCCTTTGCAAATCTCCTCTGGCTTCTCTCTCCCCTAGCTCCCCTAATAGCTTGTGCTAAATTGTTTCGGGCGTCACCATCCATAATCATCTACTGAGTAACAAATTTCTATCATGACGTTGCACTTACTAGAATTTCAAGTTATAAATGTATTTATCAATACTGGTAAGTTTTTTTAAGTATATGGCTAGAGCGACGGAAACAGAAAGAATCAACGTAAACATATACATAGACAAAGCTGTCGCCCACAGGTTACACGAGTTCGCTCGGCAACAGGCAATGTGGAAAGGTCGGCTTGTCGAAGCAGCAATTATCGAATATCTCAACAAAATCGAGCCTAGAGCAGGCACGACATGACCGAACGCGAGTCAC
>NZ_JABXYX010000371.1 GCF_017982655.1 Brasilonema sp. CT11 | reverse complement strand
CCCACCCAAAGCCCTGGGGGATCCCCTTTTTCATTTGCTAGCCGCAGCTCTAAACTAATTCAATGCACACCAAACTAGTGCAAGGAGCGACTTTGGTTACAGAAGTTTAACCTTTAATGTTAATAACATAAATAGAGTTTGAAATCCAGGCACAAGTCACGAAGAGAAGTCAGGCTAACAAATTTTCTACTTTTTCACTATTATTTAATGATCAAAAAGCATCAGGTAAAAACACCGACGTAACGAAACAATTAAAAAAAAAAAAGGGCAATATAATAATTATCGCAGTTACTCGTTACAACCGCTCGTTGCATTATTAAGGGTTTAGTTGTTGTTGAGTCATAAATATTCCATGAAAACCATTCGGAACCCTTTGCGGCAATTCCATTACTGTGGTTATCTTCATCTGTTCGGCATCGATTATCATAAACTCTGAAATCTATTTAACAATGTATTGGTTAGAATATTACATTTAAACAAGCATTCTTTAGCAGGTTCTTGGAATTTGTCATGTAAATATTAAACTTGACTAACCTCACGGCAGTTGTCATAAACAAATCCAACAAGATAGCCATCATCTTCAGACTTGCTATTTTGTTTGGGAACAAAAACAAACTCTCCGCCATCCTTGCCTAAAATCCATGGTCAACCTCATTTGCTTTTGTTTTTTAGCCACACTTAACGTACCAAAACCAAAGGGGCACTCAATCACCGTTCTCTTTTGAAGATCAACCTTGCAAATAACATTGAAAGGCTTTTTCTCCTAATAAAAAATTTAGCTACCGTCAGCGGCATATTGCAATTGATAATCTTACTTTTGGTACAAAAGGTCTTTGTGTTAGCATGTACCCGAAATTAAATTTGTTTCCCGAATACGAATCGTTAATTCTCGGCCACTCCACAGGAATATCGAATAATTGTTCCTCGTCACAACGACCAGTTTGAAGGTTAAATATCCATTTGGTTAAATAAGGGGGGATCGTTTCTGTGGGTCTTAATTCCATCCAATCGTATTTGCACGCAAACAAGTAAACACAATCACCTGTCAAATTTCAGCGGCGATTAAAAAAAAAAAAGTAGTAATTATTAGTTAACAAACCTTCTTCGTAGGCTCCCAAGGTGTGATAGACAAACCCAGTTTTTGGTGCTTCAAACCATTTGATATCGTTTCCGTTGACGGCGTGACGAGGTAAAATTCCAAATCTGAGAAGAAACTCGTTTTAGAGAGTTTTTGAAATGCCTACTTTTTACCTCGCATTTTTGGTGGAGTCAAATTGTAAAATTGCTTCTTTTCTGAGAATTGCCTTGGTGTCAAAATAAAACGGAAAATCCATCAAGATTGAATAGTTCTAATATTGAACGATAAATATTAGATTAATCGTTACAGGTATAATGACAATTGGAGCAACATTAGAGGACCTTTGTAATAGCAAAATCGTGCATCA
>NZ_JABXYX010000370.1 GCF_017982655.1 Brasilonema sp. CT11 | reverse complement strand
CTACGATTCCCTGTTGAACTGAAAAGGGAATCGCAGCTTCCACCATGTGTGCATCAGTCTGATAGTTTGACCCTTCTATCTCTACAATATGTCTGTCTCTGGGGTTCTTCATAGTTTTTGGGTTTACTAACTCTATTATTATTTGAATTACTGTTCTCAACAAACATATTCTTTTTAGCAATAAGCTGTACACACTTTAATTAATACGTAAAAATTACCCGCTAGTACTGAGGTTATAGTGTTCTAACCTCATGCTATAGTGTGCTTACACCCGTTCACACACTATAGCGAGTAAAAATATGACTAAAGTGGTTATTTATTGTCGAGTTTCTACAGGCAGACAAGAGCGCTCAGGATTAGGACTGGAGGCTCAACTAGAATCCTGTAGAAACCTAGCTACTAAAATGAACCTGACAATCATCAATGAATATATCGAAGCCGTCTCAGGTACTATCAATCCAATGCTAAGACCCAAGTTTGCAGAAGCTATATCAACGGCGCAAAAGCATGAGGCTAAAATATTGGTAGCTAAGCTAGACAGATTTAGTAGAAATGTGTTCCATATCTCCGGTTATTGTGGAGGACACTTTATGGAAAATAATCCACCCCTTTTAGTAGCTGAAAGCCCTGATATGAAACAGTTTGAGATGCACATAAAAGCAGCCTTAGCTCAAGAAGAACGGGACATGATATCAAAACGCACCAAAGATGCTCTAGCGGTCAAGAAGTCGCAGGGGTGGGTAAATGGGGCTGCTGGGCGTACCGCTAATGTTGAAAGAGCAAGAGTTGCCACCAAGGGTGCAATAGAAAAAGCTATTGAGTTGCGTGCTATGGGGTGGGGGTATTCCAGGGTAGCCAATACCTTAAATGAGATGGGCTATACCACCTCTAGGGGTGGTAAGTGGTATGCCGCCAATGTTCAGGATAGATTAAATTCATTAATGTAAAGTTTAAGCAAAAATACTCATAAATAGAAAAGCCCGACACCTCACACAGAATCAGGGTTTTTTAGTAAATGTAATTTCTCCGTATAATTCATGTAAAATCTTGCAGTAGAGATAAAAAGCTTGGTGGTGTTGCATGGATAAACGAAAAAATAATAAACAACAAGCCAAGATTAAACTGTTGCATGAAGCTAAGATTATACAGTTGCATGAGTTATCTGAAGAAGAAAAAAACCATCTTAAAGAACATGGTTTTTACATCCCTGCTGCTAAACCAACTTTTTGGCAAAACATAAAAACTCAACTTGCTAGTGTTCCAAGTTTAGTAAAAAGTGTTCCAAGTTTAGTAAAAAACGCCATATCGTTAAAAACATTGGGACAAGCAGTAAATGCTTCAGTCCTGATTGGTGCAATTACATTTATTGCTGGTGAACAAGGTCGCCGTGATGCACAAGTGTATCAGGCATGGCAGGTTATTAATTCTGCACATAATCAACCTGGTAG
>NZ_JABXYX010000208.1 GCF_017982655.1 Brasilonema sp. CT11 | reverse complement strand
TTCCAGCTTCTAAATCAGCAGGAATGAACACGCAACAGTCTAAACCAGCGTGTGCCGCGATCGCAGCAGTAGAATTTGCTAGGTTACCAGTGCTAGCGCAAGAAACTGTCGTGAAACCTAATTCCCGTGCGCGGGTGAGTGCAACGGATACCACCCGATCTTTGAAGCTGAGGGTAGGCATGTTGACGGCATCATTCTTGATATACAGCTTATTTAAGCCCAGGCGACGTGCCAAGCGATGGGAACGAACCAACGGAGTCATACCAGTTCCCACATCAATGGGGTTGTCACTAGCCACAGGTAAAAACTTACGATAACGCCAGATAGAATTTGGTCCCGCCTGAATTGTTTCACGGGTGACTGTGGAGCGTAGGGCGCTGTAGTCGTAGGTTACTTCCAATGGACCAAAGCAGAACTCACATACATGAAGAGCCTTGAGTTCATACTCCTCGCCACATTCCTTACACTTCAAGGATTTAAAAGTGGCTGTGGTGCTTTGGGTGTTGGTGGTTGTCGCCTGTGTCATGAGTCTTCCCTGGATGTCCGTCAACTTTGGATTGATGTTACCACGAGCAAAAATCCTCGTCAAACATACCCGACTTTTTTTATCGGGTTTAATGGAACTAAGACTTACGCAAGAGTTACCAAAGAACAAGATTGTGAAATTGCTTCCTTACGTCGCAACGGGTGCAACTACGTTATTTTTGCGTAAGTCCTGTGAAAGATAGTTATTGAAGAAGAATTCAGCAAGTCCTGATTCAAAAGTCAGCAAGGCAATCATTAGGGTATTGGTGACGCCTAAAGGCTGATGGGGATAAAGCTAAGTGCATAAGTAGTTGATATTCACATCTATATAGAAAGTGGGGATGAAATAATCTTTTTTGGTACTACCAATCACAAAGTTGGTTGTCGTCAAGTTAGATCGCTACTTACCAATGGGTGTAAGGGTAGCACTTTCAATTCCTGAAAAGGACACCGCATTTTTTCAAATCCATAAGGATTAAAAACACGCCGTATAAGTATGTAATAACACACTCGTATATAGCGTGTAGCGACAGTTAAAGCAAAGCGTTAAGTACTTTGCTGATACGTAACTGGTGACAAAAATTAGACAGATCATTTAATAACTTCTTCTTAACCTTATAACTTCAGATACAAGGAGTTACAGGTGATGCAATCTGAGCAAGTGAAAACTCTATTAAATACTAGGATAAAAAATGACCAATATTTTAGTGATAGATCAGAATCCGGAGACTAAAAATCTCTTAGTAAAATGCTTGGAGACAGCAGGGTTTGAGGTTATTGGCACAGAAAATAATCTTGTTCGTATTCAGCTAGTACAAGATAAATTGTCTACAACTGAGTCAAGTAAAAAATCAAATACTCCTCAGTCTATATTTCCATCTATTCCTCGACTACGTGACGTCTTTGAGTTTATTGAATTGAATTATTCTCAAAGTATTAGCCTAAAAGAAGTCGCTCAAGCGGTTGGTTATTCGTCAGCTTACTTAACGGACTTAGTGCGACGTCTAACTGGAAAAACCGTCAATGATTGGATTATTGAGCGTCGAATAGCCCAAGCATGCACCTTACTTTTATCAACTCACGACTCCGTTAATCAGATTGCTTTACAAGTAGGCTATCAAAATCTTAATCATTTCTACTCTCAGTTTCGCAATTACCATAAAAATACTCCTCATGCTTGGAGAGAAGCACAGCGTTGTAAAGTCAGTTAGAACAAAATACATAAGTAAAGAAAAGCGAATAGGTTTAGCTTACGTTTCTTTTCCATTGGTACTCGCGAGCAAGCCAAATTGCCGCAATAATCTAGCACTAAAAATGTAGATTTCTTAAGCTTTGAATAGAAAGCAGCAGTGACTGATCGTCAAAGCGATCGCTTACTGCTGCTTTTCTATATATCTTTTTAAATTAGGCATTTATCCTGATTCAAAAACGACATTTTCTGGAGAACACAAAAACTATGAGAACCGAAAAATAATTAATTAGCACTTGTCTTGATACCTAAAAATAGTTAATTAGCAATCCAATTATTCAAGGATATTATTTGTATAAGGAAACAAGTAAAGGATTAGCAAATAATCCATTAAGGAGAAAAGAGCCAATTATGTCTACATACAACGCTGAAAATTACCCTAACGTCTGTGAATTCACTGTTCCAATCAAATTGAACGTTCCAATCTTCATCGAACCTACACTGATCATCAAACCCGTTGAGCCTGTGAGAGAAAAAGTAAGCGTTCATCTCGAACCAGACATCTACCTTAGACCAGAAGTAGCAGCTGCTGCACCTGTTTGTGTTGTTCAAAATGGATATAACAAACAGCAGCTACCTGCTTCATAATTTTGCAACAGTCATAACTCCAATCATCAACTCAAACAATTCGTTTTCGAGCAATAAATAAGGACTACAACTTATGTCTACATACAAATCTGAATATAACAGTGAATACTACTCTAATGCCTGTGAATTCACTGTTCCAATCAAATTGAACGTTCCAATCTTCATCGAACCTACACTCATAATCAAACCCGTTGAGCCTGTAAGGGAGAAAGTAAGCGTTCATCTCGAACCAGACATCTACCTTAGACCAGAAGTCGCAGCCGCTGCACCTGTTTGTGTTCGTCAAAATGGATATAACAAACAGCAGCTGCCTGCTTCATAGACTTTGCAATAGTCACAACTCCAATCATCAACTCACACAATTCGTTTTCGAGCAATAAATAAGGATTGCAATTTATGTCTACATACAACCCCGAATACTACCCTAACGCCTGCGAATTCAGTGTTCCGATTAAACTGAACATTCCAATCTTCATCGAACCTACACTGGCAATTAAAGCTGTTGAGCCTGTGAACGAAAAAGTACGTGTCCATCTCGAACCAGATATCTACCTCCAATCAGAAGTAACAGCAACTCCACCTGTTTGTATTCCTCAAAATGGATATGGCAAACAACAATTGCCTGCTTCAAAGATCCAATCCGAATCATATCCTTAATAGTCAATAACTTGACGTTGAGTCGTGATTTTTGGTTTTGCATTGTTTGTTCTAGGAAGTCTTTTAACTACCTAGAAAGAGGTGATCAGTTTCCTGATCACCTGCTTTATTATCCCAAATTTTTAAATACACAAACTCTAGAATTTATTACAACTTATGTCTACACTCCCCGATTCCACGCAAAAACGCAAACTTAATGTTTCTATGATGTTAAAAGTGCCTATCAATCTTGAAATAGAAGTCTTGGGAGTACCATCTACAAACTGCCAGCAAGCCGAAGAAAAAAAAGAGGATAAAAAACTTTTTAACCTGATAGGAGATTCTAAGCCAGAAGTTATCATTAATGAGTCGAATCTAGCGAAGCTTGATGAAGATAGTCAAGCTTTAGTCAGTCAACTTGTAGGTCAGCTTGAGCAAACAGGCAAGATTTTTTCTACGTTGTCCCAAACCCAACATGAGCAAGAGAACCCAGAAAATTCTGAACAGGCGATAGCATATAAGCCCGAATATGTAAATACTTTGTTATCTAAAGAAGACCTTGCAGTTATTCAATCACAAACTCCACCGCATAACAAAAAAATTATCGGACGTGCCTTGGACTCAGTCAACGATGGTTTAACCCTTGTCGCGAATATTATGGGAAGAATTTTGTTTGTAGGCAAAGTTGCTAATTATAGTTGGGAGTAGAGTTCCTTACCCGCCACTAACTGGCGGAATTAACACCACCTCATCGCCGTCTTGCAGGATGGTATCTGGTTCAACAAATTGCAAATTCACCCCAAATCGGGTAATATCGCGCAATTGAGCCAGTTGGGGATGTTCGCCCAGCAGGCGATCGCGCACTGTAGCAACTGGTGTATCCTCAGGAAATTCCAGTACGAGTTCTGGAACTCCATAAGCTTCCTGGTAAGCAGCAAACAATTTAACGGTAACGGTAATTTTAGACATAAATTTAAAATATAAATTGCTAGGGTGATTATCTTTCCCTAGCTAGCAACTTGATCAAAAAACTAGTATACGAACAATCATTAAAAAACCTCAAAACATATTTTCTAACATCTGAAAATCACGCTGTACCTCATTCCATAAAGACTTATTATAAGGGTCTGTTTTAAGGGCTTTTTTGAGGTAAATTCTTGCTTTGAGAGGCTGTTTTTCTGCAATCAGCGATCGCCCCCAAATTTGATAAGAAATAGCTTGCCACTGACGCACTTCTGCATCTTCTGGTAAACGTTGTGCTAAGGCTTCCGCTAAAGATATCGCTTGTGGGAAGCGTTTTTCTTTCAAAAACTGCTGTAACTGCTCGTAAGTCCTCCACTTCAACCGCTGTTCTATTTCTGAAAAACTAGGCGGCTTTACTTTTTCTTTTATCTTTTCCTTCGTTGCTGTTTGAGGACGCGTTGCTCGTGTTGGCTGATGTTCGACGACTGGTGAGTGATTATAAGGCTGTGCTGTCTCTTGTTGCGGGATTTTCTGCAACAGTAGCTTGTATGCCTCAGTCACGGCAATAAATTTTTCTTTCGCTTTTGTGTCATCTGGATTGATATCAGGATGATACTGCTGTGCCAGTCGCCGATAAGACGTTTTAATGTCGGCGAAAGAAGCTCCTGATCTTAAACCTAATAAACGGTAGCAATCTTCAAGATCCATCTTGAGTTATTAACAATGGCGAGTGTCGGCTATCAGCTTAATGCTTAAAGTTTAAATCATAAAGACTTTAATTCTAATTTAAAGTTCGTACTTCACACTTTTTTGACACCCTGCCATTCCAGAAGCCAGGGGGAGTGGAGAAGATTTTTCTCGCTTATCTTCATCATCCCCCTCATCTGGCTTTACGACTAACGTTCTTCAATCACACGGTCAATCAAACCATATTCTTTTGCTTCTTGAGCAGACATCCAAAAATCACGGTCTGTGTCTTTTTGAATTTTTTCTATGGGTTGACCTGTGCGAGTCGCTAGCATTTCATTAAGTTGCTGGCGCATTCTCAGAATCTCCCTAGCTTCAATCTCAATATCGGTGGCTTGCCCTTGAGCACCGCCTAGGGGTTGGTGAATCAGAATTCGGGTGTTAGGCAAAGCCAAACGTTTGCCTTTGGTGCCAGCTGCTAGCAGGAACGAACCCATAGAAGCTGCCATCCCGACACAAATTGTGACCACATTTGCTTTAATGTGCATCATAGTGTCATAAATGGCAAGACCTGCTGTCACCGAACCTCCAGGGGAGTTGATGTAGATACTAATATCCTTGCTTGGGTCTTCGGAATCCATGTAGAGTAATCTGGCAATGATGGCATTAGCCATACCGTCGCTCACTTCTCCACTCAGGAAAATGATGCGCTCCAAAGCAAGGCGTTCGTAAAGATTAATCCACTGGGTATAAGGTTCCCCAGGAAAGCGAAAAGGGACTCTAGGAATACCAATCGGCATAAGATTCTCTTGTTTTTAACGAATAATAAGATTTAACGAGGAACAGCAGCAGCCAATGCTTGAGGAAGTTCTTTGGTACTTTCTAGAACCCGGTCAATCAAGCCGTATTCTTTGGCTTGTTGGGGTGTCATGTACAATTTGCGATCTAAATCTTTGGCAATTCTCTCCGTAGGCTGGTCTGTATTCCGTGAGAGAATATCCAGGATCATTTGCTTGTTTTTTAGGACTTCTTGTGCTTGGATTTGAATGTCTGTCGCTTGAGCGTAGCCAGTACCACGTTTCGCTTGGTGCAGAACAATCGACGCATTCGGTAAACTAGCACGGTGTCCCTTCGTTCCAGAAGAGAGAATCATCGCCGCTGTACCCATAGCGAAACCCAGACAGATCGTATTGACTGGTGGCTTGATGTATTTAATGGTATCACAGATGGCAAAAGCTTCTGTTTCAGATCCTATGGCATCACCAGTGTACCAAGAAGTGCCCGTGGAGTTGATGTAGATAGAAATGGGCTTATCTGGATCTTCATACTGTAGGTACAGAAGCTGAGCAATAATAAGTTCTGTTACGTCTACTCCCAGTTGCTGCTTATACTCATCTGGTGAAACCAAGGGCAAGCCCAAGTATATGATACGTTCTTTTAACATTAGAGAAGGTAAATCTGGCGGCGGTGTTCGGTAGAAGCTGTCGCCGCCGTAAGCCGCTTGCACAGCCTTGATGATGGAATTTTCCATAGCAACTGTTGCCTAAATTCATACCATTAACTGTAGTACATCCTAGCGCTATGCTTGCTCGCTTGGAGGTGTGGATTTCTCTCTAGGGTATAAGGTTCCAAAGAAGTTAGGGTATAAAGGAAAGTACAAAAAGTATTTTATTAGCTTATTTCCTAGCCCAGTTTATTGGGAAAATTATTTAAAGTTTTTGTTGGATAAGTTTTCCGAAGTGCTAATACTGTACTTTGAAGTTATTTATAAATATGTATGGCCAGTTTAGGAATCTTGGGGGGTTATGAAGGTTAACTTACAGCCTGCTCTCAACGATGGCAACTTAGATGCCAGTCAAACCAACAGTCAACGTCAGTTGGCAATTTCCATTTCTGCGATCGCACAAGATCTGGATCGCAATGTTCCACTGAATTTATGCCTAGTTCTCGACCATAGTGGTTCCATGAATGGGCGACCTTTAGAAACTGTCAAAAAAGCAGCGATTCGTCTTGTTGACAGACTTAATTATGGCGATCGCCTGAGCATTGTTGTTTTTGATCACCGTGCCAATGTTTTAATCCCTAATCAAATTATTGAAAACCCAGAGCGAATTAAACAGCAAATTAATCGCCTTTCTGCCGATGGTGGAACTGCTATTGATGAAGGTTTACGCTTAGGTATTGAGGAATTGGCTAAAGGAAAAAAAGAAACAATTTCTCAACTTTTTCTTTTAACTGACGGTGAAAATGAACACGGTGACAATAACCGCTGTTTGAAATTTGCACAGTTGGCTGCTAGCTATAACTTAACTTTGAATACTTTAGGATTTGGCGATAATTGGAACCAGGATGTTCTGGAAAAAATCGCTGATGCTGCTAGTGGAACTTTGTCTTACATTCAGCAACCAGATCAAGCAATAGATGAGTTTAGTCGCCTTTTCAACCGTATTCAAACAGTAGGATTGACGAATGCTTATTTACTATTTTCTCTGGTACCTAATGTACGGTTTGCAGAACTAAAACCCATTGCCCAAGTTTCCCCAGACACAATAGAATTGCCAGTGCAACCAGAAGCGGATGGACGTCTTGCTGTGCGCTTGGGAGATTTGATGAAAGATGTGGAACGGATCGTTTTGGCAAATATTTACTTGGGACATTTGCCACAAGGTAGACAGACGATCGCCAGGTTGCAAGTCCGCTACGATGATCCAGCCCAAAATAAAACAGGGTTACTTTCAGAAAACATCCCAGTTGAAGCGAATGTGGTACAAGGCTACCAACCTTCTGCCACTCCTCAAGTGCAGCAACATATTTTGGCGTTAGCCAAATATCGCCAAACACAACTAGCAGAAGCAAAATTGCAACAGGGCGATCGCGCTGGTGCAGCAACAATGTTGCAAACTGCTGCCAAAACCGCCCTGCAAATGGGCGATAAAAGTGCAGCAACGGTGTTGCAAACTTCTGCCACTCGCCTACAAGCTGGTGAAGAGTTATCGGAGAGCGATCGCAAGAAAACTAGAATTGTGTCCAAGACTATTTTGCAGGATTCTTAGTTTGTCGGGCAGGCAAAAGCCTGCCTTAATGATAAATGAACCGCAGAGAGCGAATTTGCGGTGTGGATGTTCCTCCCGCAAAGTTCGCGGTGGGCGCAGAGGACACAGAGAATGAGAGAATGAGAGAATGAAAATTACAAGGATTCATCATATAGCTGTTATTTGTTCTGATTACGATCGCTCTAAGAAGTTTTATACAG
>NZ_JABXYX010000031.1 GCF_017982655.1 Brasilonema sp. CT11 | reverse complement strand
TTTGTTGGTCCGTAAAATTCACTGGGGCAGGCAGTGTTGTTGAACCAGACGAAGCAAGAAGCAATGAAAGCCATCAGAGATACAGCAGCTATGCTGTAGGAGAGGTAAGCCTCACCTGACCAGATTAAAGCGCGACGTGCCCAGGCAAAAGGTTTGGTGAGGATATGGAAAATACCACCAGAAATACAGATCAGAGCAACCCAAATGTGACCGCCGATGATATCTTCCATGTTATCGACGCCGACGAGCCAGCCTTCTCCGCCGAATGGAGAAGTCACCAAATACCCGAAGATGACCGCCGGGTTCAGTGTTGGGTTGCTGATGACGCGAACATCACCACCGCCAGGTGCCCAAGTATCGTAGACACCGCCGAAGAACATTGCCTTGAGCACCAACAGCAGGGCACCGCATCCCAAAATGATGAGGTGGAAACCGATGATGGTGGTCATCTTGTTCTTATCTTTCCAGTCGTAACCAAAGAAAGAGGAATACTCTTCTAAGGTTTCTGGACCACGGATGGCGTGATAAATACCGCCGAAACCGAGTACAGCTGAGGAGATAAGGTGGAGTACACCGATCACAAAGTAGGGATAGGTGTTAATAATTTCACCACCAGGACCTACACCCCATCCCAAAGTAGCAAGGTGAGGTATCAGGATGCTGCCTTGCTCATATATGGGTTTTTCGGGAATGAAGTGAGCGACTTCAAACAAAGTCATCGCTCCTGCCCAAAATACAATCAAGCCAGCATGAGCAACGTGAGCACCCAGTAGTTTACCGGATAGGTTAATCAGACGGGCATTACCAGCCCACCAAGCAAACCCGGTGGAATCTTGGTCACGACCACCACCGAAAGCGATTGATCTATTATTAGAGAGCGTTACCACGTGGTAGTACCTCTTCAGGGAATACAAATTTTTCGTGAGGTTGATCAGCAGGAGCCATCCAAGCGCGGATACCCTCGTTGAGCAAAATGTTCTTGGTATAGAAAGTTTCAAACTCTGGGTCTTCTGCCGCGCGCAATTCTTGCGACACGAAGTCGTAAGCCCGCAGGTTGAGTGCTAAACCTACAATTCCAACTGCGCTCATCCACAAACCTGTGACGGGCACAAACAGCATGAAGAAGTGCAACCAACGCTTGTTGGAGAAAGCAATTCCAAATATCTGTGACCAGAATCTGTTTGCTGTCACCATCGAGTAAGTTTCTTCAGATTGCGTAGGAGTGAACGCGGGGAACGTGTTTGATCCTTCACCGTCTTCAAACAAGGTGTTTTCTACTGTTGCACCGTGGATCGCACAAAGCAGCGCTCCACCTAGTACTCCAGCTACTCCCATCATGTGGAAGGGGTTAAGTGTCCAGTTATGGAATCCTTGCAAGAACAGCAGGAAGCGGAAGATTGCTGCCACACCGAAGCTGGGTGCAAAGAACCAACTTGATTGTCCCAAGGGGTACATCAAAAACACACTCACGAACACTGCGATTGGAGCAGAGAATGCGATCGCATTGTAAGGACGAATTCCCACCAAGCGAGCGATTTCAAATTGCCGCAGCATGAAACCAATCAGCGCAAATGCTCCGTGCAGTGCTACGAATGGCCATAACCCTCCCAGTTGGAACCAACGGGTCAGGTCGCCTTGTGCTTCTGGTCCCCACAGCAGTAATAACGAGTGTCCCAATGCGTCTGCTGGGGTCGATACTGCTACTGTCAGGAAGTTACATCCTTCTAAGTAGGATGATGCTATCCCGTGGGTGTACCAAGAGGTAACGAAAGTTGTACCGGTTAGCCAGCCGCCTAGTGCTAGGAAGGCGCAGGGGAACAGTAGTATTCCTGACCAACCTACGAATACGAAACGATCTCGCTTTAACCAGTCGTCGAGAACGTCAAACCACCCTCGTTTTGACGGGGCGCGTCCTACTGCGATGGTCATCGGACTAAAATCCTCTTTTTTACTAAAATTGCAACTTTTTTTGAGGAATTAACTTTTTTGTGACACTGACAGCAGCCATAGAGCTACTGACATTATGAGAGTATGTGGTATTAAGTCAGCATTTCTCACTTTTATATGTGTCACAAGAGTTTCCACCAGTTGGTCGTCCAGCTTGCGGAAACTTAATGATTCTTAATTTATCATATTAGCCCGCCTTTGTGCCTGATTTGCATGAAGAAATCTGGTATAAAGCACGAACCTACTAATTAATATCAATATCAGAAATTTTACAATCTGACACAACTTTTCTCAGAAAAGTTACAAATTTCAAAGTTCTCAGCAATGAGTAGTCAGATCCTCGTGCCGGCTCTGGCGTTCTAGGCACTTACCAGTAATAAAATGTTTTGCCTTATTACAGCGAATAACCTACTATATTGGAACATCCTTTAAGAATCCCCGTGCATTTGTGGCGGGGAGTACGTCAAAGGCATAGGACATACCCGAAGGTGAGTGATTCGCTAAACTTGCAATACACCTGCTCTAATGGCAGACTTTGTAATCAGAAGATCTCACGCACCAAGGTAGTTCTAATGACGGCATCAACAACCACCCAAAGAGGTGAATCGCCTAACGGCGATAAATCTACTTCAAATGTCCTACATCAGAAGGTTCTCGGTTCTCGTCGGTTCAGTAACTACTGGTGGGCAACTGTCGTTTCTTTAGGAGGCACGGGCTTCCTGCTCGCTGGTATTTCCAGCTATCTCAAAATTAATTTACTTATAGTTTCCGACCCGACTCAGTTGGCATTCGTTCCACAAGGGTTGGTTATGGGATTGTATGGTGCTGCTGGCTCACTCCTAGCCTTATACCTATGGCTGACCGTTTTATGGAACGTGGGAGGCGGATACAACGAGTTTAACCGAGAAAATGGCACCATTACAATTTTCCGGTGGGGATATCCAGGAAAAAACCGTCGTATTCAAATTGACTGCAGTACAGAAGATGTGCAATCTGTACGAATTCAGGTGAAAGAAGGTCTTAACCCTCGTCGCGAACTTTACCTGCGCGTTAAAGGTCGGCGAGACATCCCCCTAACACGGGTAGGTCAACCTTTGTCTTTACAAGAGTTGGAAATTCAAGGTGCTCAGTTGGCTCGCTTTTTGAGTGTGCCCTTAGAAGGACTTTAGAGGCTAAGATACAGTGGTTGTGTCTGTAACTGGCAATGCGGTTAAAAATTCCCCAATTTTTAGTGGTTCTCATTATTGTCGGTACGTTGATATTGGGGAGCTGTTCCACACAGCAAAGTGTTTCTAATTCCTCCCCAACATCCGCAGCTACCGAAGCAAGCAACAACTCAAGCGCTGAGACAACCATCAATACGGCAACCACAGAGGCAATTTCTGTATCTGAAAATACAAACGAGAGTATTCCTGGAATGAAAGATTTACCACGACTCGAAGGAAAAGCAACGGTGGTTATGACCGTCAAAGGTTCACCCATTACCATTGAAGTAGACGGAACTGATGCCCCAATCACCGCAGGTAACTTTGTTGATTTAGTCCAGAGGGGCGTGTATGATGGCTTAGTTTTCCATAGAGTTGTACGCCAACCCCAACCCTTTGTGGTTCAAGGAGGCGATCCTCAAAGTAAAGATCCAAAAGTACCAGCAAGTCGGTTGGGAACAGGAAGTTTTACTGACCCAAAAACTGGAAAAACTCGCTACATACCCCTAGAAATTAAGCCAAAAGGCTCTGATCAGCCAATTTACAGCAAAACACTCAAAACGGCTGGTATAGATAAGCCGCCAGTATTACAGCACAAGTTGGGTGCAGTCGCTATGGCGCGATCGCAAATGCCTGATTCTGCTTCCTCACAGTTTTACTTCGCTTTGGCTGATTTAGGTTTCCTAGATGGTGACTATGCTGTTTTTGGCAATGTGACCAATGGTATGGATGTTGTTAACAAGATTCAGCAGGGCGATCGCATTGACTCTGCCAAAGTCACCAAAGGTGCAGAGAATCTGAAAAACGCTGGACAGTAGAAAGTAGAAATAAGGGAGTGAGGGAATAAAGGAGTGAGGAAAGAAACTCTGTTGTTAGGAGAAATAAGAACTAATAAACATTAGCTCTTGTTCTTCCTTTCTCCCTAACCCCCTACTCCTCTGCCTTTTTCCCTTCTCTGGGACTTTCAAAAATGGTCGCAGTTGTTGTTACTGGTATTGGTTTAGTCTCCGCTTTAGGCAAGAATTTAGAGGACACTTGGCAAAAGTTAATCGCAGGTGAATCTGGAATAAGATCGCATCAACCATTTCCAGAATTGGAACCGCGTCCTTTAGGAATGATTTGCGAACAACCAGCACAGATAAAAGTCCTGACTCAGTTGGTTGTAACATCTGCTTTGAAAGATGCAGGACTATGCTCACCTTTGCCAGATTGTGGAGTTGTGATTGGTTCGAGTCGCAGCTATCAGGGATTATGGGAGCAAATGGCGCGACAGATGCTCAAAAGCCGGGGAGCAGGTGAGACAGCGCTGCGGGAGGGTTTCCAACGCCAGAACAAGCGTGAGGGAGACCCTCATCAAGTACTGGCTCCTCCGCAGGCGACTGCGTTAGCGAAGCGGAACCGGAGGTTCTCCCCTTCGGAGAGAAAAACAGAGCAAGAGCTAATCTCGATTGGTTCTTCTTCCCCCCAGCACCCCGCTCCCAGCTCCCCGTCTTCTTTAGAGGCTTGGTTGGATACTTTGCCCCATATGAATGCTATTGCAGCAGCACGGCAAATCGGTGCTTGCGGAGTTGTTTTGGCACCAATGGCGGCTTGTGCAACTGGAATTTGGGCGATCGCACAAGCCGCTGATCTGATCCAAACTGGGCAATGTCAGCGAGTGATTGCTGGTGCAGTGGATTCCCCGATTACACCCCTTACTATAGCTGGGTTTGAGCAAATGGGAGCCTTAGCGAAAACAGGAGCTTATCCTTTCGATGTTCGTCGGGAAGGCTTAGTTTTGGCGGAAGGAGGTGCAGTCTTTGTTTTAGAATCAGCAGAATTAGCACAGCAGCGTCAAGCAAAAGTGTATGGACAAATTCTTGGTTTTGGCTTGACTGCAGACGCATATCATGCGAACGTACCAGAACCAGAAGCCAGGAGTGCGATCGCTGCAGTCAAACAATGTCTAAATCGCAGTTACCTGAGTGCAAATGATATTGATTACATTCATGCTCATGGTACAGCTACGCAATTAAATGACTTTTTAGAAAGCTTGTTGATACAAAAATTATTTTTTCAAGGCGTGGCAGTCAGTTCTACAAAAGGAGCTACAGGTCATACATTAGGAGCATCTGGAGCTTTGGGGATCGCTTTTTCACTAATGGCGTTGAAGCAACAGATATTACCACCATGTGTTGGTTTGAAATACCCGGAATTTGATTTGAATTTGGTGAGGGAGTCGCGTCAAAGTAAAATTCAGCGCGTATTATGTTTTAGTTTTGGCTTTGGAGGACAGAATGCAGTCATAGCTTTGAGTAAGTATCCTTAAAACTCAAAATTCGCCTGGTCGTTACAGAGGAAAACTTTCTTAATCATACATTTTTCTTATTTATACGTTTATTTATTGTTAACTTATATTTTCTATAGTATCTGTCAAAAGATAGATTCTTTATTTTTTTCTCTAATGAGAGTATATTTTTAGAATTTGTTAAGCCAAAACGTATTTAAACTGCACAATCACTTGTTGATTGTTGTTGAACGCCAGTCGCACGCCAGGTGCTACAACGGGGGGAACCCCCGCAACGCACTGGCTCCTCAAGTCGGGAAACCCGCCCACGGCGCTGGCTCCTGATAACGGTTAACTGTCAACTGTTAACTGTCAACAGCTCTAAAACGATAATGTGCAATCTTTAAGCACGACAGCTTATTTCTCATCGTTTTCAGTTAACTTAACAAAATAAATTAATAAAGTGACTCGCCATAAAATTTTCAACCATGACATTATGGTCTGCACCGATCAGCGTTTGATCGGTAATCATCTTTATTCCGGTAGGGTGCTAGGCTTGACTGAACCAGAGGATATTATTCAGTTGTGTCCCGATTTAAAGTCACAATGGAATATTATTACCGAACATTACAGACGGATAGGCTTAAGCCATAGCGAAAATGTCATCTGGGATGTTTCATACAAAGTATTGGAAGACTATCCTCAATATAACGTTTCCCTTTTTTTCTTCGGCAATGCTACAAGTAAAGTCGGTTGTGATGAAGATAGGTTTCGCCAGATAGATTCCGACTGGTTGAACACAGTTAAATTTATAAACTCCAAGAATAACTTTATACAACTTGCACAAGAACTTGGAGTCCGCGTTCCTCTAACGTTTTGTTTTGAAAACAAAGCTGCTATCAAAGATTTATCTAAGTTTCCCTACCCGTGTTATTTGAAAACTGCTATTTCCGTGAATGGTGTTGGAATTAGCCGATGTGAAAATCAACAACAGCTTGACGAAGTTATCAAAACGTTTCCCGATGAAATACCTTTGCAAATTCAAGAAGAAGTTGCAACTTTATCCTTTTTAAATGTGCAATACTCTGTGGAAGGATCAAAACTTCAACGTCTTGCCATCACTTCTCAAATTCTTGATGGTTACGCCCATATCGGCAATCGTTATCCTAGTAAGCATCAACCTTGGGAAACCGTTGAACCAATAGCTGAGTGGATAACGCAACGTGGTATAAAAGAAATCTTTGCTTTTGATGTTGCAGTCGTGGAAGATGCAACACACGAAACGCGTTATCTGGCAATCGAGTGTAATCCACGCTTTAATGGCGCATCATATCCCACAGGTGTTGCCAAAAAGCTCAATATCCCAAGTTGGAGTTGCGAAATGTTTAAAACCCAATATCGCTCACTTGAAAACCTTGATTTGAGTGATATTGAGTTCAACGAGAAAACCAAGACAGGTGTTGTGATCGTCAACTGGGGTACTGTTCTGGTTGGAAAAATCCTTATCTTGATTGCTGGAAATATCCAACAGCAGCATGAACTCACAGCCAAACTAAAAGAGCGATTATGAGTGGGTGATACACTCCCGACGCTCCCATCACGAAAAAATCGATATGATATGTAAAAGTAGATAAATCTTAAAGATTGTTTATCAATGCTGGTTTCCTCCTCTGCCTTGTCCAAGGTCAAAAACTCAGTCAGGGAAAAAGTTTTTTTAGGTTATGAACCCACTCCTGAGTTACTGGGAATTCTTACCGTTTACTTTGTTCAAGGCATTTTAGGGCTGGCGCGTCTTGCTGTCAGCTTTTTCTTGAAAGATGAACTCTTGCTCACTCCGGCTCAAGTTGCAGTTTTATTTGGGGTCGTTACTCTACCTTGGATACTCAAGCCACTGTTTGGTTTTCTCTCCGATGGCTTGCCTATATTTGGTTACCGACGGCGTCCATACCTAATTCTGTCTGGGATATTAGGAGCGATTTCTTGGGTGAGTTTGGCAACAATAGTTCACACAGCCATAGGCGCTGCGATCGCGATCGCACTTAGTTCTCTGTCTGTTGCTGTCAGTGATGTGATTGTTGACTCATTGGTTGTCCAAAGGGTAAAAGGTGAATCACAAGCACAAGCAGGTTCTCTCCAATCCTTGTGTTGGGTTGCCTCAGCCTTAGGAGGGTTGATAACAGCTTACCTCAGCGGTATACTCCTAGAGTATTTCACCACCCGGACCATCTTTTGGATTACTGCTTCATTCCCGCTTCTGGTGTCTGTTGCGGCTTGGTTGATTGCTGAATCCCCTGTGAGCAAAGACGCAAGCATTGATGATTCAGATTTCGTGTCAGTTAGACATCAACTGCAACAACTACGCGCAGCCGTTAGTCAAAAAGCAATTTGGTTACCAGCAGCATTTATCTTCCTTTGGCAGGCTACACCAACTAGTGAATCAGCTTTTTTCTTCTTCGCAACCAACGAACTCCACTTTGAACCAGAATTTCTGGGACGTGTACACTTGGTGACAAGCATTGCTTTGCTTGTTGGTGTTTGGATTTTTCAACGTTTTCTTAAAACCGTTCCCTTTCGCGTCATTTTTGCTTGGACTATTGCCCTCTCAGCAGTATTAGGAATGACGATGCTGGTGTTAGTGACTCATACTAACCGTGCTTTGGGTATAGATGACCACTGGTTTAGTCTTGGTGATAGCGTAATTTTAACTGTGATGGGGCGAATAGCTTATATGCCATTTTTGGTATTAGCGGCGAGGCTTTGTCCCCCTGGAGTGGAAGCGACTTTATTTGCCCTGTTAATGTCGGTGAGCAACTTGGGAGGACTAATTTCACACCAATTCGGGGCAGTATTGATGTATTGGTTGGGAATTACCGAAACTAATTTTAATAGTTTGTGGGTGTTGGTCATCATCTCTAACCTCACCAGACTCCTACCATTGCTATTCATCAACTGGCTTCCTGCTGCTGACTCTCAAACTGAGACACCAACAACACCAACTTCACAGCCAGCCTTAACACCACCATAACAACCAGCTTTAACAAAGAGTGAAGAACAACCATTTTTATCTGAATTCATAAGTAGCTCAACCTAATTCAACGTGAAATGTCATTGCGAGTGGAACGGAGTGAAACGTAGACCCCGGAGGGGGCTTCCCGATAGCCGTCAGGCGTGGCGTCAGCCATAGGGTAGCAATCGCAAGAATCGTATTTTATGTTTTTTTATATTGAGCTACTTATCTGAGTTGATAGTACAACCACCAGAGTCTGAACAACCAGTTGAATAGCAACAGAGTGGTTAGCGCTGTGTGTTCCTAATCAAAAATCCAAGATTTCCAATTCAAAATTTCAAGTCCAGAATTGACATGCAAAGTTTTCAACTTTACGATCAAGCCTCTACAGTTCCAGCAAAACCCTACAATCGTGGGGATTGGCAAAGAGGATATGAATCCCTAGAGAAAGAATTTGATTATTGGATTGATGATGTAGAAGGACAAATTCCCCAGGAACTGCATGGTACGCTGTTTAGAAATGGTCCTGGTTTGTTAGATATCAAAGGGCAACGGATTCATCACCCTTTTGATGGAGATGGGATGATTAGCCGTATCACCTTCTCCAATGGTCGTGCTCACTTCCGCAACCGCTTTGTCCGTACTCAAGAGTATTTGGAAGAACAAAAAGCTGGCAAAATCCTGTATCGAGGTGTTTTTGGAACCCAAAAACCCGGTGGTTGGCTGGCTAATGCTTTAGATTTCAAACTCAAAAATATTGCCAATACTAATGTGATTTATTGGGGCGGTAAACTGCTGGCACTGTGGGAAGCCGCTGAGCCTTATCGTCTTGATCCCTACACTTTAGAAACTTTGGGCAAAGAATACTTTAACGGTGTGTTGTCAGAAGGTGAAGCATTTTCTGCCCATCCCCGCTTAGACTTTAGTTGCGCTCAAGATAATGGTGCGCCAAGCCTTGTCAACTTTTCCATCAAGCCGGGATTATCCACCACGATTACAATTTTTGAGCTAAATACTGAGGGTCAGATTGTACGACAGCACGCCCATAGTGTTCCAGGATTCGCCTTTATCCACGATTTTGCCATTACCCCGAACTACTGTATATTCTTTCAAAATCCTGTCAGCTTTAATCCCATACCTTTTGTATTGGGAATGCGTGGTGCAGGGCAATGTATTAAGTTTCAGCCAGAACAACCCACTCGCTTGATCATCATTTCGCGTAACCCGAAACAAAAGGGAGTTAAAATTATAGAAACGCGAACCGGCTTTGTCTTCCACCATGTCAATGCAATTGAGCTGGAAGATCAAATTGTTATTGACTCACTTTGCTACGAATCTCTCCCAGAAGTACAACCGGAAAGTGATTTTCGACAAGTAGATTTCGATGCTCTCAAGCCAGGACAATTATGGCGTTTTCATCTTAATCCCAAGGATCAAACAGTGCAGGGGGAGTTGTTGATCAATCGGTGTTGTGAATTTCCCACCTTACATCCGCAAAACGTTGGTCGCCCATATCGTTATTTATATATGGGTGCTGCTCATGCAGAGACTGGTAATGCTCCATTGCAAGCATTTCTGAAAGTGGATTTGGAGTCAGGAAAACAACAACTTTGGAGCGCCGCCCCATATGGATTTGCTAGTGAACCTATTTTTGTTCCACGTCCAAACTCTCAAAGGGAAGATGATGGTTGGGTGCTGGCTTTAGTTTATGATTCCGAGTACCATCGCTCAGATTTAGTGATTTTAGATGCCAATGATTTCCACAAAGAACCTATAGCTAGATTGCATCTCAAGCACCATATTCCTTATGGGTTGCATGGAAGTTTTACTTCTGAGTGCTTTGTCTAATTTCGCTTGTTAACTGTAAAGCATGTAAGCGTATAGTTTGAGAATGCTCTTGGTGTCATTTGGCATAAACTGAATCCAAGCTCTGCAAATCATTGAGATTGGGGGAAAACCCCAATCTTATTGATAACTACTCAATACCTGCTCAGTTCTTAGTATGGTTATCAATTATCTTAGCTAAGCCAGGTACCGCCTCTTCCACATGCTTCTTAGCTGAATTGCGGAGTTTATCATATACACCTCGCAGAGCCTTATTCTTGGTTTTCTCTATCTTTGCGTCGGTAATGCTGAGTATTGCATCCGCTGTACGAGAACTGTTCTGGGTGAGGTGTTGGACTGGATCTCCTGACTGTATGCCCTCACTCCAAATGGGATCAATTGCCGTCAATGATTGCGGCAGAAGCATTGCAACGGCGTCAGCACAATAACTAGGCGCAAACCCCTTTATGGCTGTGTAGCCGGCTTTAAAGGCCAGACCAGAAACCCCTTGCATTGAAGCAACTTGCTGATCCATCAACTTCGTGCAGTCAGCCACAACTATATTCTTTTTACTAGGGTTTAACAGATCGTCGCTAAGTCTCATTTCGATTCTCCTTAAAGTCATCGCACTTAATTTTTATTCAACTAATTGTCCCAGCTACCAGGAAATTACAGAAGACATTATGAGGTTTATACCAATTTTCTATGGGGAATTGGTATGAAAGGATCTTCATAAACTTTTTCATGTTATACCAATTCTCTGTAAATGTATGCCAATTCTCCATGAAGATGTTCTTAATTTAGCCCTTTGATGGTTACAGAGCACCAGAGAGAAACTCCGAAGGGCTTTGTATATCTAGTTTAAACAGGGTATTACCGTGAGAAATACTGAGTGACACAAAAAAAGCAGGAGAGTGTCAACTTCAAAACTTCATGGAACTTTTATCGCTGATATCTGCTCCCTTGCGGAAGAACTGCTGCAAAACCTCACCTGGTTTGCGATCCCAAGTGTCGATATGTTCGTAAATTAAACCCTCTTGATTGAGTTTGTAAGTTGAATAGCCGTTGAAAAACACTCCAGCTTTCCAAGGAACGCGCAAAACGCCCCTGACTGTCCACTTAGCCAAAATTATGTCTTCGGCTGACTGATAGACTTCGTGTAAATCAAAGTAAATTTTAGTAAAAAATAATCGAGCGTGAAATCGTAAAGTCCAAAAGATAATGCGATAGTTCAATTTTCCTTTAAATTTGTTGACAGGATCTTGAAAGTAAATATCCTGCGTGTAGATGTCGTAAGAAATATCCTTTTGAAAAAGTGTTGGTAAATCGTTTTTAAGAGTTTCAATATTCTTTTCCACCTGCAATTGATATTCCATGCATAACCCCCTAAACAAGATTTCTTAAAAACCTCAGCAACTGCTGCCCAATAGAAGATGTTTTCTTGCTTACTCTACCTTGATTTAAATCTTCTAGAGAGGGAAAAGCAGCAGATTGGGCATAAGGACCTTTTCGCAACACCTCAGCTAAGGCGTTGTTTTCTTGTCGCAAACCTTCGTAGAAAAAGAAAACTTCCCCATAAATTCCACAACCACGGTTATACTCAATAGCCTGCAATAAGTGCTCTGAACTTATCCGGTAAGAACCAATTTTCATCAGAATTCCTGGTGCTAACTTCGAGAGAGTATTATCTGTGAATTGCTCGTTTACTAATTTATCAATAATGTTTTTATAAGAAAGAAAATCACGACGATAGATTTGAGGATGGATCATATCTACAAGCCCTCGTTTCAGCCAAGTAGGCGAGTCTTGTAAGTATTCTTTATATGCCCAGTCATGGATATTCGGAGTTATTGATATTAACAGGTTAGAATTAATCGCTTTGACTTCTTGATAGAGGCGGGCAAGAAATTCAGTGAGAATATCGGCACGCCACTGCAACCATCTTCCATCCTTGAAGTTTTTTGGCGGATTCTCACCAAACTGCTGACGATAGCGTTCTTGAGTTCCCCTGTCATAGCCGCCTTCACTAGGGAATGCAGGCAGACGGTCATCACCTTGGATACCATCTACATCATAATTTTTTACGACTTCCAATATTATATTTAACATGAAATCTTGAACTTCTGGATCAAGGGCATTGAGCCACTCAAAGCCATTTTTTTTCAGCAAGTTCCCCTGACTATCACGGGCAGCCCATTCAGGTTTTTTTACCAGCAATTGTCCACCATTTAAATTGTAGGAACTGGCGAATCCATATTCAAACCAAGGAATGATTTTTAACCCCACCCGCCGCGCCTCTGTAACGACTTCCGCCAAGGGATCGCGTCCTACAAACTGTGGGTTGATTTCTGTATTAAAGGTTTGACGCATCAATTGACTAGGATACATTGTCGCCCCTTTGTTCCAAACAACAGGGAAGACAACATTAAATCCTGTCTGGGCGAGGAAATCCATAGCTTCTGCAATGTTTTCTCGGGAATTGAAAACTTTGCTATCTGTTGTAGGTAACCAGACACCGCGTATTTCTACTTTTGCCATAGACTTTTCAACGTGTGACTACCCGACGATAGCGTGCCTGAATTACCATGTAAACACCATAAGCAACTAAACCCAGCGCCACGATACCCAAAAGCCAAGGACCATATGGTTGTTGTGCTAATGTGTGTAACACGTCACTTAAACCTCCTGCTTGACTAGCGTCAGACTGAGTTGCTGCTTGAATCAAAAACCAGCCAGTAATACAGAAGACTATCCCTCGCGCTACTAAACCAAATCTAGAAATACCCATTACTAACTTGCGTTCTGAATCGTCCAATTCATTCAAATTTAAGTTTCTCAGAAACTTACTACTAAAGGCTTGATAGAACTGATAGAAACCCAAACCAATAACAAACGCCCCCCCAGCACCAACTAACCATTGACCAAAAGGCTGATCAAGTAATTTTGCTGTCCAATCTTGTTTAGAGTTACTGTTACCACCACTGTTAGAACCGAGAATAATCTGCACAGCACTCCAAGCAATACTAGCATAGACAAAACCATTGATTACATAACCAGATCGCTGTACCAAACCTTTAGCATCTGTGCCTTTATTTTCTGGGTCGTTTATTGCCTGTACAAAACGAAGAATTACGTATCCAATTAGTCCAATTGCCACTAAAGCTAGTAGAAACTCTCCAAATGGCTGATTGACAATTTCCCGGAGAGCGCCTTTAGTATCAGTGATTTTACCACCACTGCTAAATGCCGCCTGCGCTGCCAATAGTCCAACGATCGCGTAAACTATTCCTTTAGATATATAACCAAATCTGGCTAGTCTTTCAATCCATAATGAATGATGATGTATGAGTTGCTGTGTCATAAGACTTGGATTTAATCATAGCTAAGTATTTAGCAGATTTTCTCCAAAACATACATCTACCGAGAGAGGAATTATTAATTCCTAAATTAATAATGGTTGAAAACTGATTTTCTTTTCAAGTTTTTATTTCATATGGATAATATTACGAGATTAGTTATTATTAATACTTGTATTGAGAGTTGCGTTCTTCAAGAGTATAAATTATGTCTGTACTAGAAGGCTCATGGCAGCATAAATATATCACTGCAAACGGCATGAAATTGCATTACGTTACTCAAGGGAATGGTTCTTTATTGGTAATGTTGCATGGCTTTCCTGAGTTTTGGTACTCATGGCGGTATCAAATACCAGAATTTGCCCAAAACTTTAAAGTGGTTGCCCTTGACTTGCGTGGCTATAACGACAGCGAAAAACCTAAGAACCAGTCAGCTTATGTGATGGATGAATTTGTTAGAGATGTTGAGGCACTTATTAAAGGATTGGGATACGAAAAATGTATTTTGGTGGGACATGATTGGGGTGGTGCGATCGCCTGGAATTTCGCTTACTCTCATCCCCAAATGGTAGAGCGTTTAATTGTACTTAATCTGCCTCATCCCGCTAAATTTGCCGAAGGCTTACGCACTCCTCAACAGTTGCTACGTAGCTGGTATATATTCTTATTTCAATTACCAGGAATACCAGAATTCCTCATACAATCCTTAGATTATCAACTCGTTGAAAATGCATTTAAAGGTATGGCGCTCAACAAAAGCGCTTTCACTCAAGCGGATCTTGATGCTTACAAAGATGCTGCTGCCAAACGTGGTGCTTTGACAGCAATGTTGAACTATTATCGCAACATTTTTAAACAGAGAATAGTTAATCAAAGTTGGGGTGTTTTGGAAGTACCAACGTTGATGATTTGGGGAGAAAACGATACTGCCCTTGGTAAGGAATTAACCTACGGCACTCAAGCTTATGTGAAAGATTTTAAAATCAGATATATTCCTAACTGTAGCCATTGGGTACAGCAGGAACAGCCTCAATTAGTCAATCATTACATACGAGAGTTTTTGGGAGAATATTAGTAAAAAAAGAACTCAGAACGCAGCCCGTTATGACAACTGTGTTCTGGGTTATTTTTGTTCAGATAATGAGAACGAACTATTTGAGATGAGATTAATTTCAATACCAGCACATATAGCAGTCGCCAGGTAGATTAGGACACGAAATAATGAGAAAACACGCTCACCAAAAGACTTTCAAGTTTTTTTCCTGTTCCCTGTTCCCTGCTATAGCAATCCTAAATGATTCATGAAATTCTCTGTTTCTTTTCTTGGCGTCCTTGGCGTCTTGGCGGTTCGATAATTTTTACAACTCAAATAGGATTGCTATATATATTGTTCCTCAGGCAGACGAAAAACTTAATCCAAGCCTCGAAGCTAGCAATTTTGTTCAACCACCTGATAAACAAAACTAAGACTTGCCCAATTATTCACATCCAATATATAGGAATCAGTCGTTGTAGTGTTCGTATCCTTGATTGCACTGGCATTATGTAAATCTTGTAGAACAGCTTGTGTGACTTCTAGGGGGTTTATCAAGGGCTGAATACGGTGCTGTTCTGCTTTGGGATACTTAGCAGCTTCTAAAGCAGCGAGGGACTGGGTAAAAGGTGCAGTACTAAAAATAAGTTGGGTTTCACTTAAGGAAGTTGGTGCTTGCACAACCCATTCAAAACCTGAAGTAGTTTGTGGTACTGTTAAAGTTTCTCCTGGGGAGATAACTATATCTTTGGCGACTAGTTTGGTTTGCGATGAGTCTGCTTCAGTATCTTTGTACCAGGGCACCAAGGCGATCGCAGTTCTACTGCTATTTAATGCTAGCAGCATCAGATAAACAGGGCGATCGCTCTTGTTTTCCACTCGATACTGTATCTTACTGCCAACGCTGACACTGGGAATATCACCAAGTTCAGGATTGAATGACTTCTTGTTTGATGTTTGAGTGGTTTGGTTTGGCAGTGTTTCTCGTTGTATGACTGCCCTAGGTGTTAAAGAACCTATGATCTCTAATGTTGCCTTAATCCCCAAGCGAGAAGATCCTGTATTTTGTGTGAGTCCCCATAATTTTGCCGCCAGTAAAGTTCCTAGTTTTGGTTTTAACCGCTGTGCAGCCACCTTCACTGCTTCTTTAGCTTCTCCACCATTGCTTGGAATTAACTCGCCACCAACAGAGAATAAACCGTAAGGACTCGAAGACGCAGCTGTAGAATTTGTCGCTGCTAAATCTTTGTTATTCGCTTCAGGTACTCTCCCAAACAAATAATCTGCTGGTTGTTCTGCGCTGACTACGGTTAGTAGATGGGTGGCGGTTGAAAAGGCACTTGTTGCATCCACTCGTTCAATTCTTTCGAGTCCATTAAAAGCGACTGTTAAACCAATATTTCGGGGTATAACTCGCACAGATTCCTGAACAAGTTGTCCGACTTGGGGAGAAGTTGTACCATCAGAACTCAAAATTTGCGCTTTTGCTGTCAACCCAGCACGCGATTTCAAAATCAGCTGTATGTTCGATCCTTCTTTTGTAATGATCGTGAATCGTGAATTGACTCCGTAGTATTCCAGTACTTGTGCAGGTAGTCCTCCTAGCCAGATAGTGGTTGTTTTTCCATTGTCCTCCACTCCTGTAACCACTCCTTCTGCACAGGCGCTGTTTGGAAGCAAAATATCTCCAATCGGTGTACGAGAAAGCTGACTTTTGCTATCTAGCAATAAAGCTGGTTGCTGTTTTGTACTACCTAACTGCTGAATAGAACCTGCCACATGAGACAAACAGACTTGAATTGTTGTTGCTGGTATGGCTTGCCATAAATACTGGGTTAAGGCATAAGTAAATAATCCCGCACTAAAACCAGAAAACTGCTCCTCCCTTGCGAATTCCTTGGGGGTAGAGGTTGCGCAAAGCACAATAACTGACTTTTCACTAGAGACTTTTGCTTGTAGCTGTTTTTGCAACTCAAGTTCTTCTGGTAATAAGATAGCTTGTTCTGGTTGTGGGAGGGCGCGAATTTTTAGATTTGTTAGTAAAGAGTTGGAGGGAGTATAGTAGCTTGTATCTAACACTGCTGCTACATGCTTTGTGGCAAGCGATCGCAACATCAGCAACAGTGTTTCTTCTAATAAATAGTTGACTTTTTTACTTTCTTGTCCATTTGTCTGATTAAATAAAACAAGAGCGTTTTGCTCTGTTTCTTGCATTTCTAATTTGACACGACTGCCATAGCCACTATAGTGGAAGACAACTACATCATCAGGTTTTGCTTGGTTAACCAGATGCTCAAAAAAAGTTGTCTCAATAGCTTTGCTTGTCGCTTGTTCATTAGTTAACGAGATAATATCAGAGGGTTGGAAACCAAAGCGGTGAATCAAAAGTTCCCTTTGTAGTTCCACATCAGTTAAACAACCGCTCAAAGCTGGAGATTGTGGGTACTGATTAATCCCGACTAATAAAGCCAATTTACGAGGTGCAGATTGTGCCAAAGCTTGATAATAGCGGCTTCCTAATGTCAACCACCCAGTTTCAATCGCACTCAACACCCCAAATATAGAGCCAAAACTTTGTAAAAAGGTTCGCCGCTTCATAACTTAAGTTAACTATCAGGCCTCAGTCTATCAGCTATAGCTTAAAGGTCTGAGGTCTGAGTGTAAAGCAACCTTTTACACTTTACTATCTGCCTTTTGTATGGTTTAAATTTCGTAAGTATGAACTGCTACTCGCATTGCCCGTGCCAATTCTGCTGCTACTTCTGGACGAGAAAATTCTGGTGGAGGTAACTCGCCTCGGCGCAGCATTTCCCGCACTTTTGTTCCTGAAAGATGAATCCGCTCTTCTGGAAGACTAGGACTTGTTTTATCTGTCGCCATTTGCTTGGTACGCAGGCAGTAAAAGGCGTGTTCAAACATCATCGGTACAATGCCCAATTCTTCAGGCTTAAACTCATCAAAGATGTACTGAGCATCATAAGTGCCGTAGTAATTTCCTACGCCAGCATGATCCCGTCCGACGATAAAGTGAGTGCAACCGTAGTTCTTACGAATCAAAGCATGGAAAATTGCCTCCCGAGGACCAGCATAACGCATAGCCGAGGGATTAATTGCTAAAAGGACGCGGTTATGTGGGTAGTATTTTTCCATCAAAATTTCGTAACAGCGCATTCGCACATCTGCGGCGATGTCATCTTCTTTTGTCGCTCCTACCAATGGGTGCAAAAATAGACCATCCACAATTTCTAGGGCGCACTTTTGGATATATTCATGAGCGCGGTGAATCGGGTTGCGAGTTTGGAACCCAACAACAGTTTTCCAGCCCAATTGCTGAAACACCTGCCGAGACTCGACGGGATCAACTTGGTATTTTGGAAACAGAGGATGAGATTTGCGTTCTAATAACCACACATCACCTGCTAAATTTACAGAACCTTGATTGTAAACTACCTGTACACCAGGATGCTTTGAATCATTAGTTCGGTAAACATGAACCGCTTCACGAGTTTTATCGTAGTGATATTTTTGTGTTAGTTCTAATACCCCGATATATTCACCAGCAGGATTATCTAAGCGAATCAAATCACCTTCATTTAAGGAAGCGGCGACTTCTTCACTCACCGAAAGTGTAACGGGAATTGACCAAACAGTACCGTTGGCGAGTCGCATTTGAGCAACAACGCCATTATAATCTTCCTGGTTCATAAAACCAGTTAGTGGACTAAAACCACCAATTGCAATCATTTGCAAATCTGATACTGCTCGTTCATTAAGTTGAACTCGCGGTAAAAAGTCGGCTTTTGAAAGAAATACTTGTTTTTGCTCAGGTGTAGCGATGCGATTCACCAATTGCCCACCGTGAGGGGCTATGCCATCGTAATGATAACTCAAGGCTGTCCTTCGTTTGCGATAACTACATTTTTTTTTAATCTATGTATTAACTTATCATTTTCCGTTTCGCAGATTCAGAGAGAAGTTTTTGAAGTTGGTGTAGAATCTTCGCGTGATAGCGTTATTGGCGGCAGAGTTCAGGTAAAGTAGTTTTTTTCACAATTTCGCTGTAAGTCTTTGGCTATCAAGCACTGGACTCACTGTTGAGTGAATTCTTTAGGCATCTGGTACAACAAGGCAAAAGTCAAAAGTCAAAAGAGAAAATGCTTATATCGTCAGCTTTTTACCTCTTTCAAATGGTAGCTTTACTCATATCTTACACCTCCACCTGAGCACACCTTGAACTGAAGTTCAAGGCTAATAGCTTAAGTCCGTTAAAACGGACTCAAAGACTAACAAGAGTCCGTTTTAACGGACTTGAACTTTGAGCCAAGAAATTTATTTATTGGCGGACGAAAATAATGGTGCAAGATCCGAGTTTATTTCCGCCATGCTGTACTAGTATACTCGCGCTTATTGCTCAATTATCCCACCACCTAACACCTTCTCCCCTTCGTACCACACAGCAGCTTGTCCGGGAGTAATGCTGAATTGAGGTTCATCAAACACTAAGCGAACACGAGAATTTTCTAAAGGAATAACTGTGACTGGTACAGGAGTGGAACGATAGCGAATTTGAACTTCCGCCCGAATGGGAGTTGATGGTTCAGCAATGGATACCCAATTAACCCTTTCTACAGTACATTCTGGATCGGTTACTTTGGTGCGATCGCCCACAATCACCCTGTTATTCACTGCATCCAATGCAATCACATACAGTGGTTCAGCGGCGGCGATACCTATACCTTTACGTTGCCCAATTGTGTAATGATGGACACCATCATGCTCACCCAGAATTTTACCTGAAGTATCAACAATATCTCCTTTTTTCGGCGCAAGATATTTATCCAGAAACGCTCGCATTGAGCCGTTACTTTCCACCAAGCATAAGTCTTGGCTTTCTGGCTTATCTGCTGTCTTCAACTTGTATTCATCAGCCAGACGACGAGTTTCGCTTTTTTGGAACTCTCCTAGTGGAAATACACTTCCTGCTAGTAGTTCTTGCGACAAATCATAGAGGAAGTAAGACTGGTCTTTGTTGCGATCAAATGCACGCAGCAATTGGTAACGTCCAGTAGCTGAATCATGTTGAATCCGAGCATAATGACCAGTGGCAATGCGATCGCACTCCAAATTTTCCCGCGCATACTGCAACATCGGACCAAATTTTACAGTTTTGTTACATTGTGAGCAAGGCAAAGGAGTGATCCCAGTACTGTAACCATCCACCAGGTAATCAATGATATTAGTTTGAAAGACGTCCCGAATATCAACAATATGATGGGGAATACCTAGCTGTTCACAGATATAAGCTGCATCAATCATACCTTCAGAGCAGCACTGACCTTTCCCTTTCATCAGCCAAAGGGTCAGACCAATCACTTCATAGCCTTGATGGTGCAAAATGGCTGCTGCGGCAGAACTGTCAACGCCACCAGAAAGACCAACTACAATTTTGTTCATAAAATCGTTCGCTTATTGTATAAAATTACTACATAAATTAAGATGTTTTAGATTTTGAATTGAATCACTCGATTATTTTTACTCAAGAAATCATTTCAAATTTTGCTACTAATTTGCTGCTAATAATATGGTCAGTGCAATACCAAATCAGATTATGGCATTTATCAAATGGAGCCAACCATCTTTGATTTTGCGCTTGCTCTTCGGAGGGTGGTTAGTTTTTTTATCTCAATCTAACCTAGCATATGCCCAAATCAATCCTAGCGAAGTTTTCATAGCACAGCGTTCAGTGTATGATCGTCTTCCGCCTGCACCTTCAAACGAACCTTTACCAGCAGTACCGTCAGATTCACAAGGTTATACAGTTCCTGAGGTGAATACATCGTCCCAACGTTCTATTGAATTTGAAGCACCTGCTGCACGCTCTTATGGATCTAACCGTAGTTATTATGGAGCTAACCGTGGTTATGCTCCCTACAAGGTGTATATTAATGACAATGATTATGGACGGCGAGGAACAAGTCTGATTCCAACAGATGCTTTTAGACAGCGGTTTGAAGGACGTTCTGTGATTCAAGTAGGAGCTTTTAGGACAAGAGAAGGAGCTAGAAGCCTAGCCAGACGACTGCAATCTAACGGCGTATATTCTGCAAGAGTTGTTTCTGGCGATCGCATTGCTTCTAACCCACGTGGACGCGATCAACCCGACGTTTCCTATGATTCTGATAGAGGCGATTATCGTAGAGGCGATTACGATAGAGGCGATTCGCTTAGACGATCTAGTTATTACTATGTCGTTCTTCCTGCCAAGTCGGAAGAGTTACCCTACTTTAGAAATGAAATCAGACGCTACATCGGACGAAATTTCTACGCAGAACGAGATGTATACGTCATCCCCAGACTTGAACCGCGAGGACCACATGTAGCAGTTGGACCTTTTGTCAAGCGTTGGCAGGCAGAAGAATGGAATAGCTTTCTGCGCAAGGATTCAAGATTTGGTAATGCCAGAGTTTACTACGGTAAATGAGTATTGTAGTTTAGAAGATGTTTCTTGTTCCTTCCTGTACATACCGAATCGCTAAAAACCTCACCCTCGCTTTTAGCTACGCAAAAATCTTTCCCTTCGGCTAGTCCCTAAGGGGGCGCTGCGCAAACGCTCAGGGTTAACCCTCTCCTTACTAAGGAGAGGGATGCCCGACAGGGCAGGGTGAGGTTCCAAGATTTTGGGTAATTCGAGCACTTGTGTGTACACAGTAGCATTAGAACTTATATCATGTCCGGCAAAATACTTGTGATGATATGTCATTGCGAGTCAAACGGAGTGAAACGAAGCAATCGCAATGCCAGGGATTGCTTCGCTACGCTAACGCTGCGGACAACCGTTCAAGCTGACATGATTATATTGAGACTCTGCCTCAATATAATCATTGGAAGGCAGTAGCCCACTTTTAGGCATTCCCATGCAGAGCATAGGAACGAGAGATTTTCCACTCAAGCTTGTGTGTGAGGCAGTTTTCCAGTAGTATAATAATGAGATCAGCTAAACTCACAAACTAAAAAAAAGAAAAAATTAGATCGCTCCGCTCCGCTTCGCTAACAAAGAGAAAAAACAAAAAAGGGTAGAGGGTAAAAGTGCAAAAGTGTCAAGGGCTATTGAGTCCTCGCAGGAACAGCACAAAAAACCCTAAACCCGAAATTATTGGCATCACCGCCGATATAGAACCGGCCGCGGATAGCAGAACGGCAATAATCAGGATAGTTGTACCACGAACCACCGCGCAGCACACGGAGAAAGTAATTATCATTCCAACTACTGCCATCTGTTGGCGCTCCCTGGTAATTTTTCTGCCAAGTGTCTTCGCACCATTCCCACACGTTTCCATGAATATCGTATAAACCAAAGGCGTTAGGGGAGAAAGTTCCTACAACTGTGGTTTTTTGTCGGTACTTTCCTTTGGGTTCGTTAGCAAATGTTTCGCTTGCACAGTAATTTGCTAACTTGTCTGTCAGAGTTTCACCAAAGTGAAACGGTGTTGTTGTTCCAGCACGACAGGCGTATTCCCACTCCGCTTCGCTCGGAAGTCGATAATCTTTTCCTGTCTTTTTAGATAATCTAGCACAAAACTCTACTACATCATACCAGGAAACGCATTCTACAGGATAGTCATCACCTTTAAAATGAGATGGATCTGGCTTTAGCTTTCGGTTTACTCGGGGTAATGCGACTACTGCTCGCCATTGTGCTTGCGTGATCGGATATTTACCCATGAAAAAGGGTTGAACGGTGACTTCATGTTGTGGACGTTCATGATCATATCCTTCAGCTTCTGGCGAACCCATTATAAATTTACCACCGGGGATATCGACCATTTCTAAGGTGATGTTCTTGCCCAAATTTTCAACGTAATATTGAGCTTGGCGTTTTTCTGGTTTAATTTCTCGACCTTGAGCATTTACCGTGACAATATCAAACTCAAAAGTTGGGGTTTGAGGTGAGGATGTGCTCGCAATGACAGGTTCTACTTTTTGAGAAGACTTCTCACCCTCAAAAGTTGGGGTTTGAGGTGAGAATTTCCTCTCAATCACAGGTACTACTTTTTGAGAAGACTTCTCACCCTCATGAGAAGACTTCTCACCTTGAGCAACACCCAACTTCCATAAGTAAGGTATTGTACCCTGTGAAAAATTTTCTAATTCAATGGCAACGATACCCTCATCGAAAGCTCTTTGAATCACATCTTTATTATTAATATTGTTATATCCTAGCCCATCATAAAATCCTCCAGCAAATACAATCGCAGATCTGTCGTCAATTGGCTGCTCCATGCCAATTACATAGTTAATATGTTTGCTAATTGCTTCAGCAGGTAGGGCTGAATAACAAGCATTAAGTAATACACATTTTACACAATCTCTATACAGGCTAAACAATGCTGCTAGTGCTTTTGGTAATACAGGTTTATGGTTTCCTTCATGATCTTCTAATACTAAACTGCCATTTTCCATACCATGTCCGCAGAAATGAACAATTTGAGGCATTTCTTCTGCAAGTGCTATACGAATATCTCGGGGACGTACAGCAGTTCTAATTTCAATTTGAAATGAATCTCGTTTGACTGATTGTTTGATAGCTTCTTTTATGTCCCGGATTTCTCTATTTAAATGTAAGTATTGTAAGTTGTGGGGAAGTGCCGCCAATAGTAAAATTTTTTGTTGCTCACCAGACATATTCATTGCTTAATCTTAAAATTAATCACTTCATGTCATTTTTGTTAACAGATTGAATCAATTGGGCTTCATTTCACCTGTAAAAACGGCGGTGCCAAATTACAAGTAACAGGTTCTAAGCCCGTGTTCTTGACGGAAAAATCGCCCCAATTATCAACTAGTATACAAAATAAAGATTTTTTCTAGGGCGATTTCTCTTCAGATTAACTAGAAAAAGGACACTAGGATAAAGAAAAGCCGGAAAACATAACTCAGCATTCAGTACTAAAAACTTAGAACTTTAGGACTCAGGACTAATGAAAGACAGGCAAGAACAAATTGCACAAGTCATCGTCACCGCACAGCAAATGCACGAAATCGAAGAGCGTATTTTTGCAGCGGGAATGCCTGTGGTAGCTTTGATGGAAAAAGTCGCAGGACTTATTGCTCGTCGTGTTCAGGATATTTACCCCCTTTCTTGCCAACAACAGAACAAGACGAAAGCTTCCTCATCCCCCTCATCCCGTGTAGGAATTCTCGTCGGTCCTGGTCATAATGGTGGTGATGCTTTAGTTGTTGCGCGAGAGTTATACTTTCGTGGCTATGAAGTTTTAATATATTGTCCTTTCCCTAAACTTAAGGAATTAACTTCCCAGCACTTGCAGTATGCTAAGAGTTTGGGTTTACCGTGTTATGACTCGATTGAACCACTGCAAGATTGTGATTTATTGATTGATGGGTTGTTTGGATTTGGCTTAGAAAGAACGCTCACAGATCCAGTCGCTACTGCCATCAATCAGCTCAATGAATGGCACAAACCGATTATTAGTATAGATTTGCCTTCGGGGTTACACACAGATACGGGTGAGGTGTTGGGAACTGCGGTACGTGCTACACACACCTTTTGCTTAGGTTTGTGGAAGCTGGGTTTATTGCAAGACGAAGCTCTCGATTATATCGGTAAAGCTGAGTTAATAGATTTTGACATTCCTTTGGCTGATATACAAGCTGTACTGGAAAATTCACCAAGTACTAAACGCATCACAAAAACAACTGCCCTCTCGACTTTGCTTTTACCCCGTCCGCCAGTTACGCATAAATATAAGGAAGGACATTTGCTGTTGATTTGTGGTTCGCGTCGGTATTCGGGAGGAGCAATATTAACTGGGTTGGGTGCGCGAGCAAGTGGTGTCGGTATGCTGTCTATTGCTGTACCAGAATCTCTCAAATCAATCATGGTGGCGCAGTTACCTGAAGCTTTGATTATTGGTTGTCCGGAAACAGAATGTGGGGCGATCGCCCAACTGCAACTCCCAGCAAAAACAGATTTGAGTTCATTTAGTGCGATCGCCTGTGGTCCCGGCTTAACACGAGATGCCAGCCCTATCTTACAAGAAGTATTAGATAGCACTAGCCCTTTACTTCTAGATGCTGACGGTTTGAATATATTGGCTGAAATGGGAACTATCAAGACGTTACAAAAACGACAAAATACAACCGTACTTACACCACATGCGGGTGAATTCAAGCGGTTGTTTCCTGAAATTCCTGATGCTAATCAGCACAGAGTCAAAGCAACGCGGGAAGCGGCGGCGCAAAGTGGTGCAGTGGTGTTATTGAAAGGCGCAAGGACTGTTATTGCCAACTCCCAAAGAACCGTCTGGATTAATCCCGAAAGTACGCCAGCCTTGGCGCGTGGTGGTAGTGGAGATGTCTTAACTGGGTTGATTGGCGGATTATTGGCGCAAGCTTCTTCTAAAAAGATTTCTGTAGAGGAGATTGTGGCAACTGGTGCTTGGTGGCATTCTCAAGCAGCAATTTTAGCAGCACAAGAACGGACAGAGTTGGGAGTGGATGCCCATACTCTGACGAATTATCTCAGCGCTGTTTTGGCATCTAATTTGATTGAAAAAAACTAAGAACCTCACCCGCCTGCGGCACCCTCTCTTTATTAAGGAGAGGGTTGGGGTCTTAAGTTCACACCAATTTTTCCCCGCTATACCCGTTGGCGTTAGCGGTGGGAGGATGTCAATTCCGCAGCGTGCGCCTTTTCTAGGCAAAGCTTCAATTTCTCTGCCAGTGCCTGTACATGGGGTTCTTCAAGCACCGTAAGATGAGAGCCAGAAGTATGATAAACATCTACTCCCCCAGCAACTAGCTCGCCCCAACCAAATAACGGATCATACTGCATACCCACAGCAGAGTCCCGATTTTGATCGTCAGTCCGTAGAAGGGTCATTGAACCAGGGTACACTTGGTAAATATACTGGCTTTGAGCTAGGATATTGGCATCTATGACATTTACGTGCTTGTCATCCTCAGGCAAACGTTCCGATGTTACTAAAAAATGCCTGTATTTCTCTCGGATCTGGTATGTACCCCACTCACGCCAGCCCATAAGCTTATGTTGAAGGTAAGCTGGTCCTTGTTGTCTGAAATTATTTATGTGTTCTAGAAGTCGCTTAAAGAAAGACAATCGCTTCTCTGACCCCGGACGACAACTATCAAGTATAGCTAGAAGACCCACCTTTTCACCTTGCCGATGGAGTTGTTGAGCCATCTCGAAAGCAACAATACCACCAAAGGAGTATCCACCAAGGAAATAAGGACCATTGGGTTGAATGGACTTAATTTCTTTAATGTAAAGCGCTGCCATATCTTCAATTCGGGTTAAGGGGGGTTGTTCACCATCTAATCCTGGTGGTTGTAGTCCATAGACTGGTTGCTCTGATCCTAAATGTGATGCCAAAGGACGGTAACACAGAATTTCTCCACCAAGAGGATGTACCAAGAATAAAGGTAGCCGAGAACCGTGAGGTTTAATTTTTACCAGGGATGACCAAAGAGTTTTTGATTTGTGCTGGCTTCTAGCTATTGATAAGTTATTTGCTAAAGCAAAGTCTGAGTCCCAGTCTTGAATAATAAGTGCTGGCTCTTTTTGTTCGCGGATCTTTTCGGCAAGATCTTCCACTGTACCAGCTTCAAAGAGGGTTGCTAAGGGAAATTTTGTGGCAAATTTCTGCTCTATTTGTGCAAATAAGCTTACGGCTAGTAAGGAATGCCCTCCCAAATCAAAGAAGTTGTCCTTCACACCAATCGATTTGATGCCTAAAATTTCCTCCCAAATCTGCACGAGTTCTTGTTCTAATTCATTGCGAGGGGCAACAAATGTGGCTTTTACCTCTTGCTTGCTCTCGTCAGGCGCTGGAAGGGCAAGGCGGTTTAGCTTACCATTGGGTGTCAAGGGCAGAGCATCCAAGAAGACAAAGGCACTAGGCAACATATAATCAGGCACCATTACCTGTAAATGGCGTCGCAGTTCACTAGCGGTGAGTGCTGCTTTGTGATGAGGAACAACATAAGCTATCAGGCGTTTGTTTCCTGGTATATCCTCACGGGCAACGACTACGGCTTCTTTGATAGCTTTGGTATCGAGAAGTGCCATCTCAATCTCAGTGACTTCAATTCTAAAGCCTCTAATCTTCACCTGAAAATCTTTTCTTCCTAGATGCACAAGGCAGCCATCCGGCTCCATGCGTCCTAAATCCCCTGTTCGATAGATCCGTTTACTTCCCCCTAGTGGATCGGGCTGAAATGCGGCTGATGTCTGCTCAGGCTTTTGCCAATATTCTAAAGCTACATATTCACTTTTGACAGCAATTTCACCAATATCACCACAGTCTACTTCAACGCCTGCTTCATTTAATAGCAGAATCTCCATACCTTCAACTGGATAACCAATCGGTACAGTGCTACCGTCAATCTGGGTATCTTTGTCAACGATGAACTGCCGGACAGTTCCAGTTTCAGTTGCTCCCAAACCAACATACATAATGCAGTTTGAGGAGAAATGTTTTTTGTAGAAATCCACATCTCTGCGTAAGACAGGCTCACCGCCAAATACAAGTACACGAAGTTTGGGAAACTGCTCCTTTTGTGTAAGGATGCCAACAAACTGTCGGAAAAGGGTCGCGACTGAATGGTAAATTGTGATTTCTTCTTGGATCAACCAATTGACAAGAGTATTCAATCCCTCCTCTTTGACATTGAAAGGATATAACGAGGCACCATTAAGTAAGGCATTAGTGATGCCTCTCATTGCCCCCATAAAGCCACAGGAATATAAAAGAGTCGAGCGATCTTCCGGGCTAATACGCAAACCGTTGGTATTATTCATGCAGTTATGCAGCACATTGCGATGATTTTGCACAACTCCTTTTGGTTTGCCGGTTGAACCACTTGTATAAATTATATAAGCAAGTGTATTAGATGAGACTGAAAAATCTAGGTTATCCGTGGAAAGGCTCAAATCGATGTCGTTAATATTTAATATCTGGCATCGTTCTTGAGCCAACTCACGTGCTAAGGGTAGATTTTTGTTGTTAGTAACAATTAGGACAGCCTGCGAATCTTCAAGGATGTAGGCAAGCCTGGTTTGGGGAGTTGAAGGGTCCATCGGTACATAAATTTTTCCTGTCTTTAAGACCCCAAACATAGCGGTAATAAAGCTTGCACCTTCTAGCAACAGTGCAATTGCAACATTTCCTTCTCCTCGTTGCGATAAAATAGCTCGTGCCAGACGATTGGCATTTTTATTGAGCTGGTCATACGTGAGTATTTCGCTCTTGCTTTTAACAGCAATGGAGTTGGGATACTTGTTGACTTGTTGTTCAAAACGACTCGCTATTGATTGCTCAATATCTTCTTTTTTGAATTCAATAAAGCTACTGGACGGGGTAATAGAACGGGTGTCATTAAGTTGTGTTTGCAAAATGAGTTCACTAGTAAGTCTGGAAGAATTGCTCATTGATCTCCTAAAAATCTTGAGTAATTGTTTTAGCCGATTCTTCAAGCGTTAAGTAGGTTAGTACAAATAAAGTTAATTAGTTAAGCCTGTTATTACTCATTAGTAAGGATTTTAGATGTTTTGACATTTCTTAACATAGTTTTGTTTATTTCTACTTATCTACTTAAAGTTTGAAAAAAAAGACAGATTCATTGGTATATGTGCAACCACTCGTTTAAGGTTTCAGCTGGCAGAAGAGTATTTCCTCTTAACTACAAGAAACTATCTTGGATCTTTACTGACTTAATCCCAAACCTTGGAATCTCAAATTACTATAGCAGCACAGTAATTTGAGATTCCTTAATATGGCTTTAGCTTAGATGCGTAGATATACTCTATGTTTTCCCTGTGTATACTTTGCTTTATGTACTACATTTTTTTGTGTCAAAAAAGATGCGTGTAAGTGATTGACAAGTAAATAATATTAAAAATTATTAAGTAAAATCGCTGTTGTCAGCAATCTTTATAAAATCTTTATTGAGTCTTTAATCAGACATGGGAGAAAAACATGAAGAGGGAGTTCCTGTATCCTTTTTTTCGCTGCGTTTAGGAATCTTCTTAGGTTGCTCGCTGCAGTTTCTGACTGTGAAGTGTGAAGCGATCGCCCAACTGCAACTCCCAGCTAAAACAGATGTGAGTTCATTTAGTGCAATCGCTTGTTATCCCGGCTTAAGAAGAACCTCACCCGCCTGTAGCACCCTCTTCTTATTAACAAGAGGGTTGGGATGAGGTAACGCGGACTTGATATCAATTGGTTAATTCCGCTGTATGCGCTTTTTCTAGGCAAAGCTTCAATTGCTCAGCCAGCATCGCTACCTCGGGTTCTTGAAGTAGGGAAAGGTGAGAACCGGGAAGATGATAGACATCTACTCCAGCGGTTACCTCGCTCCAACCAAATTGCGGATCATACCTTACACCAACAGCATCGTCCCGATTCTTATCGTCAGTCCGAAACACAATCATTCGACCAAGATACGCTTTCAAGGTATATTGCTCGATCGCTTGGACGTTAGCAGCTATCACATCTAAGTGTTCGTCGCCTTCAGGTAAAACTTCCGACTTTTCCAACAAACGCCGGTATTTGTCTCGGATATGGTACGTGCCCCACTCAGCCCAGCCCACAAGCTTTTGCTGTAGGTAGGTAGGCCCTTTTTGTACAAGGTTATTTATGTGCTCGAAAATTCTTAGCCCAAAGGGTAACCGCTTCTCACTACCCGGACGAGAAGTATCAAGCATAGCCAGAACAGCGACTTTCTCACCTTGAGAGTGGAGTTGTTGTGCTATCTCGTAAGCAATTATACCACCCAAGGAGTAACCTCCTAAATAGTAAGGACCATTGGGTTGAATCGTTTGGATTTCTTTAATATAGTGGGCTGCCATGTCTTCAATCCGGGTTAAAAGAGGGTGTTTTCCATCTAACCCTTGTGGTTGTATTCCATAAACTGGTTGATCCGA
This sequence comes from Brasilonema sp. CT11, assembly GCF_017982655.1. Taxonomy (GTDB): domain Bacteria; phylum Cyanobacteriota; class Cyanobacteriia; order Cyanobacteriales; family Nostocaceae; genus Brasilonema. The sequence goes on along the minus strand of NZ_JABXYX010000031.1, from coordinate 41,201 downwards.
ACCTAGACGTAATGCTAAAGGACGGTAACACAGGATTTCTCCGCCAAGGGGGTGGATGCAGAAGAAAGGTGGCTTGGAACCCTTGGGTTGAATTGGTACCAAAGATGACCAAACTGCAACGGATTTCTCCTCGCCAAGCGCCGCTATCAAAACCTGCTCACTAACTGCTTTTTCTTCTTCAGAATAGAGCATCTTGGCAAGAGCTTCCACTGTACCTGATTGGAAAAGGGTGGATAAGGGAAGTTTTTTGCCGAATCTATTCTCTATCTGTGCGAATAAGCGTACTGCCAGCAGTGAATGTCCGCCCAACTCAAAAAAGTTGTCATGAATACCCACTTGTGGAACACTCAACACTTCTTGCCAGATGCTAGCAATTTGGCGTTCCAACTCGTTCCTTGGTGCGACTCGCTCAGCTGCGCTACGCTTCCGGCGTTCTGTGGTGACTAGTTGCTCTCGATCAATTTCACCCGTTGCCAAAAGTGGCATTTCTTCAAGCTGCACAAAATCGCAGGTGGATGGAGTTCCAAAGCGATCGCTCACCTCTAACTCTTGCAACTTTGCTACAGGCATTGGACTCATTGAGGCAGTAAAATGTGCAGATAATTTTTGGATACGATAAGATTCCGTCTTAATGTATTGTCGAATCGGACGTTTACTTGCATCCAGTCCCACCAAAAGTTGTGTCTGGTTATGATGCAATAAAGTGAGCAATGATTGCAATCCCTGCTCACTTGTGATGGCATGGTATCCTCGGGCGAGGGTCAAATCTTTCATTTGGTAGTTGCGGCTCATGCCCACTTCATCCCACATACTCCAGGCAAAGCAATAGCTGTGCAATGAACTTTGATGTCGCTGATAGTGAGAAAAAGCATCTACAAAACGGTTAGCAGCCGCGTAAGCACCCGCACTAAACCCTCCGAAGAAACTGTTCACCGAAGAAAAGCTGATGAAAACACTGTCTGGCTGGTTGTTGATCAGTTGATGCAGCGTCCATGTACCAAAAACCTTGGGACGAAGTGTCGCTGCAAAGCTATCCGGCGTTTCCTCAAGTAGCAGGCGTCTTGTAGGAATCCCTGCCAAATGGATAACTCCATTGAGATCGCATTGCCATCTGGCACAATGCTGCTCAACCACCTGTTGCAACTGAGTCAAATCGCAAACATCAACAGCTTCATAAATGACTTCTCCTTGCAGTTGCTCTAAGGATACATAAGCTTTAATCCGCTCGGAAACAGCATTTTCTTGTTGCAGATGAGTTTGCCATGTACTTCTTTCCGGCAGGGGAGTTCTACCCACTAACAACAAACGAGCACTATACTGCTTTAGAAGATACTTAGCAATCTCTACACCAACACCTCCTAATCCACCAGATATCAGATACATTCCCCTTGGTTGGAAGGGAAGTTCTTGCTTTTCTTCCTGGCGCAAGTTCACCTTTTCTAGGTAAGGTACTAGACGCTGCCCATTGCGATAGACGACTTCTTGCTCTTTTTGAATGACTTGGAGTTCTTGAAGAATGTATGCTGCATTGACATCGCTGTTTTCGATGGGCAGATCGAGATGACGACTATCTAACCAAGATAATTCTGCGGAGATTGTTTTAACAAGTCCTGGTACAGGCGATCGCTCGCAAGCAATTTTTTCTTCGTTTGAGGTGGCTTGGCTATAGCTTGCAATTACCTGTAGTCGCACTGGCGTATCCGAACCTTGAACGCGCTCCAATGCCTGAACTAAGAAAAGCAGACTATAAACTCCTCGCTGTTGTGCCTGCTCTAGCGCTTCCAGGTTAAAGATTTCTCCAGCATACTGGTCATAAGTCCACAAATGTAAGATTTGTTCAATTGGAAGCAATTCTTTTGAGACAAATTCCAGCAGTTGTCTATAGTGGTCAGGATTTTCCGGAGCAATGCGATAGCGGTTATCAGCTAGTTTTGCAAATTCTGTCCCAGCCTCAACGCTAACACAAAGCCGGTTGAGTTTGCCTAGCTCGGTGCACAACAACTCTCCTAAGCCTAACGAGTCTAAAAATACTAAAACAAGACCCGTCTGGGGTTTAGTGTCTAAAACAACCGTTTCTTTGCGTCGCCATATTGGGCGGTAAAACCAGTCTGGCAGAGTCTTGTCATTTTCAAGCAAAATATCAACTCGCTTGAGTATAGAATCAAACTCACCAGCTTCAAAGCTTTTTTTGAGTTGCGCGTGCTGAATTTTGCCAATTGAGGTCTTAGGTATGACCTCTTTCTCAACTGGAATCAAATAAACAGGTCTTATCCCTATCTTGCTGACAACCTTTTGACGAATTTCTTTTAACAGTTCTTCTAAGCGATTATGGTCATAAATAAAAGTGTGAAAAAATATAATTAATTCATCAGTATTACTACCAAGTGGTCGAGTGGCACAGGCTGCTGTGTAAGAAACTTCCACTCCTGCAACCGCTTCCACCACCTGTTCAATTTCATGAGAATAGTAATTGACACCGTTGATAATAATAATATTTTTTGTCCGCCCTGTAATGGTTAGACGTCCGTTATTGAGAAATCCCAAATCCCCAGTATTAAACCAACGATCCTCAGTGAATACTTCTTGGTTTAGTACGGGATTTTGATAATAACCTGAGGTAACAGTAGAGCCTTTGACTTGCAGATAGCCAATTGTTTGCTCGTTGACAACTTCATCTTTGTCGTTCACGATGCGAAGAGAAATCCCAGGAATGGGGCAGCCTAATTCTGCAAAGGAAGCATATTCCGGTATTGAGGTGTTTAGCAAATATTCCTCAGAAGAAGTCACACCTGAGGAAGTTTCAGCCATACCCCAAGAAGAATGCATCGCATTGTCTGCTAGCCCGTGAGGTGAAAGCAGTTCTCGCACCTTTTGTGCTGTCTGAGGGACAATAGGCTCAGCCGTATTTAGAAAAGACTTGACTGAGGATAAGTCCCAACGCCGCTTCTCGATTTTAACAGCACGTTCGCTCAGCAAGGCAAAGGCAAAATTTGGTGCCCAAGTCGTCGTCACTCGATAGCGCTCGATGAGATCCAGCCATTTGAGGATATCTTGCAAAACTACCGCAGTCGGAGCATGAATTTGCTGGCATCCTAAAAAGATACATCTGATCACACACCGAATCAAGGGACCAGGGTGATCCAGGGGTAGCCAGTTCAACGAGATATCTTGGCTTGTAAGATGATTGATTTGGGATGTGCCAGCGACACTGCTTATAATATTACGATGCGTCAGCGTCACCCCCTTGGGTATACCAGTACTACCAGAGGTGAGCAATAATAAAGCTAAATCATCTGGCTGGCTGGGGTGCCAATTTGGATCTCGATCATGCAATAGCAAATTCCCGACTGTCTCAACTTGCAAGTTCTCAAGGTTCAACTGATTGGACAGCGTGCGAATCTGAGGGGCAATGCTATTATTAGTCAGCACTATTGGTTGGTCCAAAACAAGACATGCATTTTGTAGCTTTTTGAGATTACTATCGGATGGATCGTTGTAGTTAGATGCGATCGTTATCGGTACTGGGACAAAACCTCCCAAAATGCATCCCCAGAATGCCAAAATGAAGTCTTGATATCGGTCTAATTGTAAAATGACTTTGTCTTGAGGCTCAAGACCTAGCTTTCTTAACCCTGCTAGCAACCGTTGTGCGTCTTCAAGCAATGCCTCATAAGACTGAATTGTTTCGGAACCGTCAGAGTGGATGTAGACAATTCCTCGCTCTGATGCTTCAATAGCCGCTCTGAATAAGACTTGGGAAAGATTTTTTGGAGCATCCGTTGCTAACTCTAGCTGTTCACCATGACTGATGGCTATAGAGTCTGACTTGTGTATGCTTGCTTGAGGAACAATTTTGGTGGCGTGAGGTGTGCTGTTATTCGCAACTTTCCACTCAGGAAGCACATCCAATAGATGCAGTGGGGGGATTTTTTCGTTACGCTCTTGAACCACTACTGCGGCTTGCTCGACTTCGGGGAGCGATGGCGCAGAGCGCAGACGCCCAAGGGCGTATCGCACTTGCTCTTCCCATCGCTCTATTAACTCAGAGTCGATCACTTCCAAATTTATTAAAGCTTGTTCGTCTACCAGTCCTTGGTCGGTAAGCGGCAGGCTAGACACCATAACATAAGCGTTTGGTATCATAGCAGCCGGCAGCACAGCTTGCAAGTGGCACTGTAGCTTCTCCAACGAAAATGATCCTCCTGCAACCAGATAGGCAACTAGCTCTGGTTTGGAAGTTTTTCCTTCGCGAACCACTACCACACAGTCGTCAATCAGCGGATAATCCAGCACAGCTGCTTCCACGATTTGCTTATCTGTAATATTTCCTGGTAGCTCTTTTTTGGCTGTTGAGAGAACGGCAGTCTTGTTGCTGATATCGTCCATATTTCGTCATCCTTAGTTGCAATTACTTAGTACAACTCATCATTAATAGGGTTCGCAAATCAAATTTATGCCAAAACAGGGAAATGAATTATCTCTTAAGGCAATTCCGAACCCGTTTTATGGTGACGTGTACTTAGTCAATAGACATTAACGTAGCCACCCGCCGGTCGAACTTTCCTGTCTGAAATCTACCAAAGATATTAGTTATAAAATTTGTGCCTTGTACCAGTTATAGTGGAATCATTTTCTGTTCTGCCCTTCTCTGTTTTGCCAGATGACGGATATTATTATACAAATATTTTTTTGTATCTAAAAGCACTTTTTTTGTATATCTTCCTTTTAACGGCAATTGAGGAGACTTTTTTAGTTGTTCAAAAGGATTTGCGATACGCATGATTGCGTCTGCCCTTTGGGCAATCACTCTGTTTTTCTCCTTTGAGTATTCTTTAACTTTTTTGTATTTGATGAACCTTTCTCGACTGTCAGATGACATATATAAAAGCTATTTTCAGGAAAATCATAAATTAACTTATAAAATTTTGTTTATTTTTATTATCACAATTTTCAAATAAATCTTCAAGAATAACTTGGTAATAAAGATTTTCTTGGCACTATGTTTGAAGAGCATTCCAAATGTTCAAGTTTCTGCCCGATACAGTACAAGCATCTTACTTGCTATCGTACGCGAGCTTTCCGACTCGCACTACGTTTACACGCATGGGATGTTCCCCTACGTTTTTTTATTTTCTGGACATCTGCCTTTCTTTCAGTACAGTTTTTGAGCAGTTAGTGATTTGAATGAAATTTCAATGTATATTTAATGACTTAAAGTTAATTCTTGCAATTTTAGGCTTTATCTAATCTGTTACAATACAAAAAATCATCATGTTACAAATCAGTATTTTAGGATAATTTCGTATAACATAATAACCCCAGTTGTTATTTTTCAAAAAAAACATCGATACAAGTACAAAAGTTTCCTTAGCTTTTAGATAAAATCAAAACATGAAGATTCTTTCAGTCTTTTTTAATCAACCTAGAAATCGAGTTTGTTACTAATAGCTTAAATGTGTTCAAACCGAATACTATTATGAGTCTAAATCTGTTTTAAGCTACTTAGGATATTAGACAAAAAATCACTTTTCGGATGGTTATACATAGAATGAAATAGCCCTGACTAAAAACATAGTTTTCGTTTTGCTTCAATACGCTTTTTGGGAATCCTGAGTAACTCATATTAATACATTATTTTACAAGTTAAAAACAATAACATTTGTTTGATAGCTTTTCATATAATCTTTATTCTTTCTTTAAAGATTTTTTACAAGATATAGCAATCCGCTCATCAGTTGTGAGATTTTCTAATTTCCTTCCTCTGCGTCACGCGCTTGTGCTACAACGGGACGCCACATGCGTGACTGTCGGCACAGCCGCCCAACTCAGTGGCGAACTTCGTTCCGCTCCGCTAACGGGAACCCTCCGTTCGCGTAGCGTGCCCGTAGGGCATAGCTTTGAGCCTCGCTCCGCGAGGAGCTATCGCTTACGGAGGAAACCTCCGCTCAAACAACTCTTGGCAACGCACTGGCTCCTCTGCGTTCTCTGCGGTTCAATTCTCACAAATCAAATAGGACTGCTATATACTATTAACTGATATTAATTTATTGTGGATAATTATAAATTTAAGATTCACAGTAAATTTACACACACGTTATCAGACAAAATTCAAATCCAGATTACCTACCAGTCAAACTATCCAGTTAAACGCTGGCAACTACAAAAACAGTAAGTAGTAGTACTGCAGCACTACTAGAAAAGGTTTGAAGAAAGTTCTTCTAACTTCTGAGTGATCACACCACTGGTGAATAATTCCTTTGCCTTGATAATACCTTCACGCATATCTGAACAAATTCCACAACGCCAAAGGTAAAATCCTCCATTCCACAAAGCTGTTTGCATGAGATCTGAGGGTTTACCATTCAATACCCCCTGTATATTGGCAATTAATTCTTCAGTGGTACCGAGAGGTTCATTTTTTGTCGTAAACCCGTAATCACGAGGGGACAGGTGTAAACGTTCTATTGATATATTGCCTGTCTCATCGAGTTCTGAAGTTCTGGTTATGCCGATGATAGCAGTGCGATCGCGTGGTAACTCACAGCTTCCCTCCAACCCTTTTACTGTTGTTAATTCAGTCACTCCTCGCAAAGCTAGGGTGTTTTGAAACAACATTTCTGTGGGAGGATGGACAAACCCAGCAATAATATGAGCATTTCCTGCATAAGGACACCAAATGAGTTCCATTGTCGCCAAAGGTGGACGCTTACCAAGTTGCTCGCGGTACTCCCAGATACTATTTGTTAATGGAAAATGCTTAGAAGTATAAACAAAGCCAACTCCAGTTTTTTCAAACACTTGCTGGGTTTTCTCTAGTGATAGTCCAGTCCAATCAACTCCTAACCCTTGCCAAATATCTACCAAAGGGATTCCGTACTTTGTGGGGAAACAATCTCCACCGTGCATGATCACTGGCTGTCCGCTTCCTGCTAAAAGCAAAGCCGTTACTGGGCTAATCGGTGCGGTGCGAGTTCTGCCATCATAAGGTATGCCTAAAACTATCACAGGTCGTTCGCAGGCGATTGGTTGCAGTTTTGGCCCTAGTTCATCATAAGCATCTAAAATTCCAGCAATTTCTTCAGCCGTAGGACGTTTGATACGATGAGCGATTAAAAATGCTCCAATTTGTGCCGGTGTCGCTTCTTTGCGCAGCATCATCTTAGTTGCTGTGGCTGCTTCAGTGCGAGTTAAGTTATGTCCAGTATGCTCACCACTAGCTATCTTTTTAAGTAAATCTCTGAATACTGTGCTCATATTTTTGTCCTTTGTCGTTTGTCAAAAGTCAAATGACATATGACAGATGACTCATGACTTATAACTGGTGAACTACCTAGACCGTACCTGTACTCAGGTCGGTCTAGGCTTCTAGCGCGTTTCGCAACACTGCTAGAACTTCCTTTGAGGTACTATGAGTAGTAGAATTAACCACTACTAGATTCCCTCTACAGCGTTTTATCGTTGGGAACAGTTCCAGCCCAACGCGCTTAACATTGATTCCCGCGTTTATATCGCGGTCAACGAAAAGCCAAGATTGTTCGTCCCAGTAACAGCGTATATCGCAGTCAGTAAAGACAAACTCGTCACGATACGCGAGTAACTGAGATGTGTATGCAGGGTTAACTGCAATTATCCTAGCCCCAGCTTTCCCGGCTATGTATTCTAGGATTGTAAAAAACTGCCCAAAAGCAGCATCATTCCAAGATTTGTTTAAACCTGACTTGGCTGCTTGACCATTGGGTAAAAACTTACCATCTTCGTCTTGTTTCGCTTTGTTGCGTTTTGACAGTGCTTTTAGGTTTAAGTCCTCATGGACAAAGACTTTCTTTCCTGTTCGCACCAATGCATGAGCAGTTTTGAACGCGTGATCCTTTCTTGCGTTTGCAATACGTTGATGTTCGCGTCCTTGGCGTAAGCCAAGTTTGCGGCGCGGTTTACTACCTTTGCGCTTTTTCTCTTTGCGTTGTTGAACATTCGCTAGTCGCTTTTGAGACTTCCTGAAAGATTTCAAAGAAGGCAGCTTAACCCCCTCTGAAGTTGCCAAGTAATCGTCTTCATGCAACACCGCGTCCATCCCCAGAGTGTTATCCCATGTTGGAGTAACTTCATCTGGGTTAAAGGTTGGGACATTTGGATCTTCCAAACAAATAGTTGCGTACCACCCATTAGATTTTTTGGTGAGCAACATATTCTTGAGAACAAATCCATCTGGTAGTGTACGATGTAATCTTACTTTGAGCCAACCTTTAAGCTTTGAGACTGACAAAAATAACCAGTCTTTCTCTATCCTTTCAACGGTTATAGCTTGTCCTTCAATTCGCAAAGTGCGGTAACGGGCTGAATTTTTGAACCGTGGTCGCCCACTACGTTTTCCACTACCGTCCCCAGCTAGGAAGCGCTTAAATGCCAAGTCCACTCGCTTAGACAGATCTTGCAATGTTTGTGACGGCACTGATGTGAAATCAAGCAACTCGCCGGAATGTTGAACAACAGTCAAATCTTGCTTGATGACTGGTAAGTGTTTTTTCTGAGAGTAAAAATCTGGGTTTTCTCGTAACTCAGGCAGTGAACAAATTAATGGGCACGAATCAACACTGCATCGGTTGTTTTCATACCAACTGAATCTATCCCCAAGCTGCTTGTTGTACCAATACTGACTGATACGCAACCAACTGTTGAATTGCAACCCTTGATTAGTGTCGGGATAAGCGCGGTATTGATAGTTAAGCAGCAAAGGAAAATCACCTCCTCAATTTGTTTTAGTGTTAGTATCTATCTTAGATATCATTTTGTTTAGCGTCAAGTATGTCAGATGCTTTTATTTCTCGTGCCAGAGGAGTTTCAGACCTTAAAGCCCATTTAGTGTTGACAACAAAATCCCGAAAACCTGTTTTTACAGGTCAAATGATTGATAGGTTAAGGGAAATTTTAAACGGATTGCTGTCCAAATGGGATTGTGAAGTGATTGATTTTAACGCAGAGGAAGACCACGTGCATCTTCTTTTTCGTTACACTCCACAAACTGAGTTACCCAAATTTATCAACAATCTTAAAACTGTAACTAGTCGTTATCTACGCAAAGAATTTCCTGACAGAGTTAATCGGTTTTACCACAAGGACGTGCTTTGGAACGGGTCGTACTTTATTGCTTCTTGTGGTGGTGTAACTGTTGAAACATTGAAGAAATACGTGGAGTCTCAAAACAAACCGAATTAAACTTCGGGTGTTGGTTTGTGAGCACGATAACTGGGAATTCGTCAGCTATCCCACTTCCGCGCTTAACTGGCACTCAGCATAGGTCGGGGATATCTTCCTCATCCCCCGCCTTATATCCCGACGCTAAACGGAATACCGTTATAGCGCGGGGCTTACGGCGAAGAAGCTAACAAGCCGACTTTACTAAAGAATCCAATTGTGGTGGTACATTGTCCCTAACCAACTGCCAAAAATGCTTGATAGGAGGAATCTGAAGTCGGTCTTGAGTTGTAACCATAACCACCTGCCGAGTCAAACTAGAACTGTCAGGTGAAGAACTATTACTGTTAGTGTTGCAGGCTAGGGAACGAACTGCAAGGCTAGGGTCAATACGTGCTTCAACTAGTGCCGACTGTGGTAGCATAGCCACAAGTTCCCCTTGGCGCACGACTCCCCGGAAAGCATCTAGAGTATTCACTTCTAAAGCCGCATGCAATGTGGTTTCTAACCGTTCAAATCTATCTTGTATGAGGCGTTGCATCCCATAACCATCCTTAAATACGACTTGCGGATAACGAGTGAGTTCCGACCAAGGGATGCGTTCATATTGTGCTAACGGATGGTCTTTTGCGACTAAAACTTCTATTGGTTCATCATACAGCACTTCTACTAGCATTTCTTTGCCAGCGCATAAGAAGCGATTATTCATGACGATTGCCAAATCCACGAGTCCATCTTTGAGGACTTTTAAGGCGCGATCGCTTCCTAGCGATGTCACCCGCAATTGGACTTGTGGATAATCATGACAAAATTTTTGCAAAACTGGTGGTAGGTAATAAGCACATAGTGAGTGAATTGCTGCGACACAAAGTTCTGGCTGTTTTCCTGCTAATAAATCAGCTATTTCCTGTGTCGCACTTTGCCACTCTTGGCATATTTTTTGGGCACGAGGTAGCAAGCGTTCCCCCGCCAATGTCAGCTTTGCTTGACTTGTTCTGTGAAAAAGTTCTAACCCCAAATCTTCTTCTAATGCTTGAATTTGCCGACTAACAGTCGATTGGGTGACACCGCGTTTTCGTGATGCACCTTGAAAGCTTCCAGTTTCTGCGATCGCCAGAAAGGCTTGCAACTGCTCTAGTCGCATCTTGATGTAGCCTGAAGTACACTTATGGCAATATTTAAGTTATCGTACTTTCAGGCGCAAATTAGTACTGCTTGTTACAGCTCATGTTTGCTGAGAAATTTTTTGACAGGTTTTTTACTCAGTTGTATTCATGACTTGTACCTCACCCCTGTTCCGTTTAAAAAGAAGTTCGGACTTAAGTAGATAGAATTGTCAGAAATTCTTCATGTGTTAAGCAGAATGGGATACGCGTAGCGTCAAGCCTCCAGCTTCTCGCCCTTTTTCGCCCAGAGCGTTTTTTGAATGAAAAATAATATTAGTATTTTTTTATTGGCATAAAACTCAAAATATGCATATAAACTATTTCCGTCAGTTGCTACATCAACCATCTTTGACGTGAATTCTGCTTCTTCTTCTCCTAATCACTCCTCAGTGCGGTGATTGGGTCAAGTCTAGCAGCATTGCGAGCTGGGATGACGCCAGCCAGCAGTCCAATCACAAATGTTAAACCAAAGCCGAATACAATCGACCAGGGCGAAATTACAAAGGGAAATTTGAACAGGTTTGAGGCTGCGAAGGCGATCGCAACTCCAAGGCATATACCAACAACCCCTCCCATTATTGCAATCACCACTGCCTCAGCTAAAAACTGCGTCAAGATGGCAGTACCAGTCGCTCCAATCGCTTTACGAATCCCGATTTCCCGTGTCCGTTCGACCACTGACACAAGCATGATATTGGCAATGCCAATGCCGCCAACAATTAAAGAAATTCCAGCAACTGCCACTATCATCACGGTAAAAAGCTTAGATGTACTGGTGAGCGTTTCGATGATATCGGCTGAATTCACAGTCCGAAAATCATCCGTTTCTCCTTTTTCGGGAAAAATGCCGTGTCGTACCCGCAACAGATTGGTAGTTTGATACTGGGCAGCATCTAGCAGATCCTGGCTTTTGACTTTGACATAAATTCCTCGGATGGCAAGTCCCTTGACAGCGTTGTTTCCCACTAACCGGGCAGACATATTGGTCAGCGGGATATAAATTTGTTCATCCGGGTTTTGTGGACCTTGCGCTCCCTTCGTCTCCATAACGCCAATTACATCATAGGTTTCTCCGGCGATACGGATTTGTGCGCCTTCTGCGTTGCTTCCTGTTCCCAGCAGTTCATCTCGTGCGGTGGGACCCAATATCGCCACAGCTTTCGCGGAATCGACTTCCTCCTGACTGAAAAATCTACCTGTTTGAGGATGCGTGTTTCGTACATCTGGATAATTAATATCAGTTCCAATAATGGTCATCGAGTCGTTGTTTCCGGCATAAACGACTTGGGAATTTTGTTGTAGGAAAGCAGACACCCGGTCAACACCTAAAACTTCTTGCGCGATCGCCTGAGCATCTTCTAGGGTTAATGTCGTAGCACTACCACTGCCCTGCCGGACTCCGCCACTTCTGGCTGCACCCGATTGCACTTGCAAAATATCAGTTCCCAGTGATTGTAATTGTTGCTCGGTTGACTTTTGGGTGCCTTGACCGATCGCGGTAACGGCGATTACTGCCGTAATTCCAATGATCACGCCTAACATGGTTAGCAGGGTGCGGAGTTTATTACTCCACAGTGCCTCTAGAGCCATCGACAGAATTTCAGGTAGGGACACTGATGAACTCCCAACCAGAGCAGATGCCTGTTTAACCAGTGGTTTGCGCTCACGTGATTTTGTCATTGCTAAACCTCGTTTGTAAAATCAAGTTTAAAAACCACCGCGACGACCACCCATGCCGCCATAACCACCGCCCATACCGCCAGAACGACCGCCCCTGTTACTAGAGTTCCTGTCCCTGTTGGAACCTCGTGGCGCACTCACCAGAACTTTTTCATTTCCCTCTAAACCGGAGCGCACTTCGGTTTTGTTACCCACGGTCAATCCGGTTTGAATTGGCACAAATCGAGTCCTACCGGTTTCTGTAAGTACCCGCACTCCAGTGCCATTTTCCTGACGGGCGATCGCCACCGTTGGTACAACAAGTACATTGTTTAAATTCCCTGCATTGAATTTCGCATCGACATTCATGCTAGGAAGCAAAAGAGTTTCAGGATCGGTGAGATCTACTCTTACTTTAAGGCTGGTGACGTTGGATGTCACCGTTGCCTGAGCTGCAACCTGGGCAACTTTCCCCTGAAAGGTTTTATCAGGATACGCATCGGCTGTGATTGTTACCGATTGCCCAATCTTAATTTTGCTAATATCGGTTTCGGGAACATTTGCCACAACCTGATAATTTGATGCCAGCGACAAAATCGAAGAAGAGGTTGATCCCGAAACCTCACTCCCGGATGTTGTAGGTGTCACGAAATCACCCGGATCGGAATACTTGGAAGTCACAATCCCACTAAATGGGGCACGAATGACCATGTCTTGAATTTGTGTTTGAATCGTTTTCAGGCTGCCCTGCTGCTGAACCACCTGAGCGCGTGCAGAGTCAATATCTTCTTGGCGGTTTCCCGCTTTCAGCAGTGCTAAAGCTTGCTGTCTTTGCTCCACCACCGCCTTTAATTGCTCAATATCTTCGGTGCGTGATCCTGCTTTTTGCAATGCCAGCGCTTGCTGCGCTTCATTTACCGCAGCTTGGGCGCTGTCCTTGTCCGCACGTTTTTGGTTTACAGTTTGAAGCGAAATGGCACCAGCATTGTATAGTTGCTGATTGCGCTGGAAATCATCTTCGGCTTTTGTTAAACTTGCTTGAGCGCTTTTTAAGCGTGCCTGTGCTTGAGCAATATCTTGAGGGCGATTCCCTGCTATTCCCTTTTGCAGATTCGCTTGGGCTTCTTCTAATTGTGCCTGTGCTTGAGCAATATCTTGAGGGCGATTCCCTGCTATTGCTTTTTGTAAGTTCGCCTGGGCAGCAGCAAGAGATCCCCGTGTTTGAATCAGTTGTCCTTGGAGGTTTGAGTCATCCATGTATGCCAGGATTTGCCCTGCTTTTACAGAGTCACCTTCATCCACCAGTAAGCTCTTTAGCCGTCCAGAGCTTTTGGGGCTGACGTTCGTTGATTGTTTGGCTTCAATGATGCCGTTGGCTGAGATGGTGATGGGTAAGGTTTCTCGCTGGACTGGAACTGTTTGCATTTTGCTTCTAGCTTCCTGAGCGGAGGAAATCACCGTCTGATGGTAAACAAGGTATCCACCCCCCGTCAGTGAACTAAGAATGAGTAACCCCATCAGCCACTTGCTTAGCTTGTCTTTCATCAAGCCTTTTCCTGAAGGCTTGAATGTAGTCGTTGGTTGGGGAGAATCAAGTGTCATAGGCTGCTTTCCACCTTGAGTGTAAACAAAGTTATTACGTTCGTGCTTTGTGCGCCTCCCGGAGGGAGTATCGCTTTTGCTTCGTTGTATTGAAACTACAAGGAGTTGATACTTTTAATTACAGCAGCACAACATGACAGCTTGCCCTTTGTGTAAATTACAATTTTGTAATTTGTTTTGTACTGTTATCCTTGAAAGTTCGTTTCCAGGTTCTACGGAGAAACTGACGTTGTTCAATTATATGTAGGACAACCAGTGCCAGCAAAGTGTACGATAGCCAGAAGTGCAGATCGTGAGCAATCGCACCAACAGAAGGATTCTCCTCAAACCAATTGGGCAATGTCACAAAAAAGAACGGAATTTCATGCCCACCTGTGTTTGATAAAAAAATGCCGCTGATTGGAACAATCAGCATCAGCAGATAAAGCACTAAATGGAGAGAAAAGGTCTTTATCCAGTGGGGTGTCAGTCTGGGACTGCGCTTGAGATACTTTTTTGCCATAACTTGCAGCAGGGTAAAAACCCTCAAGAGCAGCAAACCAAGAACTAATACACCAAATGACTTATGGACGTTATACAAAGAGCCTCTAAAGAAAACTTCACGCGGCAAGCGAGCCATCACCATACCAAGCAAGTAGATGACAACAAAACAAGCCGCCATCACCCAATGCAGTTTCCATAACCGCCCAAACGCATCATTTAATCGTCGTTTCAAGGGAGTTGGGGTGTTTGGCATAAAGACCATTAATTGCTAGAAAATAGAAAAGGCTTGACAGTGCTAAGCCTTTAGAGTTTGTAACTCACTAGAAAAAATGTAGCGCAATCTGGCGCAGCCGGATCGGAGCGTAAAGTAGCTTTATTGCGATATCGCCTTCAGCGTTGGGCTTTGGGCGATAAGCCGTAAGTCCTGCAGACAGGCACTCTCGGCGCTTTGCGTGCGCTTTGTGCATACGCTTGACGCTCCGCGTATCGCGCAGTTACACGGAAGCGGGAAGTTTCTCAGGAGGCTGTGGGGGTGCTGTCTCGTTCGGTACAGTACTTTGTTCAGGCGGCGCTTGGTTTTGACGAGTCGCCTTGGGAGTACCGTTCACGCCATCTGAAGCCGAATCCATGTTAAGCCCAATATTGAATGTTGCTGCATAACCATCGGTTGTTTGGGTGAGCGCGAGCAATAATTGGTCTCCACCATTACTGAAGATCCCGTCTCCAGCATTCCTTAGCGTGCGTTGTCCTTTGCTTGCGTATGGTGAGAGTGCGTGTACTTGATCTGTGATCGAGTCATCAAAGTACAACTGTGACGTAAACTCATAACTCTGCCCTGATGTCGCATCCGTGCGAACCTTAAAGTGCATATGGACTGTTCTGCCTTGGTACCAACCGGGATAGTTGGTTGTGAACTGGACGGTTCCATCCGCATCTGTCACTTGATAGCCGCGCAGAAACTTTTGCCCGACGGTATTGAAACTTGGATCTGACACGTCGGAATAGACGCCTAGTGCGTCACAGTGCCAAATATCCACGGTGGCATTTGCAAGCGGCGTGCAGCCAGTACTACCAACCTGAGAAACGCGCAGCGTTAGTTGGAGTGGCACACCTTCTTTCACCGAACCGTTCGCCGGATCGGAGCGGATGTCCGAGCGGTTGAGCTTGTCGTCCACGAAATAGGGTCCTTCGGTCTGCTGCGGACTCACGACACAGGTCGGCAACGTTGTAGAATCTGCTGTAGATGATGCTGCTGCGTCTGTACTCGACTCTGCCTGTGCAAGGCTGGACTTTCTAGATATGCATACAACAAGCATTGCACCTGCTGCTGCTCTGGATAAAGCAAGTACCTCTCTTCGACTCATAATCCGACTTACTTGACGATTGTTGTTTTTCATGCTGCCTTATAAAATAGATGGATGGACACAATTAAACTGCACAGGCAACACCGTGCAGATTTCTCCTCTTCTAAGGGAGAGCAGCAACGGTGGGGGGAATCGGGTGGAACAAATCTTGCGTTGAAGTCAGTCCATCTACTTATCTGCCTCAAAAAGTTGACATTTATGATTCAACAGACACAAAATTACAGTTAGCCATGCTTTTGGATTACAATTTTGTAATTTAAGTTCGTTTCGCGTTATTTGCGATATGCGTATCGCAAGCGGGCTTATCGCTGCGAAGTGTGAGATCCTCTCCAGTGTTAATCTGCGCTTTCAAACGGTTATTAAGTTATTGAATCCTACGCAATTTTGAGCCATATCCTCAATTAGGGCGTCGAGGAGGTTGGGGAGGAGGACACTTTTTACCTGGACGGGGTTTGCAAGCCTTGGGTTTAGGAGGTTTTCTATCGGGGCGTTGTGCAATCTGTGTGATCCTATTCGATGGAACTTGGGCGATCGCTTGCTCGGCTACAGCAAAACCGAATGTGCCAATTACAAAAGGAATCGCTGCTGTGGCTAACACTCGACGGATATTCATCACAATCAACCTCTAAAAGTATTTGGTGCTCATACTAAGTTGCGTTCAAAGAGATAATTTCATAAACGAACCACGAAGACGCGAAGAGCGCTAAGGAAGAAAAAAGAAGATTACCTGTATGAATGCAACTTGGTATCACATTGATAATTGAGCCACCTGAAAATGACAGCCCGCGTTGTATTTGAATTACACTTTTGTAATTTGAACCAAATGGTAATGAATCTAGAATGGAGCAATAGGTCGAGTAATGAATAGTTGTGAATGTTCTGTTTGTCGAAGACGAAGCAAAAATTGCTAACTTTGTCCAGGCTGGACTGAAGGAGCAGGGATTTGTCGTAGATTATTGCGACAACGGTGATGAAGGATATCTGCGAGCATTAGACAATGAATACGATGTGATTGTGCTCGACATCATGGTACCAGGTAAAGATGGACTATCGATTCTTAAACAACTGCGGCGCTCAGGTCGAAATGCTCCCGTGATTTTGTTAACGGCTCGCAATGAACTGGACGATCGCCTGTCCGGTTTGAATTTGGGAGCTGATGACTACATTGCTAAACCGTTTTTTGTGGAAGAGTTAGCGGCTCGAATTCATGCTGTTGTGCGCCCGAGTGTGGGCGATCGCCAAAATCTTCTTTCGGTTGGCTCGCTCAAGCTTGATCGGATCACGCGAAAAGTCACTTGCAATCAACAAGCAATAGAACTTACCAGCCGCGAGTTTAATCTTCTGGAGTATCTTATGCGCTCTCCCGGACGGGTTTTCACTCGTACCCAAATCCTAGAACATGTTTGGGGCTACGACTTTAACCCCAACACCAATGTTGTGGATGTTTGTATCCAGCGAATTCGTAAAAAAATTGACCCCGTTGATGAAGCAGCCTTGATTGAAAGCATTCGAGGGGTTGGATATCGGTTTCGCAAGCCAGATCCATGATTATGAAACTGCGTTCGTTTCGACTCCGGATTGCCCTATTATCTGCGGGTTTGGCTGGAAGCGCATTAGTAGGGTTTGGTGCAGTCTCCTGGTTCCAGATTTACAATGCTCAGATCGCTCGCCTTGATGCACAATTGTTCAATCAGTTGATACGGGCAAACCGTTCACCTCAACGAGAGCGATGGCAATTCTACGGAGAGTCATTACCTTATAGCTTTGGAACAAATACAAAAATCCCCATCGCCGTGCTGGTGCTTGACACAAACGGCAACACACTTTATAAATCCAACGAAGTGCCTGCCGATAAGGACGTGAATCGTCTGTTGCTTAGGCGTCTTGAGTTGACACCTTTGCCACGGTTTCCTAAAGAACCACCGCCAAAACCTGAGAGTACAGATCCACCTGTCAAGCCACCACCGTTGCTTCGCCCACGACGCCCACCTGAATTCGTCACTCAACAGACAACAACAGGACTTTGGCGGATTGGGGCACTTAAATTTCCCAATGTTCAGGTTGCGATCGCCGTTAGTCTGGAAGCCGTTGATCAAGAGATGGGCACCATTCGCAATATCTTCCTTGTTTCAATTCCAGGAGCGCTTTTGCTAGTTGCTTTTGGGGCATGGTTTGTTTCTGGTGGTGCTTTGCGTCCCATCCGGCAATTAACAGGCGTTATTCAACAAGTAACTGTCAAAGGGCTAGATCAGCGAATTCCGATTGGCACAACAGATGTTGAATTTGTCGAATTGATTCAGGTGTTTAACCAAATGCTGGAACGCCTGGAACGCAGTTTTACACAAGCTTCCCGCTTCAGTGCTGACGCAGCTCACGAACTGAAAACCCCACTGACGATTCTGCAAGGCGAACTGGAACGAACGCTGCAACAGGTTGACTCTGGAAGTGAAGTCCAACAGCGCTTAAGTAATTTGTTGGATGAAGTGCGTCGCCTCAGTGGTATTACGCGGAAACTCTTGCTGCTGTCTCTGGCAGATGCGGGACAAATGAAGTTGTTTCTGGTTGAGGTGGATATGTCTGAGTTGCTCATGGAGATGTTAGAAGATGTGGAACTCCTGGCTCCTCACCTGAGTGTGCAAACTGACATTACTGATGGGCTACGGGTACAGGGCGATCGCGATCTCCTCATTCAAGTTCTGCAAAACCTGTTCAGTAATGCCATCAAATACAATCTCGCCAACGGCTGGATACACATTCATGCAAAGAAAACTCAAACAACTCTCCATATTACGATCGCCAATGCTTCAAAAGAGATTTCGCCGAGCGATCGCTCGCGTATTTTTGACCGCTTCCATCGCGGCGATCCTGCTCGAACCCGCAAGGTAGAAGGAATCGGACTGGGACTCAGCTTAGCTCGTGAAATTGCTCGCGCACATCGTGGCGATCTCACCCTTGACTCCACATCGGATGCGCAGACGGCGTTCACCCTCACTTTGCCGATGACGTGATTCTATTAACCCAAGTTGCGGGTTATTAAATTCTGAGTGATATGAAATCCTGGTGATTACTTGTCGTAAAAACTTCTCCGCCTCCGGTGTGTCTCAAAGTCTCAGCGTCAGTTTATACGATAACTATTGACACCAAAACAAAGGAAAAAAGCTGTTTCAGTTATTGGGTTTTAACCCTTCCCAATTCCTGTGGTATCTGCTAAAGCAAGGAATTTACCTGCCAGTACTGATGTCATCGCAAAGGTGACGGTCATCGTTACTTAGGTTAACACTAGGGTTATTTAGATAGTCATGCAACCAAGTGCAACCACGTACCAGTAAGTCATCAAAATTCAAATCCCACAAGCGTATGGTGTCGTCCCAACTAGCAGTGGCAATGGTCTTGCCATCCGGGCTGAAAGCTACGCTCCAGACTATATTGGTATGACCATTGAGGGTGTGGAGTAGTTGCCCGTTGAGATTCCACAAGCGAACTGTGCTGTCCCAACTAGCAGTGGCAATTGTCTTGCTATCCGGGCTGAAAGTTACGCTACTGACTGGTGCGGTATGACCATTGAAAGTTTTGAGCGCTTCTCCGTTAAGATTCCACAAGCGTGCCGTGGTGTCAGCACTGGCAGAGGCAATGGTCTTGCCATCCGGACTGAAAGCTACGCTAGTGACCCAAGTGGTATGACCATTGAGGGTTTGGAGTGTTTGTCCGTTGAGATTCCACAAGCGTACCGTCTTGTCTGCACTACCAGAGACAATGGTCTTGCCATCCGGGCTGAAAGCTACGCTACTGACTCTTTCGGTATGACCATTGAGGGTTTTGAGTGGTTGCCCGTTGAGATTCCACAAGCGTACGGTCTTGTCTGCACTAGCAGAGACAATGGTCTTGCCATCCGGGCTGAAAGCAGCGCTATTGACTGGTTCGGTATGACCATTGAGTGTTAGGAGTGTTTGCCCATTGAGATTCCACAAGCGTACGGTCTTGTCTGCACTAGCAGAGGCAATGGTCTTGCTATCCGGGCTGAAAGCAGCGCTATTGACTGCTTTGGTATGACCATTGAGTGTTAGGAGTGCTTTCCCGTTAAGATCCCACAAGCGAGCCGTGTTGTCCCGACTACCAGAGGCAATGGTCTTGCTATCCGGGCTGAAAGCTACGCTACTGACTCCTTCGGTATGACCATTGAGGGTGTGGAGTGTTTGTCCGTTGAGATTCCACAAGCGTACCGTCTTGTCTGCACTACCAGAGACAATGGTCTTGCCATCCGGGCTGAATGCTACGCTCATGACTATACTGGTATGACCATTGAGGGTTTGGAGTGTTTGTCCGTTAAGATTCCACAAGCGTACCGTGCTGTCACTACTAGCTGTAGCAATGGTCTTGCCATCCGGGCTGAATGCTACGCTACTGACTGCTTCGGTATGACCATTGAGGGTTTTGAGTGGTTGCCCATTGACATTCCACAAGCGTACCGTACTGTCACTACTAGCTGTAGCAATGGTCTTGCCATCCGGGCTGAATGCTACACTATTGACACCATCGGTATGACCATTGAAAGTTTTGAGTGTTTGCCCATTGAGATTCCACAAGCGAACGGTGTTGTCTAAACTACCAAAAGCAATGGTCTTGCCATCCGGGCTGAATGCTACGCTCATGACTATTCCGGTATGACCTTTGAGGGTGTGGAGTGCTTTCCCGTTGAGATCCCACAAGCGTATCGTGTAACTACTAGCAGAGGCAATGGTCTTGCCATCCGGGCTAAATGCTATGCTACTGACACTTCCGGTATGACTATTAAGGGTGTGGAGTAGTTGCCCGTTGACATTCCACAAGCGTACCGTCTCGTCATAACTACCAGTGGCAATGGTCTTGCTATCTGGGCTGAAAGCTACGCTCCTGACTTCTCTGATATGACCTTCTAAGCGATTGCGCTCTTTTACCTTATAAACTGCTTGTCGTAATGCAGCCACTACTGTGGGTACATAAGCTTTTCGCTTATGTAGTGCAACTCCTACTCGTAGACTTTCTATCAAAGCATCAAAATCTCGATTTTGATTAAAGAGTGCATCTGAATACCGACCGATAGCTTCGCTCTGCGCTAGCTGAGTTTTTTCTACTTGTTCTTTTTGCCACTCTGCCTGCTGCCATTGCCAAAAAGCAAATCCCGATAGACTCAAAGCACCAACTAAACCAGCGATTAGCGCATTTCTGCTACGTCGCTGCTTGCGCTCCTGTTCCTCCCGCTCCCTATCTCGCTGTTGGACGCTAGCACCAATAAAATCTCGCTCCTGTTGAGTCATTTCCTCAGCACGCTTGTGCAACCAATCTTCTGCCACACCCAACGGCACACCTCGCAACAATGCCCCTGAATCATGGTTGCTATTCTTCCACTCGAACATTGCCACCTTCAATCGCTCCTGCCAAACGCGAAACTGACGGTTAGCATTCATCCATTCTCGCAGAGTCAGCCATTCGCGGATCAACGCTTCATGGACAACCTCCACTGTGTCTTCCCCGGACTTATCATCGCGTCCGGTTACTACCAAACGGGCTGTGTATCCTGCTAAATAACTCACTAATCCCCAGTTCTCATCTCCAACTTCTGCACGGGTAGCGATACGGCGAGTATCCTCTGTTCCCTCCCCTGGGCGTACTAATTGCACAAAAATCCGCTGTGCTTGTTTTTGCTGTGTTGAGTTGAGTTGTTGATAAATCTGCTCGGCGTGATTGGCTAGGGCTTTTTTTACACCTCCAATCTCATCATAAGCTTGGTGAGTTAACAAGCGCCTTTGCTGCAATGACCACAGCCGAGTAAGGGCAAACTCTAGCAATGGGAGATTACCAGGCTCATTGCCAACATCATCTAATATCCGTTGCGTTAATTGTCCTTCTAATTGCACTTCCAGCTTTTGGGCTGGTTGCTCAATTGCTCTTTGGAGTTCTTCCCGATTCATTGAACTCAGGAGTTGAGGCATAAACTGCTGCAATGCATCTCGAAAAGGACGATAGCCAAGGACAAAGCCATAGAAATCAGCCCGTAAAGTGAAGACTAGTGTTAAGTTATTCTGATTAACCGCTTCTAACAGTGCATCAGCAAAGCGTTCAATTTCCTGCTTATCCTGGCAGAGGGTGTAAAGTTCTTCAAACTGGTCTGCAAACAACAACAAACGTTTACCAGAGTGGCATTCTAGAAGCCGAAATATCACCTGCTGTAAAGTGATTTTCCCCTGCTGCATATCTGCTGCTAATCCCACCGCTTCTCGCAGTTGTGCAGTTTCCCCAGCCTCTGGTTCTAATTGACGCACTAAAGCAGAAGCTAGCTGATAAAATGGTTGGTTCCCAGGACGGAACGATTCAATCAGCCAGTTTCGTGCACTGCGTAACTGAGGAATCAGCCCCGCATACACTACAGAAGATTTCCCACTACCACTAGGACCAATCACTGCGACTAAAGGCTGTTTGTTAACCGCTTCAACTAAGCCATTAACAAACGTTTCTCGTCCAAAAAAGAATGCTGCATCAACTTCCGCAAATGCAGCTAATCCTTGATAGGGATTGGGAGGAAGAATGTCTACTTCAGGCTGGATGGGAATTATACTAAGAAGATCTTTTTTCAAAAGAACCGGAGTTTGCTGCTCTAAAAAACTGAACATTTGAGAGCAACCTAATTCATAAGCAAACTCCATCTGTTCTCCAGCCGCTAGAGCATCATAAAATGCCACTGAAAATGCTACAGCTGCTTTATCCCCTACCGCCCGATTCATGCCAATCACATAGTTAACGTATTGGCTGATGGCTTTTGCTTGCACCTCACTGTAGCAAGCATTAAGAAGTACACACTCAACTCCCTTTGTGGCAAATAACTTAAACATACTTGCCAATGCATCTGCTTTGACAAGAACTAACTGCCCAGTTTCATCTTCTAAGACAATGCCATCTTCTCCCGCACCATGTCCACTGAAGTGAACAATTTGAGGCTGATAATCTAAGATAGCTCGGTAAAAATCACGCTTACGTACTGCCCACTTCTGCTCTAGCTTGAACTGCTCACGCTTATTGGCTCGTCGCAATCCTTCATCAATTTCCCGCACTTCTTCGTCCAATCGCAACCTTGAGGTACTTGTAGGATTGGCTGCCAGAATCAAAATAGTTTTGACACGTAAGCTGTTATTCATAAAAAACCACTATGTGGTGATGCAGGCTTACACTTTTACTCGCGTTAATAAAATAGTCGCAGAAAAAACTTGAGTCGAAGCACAGCTTTTACTTCTTTATATAGATGAGATCAAAATTGACTTATGCATTTAAACAAACGCAATAAAGCGTAACAGGATTACGCCCCACTGGCTGATATGATGTCCTGGCAATTAACCATAATATGAGAAAATATTAAAATGTACAACAGACTATTTAATACATGACGATATGGTGCATGAGGCATCCCTTTACCACGTTTGGATGGCTCAGAAGGAAATATATCCGCGAATAGTTTCCATTCCAGGTCACTCAATCCTTTCCTACGGAACGCTTCGCGAACAAAACGCCCAGCCATTCACACATATATCCTTCTCATACGATAAGTAGATTACCATACTTCGGCATTAGTGGGAGAGGTTCTACATATTAGCTCTTAAGTTAACATCATTGACTCTACTTACCCTTAAACTGATTGCTATAGGGGTGTCGAGTTTTTCAGTTAGGTTTATGCAGAGTTTTTGAAAATTCGTTCAAATTCTTGTAGAGATGGGGAAAGCGGAGGATAGGCATCAGAAACAGCAAGTGTCTCACCATTTGTTGAGAACACAAGAGTGAACCTCGCTATCCGGAGAGGAATCCACTATTTTCAACGACATTAATTTGTTAATTCGTTAATAACGACATTAATCTGTTAACGACGGCAAATAAAGTGTTAATTGACAATCACAAATCGGGATGACTGGATTCGAACCAGCGGCCCCTTCGTCCCGAACGAAGTGCGCTACCAAGCTGCGCTACATCCCGACACAATATGTCCCATGTTACATATACAGTATCACAAATATTGATAAATGAGAAAGTGGTATGCAAATTCATCCACGAATCGATGAAGCTTGCTAGGATTTACAATGTACAAATTCAGTGGTAGAAACGGATTGTGACTGTTAAACCAGACTGGTTGCGGGTAAAAGCGCCTCAATGGGAGCGTGTTGGTAACGTTAAAGAAATTTTGCGGGATTTAACCCTCAATACGGTTTGTGAGGAAGCGTCCTGTCCAAATATTGGTGAGTGCTTCAACGCTGGAACCGCCACATTCCTAATTATGGGACCAGCTTGCACGCGTGCGTGTCCCTACTGCGATATTGACTTTGAAAAAAAACCCAAAGCCCTAGACCCCACGGAACCAGCACGACTGGCAGAAGCAGTACGCCGCCTGAAACTCAATCATGTGGTCATCACCTCTGTGAACCGAGATGATTTGCCAGATGGTGGGGCTTCGCAGTTTGTCAGATGTGTTGAAGCTGTTCGTACTATCTCTCCCCACACAACAATTGAGGTACTCATTCCTGATTTGTGTGGTCATTGGGAGGCGCTGGAATTGATTCTCCAAGCACAACCAGAAGTTCTCAACCACAACACAGAAACTGTTCCTCGTTTATATCGACGGGTGCGCCCGCAAGGAAAGTATGAGCGGACAATGGAATTATTCCAACGTTCCCGTCAAATTGCTCCTTGGATTTACACCAAATCCGGTATTATGGTGGGACTTGGTGAAACGGATGAGGAAGTCCGCAAAGTCATGCGGGATTTACGAGCGGTAGATTGCGACATTTTGACTATTGGGCAATACCTCCAACCCA
Source organism: Brasilonema sp. CT11 (assembly GCF_017982655.1). Classification (GTDB taxonomy): domain Bacteria; phylum Cyanobacteriota; class Cyanobacteriia; order Cyanobacteriales; family Nostocaceae; genus Brasilonema. Next base: position 16,904 of record NZ_JABXYX010000031.1, on the reverse strand, counting down.
GCCAAAAGCATTTGAAAGTTGATGATTTTATCACCCCAGAGCAATTTGCTGCTTGGAAAGCTTTCGGTGAAGAAATAGGTTTTTTACAAGTTGTCTCTTCTCCATTGACAAGAAGCTCATATCATGCTGAAGAAGTGAGAGGATTGATGGAACGTTACCCCCGGCAAAAATTAATGACTAATGACTAATGACTCATCCAAAATCAGTAGCAATTCTGGGTGCAGGTGCTTGGGGGACGGCTCTTGCAACTCTTGCAAAGACGAATGATCATAAAGTGAGCATGTGGTCGCGTCAGGGTTCTCAAACGCTGGCGGAGATTGTACAAGGTGCTGATATTGTTGTTTCTGCTGTTTCTATGAAGGGTGTGAGATCTGTAACTTCTCAATTACAGTCTTTACCCGTTTCCCCAGAAACAATTTTTGTCACAGCGACAAAGGGCTTAGACCCCCAAACTACTTGTACACCATCACAAATTTGGCAAGAAACTTTCTCCAACCACGCAGTAGTTGTTCTCTCAGGTCCTAATTTATCTAAAGAAATACAACAGGAGTTACCAGCTGCAACAGTTGTAGCAAGCAGTGTTATGGCTGCAGCAGAATTCGTGCAAGTAGTGTTTTCTTCAGATCGTTTTCGCGTTTACACCAATTATGATATCTTGGGAGTAGAGCTGGGTGGCACACTAAAAAATGTGATGGCGATCGCCGCTGGTGTCTGTGATGGCTTGCACTTGGGAACCAACGCCAAAGCAGCTTTACTCACCCGTGGATTAACAGAAATGGTTCGTATTGGTGTCCATTGGGGTGCAAAATTAGAAACATTTTACGGTTTGTCTGGCTTGGGTGATCTGTTAGCAACCTGTAACAGTCCCTTGAGTCGTAACTATCAAGTTGGCTACCAGTTGGCTCTTGGTCAAACACTAGCCGAAATTCTCGCTCATATAGAAGGAACTGCTGAGGGAATCAACACCACTCAGGTTTTGGTGTGGCTATCCAAGCAGCGAAATATTCCCATGCCAATTACCGAGCAAGTTCATCGTTTACTCCAAGGTGAAGTCACACCCCGACAAGCACTTTTAGAACTCATGCTGCGAGATATAAAGCCAGAGTAGGAAAGCAGGGGAAACACACGAGCAGAGGGAAAAATAACTCCCTGACTGTTCACATAATATAACTAATCATTTTTGAAGGAAAATTCGTAAATTATCAGGAAAGCACCTAGGGACTCATGTAGATAGGACTATGCATATAAAGAAGAGAATTTTTCACGAGTATGTATTTATACTTTACAGCATAAACTACAGTTAAAATTATGTGAAGGTTCAAATTTTCATCAGGTCATTTGCAATTTAACGCCCCGTAGGAAATTTAAATAGCTATTGATTCATGGGAAAGCTACTGCAACCGATCCTTCGGGGGCATTGTGTAAAAAAAACCAGTAAAGGCTTTTTGAAAAAAAAACCCTAAATGGAACCCGAAACCGTGTTAGTTCTTCAAGAATCACGGGAACAATAGCAACAGTTAATTAGCTGACCGTAATCTATTGTTACCTGGAGCCATTGAGACAAATCTTTATGCCAGCAACATCTTTTTACGCAGATGCCGCTTTCAATAACAAACAATCTGATCCAGTCTTTGACCCAGATATCACGGTTGACGAAACTGAGTTACCGATTGATGAACTTGAAGATCTGGAGATAACTTCTGTTGACTCTGCGAGCCTAGGTGCAAATCTTAACCGCCGCAGCACAGATCTAGTACGTCTATATCTTCAAGAAATTGGTCGAGTTCGATTACTAGGACGGGATGAAGAAGTTTCAGAAGCGCAAAAAGTCCAGCGCTATTTGCGGATGCGAATACTTCTGTCTAAAGCTGCGGAACAAGGAGATGAGGTGATTGCACCATATCTCCGACTGATTGAAACTCAAGAGCGTTTGGCATCTGCATTAGGACATCGTCCTTCTCTTGAACGTTGGGCGGGTGCTGCTGGTGTAAGTCTGTTGGAGCTTAAGCAGATTATAGGACTAGGAAAACGGCGTTGGGCTGAAATAGCCAAAATGACTGTGGAAGAACTGGAGAAAATTCAAAGCAGTGGACTCCAGGCAAAAGAACACATGATTAAGGCAAATCTTCGCCTTGTTGTCTCCGTTGCTAAGAAATATCAAAATCGTGGTTTGGAATTGTTGGATTTAGTCCAAGAAGGGACTCTTGGTTTAGAACGAGCAGTTGAGAAATTTGATCCAACCAAGGGTTATCGCTTTAGCACCTATGCTTATTGGTGGATTCGTCAAGGAATCACAAGGGCGATCGCAACTTCTAGCCGCACTATTCGCCTACCTGTCCACATTACAGAAAAGCTGAACAAAATTAAAAAAGCTCAGCGTAAAATCGCACAAGAAAAAGGTCGCACTCCAACTTTGGAAGATCTTGCTCAAGAGCTAGACATGACTCCTACACAAGTGCGGGAAGTTCTTTTGCGAGTTCCTCGTTCTGTTTCTCTAGAGACAAAAGTTGGTAAGGACAAAGACACAGAGTTAGGAGAATTACTCGAAACTGATAACATCACTCCAGAAGAGACATTAATGCGAGAGTCTTTACAAAAAGACTTGCAAAATCTTCTGTCAGATTTAACAAGCCGGGAGCGTGATGTGATTTTAATGCGGTTTGGTTTGGCAGATGGTCATCCTTACTCCTTAGCAGAAATTGGACGTGCTCTAGATTTATCACGGGAACGTGTACGACAAATCGAGTCCAAAGCGTTGCAAAAGCTGCGCCAACCAAAGCGGCGCAATCTTATCCGCGACTACTTGGAGTCTTTGAGCTAGTTAGTCGATAGTCAATAGTCAATGATTACTACTCAAAAAGAAGAATTCGGAATTCCGAATTCCGAATTCTCAATCCAATTAGTAAGAACTTGAACTCATCACTGTCTTAGTGACCACTAAATCTTTGATGAGAGTGAGTTCCTGATTCTATTTTTCTTTGCCGTATTCTTACGGCACCGCTGTGCCGTATCCGTAAAGTGCACGAACAGGCGCGTTCAAAGTAGCGTGTTATCTGGACATAGGACTTATGGGTATCTTCTTTATAACGAGCCTGTTTTAAACAGCAGATACCTTTGTCCGGAGACATTGGTGCAGGACTTGCTCACCACTTATACATAAATATACGCCCTAACTCATCACTTCTAAATAGTTTCTCGGTAAAAAAACTTATACATTCTACACACAAGCCAAGATGCCTGTTGTAAAAGACTTTTGACTTTAGGCTATTGACTCATTTTATGCTAGTTCCCAAAACTTTTCACTAACTTATGGCAAGTTATTTTCATCTAATAGCATAACAATCTTTCGATTCGCCTTTGAAAACATTTATACAGGATAGGATAAGCGATCGCTTATTTTTTTACTTACTGCTTAAAGTTTCAAAATTTACCTTTAATATTTAATAACTCTTCTCAAGAATCTTTGATTATTGCAAATTAGTCCAAATTTTTGCTATATTCGCAACTAATGGACTTTGTTGAGAAAATTGTATGACAGCTTATACAGCAGCCTCGCTAAAGGCAGAACTTAATGAACGTGGTTGGCGTTTAACACCCCAGCGCGAAGTCATTCTACACATTTTTCAAGAACTGCCGCAAGGAGAACACCTCAGTGCTGAAGATCTTTACGAAAGGCTATCAGCCGAACACGAGGGAATTAGCCTATCGACGATTTATCGCACTCTCAAGTTGATGGCTCGCATGGGAATCTTACGAGAGTTAGAACTAGGAGAAGGGCATAAACACTACGAACTTAATCAGCCCTATCCCCATCACCACCATCACCTGATTTGTGTCAGATGCAACACGACAATTGAGTTCAAGAACGACTCTATTTTAAAAATTGGATCGAAAACTGCACAAAAAGAAGGTTTTCACCTCTTGGATTGCCAATTAACAATTCATGCTGTTTGTCCCAAGTGCCAAAGAGCACTCATGCCACTGTAACACTTGGGTTTTACGATTTAAGAAAGCGCTGGCTGCAATGAAATATTTTGGTAAATTTCATTAGCAGCTTTGAACTTGTTGTTATAGGAGGTTGGCAAACTGTTAGGTATCAACACCACCAACACCTGAGCGGATGCTAAAAGCGTCCGCTTCTGACGTTAGTCAAACTGATACCGTAGAATTGTTGTGCTTGTCTAATAGCTTTCTTTGTCTCGTCTCCCATCACACCATTAAGAGCACCTTTGTAAAAACCCTGCTCCCGTAGTCGTCTTTGAATCTCCAAAACATTAAAATCACCACTTGTAGGAGCATCATTCGCCATGCTGTACAATTTAGCGCGGGTTGTTGGACCAGCAATACCGCTTGCGGCTAGGTAATTATCTTCCTGGAACCGGCGTACAGCATCTGCCGTATTAGGACCAAAGTAACCGTTTGGCTCTCCTTGTAAGTATCCTGCGCTGATTAATTGTTCTTGAAGAATTCTTACAGCCTCACCACGATCGCCCAACCGAAGTTTTTCTCCAGTGGTAGGTTGGTTAGTGGGTGAATCTTCTCCATAACCAATAGAAAGTGTTGGGAGTTTTGCTTGCGTTTCTGATCCGACAACTCCATCAGGGGCTAAGTTATAAGCTTCTTGGAACCGCTTGACAGCTTCTTCAGTAATTGGACCAAATACTTTTGTGGCGTTACCTGTATAAAAGCCTGCAATTCGCAATCGTTCTTGTAGAACTCTGACATCTTCACCTTCATCTCCTTTTTGGAGAATGTTAGAACTGCGACGCTTATTCGTTACTGATTGATTCTCAGAACTGGTTGTTCTAATTTGCTCATTCCTAGTGCTGATCTTTGTCGCTTGGGAAGTTTGATTAGAGGTACGCCAATTCTCTAATTTTTCTAAAGTCACAGATCCAGCAACACCGTTAACATCTAAACCAGCCGCTCTTTGGAAGCGGCGCACACCAGCTTCTGTCTCAGTGTCGTATACTTGAGTGACGGAAGCTTGATAGAAGCCTGCTGCTTTCAACTGTTGTTGTAGAGTTTTCACAGAAGGACCGCGATCGCCATTCTCAAGTGCTAGAGCGCTGCTCACACCACTGAGAACAGATAAACCGAGGGCTAAAGGTAGCATATATTTCCAAGCTTTACCAGACAGACGTTTCCAATCCGGTGCTACTGTTTGCTTAAACAAACGGCTGAGCGATATTAATTCACTGGAGGGTAAGTCCTCGTAAACAGATGATACGTGCAAATACGCAAGATTTTCCATAATTTTTTACACCATTTGTTTTCCTTCAATAGCTGCTTCAGCTTGATGTACTATGTTTCGTAAATGTTCCAGTGTTTGTGTATTTACATCGTCCCATAAACCGCGCTGATGTGCTTCCAACAATCTTTCAGCCATATCACGCAAAGCATATGGGTTCTTTTGATAGACAAATTCCGAAACAACTGGATCGAACAAATACGCTTCAGTTATCCCCTGATACATATAGTCTTCCACACATTTTGCCGTGGCATCGTAGGCAAATAAATAATCAACAGTTGCCGCCATTTCAAAAGCACCTTTGTAACCGTGGCGCATAATTCCTGCTATCCATTTAGGATTCACAACCCGAGAACGATACACTCGTGCGATTTCTTCTTTAAGTTGACGGACTTGCGGTTTGGCTGGAATGGAATGATCACCAAAATAAGTTTGGGGATTCTTTCCCTGTACGGCACGTATTGCAGCTGTTAAACCACCCTGAAATTGATAGTAATCGTCAGAATCAAGCAAATCGTGTTCGCGATTGTCTTGGTTGTGTAACACTATCTGCATTTCTCGCAACCGCATTTCAAATGCTTCTGGCGCGGAACGTCCTTGTTGAAGGGATGAAGGGGATGAAGTGGAGACTTCTAATTTGGAATTGTCTTGTACTCCTGCATTGGTTGCTTCCTGGGCTTCTGTTGCTGACGAAGAGTACGCATAGCAACTCCAGTTGATGTAGGCACGAGCTAGATCTTGATCATCTGTCCAGTTTTGTCCTTCAATTAAACCTTGGAGTCCTGCACCATAAGCTCCTGGCTTAGAACCAAAGATGCGGTAGCGCGATCGCACTTTTGCCTCTGGTAAACTTAAACCAAGTTGTGTCCAATACTCAGTTTCTTGACGCACTTGCGCGGCTAGAGGATTTTCCTCTGACGGTTCGTCCAAAGCCGCCACTGCTTGCACAGCCGAGTCGAACAAATCAATCAAGTTAGGAAAAGCATCCCTAAAAAAACCAGAGATTCGCAACGTGACATCCACACGCGGACGTCCCAAAACAGAAAGCGGTAAAATTTCAAAATCTACCACCCGTCGTGCCGCACCATCCCATACAGGCTGCACCCCAAGTAAAGCTAACGCCTGTGCAATATCATCACCTCCAGTCCGCATCGTGGCAGTTCCCCAGACAGATAATCCCAGTGTTTTCGGATACTCTCCTTCCTCTTGTACGTAACGCTCAACAACTGTCTCAGCAGCTTTTCTACCTACATCCCAAGCAGTTTCCGTTGGTATTGCGCGGATGTCAACTGAATAAAAATTTTTACCAGTTGGCAGAACTTCTGGACGCCCTCGCGTTGGTGCGCCAGCCGGGGCACTGGGGACATATCCACCATCGAGTCCGTGTAACAAATTGGTAATTTCTTGCTGGGTTTGTAGTAAAGAAGGCAGAAGCGTGGTGCGTATCCAGTGGAGGACGGTGGGGAGGGAGGGAGTGTTAGCGTTTGCGCAGCGCCCCCTTAGGGGCCAGCGAGCCGTAGGCTGGGAGATTTGGGTGATTAGTTCTTCTACAAGTGCGGCGGCTTGTTCTTCTAAAAATTCGACAGCATCGCCGACACTGCGACAGGAGTGTTGAGTTTTGTTAGCTAAAATTTGAATATCTTGGACTGATAACTGAGTACTAAAATCAGTCGTGAGGGGATCAAAATCTAAACCTAAATCTTGAGCCAAAGCACGAGTCAGCCCGACATGATGACGATTGGAATGACGTGCGATCGCAACAATTAAATCTCGCAACTGTCGCCCTTGAGGACATTGCCCAAAAATATGTAATCCATCACGGATTTGAGCTTCCTTCAATTCACAAAGATAACCATCAAGTGAAGGTAAAACTGAAAAATCAAAACTAGAAACAGAAGATTCTTGTTTTCGCTGAATCCCTTTTGCCTTTTCCTTCAATTCCAGATCCAAGAAAAGATTTTCTTGTACAACCAGTTCGCGTATGCGATCGCAAATCATTGGTAAACGAGAAGGATCTAAACTTTGCGCCTCATAATACTCATCAATCAAATTCTCCAACTCATGTAAACAACCATAAAGTTCTGCACGAGTTAGAGGCGGCGTCAGATGATCCACAATCACAGCTTGAGCGCGACGTTTCGCCTGGGAACCCTCACCAGGATCATTCACAATAAACGGATACAAATGGGGAAGCGCTCCCAAAGCCACTTCTGGATAACAGCAACTCGACAAAGCCACACTTTTACCTGGTAACCATTCTAAATTTCCATGTTTCCCAACATGAATAACAGCATCAGCCCCAAAACATTTTCTCACCCAATAATAAAAAGCCAAATAATCGTGAGTTGGCTCCAAATCAGGCGCATGATAACTCAAACTTGGATCAACATCATAACCCCGCGCTGGTTGAACTCCTACAAAAATGTTACCAAGTTGAATTCCAGGAACAGGGAAGGAGGCAGGAAAATTAAAATCTTCTTCTCTTTCTTTCTCTGCGCCCTCTGCGCCTCTGCGGTTCGTTTCAAAAACCCCTCCCCACCTTTCACCAATTTCCTTCTGCACAGCTTCTGGTAACGAAGCAAAAAACTCCTGATACTCCCCCAAACAAACAGACTGCAGAACCGGACGCAACTCCCTACCTTCCGAGTCATTCGTCACCCCAGCAGTGAGACATGAAATCAACTCATCCCCAGTCTCAGGCAAATTTTCCACCTGATACCCAGCCAACTGCAAAGCCTTAAGAATTTCCACACAACTGGCGGGCGTATCCAACCCGACACCATTTGCAAGGCGTCCATCACGGTTCGGGTAATTTGCCAAAATCAACGCCACACGACGTTCTTGAGGAGGTAAGGAGCGCAAACGTACCCAATTGGCGGCTAAAGAAGTGACAAACTCAATGCGATCACCTACTGGTTCATAGACGACGACATCAGTTTCCAAAGAGGAACTGCTACTCTGTATCGTCTTAAAAGACACAGCACGAGAAATAATTCGCCCATCCACCTCTGGAAGCGCCACGTTCATAGCCATATCACGGGGTGAGAGTCCTTGAGATTGTATCCCCCATTGCTCAATTGAACCACCACTGAGGATAACTTGCAACACCGGCACATTTAATTTTTGCCACAAATCAATCTGCGGTGTTTCTGTTTCCAACCGGGCTAAAGAAAAACTAGTCGTATTCAGCAGCAGGGCAATTTGCTGAGTGTCTTTAGGTTGAAAAAACTCACACAATTCTTCTTGAACATCAACATCACGCAAAGAAGAAACAAAAATTGGAACTGGCTGTAGATTTCGCTTCGCCAAACTATTGCACAAAGCATCAATTACCTTAGTATTTCCCGCCAGATAATGAGCACGGTAGAAGAGAATTCCTACTTTAGAAGTGAGGGAGTTATTTTTCTCGCTGCTTTCTGCTCCCTGCTCTCTGCTTTCTGCTCCCTGCTCCCTGCTCCCTGCTCCCTGTTCCCTGTTCCCTATTTCCTGCGATGCACTGAGCTTGTCGAAGTGTTCCCTGCTCCCTGCTTCCTGCTCTCTCCTCCACTCATACAACCCTACACGAGGAACAACTTGCGGTGATGGAGGATTAAAAAAAGTTGAAAAGCAAGTATCACAAATAAACTCCAGAGCGTGGAGAAAATTTTCTACTCCACCTTCGTTAAAGTATTGCCATACCTGATTCACAGTACTCAAAGGTAGGCTAGACTGAGAGATGAAATCGGGGTCTATTGCGTCATCTCCTGGCATTACAATGAGAGTTGTACCATTACGTTGGACTATTTCTTGCACAACTTCTAAGCCATAAGCCCAGTAAGAGCGTCCTCCTAATAAACGGAGAACAATCACGCTTGCGAACTCTAAAACTTTTTCGGCATAGTTATCAATACTGACTTGATGCTGCAATTGCAGCAAGTTGGCAACTCTTAAAGCAGGGAATGTCGTGGGTAATTTGGGTACAGCAGCCGCCAAAGTTTGAATGTCCGTATCAGCAGACGTCAGAAATACTATGGGAGCAGGGGTTTGTTCCAGAAAAATGATACTTTCCGACTGAGGATTCCATCCTCCCGATGTGGCATTGATACGATGCATAATTTTGTCTTAACGTCTTAAACTGTTGGTTAGGACACAATACAAAATTTTTTGAACAATAGCAAAAAGCCCCTCTTACTCCTGTTTGTAACAATGTCTAGTTCTGCCGATTTGAGTTTCTCTCGAACCTTGCCTAGTAATGTGTTTGATCAGCTTGGAGCAATTTTGCAGCAAATGGCTCAAGCAGTAGGAAAGGGGGCTTTAGTACTCACAGAAGCTGTGTTGATTCCAATTGACATACCTCAAGAATGGCAGACACAACGCTTTATCGTAGTCGTTTCTGAACAGTTTAGTGCTCTGCTTATTGGTTTTCCACAAGACATGGGTGAGCAAAGGGGGCACAGTTGTGACTCCGCACTGAATGTCAGGTTGACTTTGGACTCAGAAGCGATCGCCTCGTTTGTTTTGAACTTAAGAGATTTGTTTGAACGAGATTCCCATATCTATCAAAAGCTTGAACAATATCGTCAAATTCCTACTGCTAATGATGCCCAGCTTCAAAGTCAATTCTCATTGTTGTTATTAAAGTATTTTTTACCACAATCCAAACCTGAGGTGACAGAATTATCACCTCAAATTTATCCTCATGTTTCTGTTTGTCAACCAGTCGAACAAGCCCTGAAAAAACAGATTGCTCAGGAGCGACTGTTGAATCAAGTGACAACGAAAATCCGTAAAACTTTGGATTTGCATGTCATTATAGCAACGGCAGTTGCACAAGTTCGAGAGTTTTTAGAATTAGACAGGCTTGTAGTTTACAAATTTGAGGCATCAAGAGTCAATAGTAAAGAGATAATAAACCTCTCATCTATTTCATCTGCGCACTTCTCTGTTCCCCCTCAGCCTGACTATGTTCATTGGACAGGCTTTGCGCCAAATACACCGCAGGTATACCCAAATAAGGGAACTCAAGGCCTTTCATCATCCAAAGCCTCCCAGCAAGACTTACTTAATCAGGCAGGTAGTATTATATATGAAGTCTGTGCTAATGATGAAATTCCGTCAATTCTCAATAATAAAGAAGCGCGAACAACCCTATATTGGGAAAAATTCAGCAAAGGCTTAACCTTAGCAGTGGATGATGTTGAGAAAACTTATGTTCTGCAAGAGTATTTGTTGAATTTTTTTAGAGAAGCTAGAGTTCGCGCAAAGTTGGCTTCTCCAATTATGTATGAGGAAAAACTTTGGGGACTGTTGATTGCTCATCAGTGTAACGCGCCACGCCAGTGGACTGAAAGTGAGAAAAATTTGCTCAGTTCTGTAGCCGAACAACTTGCGATCGCCATTAACCAAACAGAGTTAATGCGATCGCTCACTCAAGAAAAACAAACCCTAGAACAACGCGTTGTTGAGCGCACAATGGCGTTGCACGACGCGCTTGTTGCTGCTGAAGCCGCCAACCGCCTAAAAAGTGAATTTCTTGCTACAGTTAGCCATGAACTGCTTACACCTTTAACTTATGTTATCGGCATGTCTTCCACTTTATTACGTTGGTCTTTTGGCGAGTTGACTCAACGCCAAAGAGATTACCTGCAAACTATACACGATAGTGGAGAACATTTATTAGAAATGATTAATGATATTCTTGATCTTTCTCAAATTGAGGCAGGCAAGGCAGTTTTAGATATCACAGAATTTTCATTAATAACTATAGCAGAATCTGCACTTAACGCGCTCCAAGAAAAAGCAAATACTCAGCGAGTCAATCTCAAACTTGATCTGCAACTCAACGCGCAGCGCGACAAGTTCAGTGCTGACATCAGGAGAGTGCAACAAATTTTGTGGAATCTGTTAACTAATGGGATAAAATTTACTCCAGAGGATGGCGAAGTCATTTTACGTCTTTGGGTAGAAGACAACACTGCTGTATTTCAGGTAGAAGATACCGGGATAGGAATTCCAGAAGAACAGGTATCACAGCTGTTTGAAAAATTTCATCAACTTGATACACCTTACCATCGTCGTTATGAAGGGACTGGATTAGGTTTGGCTTTAACTAAACAACTTATAGAACTTCATCGCGGGCGAATTGAAGTGGAATCTACCGTTGGTGTTGGCTCAATTTTTACCGTCTGGATACCAGCACAAGCTTGCAGTAATGATACCAGTTCTCTGTAAACTTGCACTTAATACTTACCTTTCATTCTTGGAGTTCTTGGCGACGCCAGTCGCCTAGGTCGGGAAACCCTCTCCGTTTGCGTAGCGCCCCCTATGCCTGCGGCACGGCTACGCCTATCGGGGCTAGTTGCCACAACGCGGGGAACCCGCGCAAGGCACAACTCTTGGCAGCGCTGGCTCGTCTTGGCGGTTCGTTTAATAAATATTAAACGGTTTTGACTCTTGACTCCTGACTTCTGAACGGCAGGCGCTTCAAGCCGGGAAACCCGTCCAACGCGCTGCCTCCTCCTGACTCCTGACTTCTGCTTTCAGTTGGCATTTTGGCAACTTTGCCGATTTTGTCAGGAGTATCGTAGGTGTTAATACGTTCTTGCACAAAATATAACACAGTACGAGGCTCAATCCCTCCTCTTACCGATTAGCTACTGGGTCTTGTACTCCACGACACAATATGATGAGTAGTCATATTGTGTCGTGGTTTTCGTATCCTCTGGGTGATAGACTAGAGGATTTTTTTTTGGAACAGTCTATATATTGGCACTCTGCTGACTAGAAGTCAGGGGATTCTTGGTTCTTCCACAAATCTTGCCCCAACAGGACGTATCCAGCGCTTAGAGGATTCATGTCGCCAAGCGTAAATTCCGGTATGCTCTACCGTATTTTGTTTGATAACGATCAATTTTTGACGTTTTTTTGGTTTTCGCAGGTTACTCAATCGTTAGATTGGTTTACGCAGCATTTCTATTTAGAGATGGTTTTTACGTTACCTACTTATCGTTAGGCAGGATACCACTTCAGGCTAAAGCCTGTCAAGCTGCCCTGAATGTCTGCTCTAAAGGAACAGGGTTTTCGGGCTAGCGTCCTTATAAAACTAGGACTTACGCACTTTACAAATAGGCGCTTTGTGTGCAAAAGCCCCAATTTTTTATCTATCTGGTGCCATTTTTTCCCATATAATCCCCTAAGTGCATAACTTGATGAGTCTGACATCTATAAAAAAGAAGATACGAAGGTTAGCTCTTAATCGCAAACTTCCGTTCAGTAAACAGATATAACTTAAAGCACATAATCAGACTTTCGTCAATGCGTAAGTTCTAAAAATATTCATAAAGCAAAAACAATTACTTAATATTTATTCACATAATGCCAAAAAGAATCTCTCTTGGGTTCCTGCTGCTATTCTTGGGAACCCAAGTAGGTATCACCACTAAAGCAGTTCAAGCACAAACACAAGTTGTACCAACACAAACTACCACAAAATCAATTTGTCCTGCCCAACTGGGAGCATCGATAGATGCTGTGATCAATCGTCCTGTATTCAGTCGATCGCGTTGGGGTATATTAGTACAACCCTTGTCTTCTACTCAAACTCTTTACAGTCGGGATGCCCAAAAATACTTTACCCCAGCTTCCACGACGAAACTCCTGACAACTGCTGCTGCACTACAGCAATTAGGGACAAATTTTCGTATTCGCACTTCTGTGTATGGTGGTGGTAACGGGGTTTTATATGTTGTGGGTAGAGGAGATCCCAGTTTAGGTGATGCACAATTAACAGTTTTGGCAAAGCAGTTGAAACAGAAGGGTATTGAGAGAGTCAATCAGTTGATTGCTGATGATACTTATATTCGAGGAGATATTGTTCACCCCTCTTGGCAATGGGAAGATATACAGTCAAACTACGGCGCACCTATTAACAGCTTAATTTTAAATCAAAATGTTTTTAATATCAGACTTTTGCCGCAAAGTGTGGGACAACCTCTCAAAGTTATCTGGAATGATATTAGTGAAGCTGCACAATGGCAAGTTATTAATCAGTCGGTAACAACTGCAGAAAACCAACCAAGTTATATCAATGTTACCCGCGACTTGAAAGGAAAAATTTTGCAAATTAAAGGACAGTTGGCGCTTAATTCTCAACCTGGATTAGTCAGTTTACCTGTTCTTTCTCCGGCAGAATATTTCTCTCGTCGTTTTCGTAGTACTTTGATAGCAGAGAAAATTCCTGTTGTGCAGACTTTCGTATCATCAAGTAATGGCAAGAATCTAGAGGAATTAGCTAATGTAGAATCTCCTGCGCTTTCTGAACTTGTCGCTCAAACAAATATTAATAGTAATAATCTTTTTGCCGAGTCGTTGTTGAGGGCATTAGCTATTAAGAAACCACCGACAGAGAATCAAACTTCTGCTGATGCTGGTTTGGAAGTCATGAAAGCAACGCTTACCCAAATGGGAGTTGATTCAACAGGTTACTCTTTGGTAGATGGTTCGGGGTTATCTCGTAAAGACTTAGTGAGTCCAGAAGCTTTGGTACAAACTTTGCAGGCGATGGCAAAATCACCAGCAGCTTTGGTATATCGAGCATCTTTACCTGTTGCAGGTAGAAGCGGGACTTTAAAAAGTCGCTTTCAAAACACACCTGCTGAAGGTATTGTTCAAGCGAAAACTGGCACGATGGGCGGTGTTGTTTCCATAGCAGGATATATCAATACGCCCAAATACAGTCCAATCGTTTTCAGTATTATGGTAAATCAAAGCGAACAGCCTGTAAAAGTTGTGCGGCAAGCTATTGATGAAATTGTAGTATTGTTAGCTCAACTGCAAAATTGTTAAATCTCACTTTCCGCACTTTCTTGTCATACCAATTCTCTATGAAAATGCACTTAATATTTATTAAACGAACCGCCAAGACGCCAAGAACGCCAAGAGTGGAAGAGGTAAGTATTTAGTGCAAGTTTACAGAGAACTGGTATCACACTATAAATTTTTAGGGAACGCTCTTACTTACACGCGATCGCACTAACTAAAGGTTTGCTGCTTCTTTGATTTTTTCGCAGATTTCTACCCAAGTATCATCTTGTTCTCCTTCAGTCATCTTGTTCAATGGACGCTCAGGAGAGTGTGCTGCCTGATATTCTTCAATAGCTGTTACCTTGTAGCTACTAGAACGCAACGGTACCCAAAGAATTCTAACTCCACCTGCTTTCGCCGCTTCTAACAGAGGTGGTAACTCATTTTTATTGATAAAATCTGAAGCTAGAAAGTCGGGACTAACTAGCAACAAGGCAACTTTTGCAGATGCAAGAGCTGCTGCAATTTCATTTCGCCAAATATCACCAGGCTTGATTTGAGTATCGTCCCAAACTTGCAAATTTTGTTCTCTAATTAATGGCTTTAGATGAGTTTTGAGGTTCTCAAACCACTTTTCATCCTTATGACTATAGCTGATGAAAACCGAGTTCCTGGTTATCGATTCTGGCGTTAATGATGCTTTTCTCTCCTGCTCTAGTTCCCGTTGCAACGGTGCAGTCTGAGGATTAAGTTCCCGATTTGCTTCAATGGGTGGCAAATTAACGTCGTCAATCAGCCTACGGACATCTACGAATTGATAACTGTTTTCGCACTGAATTTGATACTGACCAGCTTTTAAGCGCTTATACAATTTGTCTACAGGATAAGTATAAGGAGATTGACTTCCTTCACATTCTCTGCAGTTGCAAGGAACAAGAGTTTGATACTGCAAACGTTCAAAAGACTGATGAATTTTTTCGAGTTCGTGAGTAACGACTGCTAGTAATTCTTTCTTGCGGTTTCCGGCTACACGGATTTTAATTTCTCTTTGATTGTAATGTTCAATGACTTCGGCACGGCTTTGGTCTTTATTGAGAACAACCCCGCTTCTCCAAACCAGCTTTTGTTCTTCAATCCAAGGGTGTGTCTCAACAATGAAGCGGGTGAGAATTCCCTTGGGCATGAACTCGTATTTATAGCGTAAAATCAAGTTATTACTCTCGTCCCAATTATAGTCAACTTGGTTGGTATTAAGTAATTGCGGTGCAATATAGTTGCTGGGACGATTAGGAATTGGGTAGCAAAGCTTGAAGCGCATCATCAGTTGCAGGAGTTCATCTTGCATCTCAGCATATTGAGCATCGCTCCAGATATCTTCAAGCTCGTCCTGGGTAAAACATCCCAGATTTTTCTTGACAGTATCATTGTCCAACACTTTGTAAACAGCAGTTGTACCCCATTCTGGTTTGAGGATGACATAGTGTTTTAGTGTAGAATCGTCTTGAAAGTGCAGGCAAACGCCGAGGTCGTGCAGATAGCGACTGAGCCGCAACATATCTTTACGGTCAGTTAAATTATTGAGTTTGCAAAGTTGGCAGTATTCTTCAAGACTAATGTAGTTGCGAGAATAGTTTTCTAGGGCAGACTTGACTCTCACCCAAAGTTTCGGCAGAGGTGTACCAACGTGGGAAAGCCCGCCGATGTATTTCTCAATAGCGTTTTTTACTTCTGGTAAACCCTGATTAGTTGCTAAGTTAGTTGCTAAAACTTCTTTTAAATTAATGAATTCTCCTCGCAACTGCCGTTCATTTACTTCGCACTGACGGTCTTGTTTTTCGTTTTTGATGATCACAACAGGGCTATTGTCGCTCAAGAGTCCGACAACTTTAAGCCACCAATAAAAGTCAGTGTTTTCTTTGCGAGTGTCGGCAACTAAGGCATACAGGGAACGTTCGGTGAGGAAAAACTGGTGGGTTTGGTGGTAGATTTCTTGACCGCCAAAATCCCAAATATTAACGCGAAAGTCTTTTCCATTGGGCAGTTTGAATTGCCACTGAATCACGTCAATACCTTCAGTTGATTTCTCATCTATTTGGAGTTCGTAGTTTTCGTTTTTAATTTTATTGGCTAAGGAGGTTTTACCAGCTCCCCCTTCGCCAACAATTAATAATTTTGCTTCATAAAGTGGTTCAGTTTCGGTTGGATCTTGCACCCGGAAATAGAAATCGAGAATTTCATTTACATCACCTGGATCTTGCCCCAATTGCTTTGGTCCTAAAATCTCAGGTGGAATAGGAACTGGGTTTCCACGTAGATCCAGCTTTTTCAAGTTGGTGAGTTGTCCTATTTCTTTGGGCAGAGCACTCAGTTGATTTCTGTAGAGGTAGAGCGATTGCAGCTTGGTGAGTTGTCCTATTTCTTTGGGCAGAGCACTCAGTTGATTACTCCTGAGGTCGAGCGATTGCAGGTTGGTGAGTTGGACAATTTCGGGGGGCAGAGCACTCAGTTGGTTTCTCCAGAGGTTGAGCGATTGCAGGTTGGTGAGTTGGATAATTTCGTTGGGCAGAGCACTCAGTTGATTACTCCTGAGGTCGAGCGATTGCAGGTTGGTGAGTTGTCCAATTTCGGCGGGCAGAGCACTCAGTTGATTACTGCTGAGGTCGAGCGATTGCAGGTTGGTGAGTTGGACAATTTCGGCGGGCAGAACACTCAGTTGATTCTCGTTGAGATAGAGCGATTGCAGGTTGGTGAGTTGGACAATTTCGGGGGGCAGAGCACTCAGTTGGTTTCTCCAGAGGTTGAGCGATTGCAGGTTGGTGAGTTGGATAATTTCTTTGGGCAGAGCACTCAGTTGATTACTCCTTAGGTCGAG
>NZ_JABXYX010000207.1 GCF_017982655.1 Brasilonema sp. CT11 | reverse complement strand
GACGGTAACGATGCTCCAGTTCTGCGATACTTAGATGTGGTTGTAGCGTTAAACGTTTTGGCATATACCAGCAATTTTTTCTTTTAGAGAAATTATACACTTACTATGCCACCGGACATGATATTAGTGAATGAGAGTAAATATCCGTATACGGCGCAATCTCCTGGTATCATCGCTGGATAACCCATTGGTAGGGCAAACAATTTTCCCTGCACAACGGCTCTAGTAGTATTGACTACCTTACCAGCACAGTATCTTTGATAATTTTCTTCACCTGGTTTAAGAGTCCCGTAGACAAAAACTTTTATCACCAAGAATCCTTAATAACTCCTGAAGTTGCTAGTTACGAAAATGCGTGTTTCAAGGGTATTGGCAAAGACCGAGATAAAAACCTTGAGCAGAAATTTTTTCTTCGTCGCCACATGAATCGATTTGGGAAACTTCTCTGGTAATCAGGCTGAAAACCGTTTCAATGTAAATCTTTTACTCATATTATGCTTGAAATACAATACTACATCGTATTTACAATGTAAAAGATGTAGTGTATTCTGCACAAGCTGTAAAATTTTGCCAATTCTCCCAATATTATAAATATGAACGATTTAAATTGGGGGAGTGGATGTGCCAAAAGCTGGCATGAGAATCAGACAACTAGCCCACGAACGTAGAAGTAAAGCTTTAGCATGCTTTGGAGGGGCATTTAGTTTAGTTGTCTCTCCCTTTTTGATTTTGTTACTGATATCAATCCCGTCGCGATTGGGAATATTGATTGTGGTTGGCTGCTGGATTGGTGCAGCTTTGCTTTACCAACAGGGGCAAAAGTTGTGGATCAAAGCCAATCAAGCAGATCAAGGTGCCCACGGAGAAGAAGAGGTAGCGCGACTGTTAAAACCTCTGGAACGCCAAGGCTGGATAATTGAATACAATGTTCCGCTTAAGCGCTGGGGTGATGCGGATGTATTTTTGTGTTCCCCTAAAAGCAATTATTTTGTAATAGATGTCAAAAGTAACAAAGGCAGAATATTTTTTGATGGTGCTATGCTGAAGCGACGCTACGGCAAGCAGGTTCATGATTTTTACGGAAAAAACTTGTTACAAGCAGTTAAGGGTCAGGCAAGCGCTTTAAAAGATATGAAGCGCGTGAGTTTTGTGCAACCAATCATTTGTTTTACCCAGGCAAATCTAGAGAAAATCAAGCAGAACAAGCAAATTAATGGTGTATATGTAGTTAATGCAGTAAATTTATTAAGTTTATTGACGTCAGCACCAAAGAAATTGACAAAATATACTTAGTACGGTAACACGTGAGTAAAATACCCATAGTATGAGGTAATAGGCAGAAGGATTAAATAGCACTAAGAGCAGAAAAAAGGAACGAAGATATGGCATGGGCTTGTTTTTCTCGGTTTTCAACAAGCCTTGCTTTTTGCTGTGAACGCTAGTATTAATGGCTGGAGGCTAACTGCTACGTAAACCTTAGTTCGACGTAAAGTAATTGTTCACCAAGCATACCATTCTTTTTCGTTCTATTCGTGAATGACGGCAGGCAGTGTGTCCGTCTCTCCCCGGTTCACATGATCGTCAAAGTTTTCAAGCGTACTCTGCGGATAGTAGGCTGTGCAATCCATGAGCCGCCGTGCGGTTCGGCTAAAACCCAAATACTCAAACTTTACGAAGGGCGCTTCGTTGATTGGGTGAGCCTTTACCTTGGTAGGAGTGATACCTGAAGGATGTCCAATTCTCAACGCATCTCCAGTTGGGTTCGCTATCTTTTGAACAACGGAATCTTTAACGCACGAAGCAGCTGCTAAACACACCGAAGCAGTCCCAGCAATGCTCTCATGCAGACGGTTCATAAAGATGAGGCGTACCCTGAGATCCATGTCCTTCCTGCCTGCCTCCGTGCCGCTCAGGGTTTTATAGTCCTTGGGTGGAGACACGAGTCCAACCATTGGTAGCCCTGGTGATTCGTCGTCCACTCGCTGCCAGTCCTTGCAGAAGCCGAACAGGACTCCAGCCTTGCCTCGTACTTCCCGAACCCTATCGATCAATTGGGTATTGCCATCGATTTCATCAACAAGTTCGCTGCCATCAATCCCAAAGTCGGAAGCCAAAACCCATACACATGGATTTGCGGCATCACACAAGGTAGCGCTGATGCTTTTACCGTCTTCGAGCTTGATTTCGTCGCTCGGCTTTCCTGTCGGCAGGAGATGCCCCGTCTTGGCTCCAACGGTGTTCGCCCAGTTCATGGCAATCTCAGCCCCTGTTCCCGGCACACCAGGAATCGAAAAACTGCCTTCAATCTTAGCCTTACCGTTCTTGACAGGTACGTCGGCAATGATAATCCGCTTCGTATTCGTGTTGTATATTCGGACGCGCGTATTCTCTTCCTGGACGTTAACGAGACCTTCATCGATCGCGAAAGGACCGACTCCGGACGAGATATTTCCACAGTTGCCAGTGTATACGACAAGATTGCGTTCGATCTCGACTTGTGCAAAAGTGTAGTTGATATCAGCATCCTCACGCTGAGATTTGGAAATTATGGCAACTTTCGACGTGATCGGTCGCGAACCTCCTAAGCCGTCGATCTGTAGAACGTCCGGCGATCCCATTACCCGCTGCAGAAGCTTGTCGCGTTTGGGACCTGCGCTCGGGAGATCGTGTTCGTGGAAATAGAGTCCCTTGCTCGTTCCTCCGCGCAGAATGACGCAACGCAGCGTTGCCTGTTCAGATGTCAAGTCAGTCATTGTGTACTCCAATCAACAAGTTCGGACATTTTTTTGAACTGTTTCACAAGGCTTTTAAGAGTATTGTCACTTAACCCAAAGAATTTAAGAATGCTTCTGGCTCAAGTTGACAATACCGATATACGGATCAGAAATGGGGCCCTTTTGAGAACTATTCACTCACCGCTCTGGAGGGGCAGGAGCTTGATGATGCTGCGCACAGAGTCTTCCGCGTCGAAAGCCATGATGCGATCCGCGATCCGCGCGGCGAGCTCATCGCCGTAGGTTTGACTGGACAACTGCATGAACTTCTCGCGCAGTTTGGCAGCACCGATCCAGTTCTCCGGCTCGCCGAGCGGAACGTTGACCCGCTCTGGGTCCTTCTTGCCATCCACCTCGACTGTCACGATCCCGCCGCCGTCGGGCACGTCGTCGTTCTTTTTGACGGTGACGCGCTTGCTGAGTTGAACGAGATCGGGCGCGGTGATCCGGTCGTAAGACTTCCAGTTCACTTGCCCATCCAGGAAGGCGGCGGCAACCTGGAAGTAGACGCTGAACTGCGCGTCAACCGTGCTCTTGGGGGCAATCTTGTCCGGGGAGGTTTCGCCGACGATGTCATAGGCCGTCGAGGAGATTTCGACGGTCAGATTCGCCTTGGCGCGGTCCTCTTCGGGCACAGAGTCTCTGAGCTTGAGCGCGGCATCAATCGACCCGTGCGTCAGACGGCACGAGGGATAGGGCTTGATCGCCGTGTCCAGCAGGAGCCAGTTTTCGCCCAGGCGATCCAGCAGGAAGGCTGGGCGCGGCTCCTCGGTGTACGCCACCAGCAGACCGCGCTCTCCTTCAAAAGCAGAGGATGCCCCTTTAAGTCCGGCTTCCGCCAGCGCCGCGCATTGCAGCGCATCATGGGCAGCGAAGCCAGGGTGCAGGCGCTTGTTGAAAGCGCCATTCTCCAGATACTGCATCGAACCTGCGGCCTTGCTCAGTGCCAATCCCCAGGCATTTTCAATGGTCTGGCTATTAAACTTGCGGAGCTTGGCGACGGCCGCCACTGCGCCGAAGATCCCGGCAACCGAGGTCATGTGAAACCCGCGCTTCCAGCATCCTGGTCCTAGGGCAGCACCAACGCGGCAGGCAATCTCATAACCGACCGCCGCCGCTTCAAAAAAGACTCGGCCGCTTGCGTCCAGCCGCTCGCTGTCTGCAAACAAGGCGGCGAAGACCGGTGCGCTAGGGTGACCATGCTGAATCCTGTTGGTGTCATCGAAGTCAAGCGAGTGTGCGTGACAGCCGTTGAGCAGAGCAGCATAAAGCCACGAAAAACCGCGTTTCTGACCGACGACGGTGGCGGGACCGGCTTCGGGATCCAGGCGCTTGACGGCAACCCTGATATCGGCGCTACTCTCCGCGTGCCCGCTGGCAAAGGCTGCGATGCCGGTCCAATCGAGGAAAAAATCGCGCAACCGCGAAACTGCCTTGTCGGGCAGTTGATCGAAGGTAGTTTGTGCAACCCATGTCGCCAAGGTTTGGGTAGCCCCCTTGCTCGTCGAAGAAGGCTGTACGTCATTTTGGGTCGTCTGATTAATCATATTATTGTTTGTCCTTGAATTGATAGTTCAAACTTGAAAATAGTTAGGTTCTCCGCAGATTTTGGCGAAGCTTCGTCAGAATGGTGATAAATCGCATCAGAAAGCATAGTGGACATCCTGACTCACCTTTTTCCCATAAACCTTGCTCATGAACAACTTTAAGCCGCCGTCGAATAGAGGATTCAGCCGTACAAGAGTCGCTTGTTTTGTGAGTTTTTTAATCCTTTTTAGTCACTCTGGGAAAAAAATAATAGCCAATTTTTCAAATGTATATAGAGCGAGCATTTAAGCGTTTATTTTCTAACAGAATGCCTGAAATCAAGATTTTTGAGAAAAGTCCTATGTTGTAAGGATTCTAGATTATTATCCTCAGAAAGTGATAAAAAAGGGTTAAGAGTAATGCCTTTAAAAGAATCGCATTAATCAGATAGTTCCGTTAAGCAGCAACTTAAAATGCACTTCAACAATGCGCCCAGTCAGCAGTAGCTCAACCGCAGCAACAAGATAGGTTATGTTGCAAAAAGTGATAGGCTTAAAAGCCTGTTGAGAAAAAAGTAGAGAGAGTTGCTTGCAAATCTGCGTTAAGCGTAGCTCTCCGTAGGAATCGCTTAAATCTAGCCTAACATTCCGAGAACTCATTCCACAAGCGCCTCCACAATCTCGCTCGACTGATGAACACGACCCATCAAGCCGAAAATGTGCTGCACTGCAAAGCGGTGCATTTCGGTAGTCAAGCTACTCATCGCATCTTCAGCAAAGACAACTTCATACCCCATATCAAAAGCTGCTCGTGCAGTAGATTCGACTCCAGCATTCGTAGCAACGCCTCCTAGCACGATCGTCTTGATGCCGCGCCGTCGAAGCTGCTGATCCAGTTCAGTTCCGTAAAAGGCACCCCATTGCCGCTTTGTGATCAGGAAGTCACTCTCCTGGTAACCACATTCTGGCACTAGCTTAGAGGCACTGATCGGCGGTGGTGACGCGTTCGGGTTATGGGTCGAACTATCGGTTAGAAGATGCAGCATATCCTGGAGATCTACTCGAAGGTAAGCGACCAAAGCTCTCTGTGCGCGAAAGGAAGCAGCAAGACTGGCGCATCGCTTCACAACATCATTTGCTGAATAGGGAGCAAGCTGTCCTCCCAGTGTTCCAGGCTGTAGATCGATGAGAACAAGCGAGGTGGTCTTTGGAGCAAGTTTGAAGTCAACCATAAGTATTGCCTAATCGAGAAAATAAAAATTAGGGTTAGCAATTTCTGAAGTTCCTGTTTAGCAGACTATTCTGAAGATACCTACCCTGAGACTAAGCTGTGGCACTGCACTGATCCTACAGTCATTGTGTACTCCTTTTTACAAGGCTAACTATTTGCAACTGGAGTGCGATAGCGATCTTCGTAGGGGTAGCGAGTCTGTTCACGCAGTTCTCCAATGATTTAATCGACTTGCAATGTCATCTAACGTCGGTTGTTCCTGCTTCGATGACCTTAGTGACCAAGGCTGAGTCTAAGTCAGCACGGACTTCGACAATCTGCTCATCGCGGAATTGGCAGATCCAACAGTATTCGTTATTGAACTGAACACCACTCTTCGCAGTCGCTTGGGTGTAAAGTTCTACTATCGCAGTGTCTCCATCAACGAAGACATCGCGCGTGAACAATTTCAAACCCCCGCTGAACAAAGGATTAAGCCGTGAGAAGGTCGCTTGCTGGAACGCAGTTTTCGATTGATAATTGCCTGCGAGGGGTTGTGTACCCAACACAGTCCATTTCACATCATCTGCAACAGAGTCAAAAAATTTTTCGGACGTGTCGCTTTCTAAATGCTTGAATATGTTGCGAACAGTCTCATAAGTAATCATAACGCCACTTTTTTCGTCCTTTTCACTTTAATGATTTTGAAACAGTCGCATTGACCAGATCGTTTAGATTGTTTTTCTAACCTACTTCCAGAGAAAGACTGAATACAATGACTATAAACGACAAAAGATTGACCTAAAATGTCAGTGAGAGTACTAACGCAGGCGGTTCGGAAAGGATGGGATTGCACGCTGTCTCAATTAAACTAGTGCAGGGCATTCTAAGTGCCGCCCTTGCTGCTGACTCAAACTTAGAGGCGGAACAAGTGTTCCCTGCCATTGGGCTTTGCCTAGAAATCCTCAAAGATGTCGATGTGTGCATTTCCCATGAAAAGTTCACTGCCCTTTGGGTAGAATTGGCTCGTCGTTCTGGCGATCCTAGTATTGGTCTAAGGATGGCGGAGTTTGCACAGCCTAGTAGCTGGGATGTGGTAGGTTATGCCGTCGAGAGTAGTCCTAATTTGAATGAGGCAATGCGGCGTATTGTTCGCTCAGTAAGAGTTCTGCACGAAGAGGGAGAGATGACTTTTGAGGTTAAAGGGAAGGTCGCACGCCTAACTCATGCCGTACCAAGTTCCCCTGTTCCTCCATACCGTGCCAACTGTGATTGGATTGTAGCAGGTATCTGCTTGCTGATTCGGAGAATAACAGGAGTAGATTTTGTGCCCCTTAAAGTGAGGTTCCAGCACAGCTTACCTGACGATATTTCTGCCTATCATCGATTGTTTCGCGCTCCCGTAGAGTTTGATCAACCCATTAATGAAATTGCTTTTGATTCTACTTTTCTCTGTTCACCGCTCTTGAAATCATATCCTGGACTTGGAAGAGTGCTAGATCGCTATATCGAGGAGTTACTGGCTAAGCTGCCTCATTCAGAAAGTTTTATCGATGGCGTTCGTCGGGAAATCAGTATAGAACTACGCGGAGGGAATTTGGGAGTTGAGACGATCGCCAAACGCTTGGGATTTGTTCCCCGCACTCTCCAGCGCAAGCTTAAGGAAACTGGCACTTCTTATCAAGAACTTCTCGATCAGATGCGGCGATCGCTCTCAATTCATTATCTTCAAGAACAACACATGGCTGTGTCTGAAGTGGCATTTCTCTTGGGTTTTTCGGAAGCTAGTGCTTTCTATCGGGCGTTTAAACGTTGGACAGGCACAACACCAGGTGAGTTCCGTCGTACTTTGAAACTTACCAATGAGAAATCACTAGTTGTACCGGACTAAAATTATAATCGCCTCGATCCGGAATCAAGCCGATTTTTGACCCAAATTAAATCGTAAAGCTCTTTCTGCTCAGCCGACAGCACTTGAGCATCAAAAACAGACAAGCGATCACCCAGCGTCTCAGTTTGGCTAGACATCGCGATTTCTCAAAACCTCTCATGCCTGCTCCGAACGAAGCATTTTATCCAGTCGTTGAGAAAACAAGCTGTAAGCATTACCAGTCATTGCGGCTTCGCGGACTTCATCACTTAACAGGTGCGTTTCGTTCAATTCCAGTTCTAAGGACGAGCTCTACCGCAGCAAAGCAGCACACCAGTTAGTGTAATTCAAGGAAAACAGGCAAAAACTTAACTAGGACTTACGCACCATCTGCTGTGAAACCCGGTTTCTTCGTTCGTCTTTGGTTGCGAAACAGACGATTTTTGGTAGAAACCGGGTTTGTTTGCGTAAGTCCTGTTAGCAACTGGTTGAGTGGCTCCAAACATACAAGAAGTTACCCTTTATCAAGTTGAGAATCTAGCTGCAAGTTTCTTCTGGTGTCTTGCCTTTGGTGTATACCGTGAACTTCGCAAGCTCATAGTTTGAGGCGTGTCTGATGAAGTGTTCGTTGATATTTGGTTTATCA
This sequence comes from Brasilonema sp. CT11, assembly GCF_017982655.1. Lineage (GTDB taxonomy): Bacteria > Cyanobacteriota > Cyanobacteriia > Cyanobacteriales > Nostocaceae > Brasilonema. The sequence continues at coordinate 35 of NZ_JABXYX010000207.1, read as the reverse complement.
TCTGGCACATACTTATTGCGCTCATTAAGGATCTG
>NZ_JABXYX010000206.1 GCF_017982655.1 Brasilonema sp. CT11 | reverse complement strand
GGGGTTCCCCCTGAAATAGTGTGTGGATGGGGGTTTTTTCTGGTCCGTTCCCAAAAATATACAAAAAATAGGGGTGGGGGTAAAGACCAAACATTATTTCTCCCCCTCCCCCCCTCACCCCCCCCCCCCCCACCCCCAAGGGTTGTAAAAAAAGCCCGCCCCTTTCTTGCCAAAATGTTAGTGGCGTTTTTTTCAAAAAAACCGCCACTAGCGCGAAAAAAGATTTCAGACACAATAGCTAGTAAAATCACGAATTGCTAAAAGCTTTCAGATAAACCATATCAAACTACATATTTTGAATTTGGTTGTCCATAATTCATACCATATAACGCTGGTATTCTGATAAATTTAAGGAACTCTGAGAAATACCAGGCTCGCCACCAAACCATGCTTCATCTAAGTCGTGTTCAGTAAATGTATAGCCAAGAGTAGAAGCAAAATGAACAATTTTGGTTTTATCCCAATCCCAAATACCAAATAAGCCTTTAACGCAGCACTTCTGGTGATACTGCTCATAAATGACTTGATCCGACATCAAAACCTCGTAAAAAGCATTTACCTGATCCAGTGACATAAATTTTTCTTTCCAGTAATAAAAGTTACATTGATTAACAAAACAATTCCGGTTTTAATAATCTTTTCAACAGTTGTGAGTGGTCATACGGACGAATTTTGAAGACGTTGATTACAATCTATTGTTTCTTGACATCTTACTACTGACATCTATACAAATAGTAATTTAAAGTATGAACTGAAGGCGAAAACAGGAAAAAATAAGTATAAAATATTTCATGACTTTGGAGATCTATGTGTCAATTCCTTCATGTTTCATTCTTAATGGGTTATTTGTGATGCAGTACAAGGTTGTACTTCATCCCTAAAAAGCCAGCCTTGAGTTCCATCAGGCAGTTTAACTTCTACAAAATCACCGCGCACCTGAACAAATAAGACCATTACGCCTAGATTCAGTTGTTTGACAGCACCAACCTCTGTTTGAGGTTCAGGGCGTAATTTAGCTACAAATCTGCCACCGGGGGGAGAAACAACACGACACAGTTGTGGTTGCTGTGAGATGAAATTCTGTTGTACATGACTTCCTATCATGTTGTTAGAATTCAAAAAGCTAAAGCCACCAACAGCACTGATACAAGCTGCTACACTCATCCCAAGTAATTTTGGTACTTTGATCGCTGAAGATGATAATACTGACGGAGGAGTCAACAAAACTTCTTGTGAATTTTCTTCAGCCTTCTTGACTTTTGGAATTCGCATCGTCTGGTTAATAGGTTGTTGCAGTGCGATCGGAACAATTGAGTATTCTATAGGTACGTACCCACCCGGATACTCGTTGCAAACAATGGCACTCACCTGAAAATTTTGTTGACCCAAGCGTATATTACTACCAACACGAAGAGGCATTTCGCCTGCTAAAAGTAACTGTCCATCAACAATAGGAGGATTCATCTGGCGCAAATTCCGCAAGTAAAATTTCTGCTTTTGCTGATGAAAGAAGATTTCAATATGTAAAGCAGAGACTGTTAGATCTGATATAACAATGTCGCATACTTGGGGATCTCGACCGATGCGGACTCCTCGACTGGGGTTTTTACTTTGTTGTTTTTCAAGAATTTTGCGATTTTTGACTTGTCCGTTTTCCTCCCACTCTAAAGAGAGTTCATGAAGGATGTTTGTGGTAAAACAAGCTTCCTCTGTCGGCAATTTGTCAGAGTTAGTCGCTGATTCCCGTAGCGCTAGCAGCACTTCAGTCGCAGTCTGGTAACGATCTTTAAAGTGATAGCGCGTCATCTTAGTAAGAATAGCAGCTAACCCCGGACTGACAGTTGCCAGATGTTGCCACAGTATTTCTCCAGTATTGGGATCATCTTGGAGTTGGTGTGGATGCACCCCTGTCAATCCCTGAATACCCATCATCCCCAATGCATAAATATCACTACTAGGACGTGGTAAACGTCTGATTTGCTCAGAGGGCATATATCCCCGAGTTCCGGTGATCAGAGTGATGTGGTTTTGTCTTGTCCCAACCGCTGTTTGACTTTGCAGTTGTTTAATTGCTCCAAAGTCTATCAGGACTAATTTGTTGTCTGAAGCACGTCTAATAATATTATCTGGCTTGATATCACGATGAATGACTCCGTGGCTATGAACAAATTCTAAAATACCCAGTACTGAATTTAGCATTTCAAGAATATGGGGTTCCGTCCATATTCTTCCTGGAGGAAACTCCATACTCACAGGATGTCCACTGATAAATTCTTGTGCCAAGTAAAATTCTTGCTTCTCTTCAAAATAAGCTAAAAGTCTGGGTATTTGGTCGTGGTTGCCCAACTGTTGCAAAGTTTCAGCTTCTTTTTGAAAAAGCCTTCTGACAGATTCTAAAATATCAGGGTCCGTACTAGAAGTTTTGAGATGTTTGAGGACGCATTTAGGGTTCCCAGGGAGGTGAACGTCCTCAGCAATGTAAGTTTGCCCAAACCCCCCCTCACCCAAGACTTCAAGGACTTTGTAACGTCCTGCTAGTAACTGACCAATCATGTTGTAACGGTGATTTAAAAAAATAACTGCAACGCTTCTACATTTAGAGACTCAAAGAAAAAAAAATCAAAAAATATAGAAAAAGTATATTTTTTGATTTCTATACTCTCTCTTTTTCTTCTCGTTCAGACTTCATACTCTTCTAGCCATTTGATAACATTTTTGGCGACACAAAAGTTTGAGAAAGGGCATCAATTTTCTCAAACTTTTCAGAGTTCCTACTTTTCCTAAAAATTTTTGTGAAAATGAGGTATGTCATGGGTGGTTAATCCTATTCTCTTTATCACAGTAACTTGAATGAAAAGCTTTGTGATGTTCATTAGGCAGAGATAAATAAGATGATCCTGGTACATCAATGAATAACAAATCCAATAGACTAATGTTGCCAGTTTGGCAGACTTCACAAAAATTTATTAATTTATTATAAGTTTGATAACTGACTTCTATCGTCAATTTTATAGCAATTTTCATGAGATACATAAGTAATATTTAGTATCCCTAAAAAAGATTCATAAAATGACAGGTAAAAATCTCAACCCTTAAGTAGTCATCGGTAGTATCATTTGAAATTAAAGCTAATAGAAACTAGAAAATATACGGATAATCACTAGTTTCATTTACTCAATTTCCATCAAGGCAATATTTATTTTTTAAGATTTGTAGGAAAATAGCTTGTAATATATGCAAAAAAAATCAGAAAATAATTTATGTCTGAACGAGAGTCTTTCTATTATGCATAACTCTTTTCGGCTAAATTTATGTACTATTGGTATCGTCAGCTTCTTGACAGTACACGGGTGGACGTTACAGCAAAATTTAGGTAATACCAAAATTGAGTTGAAGAAAACCCAACAAAATCTTGAAAAAGTACAGAGCCAGCTAAATGATAATAAACAAGAACTTCAAAGCCTCCGCCAGAGACTCAACAAAAAAAATTCAGACATTGTGATTATGAATATTTGTCTAGAAGGTGTAGGACGGGCGTTGTCAGATATGGGAAATGACAATCGTCCTGGAGCATTCTTTGAGTTATCATCTGTAGTGCTGCAATGTCGCCTTGCAGACAAAATTGCAGAAAAAACACGTATTGAACAGAGCCAATCAGCATCTGTGGAAGCTCACACTTCACTCAAGAATGTCAGTCAGTGGACTTCTGGTAAAGGTAGTCAGTAATTTACGATCAGCGCAAGTCGCTCAATGTTAATAAATTGACAAATGCAGCATTATCTTTGGTTGTCACGAACGATCTTTAGTAATAAATTGAGTAACTGTAGCTCTGAAAATTTGACCAATGATCATCCTCTACGAACAACCGCTATCTCCGTATGCACAGAAGACCAAAATCGCCTTGCGCGAAAAGGGGGTTGAGTTTGAGAGCAAGATGCCTGACGTGAGTGGGGGCGGGTTTGGGGGCAGCGAGTTTCTGGAAGCCAATCCTCGTGCGGAGATGCCGGTTCTCATTGACGACGACGTCAAGATTTTCGACTCTACAATCATCCTTGAGTACATCGAAGACAAATGGTCTGAGCCACCGCTGCTGCCGAGCAATCCGGCAGACCGAGCCCGTGTCCGCATGATTGAAGAGGTCATGGACACTTACTACGAGCCGATCAACTGGGGGCTTGGTGAGATCAACTTGTTTGGTCGGGCGAAGGGTTCGCTTGCCGAAACGATCATTGGGAATGCCAAACAACAGGCTGCGAAGTGCCGTGAATGGCTCGCGAAGCAGCTAGGCGATCGCGAATGGTTCAACGGCGACCGTTTTGGCTGGAGCGATCTCTGTGTCGTTCCCTACATTAACTCGTCGTCATTCATGTTCGGGATTACACCAGAAGCAAACTCCCCACTTGCCGATTGGTTCAAGCGCGTTAGTGTGCGTCCAACCGTCGCTCAAACGTTGCAGGAAGCAAACGACTCAGTTGCCGAATTGGAGCAATTTTCGCATTTCGTTGAGCAAGGTTTGTTCAAACGTGAGTACCGTGACCATCGTCTTGAGTGGATGATTCGTATGGGTGGACTCCAAGTTGTACTCGATGGCATTGAGAAAGACAACATCCGATTCGGTTACGATTTCTCTTGAGAAAAACTATAATACTTTGCGACACCAAAAGCCTCAAAGGATTTTCGACGTTGCGGAATCAAGGTATGAATTACTGCCATTATGCGACGCCGCAACTTCTTCTAGTTTTTTTGCATCGAGTATTATTATCTTTCCACCCCGACTGTAAGCAATGACTGACTTAAGACTTTTAATTAAGCGTACGCACTCTTCGTAAGTAATGCCTATACTGCGTGCAATTCGATAGTAAGGCAATTGGATTTTCAAAACTTCTCCTTGCGGAGTTGATTGTGTACCTTCATGCTCTGCAAAATATTGAATTATCCTTGCCAGCCTGACAATGGCTCTTTCAGAAACTAATCCATGAACTGTTTCATGCAATTGCTGAATTCTCGAATTAAAAACCATCAACATCCGTAGAGCAATCTCAGGGTTTTCTTGAATAGCTTTGAGTAGAGTATCTCGTTGTACAGTCAGAATCTCACAATCACTCAAAGCTGTCACAGTTGCAGGCGCAATACCATTTCCTAACAGTGCAGGAGCAGCAAAAATTTCCCCAGCAGAAAGCGTGCGAAGAATCGTTTCTTTCCCCGTTCCTGCTGTTTTTGTCATTTGAATCGAACCACTAACTAAAGCAAACAATACATCTGGTAGAGCATCGCCTTCATGGAGGATAATTTCTTCCTTAAGATAACGTCGCACTTGGGTGTGAGGCTGCAAACTCAATTTATCTGAAGGCTCTAAACCTACAAACACGGCAATTTGTGAAATTTGTTCAATGCTTGCCTGCATAATGATTTAGGAAAATTATTCATCCTAAAGCCGGACGATGCTGAATCCAAGGTTTTGCAGCTTCCAGTTGTGCTGCTAAGCTAATGAGCGTGGCTTCCGCTGAGGGACGTCCCACCAACTGGACGCTCATCGGTAAACCTAGCTCATCAAAACCTACAGGAAGAGCGATCGCCGGTTGTCCAGTTGCATTCGCTGGTGGACAAGGTGCAACCCAACCAACAATCTTTTGGAATGTCTCTTCTGGACTCAAGTTTGCCCACTCTCCCACGCGAATGGGTGAATGTAGATAAACTGGCAATACAAGCACATCAATCGTGTCGAAAAGTGCAACCATTTGTCGTGCTACCACCTGCATTTGGGAAACTGCTCGCAGGTACTCACCCGCAGAACCAGTTCTAGCCAACAACCAACGATTCAATGGCTGTAAAGCCTCAGCAGGTATTCCTGACGCAGCAACGCTTGTTTGCCAAACAAATTGAAAAGGTTCAACTAATCCACTAAGATCTATGCTTGTCGCATCAACTGTGTGACCAAGTTCTTGTAATAATTGCACTGTTTGCAGAACGCCTTGCTCACAGTTAGCGTCAGCTTTCCCTATAGGAGGGGTACTTGTTGCGTAAGCAATTCGCAAACTACCAGGTTTTTCTTTTGTATAAGCAAGAAACGATGGTTCTGGGTTGGGTAACCAATATGGATCACCCGTGACATATCCAGACATCACATCTAAAAGAGCAGCCGCATCAGCAACAGTACGTGCCAAGGGACCATTTGTCGCAATACCACTGAGGCTATCGCCCACCGGTGCATGAGTCACCCGTCCTCTTGATGGCTTGATTCCCACTAAACCACAACAAGCTGCAGGACCACGAATTGAACCACCACCATCAGAACCTTGAGCGATCGCACATAATCCTGCTGCTACTGCAGCAGCCGCACCACCACTAGAACCGCCTGGGGTGTAGTCTAAATTCCACGGATTTCTAGCTGGAGGAAAACCCGTAGGTTCAGTGTAAGGAGTTGAACCAATTTCTGATGTTGCTGTTTTGCCCAGAATAATAAACCCAGCTTGCTTAATCTTGACTACTACCCCACTATCATGGTCAGCGATATTATCTAGTAACGCGGGATTTCCGTAAGTACAAGGGACACCTGCAACCGGGTTGAGGTCTTTAATAGAAATCGGCACTCCAAAAAACGGTGGTAGTTCCGAGGTATTAGAAAGTATTTCTGTTTTGGCTTTGGCATCTGCGATCGCTTGTTCTGCCATCACCGTAAAATAACTTCCCAGTTGGGGATTCAACCGTAAGATGCGTTCTAAATAAACTTCCACCAACTCCAACGGCGATACCTCTCGGCGTCGGATTAACTGTGCTTGTTCTAGTGCTGGGGTAAAAGCTAAATCAGTTTTATTCATTGAAACAAGACCTCTTAAACAAAAATCCCCTATTTTTGGGGATTGGATTTTGTTTTACACTCTCAAAAAGGTTACAATTTTTACGTTTTATAACCAAAAGAGAATTTTGTATATCCAGGGTTATATTACACTAGTTCTATTGTATTTACGTTTTCGTTGGAAACGCGATTTTTCACAAACACTGGGTTTATCAAATCCTCCATTTCCTCGCATCAATATTTATGTTGCTGTCAAAAAGGTCATCTTTGCTTGTAAAATTTGAGAATTTGATAGAAGCTAAACAAGGGCAAGCGCTGAAACATACTTACTTGCCAGCATATACAATCATTTACATATTTTCTTAAGTTCAGGATAAAATTGAGATGCATTTCCATCGCGACGACAATCTTCGTCGGATTCAGCAACTCGATCCCATACAAGACCACTGTGAGATTTATCATCTTATGTTGGGCTACGAATTTCCTTGGGACGTGCAGAAATCGCACGAAATTGCCCTGATGAAAACTTACTGTGTTGCCAGTATCTCTAAATTACTGGATAAAACCGGGGAGTTTCACAAGCGTCCGCAAAAACGTTACGACGATACAGCAATAATTATTGTAGAGTTTTGCAAGTGGGGTTACGACAGCGAGCGAGGTCGTCAAGCCATTCAACACATGAATGCTATCCACTCCCGCTTCAAGATTGACAATGCAGATTTCCTCTACGTACTTTCGACGTTTATTTATGAACCCGTCCGTTGGAATGCCCGTTTTGGCTGGCGGCTGATGTGCGAACAAGAAAGATTAGCCTCATTTTACTTTTGGCGGGAAGTCGGTAAGCGGATGCATATTGAAAATATTCCAGAAACCTACGAGGAATTGGAACAGTATAACCTCGACTACGAACGCACCCAGTTTTATTATTCAGACACGAATCGTCGAGTAGGTGAAGCAACTCGTGATTTATTTTTGAGTTGGTTTCCCAAGTGGATGGAATCGTCTCTCAAACCTGTAACTTATGCTTTATTTGATGACACAATGCTCAATGCGTTTGGTTTTGAACATCCTTCCCAGTTGCTGCGAATAGGTGTTGAAACCAGCTTGAAAATTCGCGGTAGAGTATTGCGTTTCTTACCACCTCGCAATTCGTCTAACTTCTTTATCGACTCTCCAATCCGCAGTTATCCTAGTGGATATGAGATAGCAAATTTGGGATCAATAGAAAAAAAAAGAAGTTAAATATTTTCTACCAAGTTTGTTCTAGTACTGGAGTAAAAGCGAG
>NZ_JABXYX010000205.1 GCF_017982655.1 Brasilonema sp. CT11 | reverse complement strand
CGCCGCGACTTCCGCTTCCTGAACCTGTCTTCCATTAGCGATAAATTGCTTTCTCAGCCGCCTGATCTTACCGAGCTTTTCTACGAAGGAACGAGGGATTTTTAGTGGCGATGCATTATCCCGTAAATAGTGCTGAATCTCACCTTGGATGTAGGGAACGGCAAAAGAACTAAAAGCATTACCCAGTTCTGGCTTAAAGCGCTCAACCGCTTTGAGAAGCCCAACAAATCCTATCTGATATAAGTCTTCGTAGCTTTCATTACATTTTTTGACCCAGCGATGCACAATTTTATGAACTAATTTACTGTGCATTTGGGCAATCTGATTACGTCTATTGATTTCAATTGCGGGACTAACTCTAGTCCTGCTTTGTAGTGCACCCATAAAACCACTGAGAAGGAATTTCTAAAGATATGAATAGCTCATATGGCACTGAATCGGTAAGTAGGGAAAATACGGAAGCACTACTTTACACTCGCTTTATATTTAAACCGCTTGGGCAAAATTACTTGACACTCCCCTGCCCTTGAAAGGTGCGAGGGGATTCTTGGTTCATTGACTCGCCTGATAACAGCAGCAAGAGCGCCAACTACCCACGCGCGGGCGCGTGAAAAGCACGCGCCCGCGCGACGATCGCCCATACGGGAGCAACCATTGGTGATCGCGTGTGCCCCGTTGCGAGCGTGAGCGTAGCAATCTGCTCTCTAATTCCCCGGGTATTAATGGAACGGAAATTTTTCAACTCCCAACATCCATAAGCAAAGCTGATAGCTGGTAAAAGAAAACGTTCTGGAAAACCCCTTGATTTTGTAAACGAATGTAAACTATTATGAAAATATAGCAAACAAACATTTGCTTACATACATACCAAAACAACCGCAATCATAAGAACCATGACAACTGCATTACAACGTCGCGAAAGCGCCAATGTATGGGAGCGGTTTTGCGAGTGGATCACCTCCACCCAAAACCGTCTCTACATCGGTTGGTTCGGCGTCCTGATGATTCCTACCTTGCTATCCGCAATAACCTGTTTCATCGTCGCCTTCATCGCAGCCCCCCCCGTAGACATCGACGGAATCCGCGAACCAGTAGCAGGTTCCTTAATGTACGGTAACAACATCATCTCTGGTGCTGTTGTTCCTTCCTCCAACGCCATCGGCTTACACTTCTACCCCATCTGGGAAGCAGCTTCCTTAGATGAGTGGTTGTACAACGGTGGTCCATACCAATTAGTTGTTTTCCACTTCTTGATTGGTGTATTCTGCTACCTGGGTCGTGAGTGGGAATTATCCTACCGCTTAGGAATGCGTCCTTGGATTTGCGTTGCATTCAGTGCACCTGTTGCAGCAGCAACCGCAGTCTTCTTGATTTACCCCCTCGGACAAGGTTCCTTCTCTGATGGTATGCCCTTGGGCATCTCTGGAACATTCAACTTCATGTTAGTGTTCCAAGCAGAGCACAACATCCTAATGCACCCCTTCCACATGCTGGGTGTTGCAGGTGTCTTCGGTGGTTCACTGTTCAGTGCAATGCACGGTTCTCTGGTCACTTCTTCCTTGGTTCGTGAAACAACCGAAACCGAATCTCAAAACTACGGTTACAAGTTCGGTCAAGAAGAAGAAACCTACAACATCGTTGCTGCTCACGGCTACTTTGGAAGACTTATTTTCCAATACGCTTCTTTCAACAACAGCCGCAGCTTGCACTTCTTCCTGGCTGCATGGCCTGTCATCGGTATCTGGTTCACCTCACTGGGTATCAGCACCATGGCATTCAACCTCAACGGTTTCAACTTCAACCAATCGTTGATTGATTCTCAAGGTCGCGTAATTGGTTCTTGGGCAGATGTGCTCAACCGTGCGAACCTGGGTATGGAAGTGATGCACGAACGTAATGCTCACAACTTCCCTCTTGATTTGGCATCAGCTGAAGCTGCTCCTGTAGCACTCCAAGCTCCTGCTATCAACGGATAATAGCTAAAACTTAGATAAGTAAAAAGCGCTCTCCTGAAAAGGGGGGCGCTTTTTGCATTGCTTTCAACTTGGTATCCATCTACAACTCAAAGGTGGTTATTTATAACAATTGGGGGGGGATGAATACAGTGGTTCTTATTTGAATCACATACACCACCACAAATAATGTAGAGCACGGTTTATGCACTTTCACGAAAGCTCGTGTGTATTGGACCCAACACCAGAAGCGGAAACTCAGAATTTTAGTCAGTTTTAACCGACTTAAGGTAGAAACCAGTCGTAGATAAAAAATCACACAAGTTAACACATTCACTCCCCGTGTCCACCACCCATAGCCCATCCGGCTGACAATAATAGTCCTTAATTCGCCCAGTTGATTTCGCTTCTGCCAATTGTGCCAAGTCCTCATCACTTGGTTGAGGAGAACTCGGTAATGGTTTCCCCCAATTCTCTGGTTTTCTGCCGTTCTTGCACGCCGCTACAAATACTGCTTCCGGGGAATCAACTCGCTTCCACGTACGTAAAGCTTCTTTAAGGTGGGCTAAAGCCCCCGGTACATTTCGCCCCTATCTTGTTGATAACCGCCATTATCTCCTGATTGAGGCGAAAGTTTGGTGTGCATGGGATTTGACGCAGTTGGTTACAAATTTCTCTGACATCGACTATATGAGGTTTTTCTACAGGTTCCGAGGCGGCGGAAGAAAAGTCCTCATGAGTCAATGGTTGTGTTGATGAGCAGCTATGATTTTGTTCTTCAACGAAGCGCGGAATCGTGGATTGTTCTACATTGCTTGGCGAACGAGTCTCTATCGTTTGTTCAATCGTTTGTTCAATCGTTTGTTCAATCGCCGTCACATCCTTGGGTAATGTCTCCGAATTTTCTTCCACAAAATCTTTATCCGCAGCAGCATGTTGTTGTGTAGAGAAATCTTCTGTAGAGAAGTCTTTGATATGATTTGCGCTTTTTGAGCAGATCGATGTGTTCAAATTGAGCAGATTGATCTGTTCATTTTCGATAAAAGCGCTTAGAGCTTCGATTTTAACTGTGTACCAGTTAGCTTGGTACCAGGTCTTAGCACACAGCTTATCCACTGCGAGCAATCCAAGTTTCTTTAGATTGCTAACAGCTCTTCTAATTGTGCTAACGGATAATTGCAATTCTTCTGACCATTGTTGATATGTCTTCCAAAACCACTTGACTCCATCGATTGTTTTGCCTCCAGGTACGCTCATCCAGTAATAGGTTTGCTGGAGAAGAGTCGCTTCAGTACGTCCTATCTTGGCTGCAAGTGAAGGGGAGTAGAGCAGATGCCGTCCGGAAATCAGGAGTTTACAATTCTTGTGGGTGTGGGGCTGTTTCTGTGAGCAAACGGAATTGAGGCTTGTTGAGATTTCGGAATTTGGTATCATATCTGTATCTGTTAAGATTATTTGCCCCCCTAGTAGCTTCAAAACTTCCAGTGGGGTTATTTTTATACTTTACCTTGTGTGGACGCTTGCGCTCCCGATAATCAATCACTACTTTTGCAAATTCCAATTCCAGAGGGGAAAGAAAATAAAACTTCACTTGTTGACCACGTGGACCTTGTTTCCTAGAAGTCAACTTTAGTCCCAATTGGTCTAGCAGAAGTGCCAACAGCCATATCGGCTGACACTTAGAAGGAATAGTAAAACCTAAAATCGCCTTAACGTGCGCCGCACACTGTTTGGCCAGTTCGACCATTCTCAGCAACTCAGGCGAGGTCGCAGTCACTTCCTCCCCATCTATTAGGCGCTTGAGAATCTCAGGTAGTCCCAAACTGGACAACAACACCCACCGCGCCGAGTAATTCCCCCAGTCCATGCACAACGGCAGCTTATTTCTCTCCTGGCGGTCTTTTTCTGTCACAATTTCTGGTGGTGCTGGGTATATTATTCCGGTACTTGTATCTTCTATCACACCACCTGATTCTGCTAGAATTGCTTCTAAATTGGAAATCGCCCGAATCAATTTCCCACCATTATCTTTCTCAACCAGTGACGGAGTGACTTCCATACCATACGCTTCCTGAATGCGGAATTTTTCGCATTCATAAATCTCCTCTGGTTTTAGGTAGTCTTTACCCATACGCTTGCGGTACTCGCTAGCTGGGATATCTTTCGCCCCTGCAACTGCTGAGTAATAAGCAGTGTCCAATGTAACAGCGGCATCTTTCAGACGTTTCTGAGCAAGCTCATCTCTTTCTGCGCCCATGGGGATAATTTTGTTACCCATTTCGGTCAACAAGTCAAGCAAATCAGCTCGCAACCTGTTCATTGATTCGTTTCGCTGAGCCTCTATATCACAGTAAGCTTGGAACGCCCAATCTTTTTCTGCACCCCGCTTTCCCGTCTCTCTGTCAATCCGCAGCAGGAAAGCTGTCATTTCATTGGTTTGCAGCAACTGCTCTTTAATTTTCGTGGCGTTAGTTTGGGCATATCCAAAGGGAGGGCGCGGCGCGACCCAAACGTGCATCGGTACTTTTGGACGATAGCGGTGCAGATGTTGAGCGCATTCGGTCGCCGTCTGCGAAACCCCGTGAAATGCCCCAAAAACCACGTCAAAATGGTAATTAGGTAAATCTACCCCTGTTCCTAGGCTAGGCGAGGTTAAAAGGGCATCTACATTCTTGACAGCGTTCGTTATGTCTTTGATGAAAGCAACGTTTTCTTCGCTTCCAGAATTCTCAGAGTGGATAGACCACACCAATAGTAGTCGGTAGCTGTCTTGATCTGAACCGTCATCCACCCGCACCGACACATTTAACGATTTTTCAAGTTTCTTAATAAATCTTTTCGAGTCAGAAGCCACCATAATTTTCTGCCCCACCATCAGCGCCGCCGAAATTTGGGCAACTAAGGCAGAAGAATCATCACCCTCATACCAATAAATCAGGCGTGAACCATTCTTCCACTGATTTTTGATAATGAACGGTTCTTCACCTTTGGGACGCATTGCCCGGAAAAAGTCCACCGTTACGTCGTCTATATGCGCGTCCGCAATAACGACCAATCGCGCACTATGCACGATATACTCCAGCACTTCCAAAATGGCAGCCCGATGCTCCTTACAAGTTTTGCTGGAAAGCAGGTGAGTCAGGTACTGGCAAGCTTCATCAATAAACACGCAGCCATAGATTAGGGCTTGGGTGTTGAGCTTGTGTAAGCTGTCAATAGTTATGCTGAGGGCAGTCGCTTCCGTTAACCCTCTATAACCCAAATCTGAGTACATTTGCGTGTTGAGGCGTTGAGCCAAATTTTTCAGCAAATTCACCCGATGCCCGTTATTGAGGAATCGCTCATGGGGATGCTCATCGCGCCAACGTCGCATGATTTCGGTTTTACCCGTGCCCATGTCACTGCATAATACTACAAAACCAGACTGCGGTAGCCGAACTGCTTCTGATAAATACTTGACATTGACATCCACATGTGGTGTGTATTTCTTGCTCAGCCCTCGGCTACGACAGTGGAATGAGCGCTGGTAATCACGAAGTGCCTTGGCGTCTTCTATAATCCCAGTTACTAGAGTATTCGCTTCGCGGACGGGGGAATGACTAGAAAAATCGGGTAAATCGAGTTCTTGAGATAGGTAAAATGCGGGCTTCGCCTGACACATTTTACCTATCTCAACCTCAAGGTTCGACTCGTTTTCTTGTGCCAATGCGTTGCCAATCGAAACCACAAAGTCATCAACACCTTTTTCTGGTCCTGGCAGTAATGAGATCTCACAAAAGCAGCCCACTGCCTCAATTGCTTGGCCAGTACGAATGGTCGCTTGGAACACCGACCAGCGGGTTTTGGGTTTGGTTTCGTAGTCGAAAAGGACAATGAATTTGCGCCCCGGTTTCGCCACTGGCATGAGGTCGGGATGCAGCTTTTCGTTGAAATCCCTTTTGCCAACGCGTCCGTTCCATATCCCCGGTAGGGAGATTGCCACAAAACCCAAACTTAAAAGACACGCCGCTTTTTTCTCGCCTTCTGTGAGGATGATGGGGATTTGGGGGTGATTCACCACCCAAGCCCAAAAACCAATCGCCTCAGAATCAACGGTTGTGACAATTTCCTCTGGCATCGGGACGTTGTAGCGGTGAGCAACCATTTCCCAAATCTCTACTGGAACCCGCAGGTAAGTCACACGGTTGGGCGTGTTTATCGGTGACTCGTATTTCACCTGCTTGTCGGTCTGCTTTTGGGTGATTTTGTCCCATTCCCAGCGCGGATAGTCCGGTTTAAACCGTCCCCACTCCATTGGTTCCCAATTGTTTTGGGGATCAAGTCCCGAAACCCACCATCCCCCGCGACAGGCGTGGGCGTACTGATATAAGTACTTGTCCCGTAGCCGCCCGTCGTTACGTCTGGCGGTCTGGGGTAGGGCGTAGACCAAATGTTCGTAGATTACTATACCAGTAAGTGAACGAACATTCAGGGCGGTGAGTGCTGGTGAAACGGCTGAATCAACGATCCATTCTTGCTGATGGCGTTCTGTTAGTTGATCCTGATCCCGGAGTTGTTCTTGATTTTCTGGAAAAATGCAACTGTTCATGACGCTTCCTTTGGTGGTGAAGCATCTGACTCTAGATTTTCTTCCGATAGTTAAAGTTGTTAAGCAAGAAAGTCCATCTACTTTGCCGAACAGGAGTGGGATGAATTGCATTTCCCCCAAAAGGGAAGTGCAAAATCTGTTAACCAAGATGGCACTGCGTAAATACACGTAAGTAAGCCAAGATTGGTAACTCGCCCTCAAGATTGTTTCCCAACCTCCCAACGGGGCACACGCGAACTACTGCTTAAGAATTTGTCTGCAAGACGCGCTACGGCTCTGTCAGACTGGAATTGACGCTCAAGCTCTTCCTCAGATCAAGACTTCCATTCGCTAAAAGCGGTGGGAGTGTCCATTGAGAAGACAAGTCAATCCATTGCTGGGAAGAATGTCACTTTATCAGTTACCAAGGAAGCGCAGTATCAGTTATCAGTGTAGTGTCCCGTTGGGTCTAAACAGTTATCAGTTATCAGTTATCAGTTATCAGTTTTTACTGTTCACTGATTGAAAAACCCCAACAACTACTGCGTTGCTGGTACTTGCGGGGAGCATCGATTGTGGGCGGGCAATGCCCGACGCCCCAGATGTGGCGTGTGAAATCCCCGCAAGTACCTGTTAACTGTTCACTGTTCACTGTTTGAAAGTCTTTCCCCTTTTATCTATGGTGGAAGAAAATGAAGAGCCAAATGCCTTTCGCAATTTATTAAAAAAAGGCATATGATTCTTCCACCCTTGTGTGCTAACATGTAGTCAACAAGGGTGGGTTGGGTTATTAACAAAGCCGTGATATTAAGCGAGCAACCGTTTGGTACTGTCACCTCTCACAGTTCGAGTACCGAAATTGGTTTAATTCTTGGATAAGAAGACTCACCTAATACTTCTGACAATGTCATAACCGCTGTTCTTCAAAACCCAGACAATCATTGATGTCGGTTTTGATTGACGTTTCAACGGGAGCATGGGAGCTATCCCTCAACGTCCAGGCACGGTTGAGCCATCCGCGCATAATTTTCGCTCTTTCTTCGCCTGACATTCCGAGCATACCGCATAAACGGATGGGGAATGACTGCGAATCATCAACTTTTTATTGATAGGTTGTCGTTAGATTAACATTTTTCTAGTATTTTTCAAAGAGAAATTGCTGAGAAGTTTTGCTCTCTCGTTCCCATGCTCCGCTGGCGAGTAAACATTGCTTCAGTTGCAAATCGCATCAATTCTTTGAGTCGCGCTCCGTTTTTGTTCTAGAACCAGGGATACTCAAGGTTTGGACAGCACGACGTAAGGTTTGTTCGCCGCGTCGGTCATATCTTGCAGTCAAATCTGGCGATGCATGACCAGCCAGCCTCTGGACTGTAGAGATGTCTACACCAGAGTCGAGCAGTTCGCTTATAAAAGTTCTGCGGAAATCATGAGCCGAAAAATGACCTACCCCCGCTTGTTCACCGCGTTTTTGCAAAATGAACAGCACCGCCTGGGGCGTTAGCCGTCGCAGCACCACGCAGCCGGCTTTGTTGACATGACACAGCAGGGAACCGGACTCCTCACCTCGGATCCCAAGCCAGTCTTGTACGACCTCAATTGCTGCA
>NZ_JABXYX010000030.1 GCF_017982655.1 Brasilonema sp. CT11 | reverse complement strand
AGTCACCCTCATGGTCATCTAGTTTTCAAGGTTCTTTTCCGATTACTCGGTTCTTTATTCCTTGCCACTCATCCCTGAGTATTTCTACTAATTTCGAGTGAACGAATCGCACCCTCCATCCTCTAACCAATGGTGAAAGCTTTTGTGCTTTTACCTCGGAACCATAATTAGAGCAGTTGACGATGGCTTTTACTTTCTGACGGAACGCTTTATAGTTTTCCACTGAGGGGATACATCTAAATTTTCCGTTGCTTTGCACTTTGAAGCGCCAGCCAAGGAAATCAAATCCATCTGTCGCAGCGGTAATCTTGGTCTTCTTTTCACTTATCTTCATTCCTCTGTCTGCTAGAAATTGTTTTATTCTTTCAAGTATTTCTGTTGCGTCATCCTGAGGTCTTAGTATGATTACCATATCATCCGCGTATCGGATTGATGGTTCGATGATATTTTCAGGGGGGGTTTTCTCAGTTATTCTGAATCCGTCCTTGTGATATCGGTGGATACTTTCAATCCCGTTGAGCGCAATATTAGCTAGTAATGGGCTTACCACGCCACCTTGGGGGGTTCCTTGTTCGGGAAAGTCGGGGTGTATTCCTGCCTTGAGACAACGGAAGATACCAATTTTCAGCCCGAGTGGTGCTATCAGGTTATCCATGATAGTTGTGTGGCTAATTCTGTCGAAGCATTTTTCGATATCAAGTTCTATGACTCGTTTATCTATTCCGCCTTTGTTTGAGCTTAGATTTGTGAACATTATTCTCTGTGCATCATGCGCGGAGCGTCCTGCTCTGAATCCATAGCTCTTGGCATGGAAGTTTGCTTCGTGGGCTGGTTCTAGAGCATATTTTGCAAGGCATTGCCAAGCTCTGTCTGCTATAGTTGGGACTTTTAAAATCCGGGATGTTCCGTCTTTTTTAGGTATCGGGATTTCCCGCAGTTTATTATGATGCCAATTGGATTGGTTGGATTTGAGATGATTCTCAAGTGCAAAGCGCTCCTCAAAATTGAGGGATGCTTTGCCATCAATACCCGCAGTCTTTTTACCAGCGTTTAGTTGAGTTACTTGACGAATAGCCAAAAACCTTGCAGCTTGAGATTTCAGAATCAGTTTTTGAAGTGACCTAGCTTTTCGCTTGTCTCCTGCTTTAACTGCTTTAAATAACCTGACTTGTAGGCGGAATAAGTTTTTCCGGAATTTCTTCCAAGGTAACTTTGTCCAAGATTCACTAGTCCGGTGACTGTGTCTAACCATGCTCTACTCATGCGTGATTATTTTCTGAACACCTTTCAGCAATTACGCTGAATCCTACCCGTGTTAAGAGAGTTCCGTATCTCGTCATACCTACCTTGGGTTCGACCTCCCAGGACTCTTAACTCGTTTTTATTCGTTCCCTTGGATGATTGTTTCGTCCTTTTAGATGGTGCCAATCTAACTGTCAGACCCCCAGTTCTTGCCGCTATTGACTTAAAATGCGGCGGGGATTTTCTCTGACGGAATCGGGTTCTAAGGTTATGTCCCGTTCGTGGATAAGTTATTTTTCTAGGCATCTGTTTCATCGTAAGGACTCCCCATTAGCGCCAGTGTCCACCCATAACGGTAGTCTGATTGCGCCCTGTTCCCAGCTTCGCTCTACAAGAACCGAGCTTGTTCGGCGTGGGCAGATAAGGAGTCAAGCATGAACTTTGCTGGCAGGGCTTTCACCTGCATCCTTCCAAGAGTTCAGCTATATCTAGATATAGCTGACATGCTTATTTACGGACTGATTACCGTGATTCAGCATGTAACGAATCGCACTAAGTCCTCCACGCTCATCTTTGATAAGCGTGGTCAAGAATTAGTGGCGGGTCTGAACCCTTACTGATTGAAGCTTCGACACTTCGACAAGCTCAGTGCATCGCTTCGCTCAGCCTCAAGGGTAAGCGTAGCCGAACCGTTAATTCTGACTCCTAAATTCTGACTTGGTGAATTCTTCTTCAATGTTGAATTGCTTAGCACTGCTTTACAGAGCTTAAAGATGCAAAACAAGCTCACCCCTAGCGACTTATAAAAACGAGAGCTTGATCACACCTATAAGATAAAAAAGATAACAAAAAGCACTCAGGAGTGTTACCGTGTTTCCATCCCAAATGCTTTTTGTTTACACTTGCTCCTCACACACACTCCTAGAAAATAACATTGACTTTGTCAAAGAGCAAGTAACCTAGGTGACACTTTGAAAACTGAACCTTCTGTGTTGAATTTAACAAAGCAAAAAGCGCCTGAACGTCTGGCCGTGTTTCGACTTCAAGCGCTTTCTGTTTTCAACTTACTCCTCACACCATATAAACAATATCACAGGTTAAATGAGATCACAATTCTAAAGGGTGACACTTCAGCAACTGCTCTACTGTCTTAAGACATAGAGTCGGGATTTTTTTCTATGTCTTATGATTTACTTAAAATTTGGCATCCCTCTTAAGAAAGATATTTTTAATGTAGGAAGTGACGGATACCCGTGAACACCATGACTAAACCCAGTTCATTAGCAGCGAGTATGGAATCTTGATCCCGCATACTTCCCCCTGGTTGGATAATTGCCTTAATTCCGGCTGTGGCTGCTGTTTTAACTGAATCATCAAAAGGGAAGAATCCATCGCTGGCGAGAATTGCTCCTTTGGCTTTTTCCCCAGCTTGTTCTAAGGCAATTTTAACTGAGCCAACACGGTTCATTTGACCTGCACCCACACCCAAAGTCGTGCGATCGCTACTCACAAGAATCGCATTAGACTTAACGTGCTTGCAAACTTTCCAAGCAAACAGCAATTCTTCTAACTCATCATCACTTGGTTTCTTTTCAGTGACGACTTCCCATGTACTGGTGTTGGCTACCGCGTCATCTGAAGCTTGCAGAAGGAAACCACCTGCAATAACTTTTACGGTTTCTTTCGGTCCACTCTTCAAATCTGGTAAAGTTAATACTCGCACTTTTGATTTAGCAGCCAAAATTTCTTGTGCTTCGGCATCACAACTTGGTGCAACCACGCATTCTAAAAACGTCTTTGTTAACTCAGTAGCAGTCCCAGCATCAATCGGACGGTTTAGTGCAACAATTCCACCAAAAGCAGAAACAGAGTCAGCGTTGAATGCTTTTTGGTAAGCTTCTTGAATACTTTGTCCCAAAGCGACACCACAGGGATTCGTATGTTTGATAATTGTTGCTGCTGGTGTCTGTGTGAATTCAGAAATAATCCGCCGTGCAGCTTCTAAATCAACTAAGTTATTGTAACTGAGTTCTTTGCCTTGAAGTTTAGTAGCAGCTGCCCATCCTGTTGAAGTTGTACCAGTTTGATACCAAGCTGCACTTTGATGAGGATTTTCGCCGTAACGGAGAGATTGTAGTTGTTTGCCCGCAAGGGTGTACTGTTGAAGTGATTCCGCCTCTTTGCTAAGGTTCTGACTCAGGTATACGGCGATCGCCTGATCATAGCTAGACGTATGCAAAAATCCCTTTAAGGCACATTTTTGCCGAAACTCTGGGGATGGTTCGCCATTTGAGGTGCGCATTTCCTGTAAATATTCTTCATACTGCGCCGGGTCGCATAAAATTGTCAGATGAGCAAAGTTTTTTGATGCTGCCCTGAGCATAGCAGGACCACCAATATCAATTTGCTCGATCGCCTCAGGTAAAGTCACACCTTCTTTGGCGATAGTTTCTTCAAAAGGATAAAGATTCACCACAACCAAATCAATCGGGCGAATTTGGTTATCTTCCAAATCTGCGATGTCTTCGGGTACATCTCGCCGTGCTAAAATCCCGCCATGTATCCGGGGATGTAGGGTTTTGACTCGACCACCTAGGATTTCTGGAGAACCTGTGTAATCAGCAACTTTCGTAACTGGTAGCCCTGCATCTTTAAGTGCTTTGGCTGTTCCTCCACTGCTAATGAATTCAAAGTCAAATTCTTCTACTAACCTACGGGCAAGGTCAATCAATCCTGTTTTGTTAGATACACTCAGCAGTGCTAGACGCGCCATATTTCCTGGGTTCCCTTTGGTGTAAATACAGTTAGTGCAGATACATATTGTATAAACTGCAAAGGCACATAGACGCAAAGCGGCGGAACTCTTTGTGATAATCTGATAAAATCATTTGTTCTTGTATTGAGATGGCGAGTATTCCGCATCCGATTCAGTATCAGGGTAGTAAAAGAAATCTTGCATCAGATATTCTTAGATTTCTACCTAACAGAGTGGAAAGGGTATTAGAGCCTTTTACAGGAAGCGCAGCCATCAGTATTGCTGCTGCAGCCAAACGCATTTCTCAAAACTTCTGGCTTAATGACTTAAACAAGCCACTCATGGAACTATTGGAGCTAATTATAGAAGAACCACATGAAATAGCGGATGCATATGCAGATATATGGAATAAGCAACATCATGATTCTGTAAATCACTATTTTGAGGTTAGAGAAACATTCAATAAAACTAATGATCCAAAGCTTTTTCTATATTTATTGGCTCGGTGTGTCAAAGGGGCAGTTCGATATAACTCAGAAGGATTCTTCAATCAAAGCCCTGACAAAAGGCGTAAAGGAACTCAACCTGAAAAGATGCGGAAAAACATAGAAGGAGTTTCTGCACTCTTAAAGAGTAAATGTAGATTCACATGCTTAGATTACAGAAAAATTTTATCCGACGTAAAAAATACTGATTTTGTTTATATGGATCCTCCTTATCAAGGTGTGTGTGGAGATAAGGACTCAAGATATTTCTCTGGAATTTCTTTTGATGATTTCGTTCTAGCCCTTGAAAAACTAAATCAAAAGGGGATAGCATTTGCAATCAGTTATGATGGAAAGCGAGGTAATAAAATTTTTGGCAATACATTACCTAAAGAACTAGGACTCAAGAGAATTGAGATAGAAGTAGGGCGATCGTCACAAGCGACACTGCTGGGTAGGGAAGAAATAACAGTAGAGTCTTTGTACTTATCACCAAAGGCTGTCAGTTTAGAAAAAGAAATCCCTGAATTTGTCAAGGAAATTATTGAACGGGAAGTCGGGCAAGACAGCGACGGCGGGAGCAATGCGTTGGCGCGGACGGAACATACATAAGGATTGCTGATGCAAAAATTTTTATCTTGTCATTGCATACTTTTTATGCTTGACTGTCCTTTGTCCCTAGTCATCTGTTCTGCTGTGAATGACTAAGGATTACTAACTAAGAACTAATCGACAAATGACTAACACTCTAGAATTTATCAGTGTACCTCCAAAAACGGGGCAACCACCAAAGGGTTTAATTGTCACTTTACACGGTTGGGGTGCCAATGCTGAAGACGTGGCGTCTTTATCGCGGTTTTTTAATTTGCCAGATTATCAGTTTCTGTTTCCGAATGCACCTTTTCCTCATCCTAATTCCTCTGTTGGGAGAGCGTGGTATGACCTCCGGATGGAAAATATGTATCAAGGGTTAGTAGAAAGTAGGCAGCTACTAACAGATTGGTTGCAATCTTTAGAAAATAGCACTGGTGTGCCTTTGTCGCGGACAATTTTGAGCGGATTTTCTCAAGGCGGGGCTATGACTTTAGATGTAGGATTAAAGTTACCCCTAGCTGGTTTAATTTCTTTAAGTGGTTATTTACATCAAGATGTAGAAAGTGTGAATACACAAAATGTGGCGTCTCTACCACCTGTTCTGATTATCCATGGAAGACAAGATACAGTTGTGCCATTACAAGCTGCTGTTTCAGCACGAAAAATTCTTGAATCTCTCGGGGCTGCTGTAGAATACTATGAATTTGACATGGGTCATGAAATCCGACCAGAAATGCTAGAGTTGTTACGAAATTTTGTTATTGTCAATGCATAAAGACTGGGATTTTGTCTTTACTTAATTTGGGTTAGCAAAATTTTACGAATTATCTGAAAAATCCGTAAAATTTTCACGAAATTATTGCTTGCAAGTGAGTAATATATATTGGGTGGCTGCGTCAAGCGCAACTCAACCCATGCTGGATGCAAATGCTGCTAATGGGAGGGGCAAGCACTATGAAAACTCTAAGCATTTCTAAAAGAGAAATTGCTACCATCACTCCACAAGAGGTGGAAGTGTTAGCGACACGTCTGGAGCAGGATAATTACAGTAATGCTTTTGAGGGTTTGAATGATTGGCATTTATTACGAGCGATCGCCTTTTCACGTCCAGAGTTAGTTGAATCATACATTCACCTCTTAGATTTAGAACCCTACGATGAGGCGTAGATGTTTCAGAATAAACGGGTTCTGATTTCAATAGGCGGCGGTATCGCCGCCTATAAAATCTGTGAGGTTGTTTCCACTTTGTTTAAAATTGGAGTGGAAATAAAAGTTATTCTCACTAATTCCGCACAAAAATTTATTACGCCTCTGACTCTGGCAACACTTTCCCGTCATCCAGCTTATACAGATGAAAATTTTTGGCAATCAACTCACTTTCGTCCATTACATATTGATTTAGGTGAGTGGGCAGATTTAATTGTAATTGCACCTCTAACAGCAAACACATTAGCAAAGTTAGCATATGGTATGGCTGACAATTTGCTCACAAATACTGTTTTGGCTTCCACTTGTCCCGTATTGCTAGCGCCAGCAATGAATACTGATATGTGGGAACAGCAGGTGGTGCAACGTAATTGGCAACAAGTATTAACAGATAATCGATTTCATGGAATGTGTACAGGATCGGGGTTATTGGCGTGCGATCGCGTTGGCGCTGGTAGAATGGCAGAACCCCCAGAGATTATTACTTATGTTCAATCCTTGTTACACACTGCAGGCAAGCGAGATTTGTTAGGTAAGCGCGTGTTGATTAGTGCAGGGGGAACACGAGAGTATCTTGATCCAGTACGGTTTATTGGGAATCCTTCCACAGGAAAAATGGGGTTAGCTTTCGCACAAGCAGCACTGCACCGAGGAGCAAGCGTAACATTAATACATGCTCCGGCGAGTTGGGATGTACCATTAGGAGTGCAAGCAATTCCTGTTGTGAGTGCTGACCAAATGCGAGCAAGTATGCTGGAGTATTTACCGAATGCAGATATGATTATCATGTCGGCTGCAGTGGCGGATGTCAAGCCACGGGAGTACAGTCAACAAAAGTTGCCAAAAAAATTGCTTCCCCAAGCTTTACCTTTGGAACCAGTACCAGATATTGTTGGAGAATTGGCACGTCTCAAACAACCACATCAACAATTAATTGGCTTTGCAGCACAGACAGGAGATATTGTCACACCAGCACTAGAGAAATTGCACAGTAAAAATCTGGATGCGATTATTGCTAACCCTATCGATGAACCGGATAGCGGTTTTGGAAGTGATAATAATCGAGCCATATTTTTGGATAAGCAAGGACAAAGAATAGAAATTCCTCCTTGTTCCAAATTAGAAATGGCTCATCATATTTTTTATTTTTTGGAAAAGAAATAACCAAAGGAACTGACAAGTCAATGCCCTATGGGCTTTCTTATAATATCAAGTCCGGTTGATTAATTATTACAGGGAACAGGGAACAGGGAACAGGGAACAGGGTTGAAAATTTCGTGATGTCCGTATTTTCTCATTAGTTCATGTCCTAATCTACCTGGCAACGGCTATATATCTTCAATTTTCACAAATCAAATAGGATTGCTATATTAAACACAACGGTTGCAAAATCTATGCCTCTTGTTACAAACTAGTTAACACGAAGTTAATTTTGATCATAATTTGTCATGAAAGTAATTGACTAAAATGAAATTTTGATTGATATAATTCTAGTTTTATTTAAAAGAGTCTCACTAACAATTTGTCAGTAAAAAAAAACGCCTGTGAAGAGTAAATTTAACTACATCTTGACTTTTCCAAAAAATAAAAATTGTAACAACTTTACAAAAATATTTATGAGCACAATAGAGGCAGAAACTAAGACTGATAATTTGTGCCCGGAGGCGACGAATGGTAGCGCTCGCAGAGAACGTCCAAAAACGGCTAACTGTACAAACTGTTGAAATAGCCCCTAATACAACGGCGATTCGCTGTCTTGATTGGGACCGCGATCGCTTTGATATAGAATTCGGATTGCAAAACGGTACAACATACAACTCATATCTGATCAAAGGTGACAGGGTTGTTCTTATTGACACTGCTCACACCAAATTTCGCGACCTTTATTTAAATACGCTCAAAAGCCTGATCAACCCGAAGGCAATTGATTACATTATTGTCAGCCACACAGAGCCAGACCACAGCGGCTTAGTGGAAGATGTTCTCCAGTTAGCTCCTAGAGCGACTGTCTTAGCGTCAAAAGTTGCACTCCAGTTTCTGGAAAACCTGGTACAAGCCACGTTTATAGTGTAAAGTAAGTCTTGTCATCGTTACATGGCTTATGTTCTATGGATTCTACCGTTTTTGAGTCTTGGGGCTATGCGAGGGTATCGACCGATGAGCAAGCGCAGGACAAGGACGCGCTTCTCAAGCAAATGCAAAGGTTGAGAGATGCTGGTGTTGGTAAAATATTTTTCGATATCGATAAACGCACTAAGCATGACCGCAAAGGTTTGCTTAACTTAATTAAAGCTGTCCAAGAACTCCCAATTAACCACAATATCAGATTCTTAAAATTTACCCGATTAGATAGAGTCGCAGCATCACAAGTCATCTTTTACAAACTTATCAGTGAACTTCAAAAGAAAAAGATTAAACCAGTTGCTCTTGATGACCCGTTCGACTTGGATTCAGTTGGAGGGGAATTGACAGTCGATATTCGCTTAGACGTAGCTAAGCATGAGGTTAAAATGCTGGGCTTGCGAATTCGTAAGGAGCGTGAACTCCGACGAAAAGAAAAGAAAAGTCATTTTTATGCCCCCTTTGGATACAAGATTGAAGCTGACAAATACGTTTTTAATAATGACCCATGTATTTGCCTAATTGATAACAAGCAAGAGTTGTCGGTCGTTGAAGTTGCACAACTTATATTAAAAATATTTTATCAAGTTGGTAGCTGCACACAAACTGCTAAGAGATTAAATGAGTTCTTTGGCATTGGTTCAAAATGTTCGGAAAAATATGTCAGGAAATCAGGTAATTACTCAATTGACGAAGATGATACGCTCACCCAAAAAACATTAAAGAAAAAAGTAGACGAAAAATCTAATGCTGGGCTACGTTATCCATACTCAGGACTGAGATGGACGACTACTGGTATTCGAGATTGGTTAACTAATCCAGTGCTGGCTGGCGGTACTCCCTACGATACCGTTAAAGATAATGGTAACAAAAAGTCTTTTGATGAAATCAACGTTTTTTGGAATACACACGACAACCAAGCATTAATTACATTTCCACAGCATCAAGAAATTAAACAAATTATCCGTGGTAACCGTAAGAATGCGTGGGCATCAGTTAGTGATCGCGATCCCCAAAAACTGAATATATTTCAGGGTCTAGTATTTTGTGCGAAGTGCAACGCTAAATTCGTCAAGGTTGCAACGTATCAAAGCAAAGACGGCAAATTCAAATCATATTACCAATGCACATATTACCTGAAAACTGGTATGTGCCAGCATAAAACTGCCATAACCAACTTTGAGCTTGAAGACCAAATTACTGAGTTTTTAGTCAAAGAGGCAGAACGCCTTTCTGTACTGGGAGAACAAACAAGCACACCTGTAGGAGAAAGTAAAGAATTACTGGAGTTGCGATCGCAACTTCAAGCCCTTGAGTCTATCCCTGGCAATAACCCCGCTATCGAGACTGCCAAACAGGGACTGCGGCTGCAAATTGCTGATTTGATTGAAAGTGGAGAAAGAACCAACCAAGCGCTGCTTATCAGCCGAGAAAGGATTATAGCTGCATTCAGCAACAAGGATTTTTGGAAAGGTATACAAAATCCTGTAGATAAAAAACGTCTACTGCGCGAGTGCATCATCTGCGCGGTTGTGGATGAAGGAAAAGTGGTAGAGGTAAAGCTGCGGATTTAGTAGAGTTGTGTACCTTTTTTGCTTCGGCTGCTTGTCGCGCTTCATAGTCGCATACTAAGCGTGCAATCATTTGAGCAATTGAGTCGGTTTCTTAATAAGGATTATGCATAGTACTCCACCATTGATTGCAATTTAACGATAAACATCTGCCAAAAGATGCGCAGTAGCATAAGGCACGATAAGCCTCTGGACTTCGGCGTGAGCGCTCAGTCGAACGCTTGACGCTAGCCCCGATAGCCCAAGCGTGCTATTAGGCATAGGGGGCGCTCCGCAAACGCATATCGCATTGTATGAAAATATTCAGCGTGATCCAAAAGTCGTTTCTTGATTGCGCGGAACATCTGCTG
Source organism: Brasilonema sp. CT11 (assembly GCF_017982655.1). GTDB lineage: Bacteria > Cyanobacteriota > Cyanobacteriia > Cyanobacteriales > Nostocaceae > Brasilonema. Next base: position 60,780 of record NZ_JABXYX010000030.1, on the reverse strand, counting down.
GGTAGAAAACGATAACCCATACTCAGATCCCCACCCGGCAATCATGTTGATTAGTGGGACTTTAAAACTTTCTGGGATAAAAAGTGGCTCAAAGCCTTTGTAGATAAGGCAAATACGTCAACAGGGGTAAAAACGCCAAAAAACCCAGTACTGAGGCGTATATGCTAAATCGATGTAAAACCCCAGCCAATTATACGATTGAGACCATTTTGAACTTAGTTTTTTACAAAGTCCCATTAGTGCTTATATTGTTGAGCGAGGACTGATTTTAGAGCCAACACAAGTCGGCTCGAAGACAAATGAAATCACAGCATTACCAGAATGCATCAAACGTTTGGCACTGAAAGGGGTGGTGTTTGCCTTTGATGCCATCAGCACCCAAAAAAAACTTGTCAGTTGATTGTTGAGAGTGGTAATGACTATCTTGGTGCGCTCAAAAGCAACCAATCTGAACTATTGACTGCGGTTGAAGCCAGCTTTTGTCCAGAGCAAACTTTTGAGCAAATCAATAAAGGGCATGGTCGTATCGAAAAACGCACCTTAGCATTAGTCAAAACCTCGAAACAATCCCGGATTTTCCAGGTTTGGTGACGCTGATTCGGGTTGAATCAGAACGGCAACTGCTCAAACATACCATCATCGAAGTTTCCAGGGAAACGCGCTATTACGAAGATCCGTTTCTAGATACACCAAAAGCTTTTGCACACAGGATTCGAGGCTATTGGGATGTGGAGAATAAAGTGCATTATGTACGCTTCGGTCACCCAAGGTGAAGATGCTTCTGGTATTCGGACAACTCCATTAGTACAAATCTGGGCGATACGCCAGGGGCGTCTGCCCTTTGGGCAATCGCACGTAATTTCACCCTCAATTTATATCGCTCTAATGGGTTTGATAACATGGCTCAAGCACAGCGACGTTCTGCTTTTGGTCTTAGCACACTTCTGGGCTTATTTAGAATGAAATAGCCCTGCCCATGAGGGGACTGTACACTTATCAAAATTTGTGGCAAACTTGGAACAATCTTTAGCCATTTGATGTCTAAGGGTTCTTAATAGTTTGCAATATCTGGAAATTAAGTTTCTCAGTTGATGCATAGAGTCATTCAAGGACTAGTACAGATGGCGTTCGTTATCTGGAAATTAAATTTCTCAGTTGATGCATAGAGTCATTCAAGGACTAGTACAGATGGGGTTTGTTAAAAGTCAAAGGTCAAAAAGCTTAGATCATAAACTTTTTGTTGATTTAGAATGGTAGGTTTATTTCCGCCGACCTGTACTAGATTGATTTTGTTTGAATTTTCAGTGAATTGTTTAAACCCGAGGGAATGCTATCCTCAGCCGAACTAATAGTATCGGTACAAGTGTAAATATTTCTAAAGAGTCAAAACAGTATCGATCATGTTGATGCACAATTCAAAATATAATGCATGAAAAAATTACCTGCAACGGGTACCATAGCATCTACTAGAATTTTCCAAAAATTAGAAGCTAAGATCCTGTCGGAAAGTTTTTGAAAACTGAAAAGAGACGGCATTTTTTTGCAAAAGTGATTGGTTGATTTGTCCAGACCGACCAGTTACCGGGTACAGCAGTTATTCAGAAAATTGAATGTCATTCCAGGAATTGTAAAGGATGTGTTTATGCTTGAGCGCCTAGGCGAAAATGGCAACAAGCAAGTTGCAGAAACGGATCACAGTTATGTTTCTCCTCCACCTGTTGTGTCACTACCAAAGGGGGGAGGCGCAATTAAGGGAATGGGTGAGAAATTTGCAGCTAACCCTGTTACTGGAACCGCCTCGTTGAGTGTGCCGGTTGTCACCAGTCCTAGTCGGGGTGACTTCTACCCCAAGCTCTCGCTATCCTACGACTCTGGAATCGGTAATAGTTCGTTTGGGTTTGGCTGGATGCTCTCCGTTCCGTCTGTGACTCGCAAAACGGAGAAAGAGGGATTACCTCGGTATTGGGATGCGAAGGAATCAGATGTATTTATCCTGTCGGAAGCCGAAGATTTGGTTCCTTCGTTGATTCAGGATGGTAGCAATTGGAATAGAGAAGTTCAAGATGTTACTCTAGACGGCAAACCATATACAGTTCAGCGGTATCGACCCCGAATTGAGGGATTATTTGCTCGCATTGAACGGTGGCAGAACAAAGCAGATGCAGCAGATACATTTTGGAAATCCATTACCAAAGACAACGTTACCAGTCTCTATGGCAAGAGTTCCAATAGCAGAATTGCCGATCCTCAAGACAACTCCCGCATCTTTAAGTGGCTGCTGTGTGAGAGTTATGACGACAAGGGAAATCGGATTGTCTATGAGTATAGAGCTGAGAATTTGGAGAATGTAGACCGATCGCTCCCCCAAGAAAAGAATCGTTTAATTCCTGAAGCAGTTTCTGCTAACCGTTATCTGAAGTCTATTCATTACGGCAATCAAACGCCTAATGGCAGTGACTGGCTGTTTCAGGTGGTGTTTGACTATGGTGAGCATGATCTGGAAAATCCAACTCCTGATGCGGTAGGGGCGTGGCGATGCCGTCCAGATGCCTTCTCTAGTTTCCGATCTGGTTTTGAGATCCGCACCTATCGGCTGTGTCAGCGAGTGTTGATGTTTCACCGGTTTCCTAAGGAACTGGGTACAGACTTTTATCTGGTGCGATCCACAGACTTGACCTACCGGGAAACAGCGATCGCCACCTACCTTGAAGCTGTAACTCAAACTGGCTACGTCAAGCCGCAAGGGAGCGATCGCTATCTCAAGAAATCCCTGCCGCCACTGGAGTTTACCTACACCACACCGCAAATTGATGGGACGGTTTACACAGTTGATGCTCATAGTCTGGAAAACCTGCCAGTTGGGTTGGATGGAACCCGATATCAGTGGGTGGATTTGGACAGCGAAGGACTATCAGGAATTTTGACAGAACAGGGGAATGCCTGGTTTTACAAGCGCAATCTTGGCAATATCCAGCTAAATTATGGTGAGCGCTCAAATTCCCCTAAACCTGCTGCCACAACTACTGTACAGTTTGCTCCGCTTGAGGTAGTGGCGACAAAGCCATCTACAGGTAATCTTCAGGGTGATCAGCAACTGATGGATCTGGCTGGGGATGGGCAGAAGTATCTGGTGGAGTTCAAGCAGCCGTTATCAGGATATTATCAGCGCACTCCAGAGGGGAATTGGGAAAACTTTACGCCTTTTGAGTCTTGTCCTAATATCAATTGGAATGACCCGAATCTGCGGTTCATTGACCTCAATGGCGACGGACATGCAGACATTTTGATTTCTGAGGATGAGGTGTTTGTCTGGTATCCATCACAGGACAAGCAAGGGTTTGGTCCCTCACAGAGAGTTCCCAAGGGATGGGATGAGGAGAAGGGACCAGAATTAGTTTTCGCCGATGCCGCCCAGTCCATATATTTGGCAGATATGAAAGGTGATGGGCTGACTGACCTGGTGCGGATTCGCAATGGGGAAGTCTGTTACTGGCCTAACCTCGGCTATGGAAAGTTCGGGGCGAGAGTGACGATGGGCAATTCGCCTTGGTTTGACCATCCAGAACTGTTTGACCAGAAGCGCATTCGGCTTGGGGATATTGATGGATCAGGGACAACCGACATCTTTTACTTGGGACAAGAAACGATCCACATTTGGTTGAATCAGTCGGGCAATAGTTGGAGTGAGCCTGTACATCTTACAAATTTTCCCACAATTGACAACCTGGCATCAATCAATGTGGTGGATCTGCTGGGAAATGGCACTGCCTGTATTGTCTGGTCTTCGCCATTGCCAAGTTATGCCAGTCAGTCCATGCACTACATCGACTTGATGGGTGGTCAAAAGCCCCACTTAATGGTGGCGATGCGAAATAATCTGGGTGCAGAGACACGGGTACAGTACACCGCATCCACTCGGTTCTATCTGGAAGATCGGGCGGCGGGAAATCCTTGGATCACGAAGTTGCCTTTCCCAGTGTATGTCGTGGAACGGACAGAAACTTACGATCGCATTTCCGGCAACCGCTTTGTTACCCGTTATGCTTACCACCACGGCTATTTCGATGGTGTCGAGCGCGAATTTCGTGGCTTTGGTATGGTGGAGCAGTGGGATACAGAAGAGATTGGTACAATTATGCCTGGTGATACAACATCCGACAGTACCAATCTGGATGCGGCTTCTTTTGTACCACCCGTGTATACCAAGACTTGGTTTCACACTGGAGTATATATAGATAGAGAACACATTTCGAGTTTCTTTGCTCAGAAGGAATACTATCGCGAACTTCAGTATCAAATACCAGCCGACGCAACTGAAGCACAACGAAAGATAATTGAAGCGAAATTTGAAACCTCGTTGCTGCCAGACACGATTTTACCTACTGGATTAACCGCACAGGAAGAACGCGAAGCAGTGCGATCGCTCAAAGGCAGAATACTCCGACAAGAAATTTACGCGCTGGATGGTTCAGACAAACAACCCCATCCTTATAGTGTCTCAGAACGAAATTACGAAATTCGACCAGAGCAAGCACTGCAAACAAACCGTCATGCCGTGTTCTTTGCCCATGATCGCGAAACCATCGATTATCACTACGAACGCAATCCAGACGATCCACGTGTAACACATGCCATGACGTTGGAAGTGGATGAGTTTGGTAACGGGTTGAAGTCGGTGGCGATCGCCTATCCTCGCCGTAACCCTGCTTATGCCGAACAAGCAAAAACACTGGTAACCTACACCGAAAATCAAGTTACCAATAAACCGAACGAATTTGACTGGTACCGTATTGGTGTCCCAGTTGAGACACGTACTTACGAAATTACTGGTTTAACTTCAACAATTCCCTTCGCCCTTGATTTCATCCGCACCCAGTTACCAACCGCCAGCGAAATAGCTTACGAAGTAATTCCTACAACTGGAACACTGCAAAAACGGTTGATTGAGCAGGTGAGAACGCTGTACCGCCAAGATAGCGAAGCCAACACCACCGATCCAACTCCGTTACCACTGGGGCAAATAGATTCTTTAGCATTACCCTGTGAAAGCTTCAAATTGGCATTTACGCCAGGACTGCTGGCTCAGGTTTACAGCAGTAAGATGAATTCTGGCGAGCTAAACACATTACTAGATAATGAAGGTAAATACGTACAACAAGATAGTGACTGGTGGATTCCCTCCGGTCGTCAGGCGTTTGACCCGGCTCAGTTTTATTTACCCGCTCAAATCAAAGACCCGTTTGGTAATCTTTATATCAGTACCTACGATACCTATCATCTACTTGTCATTCGGACGGTCGATCCGCTCAATAATACGGTGCAGATCCGGAACAATTACCGAACGATGCAACCAGAACAGGTGACTGACCCGAATGGCAACCGTTCTCAGGTGAGATTTGATGCACTGGGGATGGTGGTTGGTACAGCCATCATGGGTAAGGAGATCGAGAACAAAGGGGATACGTTTGCCAACTTTAAAGCTGACCTCACCGATGATGAAATTAAGGCGTTCTTTGATGCCAACGATCCGCATTCACTCGCAGCACAGCATTTGGGAACGGCAACAACGCGCATTATTTACGACTTAAATCACACTCCTGTCTGTGCAGCATCAATCGCTCGCGAAACCCATATTAGTGACTTAGAAGCAGGACAACAATCCAAAGTCCAACTGAGTTTCGTCTATTCCGATGGCTTTGGACGCGAAGCACAGACTAAAGTGCAAGCAGAACCCGGTTCCCTCGATCCAAATGTGCTTAACTCACCCATCCTCAATCCGCGTTGGGTAGGTACTGGGGCGACAATCTACAACAACAAAGGTAAGCCTGTCAAGCAGTATGAGCCGTTTTTCAGCCCCACACACAAATTCGGCATTGAAAAACATGGGGTTAGCAGTACGCTGTTTTATGACCCAGTTGAGCGTGTTGTCGCCACCCTGCATCCCAATCATACTTGGGAGAAAGTCGTCTTCGATCCGTGGCAGCAAAAAACTTACGATGTCAACGACACGGTGACTTTTGACCCCAAAACCGATGCAGATGTGCGGGTATTTTTTACGAAACTGCCGGATGGGGATTATTTGCCCACTTGGTATCAACAGCGTATCGGTGGGACACAAGGCGTCGAGGAGAAAGGCGCGGCTCAAAAAGCAGCAAAACATGCTGATACTCCCACTATTGCGTATTTCGACACGCTGGGGCGCACATTTTTGACGATTGCAGATAATGGCAAAAATGTCAATGGCAATGAGCAGAAATATCGCACCCACGTTGAGTTGGACATTGAAGGTAATCAGCGTGCAGTCACGGATGCCCTTGACCGGATTGTCATGAAATATGACTATGATATGTTGGGCGATCGCATTCATCAGTCGAGCATGGAAGCAGGCGATCGCTGGATGCTCAACAATGTCGCAGGTAAGCCCATCCGCATGTGGGATAGCCGTAACCACGTTCTGCGTACTAATTATGATGAGTTATTGCGTCCAACCCAATTATTCGTTAAGGCTGGTACAGAACCTGAAATACTGGCAGAAAAAACGGTGTATGGGGAAGGACAAGGCGATGTCAAAAACCATCGCGGTAGGATTTACCAGCATTTCGATAGTGCTGGTGTGGCAACAAATGGGTCATTCGACTTTAAGGGAAATCTGGAACAAAGCACTCGCCAACTGGTGCGGGATTACAAAACCATTCCCAATTGGTCGAGCAATCCTGTTTTAGAAATGGAAATCTTTAACAGTAGTACCCGCTATGATGCGCTAAATCGACCGATTCAGTTGGTTGTACCCCATAGCGACAAACCCAACACAAAAATTAATGTCATCCGACCCGATTACAATGAGGCGAATTTACTGGAACGGATGGATGTTTGGTTGGGAGAAACTGCGGAACCGATAATGTTGCTCGAAGCGAGATCGGCAAATTTCCATCCTGTGACGAATATCGACTATAACGCTAAAGGACAGCGTACCAAAATTGAATATGGGAATGGGGCACAAACTGAGTATAACTATGACGAGAAAACATTCCGCCTCACTCATTTGAGAACCACACGGGGTGGTGTGGTCTTGCAGGACTTGTTTTATATTTATGACCCCGTTGGTAACATCACCCGCATCCGCGACGATGCCCAGCAGACAATCTTTTTCAAGGGACAGGTTGTATTACCGCACTGTGACTATATTTACGATGCAATCTACCGACTGATTGAGGCAACGGGACGCGAGCATATTGGACAGGTTGGGCAACCGGAAACCACTTGGAATGATGAGTTTCGTGTTAATTTGGCTCACCCTAATGACGGACAGGCAATGCGGAACTATACCGAACAGTATATTTATGATGCTGTTGGTAACTTTGAGAAGTTAATCCATCAGGCGGCGAATGGTAATTGGACTCGTGCTTATGCTTATAACGAATCGAGTCTAATTGAACCTGCCAAGAAAAGTAACCGCTTGAGTAACACGACTGTAGGTGCAAGGACGGAACCTTACACCTACGATGCCCACGGTAATATGACGAGTATGCCGCATCTGACGCTGATGCAGTGGGATTACAAGGATCAGTTGAGTGCAACTTCTCGGCAGGCTGTAAACGATACTCCACCACCTGATAAAGTACCAGAGACAACCTTTTATGTCTATGATGCTGGTGGTCAGCGCACACGCAAAGTTACCGAGCGGCAAAATGGTACGCGCAAAAATGAGCGAATTTATCTGGGTGGGTTTGAGATTTACCGTGAATTTAAGAGCAATGGGAATGATATCAAACTAGAGCGCGAGACGCTGCACATCATGCATGACAAGCAGAGCATGGCATTAGTAGAGACAAAAACTGTTACTAACCCTGATGATGAATCTCCCACACAACTCATCCGGTTTCAGCTTAGTAATCACCTTAGCTCCGCTAGTCTCGAATTGGATGACAAAGCCAATGCCATTTCCTATGAGGAATATTATCCCTATGGCAGTACCTCTTATCAGGCGGTGGATAAAAATATCAAAGCAGCAGCCAAACGTTATCAATATACGGGCAAGGAACGGGATAAGGATACGGGGCTTTACTATCATGGGGCGAGGTATTATGCATCGTGGTTGGGGAGGTGGACGAGTTGTGATCCTATCGGCATGAAAGCAGGAATGAATCTGTATGCCTACGTCATAAATAACCCGATCAAGTTGATCGATCCTAGAGGAACGGAGGACACCCCTCCTCCAAAGGAAAAACCTGGTTTCTTAAGTGCGGTCGGCATGATTGCTCGGTTTACCTTTATCATGGCAACCCATCAAACACCAGAGGAGTTTGGACAAGGAATGGTGGATAAAGCAAAATCGTTAACTGTAGACCCAGTAATGACTCTATATGGCCCAGGTGGAATGCTTGATAAGGCAGCACAAAAAGGAGTTGATCGTTTGCAAGGAATACAGAAACCCGATAATTACTATGTTTCTAAGGAAGAGCATGAAAAGCAATTGGGCGCGATTGTCGCTGTAGGAGGGACGCTGTTTCCGGGGTTAGAAGCGGCAACAGTCGGGACTCCCAAGGCTTCTATGGTAACTCCTGAAGGGATTGTCATACAGGCTCCCACACAGACAGCAGGTTCTGTAGTTTCTGGAGCAGCAGTCACCGGAGCGACGAAAGTCCCAATAGTTGCACTCAGTACTGCTGGCGGATCGAGTCCTCTCCCAAAAGAATCTGGAAAATGGGTAGAAGACTTAACGGCTGGTCAGAATATGAGTCCAGAGCAAGCGAAATACCAGCAGCAGGTTACAGGAAAACCCGCTAGCAAGACCTACCATGTCAATGGTAGATCTTTTGACGGATTTGAGCGTGGTAAAGGATCGCTTCCCGACAAATTAATCGAGGCTAAACATCTCGGTGATGAAGGTAGATTCGCGAAAGCCTATGAGAATATGAAGAAAGGTAATTTCAGCGACCTCGAACACTTAGTAGATCGTGCCGAAAATATTCTAGATCAAGCCAAGTCACAGGTGAAAGCGGCACAAGGAACAGGAGCGCGAGTAGAATGGCGAGTATCCGGAGAAAAAGCTACAGAAGCATTGAAAACCTTGTTCGAGCACGACCCTGAACTCAGGGGAAATATTGATGTCATATATGTTCCACTCAAGAAATAGAGTGCTGATCTATTTTTAGATTTTGCCTTTGAGGTCAAAAAGTGTGATCGCTCCTTTCCCAAAAAAACTTCCACTCACCAGTAAAGCGATCGCCAACCACCTCCAAAAACACCATGTGATCGCTCCTTTCCCAAAAAAACTTCCACTCACCAGTAAAGCGATCGCCAACCACCTCCAAAAACACCATTAGCCCCCAGGAGACACCAAGCCATGCCAAAAATCCTTGCTTCCTTTCAATCCAACAATTTCAGTCCCGTTATTACCAACTTGCAAGCGATGGCTGAGGTTATTGGTGTAGTGCGATCGCTGTCTCAATGCGCGATCGCTCTTTGGGCGGCTCCCCTTGGGAGCATCGCACTCAGGCTTTCATATGCGCCATGATTGACGAAATAGGGCAATTCAAAAAGGAAAAGTTCTGATGCAATCAGCGTTACGGATTGAAACTAAGATTTTACCAGGCAATAAGATTGAGATCAATTTGCCTGCTGATACTGCCTCAACCTCAGTGGGACAAGTTGTTGAAGTGATTGTCCTGCTCCCAGAGCAAAAACCTGCCCTAGAAAGGCAATCTATTTTGCAACTGCTTGAGGAAATCCACAAACAGCGTCCCGTTGGTAGAAGTGTGGAAGAAATCAATCGAGATCTACAGGCAGAGCGAGACGCATGGGACAACTAACGCTTCCAGATGCTGCATCAAGCTGTACTCAATTTCTCACCAATGACCGACAACTAAGGACAGTCACAGGTTTACCAATCGTGATTTTAGATGAGGTGCTGGCATCATGAGCGATCACTCCTCTGTCCACAAAACTTTTATACAGCAGTAGGGCGATCGCTCAAAACCAAACAAAAAAACTGAATCTTCAAACCAAAACTTAAGCGCTTAAAAAAATCATATTCATCTCACGTTTAATCATTATGTAGGTAAAAGCCATGACATCACAACCTTTCAACCTCGAAACCAGAATCAACACCCTCAACGCAGTTCTCACCAACGAACAACACCAACAAGCAGTAGATGAAGCATTTCGAGCCACTAACGGTGATGTTGCCGCAGCCTTTGAAAATTTGCAACAAAACTTACCAGAAGAATCACTGCAAAAAGTTGCCTTAGCCCAATTGCTGGCGGATTGGTCGGACGATAATATTCCTTTGGTTACAGCCCTTACCGAACGTCCAGATGTAAATAACCTGCGTGATGTGGCACTGCATTTTAACGTTGAAAGGTTGACTGCACTGGTAAACCCTGAAGTTGTGCCACAAACTTTTATGGCAGTCAACGACGACGAGAAAAAGCACAACTTCGCTGTAGCATTACGCCATAAACTCTTTGCAGTCGAACCAACTGCCGTGTTGCAACGGATGGTAGAGGATGCGGAAATTCCCATTACAGATACAAATGTCAGCGCAGGTGTGGCAAATTTCTTCAACAACCAACCCGATTTTAATATCCGTAAAACCTCAGTTTACACAGCACTGAAAAACCCCGAAGCACTGACAGGTATTGCCGAGGAAAACCGCACAGGTGTTATCCACCAGTTAAAAACTCTCCAACGGGTGCAAGCACTCACCCCCATTCCGGAAGCTATACCAGTATTAATTAATGCGAATTTGACATCTGCATTCCAAGTTGCCGAGATGCCAGAATCGACGTTTTTAAAGGCACATAGCGAAACACTAGGCGAGGAAACTGCGCTACAGATTTATACCAACGCTATCAATAATCGCATCCGTAACGAGCAAGCATTGATAACGATGCGAGAAGCTGTGCGAGGAACGGGTTTAGCTATCATTGATGGTCAGCAAACGCTGGAAGCACGCATGGCGCAAATGCAAGCGGTGGCAAATCAACTACCAGTACCCTTAAATCTAGAAGAATTGTTCGGTAGCATGGACTACTGCGAGTGCGACGAATGTCTGTCTGTATATAGCCCTGCTTCCTACTTTGTGGAGGTACTGCAATTTTTGCGAAATAATAACCTCGACCCCAACAACCCAAATACAGGTGTGAAGGGTATTGCTGGTACACCGTTGGAAAAACTGTTCCGTCGTCGTCCCGATTTAGGTTGCCTGGAACTTACCTGCGACAATACTTTCACAGTTCTGCCCTACATCGACCTTGTAAATGAGGTGATGGAAAGTTTTGTAGTGCATTTAGGCGAGTACCAAAAAGATACAAACGTGCCAAAACAAGCCAAACTAGAGACGTTCAACGTCGAAGACGAAACTACTAGCGAGTTATTGGCACAGCCACAGCATACTAATTACGAAGCCTACTGCATTCTCAAAAATGCAGTTTACCCGTTCACGCTACCGTACCACCAGCCCATTGATGCCACTCGAATTTTTCTCAAATACCTGGGTACAAGCCGTTATGAACTGCTGGATGTTTACCGCGCAGCCGACGAAAATTGTGCGAACAGTTCTCTAACAGCCGAACAACAAGCAGAACTCAAACATCTACATCATCAAGCAAGCGATCGCGCTGTCGATGCCGAATTTTTGGGAATGACTCAAGAGGAATACATTATCCTGACCAAACAGGCATTTTGGGAAAAACGCTATTTCGACATTACGTTGAAAAAGACTCATACCCAAGCAGAATATCAGCACAACATCGGTGTTAAACCAGTCCATGAATATTATGGTTACAAAACCGAAGATGAAATGCTGAGTACGGATGAAACCCTGAAACGGGGTCTAACATTCGTGAAGAAGCAATTTTTACCGCATACAGGCATTCAATATGTCGATTTGGTGGAATTACTAAAAACTCAGTTTATTAATCCTAATTATCCCCAAGGCAAAGCCCTAACAATATTAGAAAGCATCCGCTTCAGCTATCGCTTTCTGCAAACGCTAGTCGATCCAACAGACAAAACTAAACCGCCACAAGTTCGTTTTGCCAAACTGATTCAATTTCTAGAGACATTTCAGCCCTTTGTCCCTTTACTTCATGCAATGCTACACCCAGATCCGTGTCAGCAGCAAAAACTTAATTGGTGTTTGGAAACCAAGGATTTGCGACGGTGGGTGTACTGTTACTTTGAAAAAATCGGTAAACTGATTGTCTTAGAATCGGGTGAAGGACCACAACTGCCAATTGAAGGTAAGTTGTTTAAGCCACAGCCACAAGAACCAGAACCAGATCCAGATCCAATAATCACGCTACTGCCAGCGAATGAATTATTTGTTGGTACATTACACAAAGACGGAACGATTCTAGATGAAAAGGAGAATCCTATTGGTAAAATAGCGGCTACTTTGGGTTTGGATGAAAACAAACGACCTGTTTTGATTGCGGGACCAGTAACTTTGACCAATGGTAAGTCCTTTGTTGAACAGTTTGGAACTGATTGGCTGGAGATTAAAAATACAGCAAGTGATGAAACAGCAATTGCCTATCTCAGTGCGGAAGGACTTTGGAAATATAGACAAGAAGTGCGCTTGCATTGGACACCAACTCCAGATACCTGCAACTTGGACAAAGTTCGATTGACACACCTGGATGGAACACCCCTAGAACCTGATGAATACGATCGCATCCACCGTTTTATCCGTCTCTGGCGCAAACTAGGCTGGACTATTGATGAAACCGACAAAGCATTAGTTGGACTTTCGACTCACCTAACAGGGACTAACGGAGGAACACCGCAAAATCCCGATAATTGCGATTATGTGGGTTTCGATGCTTTTATCGACGTTGACTGTAGCAGCATCACTCATAACGGCGACAATGGTAGTTGCGGTGACGAACCTACAGATGATTGGAATTGTCCCGATATACCGCAAGTAACCTACGAAATTACCCCCGATTTCCTGCATCAGTTGGTAGCGGTTCAAAAATTGCTCGACCAAACAGGATTACCACTACCAAAACTGCTGACTTTCTGGGCTGACATCAGCACTGTTGGCGAAAAATCCCTATATTCGCGCTTATTTTTAACCCATAACTTGCTGGGGATTGACAAGGTATTTAAAGCAGATGCAGATGGCAATAACTTGACACAATCGGCGAAAATTACCGACCATATACCAGTGTTGATGGCTGCACTGAACCTGAAAGCCGATGATATAACAGCACTCGTGGCTTTTGCCAAACTGCCCGATGTCTTAACAATACCAAACTTATCAGTACTTTACCGCCATAGTTTGCTGGCTAAAACCTTACATATCAAAGTAGCAGACTTGCCAGATGCAATCGCATTATTTGGCAACCCATTCCCAAGTGCTTGGAACACACTATCACTACTGGAAACCTGGGGCAAAATGGAGGATGCGGGCTTTACTTTCCGCCAACTCAATTACATTATTCAAAATCATGACGACAAACTGCGTCCAATTGCACCATCGAAGAGAACTATCCTGCAAGTTACCAAAACGCTTTACGACGGTTTAAACAAAATTGATGTTGACCATCCAGATGTGGATGAGAAGAAAAAAGAAGAAGCTACAACTGATTTAGTCCGCACCAAAGCTGGGTTGTTTTTTGAACCATCCGTGGTGGAACAAATTATCGGCTTACTTGAAGGAACAACAGTTTACACAACAAATGCTCCTTTAAATCTCACAATTAACATTCCAGAGTCACAAAAAACACTCGCCAAGAAACTCAAATACAGCTATCAGAAAGACGCAACTCCACCCAAAGCAGGACTTCAGGTTACGGGTATTCTCACCGATGAAGAACGGACACAGGCTAAAGCCCTTTCCAGCGATCCAAATTGGGCAAAAGCGATTGATCGCGTTAGCAAACAGCCCCAAAATATCTTTAATGATGTGCTGTTAGGAATTTTCCCAAATACAGAAAACGGCAAGACAAACACTAATTTGCCTGATACACAATGTCATCCCAAACAAGATGAGAATGAGGCGAAAAGTAAGTTGCTGGCGGGTGATGTATTTCCACCTGATGGAAATACCCCTCTGGACAAACGGTTTTACTTCCTACAGCATTTCCTCCCTGTTCTACGGCAGCGTTTAGCACATCGGTTGATTATCGATACTCTAGCATGGGCAATGAGTTTGCCCACCGATGTGACGGACGCATTGTTATCAAATTTACTCAAGGTAGAGGCATCTAATCAATCCGCCATCAGCATATTAGAAAAAATCAAAGTTCAGCCAGCAGCAAATGGTAGCAACTGGAAGGGCTACTTAATTCCACCAACAGACGAAGCCTATGCATTTGTTGCTACCAGTGAAACTCAACCGTCACCTCTAATGCTAGATGGTGAGTCGATTCCATTCAAGTACCAACAAGAAGACCCTTCTAATGTTTGGTCAACCGATCTGACTGCAAAGCTGAAAAGTGGTAAATTATACTGGCTAGAAGTCAGTGGACAGCAACCTCAAGATATTCAATGGAAAACAGCAACCTTAGCGAAAGCCAATATTCCAACTTCTGCACTATTACCTGACTACTCGCAAGGGTCAGAAGTCGATGAGGTGTTTATCAAACTGTTTAAAGCCGCTTTGTTAATTAATGGCTTTACCTTGAGCGTTGATGAGGTGACTTATTGGCAAACCCACGCTGATGATTTCAATAAGTTTAACATCAATGCCATTACCCTCACACATTGGTTGCGGCTACAGGCATATACTACTCTTCGCAGCAGCTTACCTAAAACCGAAACCAATTTGCTGGGTTTATTTGAGTGGGCTACTAAGGCTACTGATGCGACAGAACTAAGCAAGAAAATTGCTGATGTCACCACATGGAAGCCAGAAAATATTGAAAAACTACTCAAAGCCGAACACTTTGACCTGAAACACCCAGAAGCTTTTCGTAATGAGGTAAATTTAATCAAGCTACAACACGCATTAGTAGTAGCCGACAAAATTGCTGTCGATATCGACAGATTATTCGAGTGGGCAAAACCAACATCGAAGTTTTGGGTGTGTCACCAAATAGCCGAAGATATTCGTAAAGCCATTCGCGCCCGTTACGACCAAGAAGATTGGGAACAAGTCGTTAAACCCCTCAACGACGAACTGCGCGAACACCAGAAACTAGCCCTGATTGCATATTTAGTTGTACAGGATGATTTGAGAGAATGGGGTGTTGTAGATGCTGATAGCTTATTTGAATTTTTCTTGATTGACGTGCAAATGGATGCTTGCATGGAAACATCCCGCATCAAGCAGGCAATTTCTAGCGTACAGTTATTTATTCAACGGTGTTTTTTGGGACTGGAAGACAAGGGTAAAGATGCAACAGGGAAGGAAATTGGTGTCCCCAATGATGCGCTAGACCGCGATCGCTGGGATTGGATGCAACGTTACCGCGTTTGGGAAGCCAACCGCAAGGTGTTCCTCTACCCGGAAAACTGGATCGAACCTCAACTTCGCGACGATAAAAGCCCGTTCTATAAAGAACTGGAATCGGAATTATTGCAAAAGGACATCAACACACAAACCGTCCAAGATGCAATGAAAAACTACTTGTTTAAAGTGGACGAGGTAGCGAATTTGAAGGTGGTTGGACTATTTTTAGAACAGGACATCGATCAAGACGGAAAGCCAAGGGTTAACAATAATGAGCCAAACTATATTAAGCTACATGTCTTCTCTCGGACACGCAATGCACCCTACTTTTTCTATTATCGGTATTTTCATATAGGTGAAAAAAATTGGTATCCGTGGGAAAAAGTGCAAGTGGATATCCCCAGCTACGATGTGGAAGATACGAATGGGAAAATTACGAAGAATGGTACGTACTTAATTCCGATAGTTTGGAACAAACGGCTGCTCATTTTCTTCCCACAGTTCGCGAAGAAAACAAAAGCTCAAGACTTGGACAATAGTACGATTTCTGTTACTGCCCATAAAACTGACAACAAACCTGATGGCGGCTTAGATATTCCAGTGAAAAAGCCTTTGGTGTTTTGGGAAATCAAAATAGCTTGGAGTGAGTACCGAAATGGGAAGTGGACGCAAAAACAAATTTCGGCAGAAGCTACCTATGAAAATCCTGCCGAAACTCTTCCCGATGTCAATCTCTATGAATTTATTCCCAGAATCGTTACTACTGCTTCAGATTCCAAGGTTGCTATCGACATCTACCGGGAAGCCAACCAAGTTGTTTTAAAGAGATTTAATTTTACAGGTAGTCAAATATTCAAAACCGACGATGTACCACCTGCCACTATCACTAGTGGGGTTACAACTGATTTTCACTATCACACGGATAAGCCAACCGAGATCCACTCCTTGCAGGAGGCTACAAATAACAACCCTCTGTCTTTATTTGTTACAGAGCCTTATTTCGACGATCAAAAAACGCTTGTAAAGATCCACTATTCAAAACAACTTCACGCAGCAGAGTTGAATTTCTACCATCCTTTTGCCCATGAACTGTTGGGTAAACTGATGACTGGCAACCTTGATGCTTTGTTTAAATACTATCTTGGCATTAACGAAGAGGAAGAACGCGATGATGCTTATGGAGCATATGACGATCCAAATTCTAGTGGTCAAAAACTTTATCATGAACTGAAACGTTCTTACTCTCTATATAACTGGGAAGCAGCCTTCCACGCACCAATGCAGCTAGTAGACCGTCTGCTTAAGTCACAGCAATTTGAGCAGGCGCTAAAAATGTGCCATTATGTTTTTAACCCTTATGCAAAGGGCTATGACGATAAGCGCTTCTGGCAATTTGCGCCGTTCAAGGAAGTTGATGCAGAGAATGTGCTGGAAAAATTGTTCATGAAATTGCAACCCAACACACCTGATAATACACCAAATCAACAAATTAACGAATGGCGAGATAAACCCTTCCAGCCTCATGTAATTGCGCGATCGCGTCCCGTTGCCTACATGAAGTGGGTGGTGATGAAATACATCGAAATCCTGATTGCTTGGGGTGACTATTTATTCCGGCAGGATACCATCGAAACCCTTAACCAAGCTACGCAACTTTATGTACTAGCTGCTCATATCTACGGACCAAAGGGACAAAAAATTCCCAAGCGCGGCAAAGTTCAACCCCAAACTTATATGTCGCTGTTGGACAAATGGGATGCTTTTAGTAATGCGATGGTTGAGTTGGAACTGGCGTTTCCCTTCAGTAATCAAACCCCATTCCCGATTGGTGTCAGTAATGGTGTTGTGGGACTGGCTAATGTCTTTGGTTTTGCAACAACCTTATACTTCTGTATTCCTGACAATCCCCAATTAAGAGGTCTACGGGATACAATTGATGACCGCCTGTTCAAGCTGCGCCATTGCGAAAACATTGAGGGTGTGTTCCGCAAACTCCCACTGTTTGAGCCACCCATCGATCCAGCATTGCTAGTTCAAGCTGCTGCTCAGGGACTTAGTTTGGCAAGTGTGCTAAATGACTTGAACAGTCCAATGCCAAACTACCGCTTCTATTATCTGCTGCAAAAAGCCTTAGAACTATGTGCCGAACTAAAATCAATGGGTAATGCCTTCTTGTCAGCTAAAGAGAAAAAAGATGCGGAAGCATTATCTAAACTGCGTGCTAAACATGAAATCACGATGCATAACTTGCTAATGGAAGTGAAAAAGCAGCAGTTAGAAGAAGCAGGTAAATCCTTAGAAGCTTTGCAACAAAGCCGGAAACCTCCTGTTTACCGCTTGCAGCATTACCTGAAGCTCATCGGTGAGGATTTAGGAAAAGTACCAGATGGAAATACCGATTTCGGCGAACTGCCCAACCAGATTGAACAACCAATTGATGAAAGCGGTTTGAAGTTAATTCAGTCCGAGAAAGATGAGATGGATAAAGCAAGTGAAGCACATGATTGGCAAACTGGGATCGGATGGGTTGAAACCTCAGCTAGTATTCTTCATGCGTTACCAACGATTGTTGCTTGTGGACACCCATTCGGTGCTGGTGTAGATGTGTCTTGGGGATCTCCTAATTTGGCAAATGCCGCCCAGGCTGTTGCGCGGGGTTTACGAATCCAAGCTGATTCACTCTCGTACCAATCCACGAACGCAGGACGGAAAGCTGGTTTCCTACGCCAGTTACAAGATCGGGTACAACAAGCCAACGTCGCTGGATACGAAATCAAAAACATCGACAAACAGATATTAACCCAACAAATTCGGATTAATATCGCCAACCAAGAGATCACCAACCAGCAACAAAATATTGACAATGCCCAAGAGGTCGAGGAGTTCCTGAAGAACAAATATACCAACGAAGAACTCTACACTTGGATGGAAGGGCAAATCCAGACATTGTACTATCAAGCTTATACCCTAGCCTACGAACTAGCTAAAAAAGCAGAAAAAGTCTTCCGTTTCGAGCGAGGACTGACGACATCTAACTTCATCCAGTTTGGCTACTGGGATGCTGCCCATGATGGATTGCTAGCTGGTGAACGGTTGTACATTGGTCTAAAACAACTCGAAGCCGCCTACTTAGAAAAACGGGGCTATGACTACGAGGTCACAAAACACGTTTCGCTGCGGCAAATCAATCCCCTGGCACTGATTGAACTCAAAGAAACTGGAAAGTGTGAATTTGCTTTACCAGAAGTGTTATTTGACATGGATCATCCCGGTCACTATATGCGCCGTATTAAATCCGTAGCCGTGACAGTTCCCTGTGTCGTTGGACCTTATACTAGTCTCAATTGTACACTTAGGCTATTAGAACATAAGTTTAGGACGAGTGCGATCGCCAAGGACAAAAACGCTTACCTTGAAAAAACAGATGAAACCGATGATCGCTTTAGCACGGTTAACGTGCCTATCACCTCAATTGCCGTGAGTACGGGTCAAAACGACAGCGGTGTGTTTGAACTCAACTTCCGGGACGAACGCTACATTCCATTTGAGGGAGCAGGTGTCATCAGTAAATGGCGGATTGAATTACCCGATCAGTTCCGTCAGTTTGACTATAACACTATCTCAGATGTGAGTGTACATATACGTTACACAGCTTTAGAGGGCGGAGACAAGCTCAAGAAACCTGCGGCTGAGTCGGTGATGGCGTATATCAAGAGTGTGGAAGAATTGAGCCGTGAGGAAGGTTTATTTGCTGCTTTCGACCTAAAACACGACTTCCCGAGTGAATGGTATAAGGCTATGAATCCTCGTGCTGATGCTACTGAGCGAGTACTGATGCTTAACAATCTAAACGAGCGATTGCCGATTTTTACTAAAGGACGTGATCCAAAGCAGATTCAAGCCATTGATGTGTACTTGTTCACACCCACAAAACTGTCAGCTTCGCTGATGCAGGACACCCAGATGATTCCTTTCACAGATGGACCACCAGTCGGAGAAAAAATGAAATCATTCGTGATTAAAGATAATAATCTCCCTATGAATAACTGGCAATTGAAGATTCAAGACGTAAAAACTGAGATTGATAAGCTATGGCTACTCGTAAGGTATAAAGTGAAGCAATAAGAAGGCATCGGTGATTTGCCAAGCCATAAACCATTTGTCAATAACTAATAGTGCTTAATTTTTTGCCGACAATGGGGTAGAAAACACTATTTTTGAGGATGCGATTGCAAGGGAAAGCAGTTCCCTTTAGGCAATCGCATCATTTTTCTACTTATCATTCACTTTTGGGTTCAAAAGACAGTACAAAGCTTCCTTTTAATACTTTATTTTCACTCGCTTTTAAGCGTGATTTCTAATTGACAAAAGTCATTTTGTCTTAAATTTTCATGAATGGAATCAATTAGTGGGGGTACGGGCATCCGAATTAGGCCGGATGCAAAAAGATAATTTTAGGTGATCATGATAAGTGCTGAAACTTATTTTGACTCACCTAAGATTCGATATTCAAATTAATCTGATTCAATGACGTTGCTGAATCAAAGTATGGTAGTGGTAAGCCAGTAAAATTTAGTATGAAGCAAGTAGTAGAATTATTTGCGATTGCTTGCTCAGAACCAGCTATATTATGGACGATCAATTAGTGATTGGTGAACGGCAAGAGAATTAGCAGCAGAAATGGAAATGCAAGGTATATCCGTCATGTAACATAGGCGTTAATTGCAAACTTTGATGTCGTTACCGGTAGCGTCATGAATCCAACTTATACCAATTCTCCATGAATATGCACTTAATACTTATTAAGCGAACCGTCAAGAACACCAAGAATTAAAAAGTAAGTATTAAGTGCAAGTTTACAGAAAACTGGTATTACGGAGACTCCCGAAACAAGACTTTGCCCAAAACATCCGTTAATAGATTGTCTTAATACCATTCACCGATTAACTCCTGGGTAATTTGTCTACTTTTCACTCCATTTGTTGCACTCAAACCTTAACTCAAATCGCATATAATACTGAAGTACTGCCTGTTCCCTAAAAATTATGACCCAAACAATACAAGCTAAAGATATTGACTTACGCTATTTGATTGATAATTTTGGTATTCAGTTAGTTTTAGATGAGCAATTCTTTCGCGAATGGCAGGATGATTTACCAGTCATTACAGATTTGGATAAACAACTTTTAAATAAAGTCAAAGCGGGTTATTTTAATTTGCTTAACTATCCTCCTTTACTAGAAGATATTGTGAGGATGGCAATTATTGATCCAATACTTTTTATTGGAGATTTTTACCTGAATCCTTTTTATGTTAAATCGGAAGAATCTTTAGATATTGCAGTACCTGATGAAGATGTCATTATCAAAGGTCGAATTGATACAGTAGTTTTTAAAGACCAATTATGGGTAATGATTATTGAGTCTAAAAAAGCTTCATTTTCCATTGAAGAAGGACTTGCACAAATTCTTGCTTATATGTTAGGTAGTCCTGTCTCAGATAAACCTTGTTTTGGCCTGATTGCTACAGGCAGTGAGTTTATTTTCGTTAAATTAGTTAAAGAAAATTCACCTCGTTACGCTTTATCAAAAGGATTTTTAATGCGTAATCCAGGTAATGAATTATATGATGTGCTTCGCATTCTCAAGAGTCTGATACAAATAGTGAGTGCTTAAGTCTCTGCTCTATCTCAGAGCATGATAACACAGGAGCCACTGGTAAAACACCAGCCGAAACAGCTATCCTCAAAGCATTTAACGAGTGTGCTTATCAATTAGCCCAAAATATTCAATCGCATATCTTGGGCTAATTGGGTGAATTGATCCAGGTCTTTTTGTTTGACGTAGTTGAAAGGAAGTTGGGCAATAGAGTCCTACCAGTAAAGCAGTGTGGCAACTCAAATAAGTATGTGAATTTTTACCATCAAGACCAATTTCTTTGTGGGACATGGAGTATGGGTGTGCCGTTACTCACTCTGTGGATCAAAAAGTCTGCTGCTTTGAGTACATCACCTGCGCGGTTGTGGGTGAAGAGAAAGTGGTACAGGTAAGGGGGCGGATGTAGCAGACTTTTGTACCTGTTTTCCTTCGGCTGCTTGTCGAGCTTCGTATTCGCATACTAAGCGCGCAATCATTTCAGCAACCGACTCAACTCTTTCATAAGCACTATGCATAATACCCAATTATTGATTGCAATTCAAAAATAAACATTTGCCAAAAGATGTGCTGTAACGTAAAGCGCGATCGCACTTGATGAAAATGTTCCTTACGATCCAAATGCCGAAAGTTACTTTTGATTTTGCAGTTCATCACCAGACGCGATAAATGCCAGGTAGCGATCTCGTTCAAGACTAAAGATGCTCAATTTGGCAAGTTGCAGAGCCATAGGACAATATTACACCTTACCAATATATTTTATCTTAGTCTTTGCGTTTAAATTTAAAACTTATAAATTTATAAATCACATTAATTAAGTACTTTGTGTTAATTCATACTACTATTGCCTCCGACGGGCACTTCGTACTATCGCAAATCCGCTTACTTGAAATACAGATTCAAGGGTGGACTCAATAGATATCTCCGAAAACTAATCTCAAACTTTTGTGCTGTCTGGGTTAACAAAAAGAACCAAGGTGTCAGTCGCCAGAATGAGGTTTGAATCCTGTGCGAGTGGCTGGAGTACCGTGCAGAGGTCTATGTAGTATTTTTTTTGAATGTTAAAATTTTTATCCTGCAAGGATTATAGCATAAACAGATTTCCCTATATCATCCTTGTCTTTTGCTTTGGCGATACGCCCTTGGCGTCTGCGCTCCGCGCAATCGCTTCCACGCTTAAACTAACGGCTTGATGATATTGCTCTCCAGTAAACACCTTAGCAAATTGATTCTTGTTCTAAGGCTTGCCTACTGATAAAGATTTCATCAGTAAATCACAAAGTTTTTCCAAAAGTGCGATCGCCCGTGTCACGCCCAGAGGGCTCTTTTCAGACAGTTCCCTCCCCAAATCTTCGATTCGGGGCAATCCGGCTCCGCCGGATTGGGGCGTAGGGTGCGCTCCGCGATGCTCATGCACGGAGCCTTCATGTGGCGATCGCCTAAGTTCTTAACCAGTCTTCTCGACACACTGCAAATTTACGCTGTATCCAGCTGCCTCGTTTTTTGAGGTTCGCTTGGACAATTGCTTTTACAAAAATTCCATTCATAACGACAACTTCCTCTATTACACCCTTTCTCCACCCGTTTACATCTTGGTGTTGAAACATTACTGTGGAACCGGCGCTTAGGGTGACTGTCCACGATGCTTTTCGATTTTGGGCAGATGAAGTTTCGTCTAGGCGTTCGCCTGTGATGTTGTTTTGGATAATAGCAACTTCATTAATAGAGTTGTCTGGATTGGTATCTGACAACTGCCCAACATCCGGGTTTTCAGTGGGTGAAAGTATTGGTAATTCGTTGTTTTGACAGTTATCCTGACAACCCTGACAACCTTGTTCCATTATTTTTGGAGAATTGAGTGCTGGTACTGGGTCTTGAATGACAAGCGGCGGTGGAGGTGATGTTGCACAGACCTCTACTTCATCAGTTTTATGTGAAATAATTTTTTCTAAAAGGTTGTCAGGGTTGTCAGAAGCTTTGCTATTGAAGGCTTCAAGGTTGTCAGGATGGTTGTCAGTGAGGTTGTCGCTAAATAGTAAAAGGTTGTCAGAAATCTGCCGCTCCGTCTCTCGACGCAGGCGGATACCCTGGAAACCTCTTACTCCTGTAGCGTTGCGGTGTCTGTGCACAAATTTGTAACCCAAAACCTTTTGGCATAGCTCCTCAAGTTCAGGCGCAAAGTTAGTCAAGCTCTTGCCTTGTAACCCTGTGGTTCGGCACAAGTGGTGGTAAGACCCAAACAAAGTGCTTAAATCTGGAATGTACTCTTTATCTGGCCACTCATCTTTGTTTTTACCCACTGACGTAAACGCTGCTTCCTCAAATACCACACATTCTTCAAGCCATGCGGCAATGGAATCCTGGCGTTGCGCCATTTCCCAAAACGCCGGAGTCACACTGCCACTGGTGGGGCGATTGTCTCGCAAAATGCGATTAATGTGTTCATTAGGAATGCTCAACAAGTAGCGAGTAAATGCTGCAATCTCTGGAGCAAATTCAGCATCGAGGTTTCGTTCCTTTGTTGGCTGATAGTTACAATTCACCACAAGCGCACGGCGCTTCATCCAGCTACCAGCCCCCAAAAGAGCAGGAGCATTCGCCGTAATCAAGGAAAGTCCAGTATAGATGAAGTTAAAACTGTCTTTGTAGAGACGCTTTGCTAAGATGTTGTCTTGCCCCGTCAAATTCTTGAACAGTTGCAACCCACTGGTAACTTTATCTTGGTCAGCGAATATCGCTAACGGTTTTGCAACCAAATAAGCGCAATCATTTTTGTCAGACAAGTTTTCAATCTTGCCCGACCACACGTTTTGATCACCGATTACGGCTTGCAGGAGGCGAGAGTAAGTTCCCTTGCCACTGCCACCCGTACCGACCAAATACAAGAATTTTTGCAGGTCGTAGCGTTGCCGAATCACTGCCGCTGCAAAACAGAGTAACATTTCTCGGTCTTGTTCATCAGACCACGCTTCGTGCAACCACGAGCGAATTGTCCCCCAGTCCGAAATTAAGGGAGTGTTGTACATACGGGGCAAACACCATGTCAGCCTGTTTTCGGGTGAATGCGGTTCAAACTTGCCCGTTTCAATGTCAACGACTCCGTCTTCAAACGGTAAAATCTCTTTGCGCTCATTCCATTGGAATGTGACAAGGATGCGGCTAATAAATTTGCGAATGTTAACGATGTAAGCATCAGTTGCATATTCAACGATACCCCAACCTTGCAAAATATTTTGGAAAAGCGTTTCTACATAATGCTCGTCCACCATGCCCCAAATACCTTGATGTCCGTACATTTCGTATACCATCCATGTTTTATGTTCGTTATTCCAAATCAGTTTTCCTTCATAGTCCTGAGCGATTTCACGAGCGATTCTACCCGCTGTCGGTAAAACTGTTTTCTTGGGTAAGTCTTTTAAGTTCTCATGCCCTGAAAATTGGCGCTCCAAACGCTGTATCGCTTTTATATAAGCAGCATCAAAGATACTGCTCCCCCCTTGTACCATAACGTCGTCTAAACCTTTACCTTGAGAAGTTTTCCATTCAATGTCATCAACGAAGCATTTATTGAGATGTAGAGCTTGAGTTAGGCGTTTTTTCCCCGTCTGAACCGCAATTTTCGCTTTCTGCTTCTCGTCGCGATCTAAAGCAAATAACCATTTGGTATCCTCAAGGGCAAACGGTTGCAGGTCTGAAATTAAGTAGGGAGCAACCTTGTTTCCTTGGTCATCTTTAGTCTTGACTCCGCAGCAACATCCATACAGAGCGATCGCAACATACCCTTGAGAAAGAGCACTCAAGCTCTTCTTACCTCCTTCAGTGATTAGCCGAGGGATATCAATTTCTTTGAGCCACTCCCAGAAACTGCCGTCTAATGGAACTTCAAGCCCATAGCGAATGCCAATGCGCCTGCGAATTTCCGGTGGTACGGGTGGAAAGTAAGCGTGGTCACCCGCAAGGGTTTGGCTAAGAACTGGAGCGTCACCTCCTCCTTTTGGAGCTAAGTACTTGTAGGGACGCTCTTTCTCCTCATCCCACAAACTCACTATCGCTTGCCAAATTGAGCCATCCTCGTTTTTGAAAAATGCAGCATAGAATGGTTCATTTGCTTTGTGTCCGAATCGCCTATACTCCCATCCCAAGGCTTCATGAATTGGGGCGTATACGTCGCCTCCGTCAGTTGACTCAATGTCTTCGTGAAACTCGATTCCTGTATCGAGCATCACTGGATCTATACCGCTTCCCTCGACGAAGGTGTTTCGGATAAACGATTCAAACTCGTTTAAGCTAGAAAATCGATGGCGTGAAGCGGCAACAGGAAGAATATTTAAGGTGGTGGTAGATTCCATGCTTAGCATCCAAATTACTTGTGGTGATTTCGGATAACTCCATTTTGCAATGCGATCGCCCAAGGGGCGGCTCCCTGCTGGAGCATCGCAGAATTGATTATTATAGTTATACGAGCGCGGTTGCTCGAACAGTTCTGCAAATATTTCGTTTGGAGTTACCGCGATATTAGGTCAATAGACCCGCTATTTGATTAAATGGGCGGGGTTTTTGCTTTATGGGTGAGTTGTTGTAGCCCTGCTTTTTAATTTTGCTCACCGAATTTTTGTTCAATTAAATTGGTTGAAAGTACCCTGCCATAATTTTTTCAGTTACCTGTAGTAAGCTGTCGCGCCTACAAGTTGCACTTTTTGGAGGCCGTAACCCTTGACATATCGAGAATGCTTTGGAAAAGTAAAGACGCGACAGCTTAGAAATGAAACAGGAAGTTGGCAACTCAGTAAATCGATGAGTCATGCTGACCTCGCGGGAGTGTGGAAACTCTGTGTCAAAAGACCAGAGAGGAAACACGACACGGTTGATAAATCAACCGTCAAGTTCTCCAAATTAGGCATACGAGTAACCGTCCTTTTTGTGAATGTGTTTACAAAACTTGTGACCGATTCCTTGAACTAACGCGGTCTTAGTTGAAATGTTGAAACTACCTGTTGCACGTGTTGCAATCCTTCCGACGTACACACCAACTTTCTTGCCACTTGTCACAATTGCTTGAACAATGTCGCCAGTTTGGAAACCAAAGTGAAACTTAGTTCTTGAACAATGACGATTGGGAAAGCCAAACTTGTCAGTACGACATTGTTGACGTGTACCGTGTCCGTTAGCAGCAATCATTAGAGGTTTGATACCTTTAACGTTAAGAATGGGTGTTGACTTTCCAACACAGGCAGCATCTAACCAATGAGACTTTTCAAGATGTTGCTGACAGCGATTGAACTTAGTCAATCCTCCTGAGCCAGTTTCAACGGATAAGCCTGTTGCTTTTAAAATTTCCAGCAATGCCGATCTAGTAGTGTTAACTGCGGCTGCATCGGCTAGCGGTCTTTTGGCAAGATCCAGGATTTTCTCCAACCTCGCAGGGTCTTTTTTGAGAAAGTCCTTAACATCTTTCGTTCCTTTTTTCGTGTTGCACTTTTCGCAACTCAAGGCAAGATTTGTGATTGAGTTACTACCTCCCTTGGCTCTTGGATGGATATGTTCTATTTGAAGTGGAACATCTTTAACGCCACAGTAAGCGCATTGTCTATCCCATTTTTCTAGTAGGTATTCTCGTGTTTCATAACCAGCAAGTGTACCTTGCTGATACTCTTCACCTTGAATATTTGGGTTCCGCATCAGTTGCATATCAAAGCGTACAAGCTCTTGACTAATAGCTTCAATTGGCGCTACCTTGCGTAATCTTTCAACCCAAGTCTTGATATTTTTAACTCGACTTTGTAAGCTGGGAGCTAACCAACCTTGTGGACGATTTCTGTTATCAAATCTGGGTTGACGATATCTGGTCTTGCGGTTTCTTCTACTACGTCTCAACTGTCTTCTAGAAGTTAAAGATTCTCTGATCGCAAAACCGCGATGCTTTAATTCAGCAGCGAATACAACTTCACCAGTGGTATCGTTTACTAAAGCAATTCCTGTAAAATTTGCACCTGGATCTATTTTTAATCTCAGCAAATGGACAATATCAGAGAACGATTTTTTGAGAATCAAAGTAAACGGAAACCTTCTATAAACGCCTGCTTTTTTGTTTTGTAATAACTGTCTTGCTTGTGCTGGATGTATTGGGTCTAATGGTCTTTTGTCTGAGTCGATAATGAATACTTTGGACATAAATGTCCCTCCTGTCGGGTAAAGTTAGCCTTGACAATGTTTAAGGTCTGTAACTATCCAAACAGCACTGGTTTAACCCTTAAGCCTGTTTAACTGTTCGGTTCTAGAGCAGGGGACTGGCACTCTCCGCCCTTGGTAGGTCTTTAACTCTTGCCTTAAACGTAGTACACGAGGTACTTAGTCTGGTAAGCTGAGCTTCAACATTTGTCGAAGCCCCTAGCCTTTAGGCAGGGGTTGCTTACAGAATCTATGCTCCCAATGTCAACAAAATGATTTTACACTTTATTCAAGAATTTTGTAACTTAGCCTTTGCGTTTAAAATATAAGCAAAAACAATCTGGCAAAGAGCTTCCTGTGGATGGTTGTGATATTTTGTGTCGGTTACAGTGTAGTAACTCTCATAATTTTGGGATCGTTGGGCTGTTCGTTTGGCGATTTCGTGGGTATGACGGCGGAATTAACTGTAATCAGATGCAACTTGGGGCAATAAGCCTCTGGCTTGATGCAACAGTTCATAATTTTGTCCAAAGTCCAAGATCAATCAGCAGCGCATCAATTCTTTACACGTTTTGACAGAAAATTATGCTATCAATTTTGAAAAATACTGAGTTTTGTGGATCAATTTATCAACACAGATGCAACTATGATTACTCATTACCATGATTCAACAAATGTTGACAACGATCTGTTTCAACAAATAGAAATCAAAGAAAATCAGTTAAAAATTGCACAACAATTTAATATGGTCTACGTAATTGAAGCATTACAGAGTCAATTGTCAAAGTTACAGCATCAATTGTCAGAGTTGCAAGACCCTGAATTTGAAGCATTGATGAGTTTGTTAGACAATTAAAGTTTGTGGCACAACAAGTGTGGAAACTGAGCTTCAGTTTCTGGATGTGCAAAGTCTAACTAACCTTTGCTGCAATTGGGTGTAGCGTTCCTGCGACTTGGTGGAACGCACACACATCTGTATTGCTTTTTTGGAACCAATAATAAGCGCCAACTTCTTCGCACGAGTCAACCCAGTATAAAGTAAATTTCGAGTCAGCATCATATAGTGCTGAGTATACAAAGGTAAAATCACCACCGAGTATTCCGACCCCTGTGATTTATGTATACTCACGCTCCAAGCTAATGCAATTTCATTGAGATCTGCGTAATCGTAAATCACATCGCGCTCTTGGTACTGGACAACGACTTCCTGTTCTTCAGTATCTATTGTGGTAATAAAACCTACATCACCATTGAAAACTTCGCGTTGATAATCGTTGGTTAGTTGAATAACCCTGTCACCCACTCTAAAGATTGTTCCACCTCTGGTAATTTCAATTTTTTGGGGACTGGGAGGATTAATGAGTTGTTGCAGTACATTATTGAGATTGCGCGTACCAACCAATCCCCTCGTCATTGGGCAAAGCACTTGTACATCAATAGCTGGATAAAAACCAAGTTTAGGAATCAAATCAGCAATCAATTCGCTAATTGCCTGTACCCCATGTTCGGGTTGAAATCCTCCACCATGCCAGAGGCAATCAGATTGAGGAATATCTGAAATTGATTCGATGTTGGGATATTGTCCGCGATTAATTTGGTGAGCAGCAGTGATAATCTTGCTTGTCGCAGCTTGGCGAAAGACTTGGGTGAGTCGCACCACAGGCACTTTACCCGAATTAATCAAATCGGCAAGCACGTTACCCGCACCCACCGATGGTAACTGGTCAATATCGCCAACTAACAATAGTTGAGCATTTTCTCCCACAGCCTGAACTAACGAGTACGCGAGAAATAAATCAAGCATACTGGCTTCGTCCACAATGACTGCTTTTTGTGGCAGGGGGTTGTTTTTGTCGCGTTTAAAACTCCTTGTCTTCGGGTCAAATTCCAAAAGTCGGTGGATAGTTTTAGCATCTTCGCCAGTCATTTCGCCTAACCTTTGGGCAGCACGTCCAGTTGGTGCAGCTAGGGCAATAGATTTACCCATTGCCTTCCACAATTCAACAATAGTACGGGTGCAAAAGGTTTTTCCAACACCCGGACCACCTGTAATCACCATGACTTTCGAGTAAGCTGCTGTTTCAACCGCTTGTTGTTGTTCGGGTGAGAGTGAAACTTTACGGCTGATGCTAAAGCGTTCTAACCAAGTACGGACACGGGGGATATCGGGATTAATAGGAGAAGTCAGGCGATCGCATACCAATTGAGCTAAGTTTTGTTCGGTATGGAAGAAGGTTGGTTTGTAGCAGTATAAGATTTTATCTACACCACATTCGCGCACAAGCTCATCAGCGAGTGTCATTTTTTGGATGATTTGGGCAATGAAATTCGGTTGTGGCTGGTGCGATTCAGTTTTGAGGAGACTTGCAACACATTCGATTAACTCTGGTTGCGGCAAATAGCAATGTCCATCTTCGGCGGCTTCACTTAAGACATGAGTCATTCCCGCACGATAGCGAAACTCAGAATCTGGTGGAACGCCCAAATTACGCGCAATTTTATCTGCAGTCATAAAGCCAATACCGTAGATATCAGTTGCTAACTGGTAGGGATTAGAGTTAACTTTGTTAATCGCTAAATCACCGTATTGTTTGTAGATTTTGACTGCATAAGTAGTGGAAACACCATGACTTTGGAGAAACACCATCACGGACTTGATGGCTTTTTGCTCATTCCAAGCTTTTTGTATCATGGCAATGCGCTTTTTGGCGATGCCGTTGACTTCAGCTAAGCGGTTAATTTGGTTTTCAATAATATCGAGGGTTTCTAACCCAAAATGAGCAACAATCCGTTTCGCTGTGACTGGACCAACTCCTTTAATCAAACCGCTACCTAAATATTTCTCAATTCCAGTAAGAGTGGCAGGTTTGGTTTGTTTGTAGTCAACGACCTGAAACTGTAAACCGTATTGGGGATGTTCGCGCCAAAAACCTGTTAATTGCAATGTCTGTCCAGGTTGAATATCAGCAAAACTACCAGTAATCGTAGTTAGTTCGGATGCACTAGAACGTTGCAGACGTGCCACTGTATAACCTGATTCTTCACTGTAATAAGTCAGGCGTTCCACGACTCCTGTTATTGATTCGTGCGAGTGAGTAATGTTGACTTGTTGATGTGTTTGGTTTAATGGAATGGTCATTACTTTGTCACGGGGTCTAACACGAAAAAATTGGGCAGGCTTAATACGATACGCGTCTTGTCCCCCCGATTAATCAAAGGGCTTGAAGCCTGCCCAATTTTTAGGGGACAATGCGTCACAAGGCATGGCACCCGCTAATTGTACTGAATAACCATTGGCTCTAAAGTCATAGAGGTTTACTTTTATAGTACTTTAGTATTATAAATTCAGAGCTTGCGAACGCAAATGCGTGCTCTGTTTGCTGCCGCTACATTTTTCCTAGACTTTACCTGACAACCTATTGCCTATGGCTTGCGCCACGGCTTGAGGTCGAACAGCAACGCTACGAATCGGGCAAAAAAGGCGGGGAAGGTTGTCAGGTAAAGTCATAGTTTTACCCAACCACTGTTTGAGATTATTTTGTGTAAATATTTATAAATTCCGTTCGGAAGTTGAATTAAGTTAATAGTATCCACTTAATAAATATCACTATTGTTCTAGCTCTGCCTCTTATTGATGCAAGCCAACAGTGTATATCACAAGGCTTGATTACACTACTTTTTCAAGATAAAAGAAATGAAGTTTAACCTAATTATTACATTCAGTTTGCTCGGCGGAGTCAGTCTTACTAGCTTGGCAACAAAAGCTGCTTATGCTCAAACAAACATTCAGCAGGTGGCTGCTACAACCTGTGCTGTGATGGCTGGTGAACGTAAGCTTGATCGGCAAGCACTTCAATATTTATCAATACTAGATGATGATTTAGCGGATGCTAATCCGGTTGCGCTCGCTCTTTATCGAGAAGTCATAAAACAATGTCCGAAATCATATCTGAGTTTTCAGCAACGCAAAAGAGCAAGCAATCCTTTTCCACCTGGTTATCTAATCAAAACAAATCCCACTCAACTTTATAACTCCAACACCAACACTCAGCCGGACATGGCAAAGTATGATCAAGCGATACTGCAGCATCCTAATGACGTCAAAACATATTTTGATAGGGGCAACGCCCGTTTTGCCCAGCAAGACTTTCAAGGAGCAATCGCTGACTACACAGAAATTATTCGCTTGCAACCCAATAATCCGAAGGGCTATGCCAACAGAGGGTTAACTCGAAAAAACTTAGGAGATAAGCAGGGCGCTCTTGCAGATTTGTCAGTGGCGATGAGATTGTTTAAAGCTCAAGGGGATCAAAGCTCTTACCAGAAGGTTCAACAGTTGTTTGGAGAAGCCAAGCAGTTACCATAGGGGAAATACAAATTGGCGAGTAAAGGTAGTCCAGCGCCCCAAAGGCGCTGGACTACTGATTGTTCCCTTGATTGGTTGAGAATTTCATGACTACAGCTCTGGTATAATTTACTCAAGATGTGCTGTTCTGCATTATTCTATAACAAATCATCTAAAATTTTGCATCCTTACCCACCTGTATTGGGGATACCCCAGAAGAAATTGCAATAAGTAGTTAACACATTCGCACAAGCGTTACCCCCAACTACAAAGAATGGATAACTTCTACAGTTTCACATTCAACCCAACCCATGCACTGACAGCCATACTCGGGCGGCAACATGATGATATCAAATACTACAATGCTCGCAACTCACTCTTCAAATTATCATTAATGGCAGACTATGACCAATTAGTTTGCCTTCCTTCCCTCACCACCATTGACAAACATTGGTATCAAATCGAAACTGCCAGAAAAGTCTTGCGACAATTTGGAGGACGCGCCTTACTCGCTGATGAAGTTGGGCTGGGTAAAACCATCGAAGCCGGACTCATTATCAGCGAATACTTAGCAAGAGGAATGGTTCAATCGATACTGGTGCTGACTCCAGCTTCCCTCGTCTCCCAATGGCAAGGAGAATTAGCTTCAAAATTTGGCATTTCCTCTATTACCACTGATGATGACAGCAGACAACAAAACCCCGAAGAATTTTGGACAGCTAATCAGAGAATCGTAGCATCTCTCAACACCGCTAAATCAGTTAAACATTATCCCTTAGTCACCTCACGCAACTGGGATTTAGTTGTTGTTGACGAAGCGCATCACCTGAAAAACCGTAACACACTTAACTGGAAACTTGTCAATGCTTTGAGCAAAAGATTTCTATTAATGCTCACCGCCACACCAGTGCAAAACTCTTTGGTGGAACTATTTAATATTCTGACTTTGTTAAAACCGGGTTTACTCAAAACCGAAGCAGACTTCAAGCGAGAGTATGTTTCCAGTAAAAATGGACGAATTCCCAAAAACCCAGAAAAACTGCGAAGTCTAATGCGGGAAGTGATGATCCGCAACACCCGTTCTTTAGTTGATGTGCAATTACCCAAACGCTTCGCCACTACCATCACTGTCACTCCAACCGAAAGCGAACGGAAACTCTATCGAGATTTAAGCGACTTTTTACGGGATAATTCAGAACATCTCGACAAATTTTCGCGTACTAGTTTGTTAATGCGTGCAGGTTCCAGCGTTAATGCTTTGGTTGAATCGCTAAAAAATCTCTCCAAAAGATTACCGAGTGACTCACTCAAAAGTTTGACGCGACGTGCGGCGCAAATTAAACAAGTCGAAAAAGCAAGTTCCTTAGTAGAGTTACTCAAAAAATCATCTCAAAAAACTATAGTATTTACCACCCACAAAGCCACATCTGCATATTTAGCAAAAACGTTTAGCGAAGCGGGTATACAATTTGCTGAATTTTTAGGGGATATGTCATTAAAGCAGAAAGATGCATCAATTGAAGCTTTTCGGGAAAACGTTCCAGTTTTACTAGCATCTGAGACGGGGGGAGAAGGACGTAATATTCAATTTGCGAACGCTATAGTCAACTATGACTTACCTTGGAACCCGATGAAGATTGAACAACGGATTGGGAGGATTCACCGCATCGGACAAACGCAGGATGTCTTTATTTTCAACTTTTGTCTGAAAGACAGTATTGAAGAATATATCTTGCGAATATTACACGATAAAATCAATATGTTTGAACTGGTGGTGGGGGAAATAGAAACAATATTGGGTAACGTGGATGATGAATTTGATTTCAGCGAGGTTGTGATGGATATTTGGTTGAAGCATCAATCTAATGATCAGATAAATACGGCTTTTGAGAAACTGGCGGATGATTTGCTCAAAGCTAAAGATAAATATCGCTCAACTCAAGAATTGGATGAGCAGATATTTGGTGAAGATTTTGAAGCTTGAGGGATTGGGGAATGGGGATTGGGGATTGGGGATTGGGAAGATTTTATGGCTGTATTTCTTTCCTAGTTATCAGTCCCTTTATTCCGAATATATTGGTTTCCATATTCTTCTTTGCCTTGTTGCTGAGAGCGAATAAAACGACAATAGCCGTTGAGACCTTTTTCAATCTGCACTTTTAGCTGACTGATCCATCCAGTTTAATTGCTCTGTAGTGCAAAACCCGACACTCTCAGCAACAATAAAAGCACTTTTGGTTTCAGCCAAGGAGCCACGAGCAATGTACAGAAAACGTAAGCGGTCAAGATAGTGATAGCGTCCATACCCTTCAGCTATGTTTAGCACAATACTACAGGCAGCCCGTCGTAATTGGTCGCTTAAATTATAACGTTCATAATCTGGCAAACGATCCGCCAGTCGATAAGCCGCTAAAAGCCGCTTTAAACTATCTTGATAGAATTCTAAAGATTCAAAACCTCTGTCTTCCACGTAAACCCAATCCCCAGTCCCCAATCCCTAATCCCCAGATGATAACAGATCCAATTATCACAACTCTAGAAACAGTTATTTCAACCTACGATGGAGTCGCAGAATTAGTAGATGAGAAAACGCTGAATGTGCTGTTACCAGAAAAAATAGCAACAGCTTTAAAAATAGAAGAAGAAACAACTTTTAGTACGGCAATCGATACTCCCAATAGTCAATTTGTCAGCTATAATTCAGAACTCCTCAATAAATTTTCCGAAATTCTGGCTGATTTAGGAAGCGTGACTGCTTTGGGGGTTAAATATGATGGTTATCTCAAAACTAGTGGTTTTGACAAATTAATATCACAAAAAGTTGTACCTCACAATGGTTTGATTCGCTTTGTTGATGCCAAACCAGAGATGACTCGTTATATCTTGTGTAATGTTGCTTATACAGCAGAAGCAGACGAGAAAAGAATTGGGATGGTGTCGTTTATTATTAATGAATTAACAGGAGTAACGCCTGTAGACATTGGTGATGCTTTATTTTGGGAATCAGATAAAATTCCTGTGGATGATAATTCCCTACCTCAGAAAATGTCAGAGTCAGAATTATCTGCGATTATTGAGAAAACATCTGCGTCGTTAATACAAGCAGAATTAGAAAATTGGCAGGCAAAGTTATATCGAGCCTTAGCCAGGGATGAAGAAAGACTGAGGAATTATTATGGCACTATTAGCGCAGAGATTGCTGCCAAGATTGAATACAAAAGTTTGAGCGGTGATGAGAAAGAAAAAGAGTTAGCACGGATAGAAGCAACTAATCGCGAATTGGAGAGAAAACTTGCAGATATCAGAGAACGTTATGCTCTGAAAGTTGAAGCTAACCTTTATAGTGCAATGATTCTACACTTACCCACAGTACATATTTATTGTACCTTGCAAAGGAAGAAAGCAAAAAGAGAAGTAACGCTGGTATGGAATCCTTTTACTAAAATCATTGAACCGTTGCGCTGTGAAGTATCGGGAGAGGCAGTTTATGAGTTTTATTTAGATGATACAGATGCGAAAATTATTGGAAGTGCAACAAGTAAGTAAGTCAGTGTAATGTTTTGGTTGATTACACCAAACCAGGTGTGGTGAAAAGCAACGTTTTAAAAGCCATCCAGAACGACGTGAGTTCGATACGGGGTGATTTTTATATATTGCAACTAACCGCCGTAAATCCTCTTTTCATAACCTATCCATTCTTTCTCCCGTAACAGATACTTTTGAATTTTACCAGTGCTCGTTTTTGGCAGAGTCGTAAATTCAATTTTAGTAGGGCATTTAAAAGCAGCCATTTGATTGCGGCAAAATTGGATTAATTCTTGTTCTGTAACTTGCGCCTTTTCTTTGAGGGTAACAAAGGCTTTTGGCACTTCACCACGCCTAGCATTCGGTACAGCAATAACTGCACATTCTAACACGGCTTCATGGCGGTAAAGACATTGTTCAACTTCAATACTGGAGACATTTTCCCCGCTAGTAATGATGATATCTTTCATACGGTCGCGCACTTCAATATAACCGTCAGGATGCATTACCGCTAAATCACCACTATGAAACCATCCTCCTCTAAATACTCTTTCGGTCGCTTCTGGGTCATTATAATAGCCTGTCATCACCATGTTTCCTCGCATCACCACCTCCCCCATTGTTTGCCCATTAGCCGGAACATCATTCATATTTTGATCTACAACTCGCAAACCATCTGCACCGATATAAGGTACGCCTTGACGTGCCATGAGTTTTGCTTTTTCTGCAATCATTAAATTGTCCCAATCTGATTGATATTCGCAAACTGTATAAGGACCATAAACTTCCGTTAAACCATAAACGTGAATAATTTTTGCGCCAATTTTAGTAATTTTTTCAATCAATGTTGGCGATGGTGGTGCGCCTGCTGTAGTGATAGTTAAAGGTTTTTCTAATAATTGCGGACAGTCTGGATGATTGAACAGAGAAATTAAAATTGCAGGTGCAGCATTTAAATGAGTGACTTTTTTTTGTTGAATTAACTTCCAGATATTACCAGGGTTAAACTTACGTAAACAAATATGAGTACCACCAATAGCAGTTACCCCCCAAGTAAAACACCAGCCATTGCAGTGAAACATGGGCAGAGTCCAGAGATAAACTGAGTTAGGTGTTAGTGTTGTTTCAATGATTTCTCCTAAAGAGTTAATATATGCACCTCGATGAGAGTACATCACACCTTTGGGTAACCCAGAAGTTCCACTCGTGTAATTAATCGAGATTGTCTCCATTTCATCTGTAATTACCCAAGATAAAGGAGTCGGTTTCCCAGTTTGGAGAAATGCTTCATAATCCTCACCATCTAAAGGTTCAAATCCTTCTAAATAACTGATATTGATTATATGTCTAACAGTTTCTAGATGATTTTGAACCGGTCGAATTATATTTGCTAACTCTGTATCAACAAAGAGAAATTTTGCACCGCAATCATTCAAGATATAAGCAACTTCTTGGGGAGTTAAACGGGTATTAATAGACACTAGGATACCACCAGCTAAAGGCACGGCAAAATGGGCTTCTAGCATGGGTGGAGTATTGAAACAAAAGAAAGCGACGCGGTCGCCTTTTTCAAGTCCAGCATGACGTAGTGCCGAGGCTAGACAATTTATCCGATCTGCAAATTCGCCGTAAGTGAAGCGTTTTTGATTATATATAATCGCAACTTTCTGACTATAGACTTTAGCATTGCGTTGAATAAAAGTTAGAGGTGTGAGAATACTGCGATCAACTGCTTGAGAGTACATAGCTCATGCTAACAGTGAATATTCACTGCATGAGCATACCATACACTCATGCATCTGTTGCAATACACCTCCAGGATTGGACTTTTGCAGGTGGCGTCAGCGGACTGGAAGGGGCAGGCTACTAAAGATCTGGTTGTTGATAAAATCATTTTGTGAGCCTGTCTCTTCCAGCACCTGCAAAAAGCGAAGCAGGTCCAATCCGCCTCTAGGATATCTTTCTTCGCTTTCATGGCTTTGTCCGTTGCTCGACAATTGAGAACGCAGCCGCTAATACACCTCATCTAATTTTCATTAAGTTGTTAATCTTGCGAAACATTTAACAGTCGAAATTCACTTTTCGCTTCGTCTAGCCATTCAGCTAACTTCTGACTTAAAAGTTCTTGCACGAAACTACGAATTCGGTCGGCGCTTAGATGCCCATTATTGAATGATTTTTGGGACAACTCTCGCACCTTGGCTTGTCTAATATTCTTATCAATCAGCCACATAAAAAAACCGTTAGCTGATTCTGGATATTTACCCCCCTCACCTTCTGCTTCTGCGTCTTCTCCAACGTCTGAGGGGAGGTATTTAATCTCATCTGGTCGAAATTTTTGTTGAAATTCACTTAGCTTGCTCAACAAATCCAACTCAATCATCGTTTGCTGAACTTGAGCACCTGTCATAAGCGTTGTGTCTTCTTCGATAAATTCAATCTGACGTATTTTCCAGCGTCGTCTCTCGATCACTTCCAATTCATCAGCTAAGCATTGACCAAAAAACCAGGCAATGTTACCGCCAAAGAATAATAAAATAACGCCTTGGATTTTACGCTGTGCTTGTCCTTGAATTACCTTATATGTTTTTATTCTTGGCGCATCTTCCCCAATACGATATATCTTTTCTTCTACATATCGCTGACCAAATATATCATGTGCATTCTGGTGAACAAACTTCCAAGAATTGTAGGTGTCAGGAACAGCGAGAAATATTCCGCCAATCATCATCCCTATTCCTAAACACGCCAGGGACTGCTTGATTTGACGAACCGTGACAGTCTTGATACTCATCCTACCAAACTCCTGTACCACCTCAACCCCATCAGACAAAGAAGAATAACTCCTAAGACAAAAAGGACAGCATTAATCAGGGGTAATGGAAATAGCATGAAGATTTCCCGGAATCCAAAACCAACTCCCAAAGTAATTGCTGCCATCCGAAAAATTGTTGCTCTTGGTGCATAACTATAATTTAGGGTAAGGTAGGCGATCGCCAAGGCATAGAGAAATCCAAGTACCACTTCCAAGGAACGATACTGCAAAGCAGCAAAGGAACATCCAACACCGCCAGAGAAAAGAACAACAAACTCGCCGAAGTTAGCTATATGCTGGTAACGGTCAGCGATTGGGGTTGGCGCATTGGCATCGTTAATGTCCTCAATATTTTTTACCATCACTACTCCTATCTGCTTTATCAGTAGAGTTCTGATTAGTATGCTAATTCCCACTTCCAGGGCAGAAATTGGAAGTGGGTAGAAGTTTGAGTTAGCTTGCAGCTGCTGTCAGCTGACCTGTTTGCAATTCATTCCTATAGCTTGCCATCTCTTGCTTGTGTTGCTCAATCAACTCACGACGCTTATTACGTAAATCGGTGACTTGTTGGGTTGTGCCTTGTCCTAGCTTGGCTTGGGTGTTGATGGCTCCCAGAAGCTGGGCTTTGCGATCATCAAAGGTATTTTCAAGTGCGCTGTTACTGGTATCAATGATTTCTTGAGTTGCTGCAACTTTCTTTTCCAGTCTGTTAGCTTTGCGAAGGTAAGCAAAGTAAGCCAAGTGAGCTTTTGCTTGCTTTTGGTCGATATAACCTTTGGCTTTCGCCATTGCAACGGTGATTTCTGCTTTCAAATCTGCTTCCTGCATTGAGTAAGAGAGAAACTTGAGGACAGCAGTCTTCACCTGGGTCATCTCAATAAGCTTCTTATCAAGATTGCTGGCAATTTTATTCGCTTCAATGACTTGTTCTTTGCTCCAACTGAGTGGTTGATTGAGGTCAATACCGCCTAATTGAGCACCAATTTCTCCTAACCAACCCTTCATCTCACCAGGCACAATATCAGCTAATGTACCTGTGAAACTGCTTCTATTGATGCTGAAAGTAGGCGATGAGGTTGTTGAGCCAGCAGATTTACTTTTGGAATCTTTTGACTTCGTTTGTGTTGAAGTTGTGGCTGTAGTTATCGCTGTGGAAGATGAAGCCTTCTGAGTTGAACTGTCGGCTTTGAATTTCATGACTGTTATCTCTTTGCGAATTCAACAGTTGTACTAAGCAGTAACTGCTTATTAGAAAAGCGATGAATGTCCCGATAATGATGATCAGAGGATTTGCTTTTTCTGATTCAATTATTGTCTTTGTAATAACGGTGGCGGTCGCGCCATCCTTGAATGACATTTCCACCTTTTCAGTTCTGATCTCATGACGGGTATCAGTTGTATTCATTTGTGTTAACTATCACTCGCTTTTTGACTGAAGAAGAAGGTCAAACTCTGTTGCGGTTGTTGCGGAGTGTTGCGGCTATGGACGCAACAGGCACAACAGTTGATATGGGTTTGTGGGGATTAAACAGGCTGTGGTAACAATAATGAGTATTTTTGTAACATTTTATCAACTTTTTTCGGTTCTACATACTTTTGCATCAGATGGTTTGATACTCATAACAACCTGTTTGGGGATTATATTCACAAACAATTTCCCCTGATGATTTGGGCTGTTCGTACAAGCTCTGATTCTCGTTAATTCCTGAATCTAATTCCTGGCAATCATTGTTGATACTTTGAAGACTACTGCCCAAATAAGAGACAATATCTTCAAGAGTGAAGTTGGTCAAAGATGGGCTATTACTTGACACATACCCCAGGCAGAAAGGACAAATCCCTAATTCCACTTCTTCTGAGTCTAAGTGGTATCCGCATGAATGTTGCATAGCGTTTTCAGGTAAAGCGAAGGTCAGAAATTACCGTTATTTGCGAGTATTTTGAAATCCAATAAAAAATAGTCCAATACCTGCAAGTGCACTAATTGCGCTTAATGCGATCGCTCCGGAAACAACTGCAGCAGAAGCTGTTGCATACCCAACAAAACAACAGCTAGCTGTTGTTGAGATAACGCTAATAATTCCGGCAAGTGTGTCTGACATTTGTTTTTCTCCTATGGATTAATGGTCTATTGTTCAGTGTGATTGCGATGAAAAATTGCGATTGTCATCCCGACTCCAAACACTCCAATACCAATAACGACTGGCGGGGAAGTCCGAATTCGGGGTTGCTGGATGACGTATGCGATGAAAAGGCATCCTAGTACGCCCACCGTACTAAGAGCTAGAGCACGCCAGTTTACTGTTGTTTTTGGTTTTGAAAAAGATTGATGCCTTCTTTCTTCCTGCTGTTGGACATCGCTTGGGAAATCTGTCCAAAAGGGGTGCTCTTTGGGGATTTTTTTTCGTCTGCCTCTGTGGGATTAACATCCAGCCCCAATTGCTCTAAAGCGCCTGTAATGGCAGTATTGTTGCTTGCGTCGGTGTGCGATCGCAAGACATTCATTTGCTCTCTTAGGCTTTGAGCACTGGTGAGTTTACCTTTGCCGTAGCGAATCAGTAACCCAGCTTGATAGCCTTGGGTCATGATGTCACCGGAGGCGATCGCATCTTCCAATCCAGCTGCAAATAGCTCTTGGTCTGCCTCTGTACTCGCTTCTACTAGGTTTTGACCTGCTTGGAGGAGGGCATTATTGATTTGGCTGGAGGCAGTGGCTAATTCGCCGCTTTCCTGGGCTTGTTGTGGTTGTTGTTCTGTAGGAGATTGGGTTTCTTCGGGTTGCTGGGTTTGCGATTTAGCATTTCTGAGTAAGTCTTCAGCACTAGCAGTGAGTTGCTCTTGAGATTGTGGAGTTGAGTCAAGCGCCTCTAAAAGAGGAGGGGTTTCATTTTCTGCTGTCTGTGCTGTGATTTTTTCTGAAGTTGTTGTTAGCAGTTCATCTACTGTGGGTAAATTTTCTCGGTCTTCTGGTAGCGAAGATACAGTGGTGTTCGCGCTTTTTCCATTGCTGTTTTTACGAGTGCTCTTGCCGTTGTTGGTAGTCATTTTTCACCTTTTCAAATTCAGCTTCCAGGTCGATTTTTAGGTGTTTAAAAATTGTTGTCAGGTGTCCTTGTATCTTAAGGTTTATGTACATTTCCCTAGTGTGATAACCAATTCGAGCGTACATAAAAAGCCTGAGTGCGAGAACTTCCTTGAGTTCGTCCCATCCCAAGGGTTTGCCGTATAGCCCTAAACATTTGAGATGTTCATTGAAGGTTTGACGCTGGCGAATATTCAATAAATCGCGTGCCAACTTCTTACTAAATCGTTGTTTTCCATCAGATTGGTAGGATTTCACTTCGTAAATTATATATATACCGTTCACCTCCTTTTAGTTCTTTTAGGTTTTGATATGCTCAACTCTAAGCATCTTTATGTTTTTACAATAGAAAACCACAAAGAATCGGTCAAGTAAATGAGGCATGACCTACAGTGATTTGCAGACACCGCTTAGTTGGCGAGATTCGCTTAAGGGGTTACAAAGAGTTGGAAGTGATATGTTTTAGGTGTGCAGTAACTGTTTTGAGTTTAAAAATCACTCACCTAAAAACTTTCTTATGAGCCTTGAACAAGGAGTCAGAAGACAGAATCATCCGTCAGAATCATTTTCGTTGGGGATTGGAACCTTTCTTTTATTGCCATACTGTATGAATCGCCTCCTGTGCGATGAGCAAACCTTCCTCAACAGGAATGACATAGGCGGATAAACGGGAATCATCTGTATTGATGCGACCCTCACAATTGATAGTCCTTTGGTTAGATTCGGGGTCGAGCATTAAACCGCACCACTTAAACCCTTTGCAAATTCGTTCACGCACTAATGGTGTATCTTCCCCAATTCCGCCACCAAACACGATCGCTTCGGCTCCACCCAACGCCGCTAGGTAAGCACCGATGTACTTTTGAATGCGGTAGCAGAAAATTTATATTGCCAACTGCACGCGCTCGTTTTTGTCGAACTCTTCCATCAACACTCTTATATCAGGAGATACTCCAGATAGACCGAGCAACCCTGACTTCTTGTTGAGCCAGTCCGAAATCTCGCTCACTGAGGCCTGTTCTTTGCGGGTAAGATATCCTATAATCGCTCGGTCAATGTCACCTGAGCGCTTGCCCATCACCAGCCCTTCAAGTGGCGTGAAGCTCATAGACGTGTCTTGTGACTTGCCAGCACCAATTGCTGTTGCAGAGCAGCCACTCTTTAAGTGCAGCGTAATAATGTTGATTGCCGAATGGGGGCTATGAGTTACTTGGGCGTATCGCATCATCATGTACTGATGTGAGATGCCGTGGAATCCATAACGACGGATTTTGTGGCGCTCGGACAGATGGAGTGGAATGGCGTAGAGTCTGGCATATTTTGGAATGCTACGGTGAAAAACCGTATCAAAAACAGTTACTTGAGGGACACCAGGGTCGAATTTAGCACGGGTTGCCTGGATGACACTGATTGCTGGCTGGTTATGTAGCGGTGCCAATTCTTCCAGTGCTTCAATCTCCGCACTCACCTAATCGTCAATCAGCACGCTCGCAGTGAATTGATCTGCGCCATGCACCACCCGATGACCAACAATATCAAGCTTGACAGGTGTTGGTCCACCATCCGCCTGACCGGAATCGAGCCACTCTAACGCCCGTAGAGTGCGTAGAATGCGAGAAACATCAAGCAAATCTTCAATAATTTGCACCTGTAGCTTAGCGTTGCGCTCAATCGTTTCAAAAGCGTAAGCGGTTTTTGCAGTATCCAATCTGCCGTTGCGAAGTAAGCTCGTCCAGCCCAAGATAAGCTGTCGCGCCTACAAGTTGCACTTTTTGGAGACCGTAACCCTTGATATATCGAGAATGCTTTGGAAAAGTAAAGACGCGACAGCTTAGGATTAAGGGGCAAGCCTCCTAGCCCTTTCAGGGCGGCTGCGCCCCCTTAGGAGCTAGCCCCTAAGGGGGCGCACTCAAAGGACGCTTACATAACTCATGGGATACCACTGCTAAGAACTCGTCTTTAATCCGGTTGGCGCGTTCGGCTGCCGCAGAAATCGTCGGCATTCGCCCCTCTTGGTTTCGCTGGATTTAAATAGTAGAGTAAATCTCAACAGAGCTATCCACTTATTTGGAACGAGTGATGCAAACAACCGGAAAAGCTATCAAGCCCTCAGTATCAAAGGTAATTGTGATTGGGGGTGGGATTGGAGGCTTGACTTTGGCCCATGCCTGCATTGATGCAGGTATTTCTGTCGAGCTATACGAAAAGCGCCAACTCGATGCGATGCTGCATGGACCTGGAGGTATATTTATTCAGCGAAATGCGATGCGGGTTTACAAAATTCTGTGTTCCGGAAAGATTTACAAACGTTTCTACGAACAGGGAGGTAAAATTTTAAAGGGTGGATTTTTTAGTAAAAATGGAACTCCACTGTACATCAACTCCCCACAGTTTGTGGGTGAAGAAGACTTGGGTGTATGCTTGCTCAGACCCGAACTGCAACAAATTCTCTATGAAACATTGCCTTCGGGTACAGTGCGAACTAGCATTGCCTTCAAAGACTTTGAGGAGGCTGGGGATAGTGTGCGAGTTTACTTTAGTGATGGCACTACAGCAGTTGGTGACGTTTTAGTAGGTGCTGATGGTCTTTACTCAAAGGTACGCGCTCGCCTTAATGGTAAAGAGCGATTAGAAGAGCCGCTCTACAGCGGCACCTGTTGCTGGAGGGGATATTTTGACGGTGAAAACATACCACTCGATAAGCAATACAGTTGGATGGAAATTTGGGGTCGGGGAAATCGCTTTGGATATTTTGATGTTGGAGGAGGACGGTTTTCCTTTTACGCATTTAATAACAGCAAGCCTGGTGGTAGTGATGACACAGTAGAAGATTCCCTGGCAGCATTGCGGTTAATCTTTTCAGATTATGCCGAACCTGTCCCAAGTATCATTGCGGCTTTAGACGACGCAAGCATTTATCGAGATGATATTTTTGATCGCCAACCAAAAAGTGGCGAATGGGGAAGAGGTCGGGTGACATTAATAGGAGATGCCGCGCACCCCGTCCAACCAAATCTCGGTCAAGGCGGTTGTATGGCGGTGGAAGATGCTTTTGAACTTGCCAAGCTGTTTGTAGGTTCCGTTAGTAATGACCAGGTTCCGTCACTGTTGCGTCAATTTGAAAGCAACCGCAGCCCAAGGGTGACTCGCGTCTTCACTACGTCCCGCCAAGTAGGTCAGCTTGGGCAAACCGACTCCGTGATAGGATGTTTCTTGCGCAACTGGATTTACAAGCTTACTCCCAC
This sequence comes from Brasilonema sp. CT11, assembly GCF_017982655.1. Taxonomy (GTDB): domain Bacteria; phylum Cyanobacteriota; class Cyanobacteriia; order Cyanobacteriales; family Nostocaceae; genus Brasilonema. Next base: position 16,543 of record NZ_JABXYX010000030.1, on the reverse strand, counting down.
CTGGTTAGCTGACTTGCAATTTCAATGGTTGTTTGATTACCAACCTTCTTGGAAAAAGTAGTGTGCTAGATTTTTCCAAGACTTAACCTGACTTCGTTGGGATTTGGGAGAACTTAAACAAAATTGGACAACCTTCCCCTTATACAGGTTTTTTCCACGGGACGAAGCGAAGGAGGCAGCAATGGAGGCGATAGCTTCGCGCTCTGCGCTCCTTTGCAGATCGCGCAATTTCAAAGACGTTGCGAAAATTTATGCATGTCCATTGCGTTCTTGTGCGTCGCTTTCGTTCAGGCTGTTGAACGTGCGCTGCCACAATTCCTTCTGCTCTGTTTCTGTTAACTCTAGAGCGGCTGCTATTTTAACGAAATCTGTTTTCGTGGGAAGAACTTCGCCGTTTGCTAGTGCTTTCAGATTTTTGATGCCTGCAACCTTCAACCTACCGAAATTACGTTCGACCAAGGTGTGAATGGTGTCATCGTTGCTGACACGAAAAGAGGCGTCCGGCTTTTCAAGCCTCAAACCACGCGCAGCCAGTGCCTCAAGAAGAAGAATCCTCGCGGCACTTGAAAGAGAACGTTCTTCAGCATGAGCTACCTTCTGTAGCGCTTCTCGTAAACCGCGAATATCTACATTCAGGCGATCTTTGGTGATGTGTGGCTTGGTGTTGGTCATATTTGCCATTTTACCCACATCCATGCTGTTTCACCCTCTTTTGACCAAAGTGATACATATTAAATCTATTTGCGCTAATCTGATAAACATCAAAGTCAATGCATTCTTTACCAAGTAGGTGGATTATGGTGTTTAAAACAAGCGTTTCTCGAAATGACATCAAGACAGTACATCGTAAAGATGGCTACGACTACAAGTTTGCACAAGTTTAGATCATAAAAATGAAGGAGTTTTGCCGCATCTGGTTTGGTATGACTACCCTGTCCCCAGAAGAAATTGCTAATCGTGAAACTCAAACCTGCCATCGCAAAAACTGGGTCAAACTCCTTGCAAGGACAATGGACATAAGTGAACGTAGGATGCAAGGTTGGGGAAAGGAGTTTACAGCCATTTCCAGGTAAATAGACCACACTCGTGGGAGTGAATGACATTGCATCCCTACAAACGGTGTGGTTCATTTAGGTGAAAACTGCTGTAATTTCGAGAAAATCCTAAATAATTGTTGCCTGAGCTTAGTGTATGCCCTGCAAATTTCTCACGTAGAGTAAAAGCTCAATTCACGGGCCATATAAAAGCAAAGACACTCGCTGCCTTTTGGTTGTAGCAGTGAGCGTCATAATGGCTGCCTATTATTTGGTTAGGAGCAGTTGTAGTATGGTACTTCAAAGATTGCTCTTGCTCTCAACAATTAGTCATTCGCCCTGTCGAATAGGCGATCACGCAATGAGAGTGTTAATTCTTTGTCGATTCCAGCCTCAAGAGCTGCGCTAATGCAATCAGCATCGCTTGGTGTCTTGCCCTCTGCAAGTCCCTTAACAAAGCGTACTAAGCTTTCTTTTGAATCGTTAATGCTGTCCTTATTCTCAGTCGCTGCCTTATCGGATGATTCCACCATCGATAGATGCTCTTGAATAAGAACTATTACCTTCTTCGATAAAGGCAGAATCTTCCAAGCAGAATCTGAGCGAAGGCGTTCAATGCGATCACTTAGTTCAGCGAGATTAAGCGTGGTTCTAGTAGGAGAATTAGCCATTTTTCTAGTGTATCCCCTCTAGCACTAAATTCTTGTTTTGCACGGCACGCATTTAAAATGCTTTTAGTGTTAAAAGTGTAAAAAATGCTAAACTTCAAATATGTACAGTCCTCACCAAGCAGGTGAATGATGAAAAATCTACCTACAACAGGAATTACTCCCAGAGAGTTCTGCCGAATATGGTTTGGTATAGCTACCCTGTCCCCAGATGAAATTGCTGATCGCGAAACGGAAACCTGCCATCGCAAAAACTGTGTCAAACTCCTTGCAAGAACGCTGGGACTAGCCGAACGCACAGTACGTGGCTGGGGGAAGGGACTCAATTTTGAACTGATGCCCAAATACTACCAACTGACCTTGGCCTATGCCTTACAAGCTGCACAGGTAGAAAAGAAATCTTGTTCCAAAGTGGCATGAGTGTCAATTTTGACGTACCATCTGCTTTGGAATATCAATCTTTTATTTAATTTTTTTGCTAAATATATAAACGTAGCGACTGTAGTCTATGATATTTCTAAGAGCCATCACAGCCATGCTCATGATAAAACAATTGCAGCGCAAGATCGACACCATCGAAGTCCATAATCCGAGATTTGCAAGACTTCTGTGCTTAACCATTCCTGCATCCTGTCCATGTCAACGCAATTTCAATCTCATGGGATACACCTTTGACGTTCCCGCTCTATGCGAATTCAACCCACTCTACGAGCAGTTAGTGGGCTTGCGTTTTCGCGCAATTGAGTACCTTGCCCATTATTGAACCTACGGCAATGTACCTGACTTATTCAACTAAGCCTTTCATTATAAAAGACGCCTGGATTTAAAAAATAGGGCGTCGAACATCTTAAAATCTGGAGTAATTGTAGCATGACAGTAGCACTCGCGGTTCCTCCTACCCTCCCCACTTCCTTAGTCGAACCGACTAAACCTTCCCGATCCGCCAAGTCTTCTAAGCGTTCCAAACCCACAAAGGAAATTGATTACAGTGGGCTGGAACTATTTAAACAAGGAACCATGTCCTTGATCCGATTTGCGTTCTGGCTCAAAGAGCAACATCAAGAACTACGTTCAAGTCAGTTTAAAACTCTGCTTCAAGCGGCGGGCATCTTAACCCGTGAAGCAACGAAGTTTCGCAAAGTTGCCCAAAATGCTGAAGGTTTTAGTCCTGAAGACCTAGCGTGGTTAGGGACTATGATGTTTACTTTGACGCCTCCCAAGTTCAAGGAACTTTGGGTGGCTCTCAAGGAAGAAGGAAGGTTAACCCAGGACGTGGTAGACGCTAAAAAGAAAGAACTCTTCCCCAGAAAGAAAGCATCGTCAACCAAAGACCACACCTCTTTATGGAAGCGATCGCCCGATGGAGTGAATCGCGTACTGCAAATTCCTCCAGTGCATGATCAAGAATTAGGCGTGCGGTTTCACAGCTTCATCGATGAGCACCAGGTGAATCATGAACAAGCTATTAAAAAGCTACTCGACAACTATGCTGCTCCGCAGCAAGCACCGTCATCACTATCGATAGCCCAATCAACGCTTGGGGTTGAAGCGAATGCCTCCGGCAGAACTACGCTTAACGCTGATGAGCCAGAGGCAATCTTGGTTGAATCAGACATCCCTGCTGCCGAAATCTTTGTACCCCCTGTCTCAGTACAAGAACAACCCGCTGATGCCCCCTCGTTTGCTCTCTCACCTGTTGAGGATGAGCAAACCAGAGCACAAGCTGAGTTAGCAGCGTATATGGAAGAGCAATCAAACGCAACCGCACCAGAACCAAAAAATATCGTTTACTATTCCACACTCAACTCTGCTAATACTGAAGTCGAATCTATCGTTACAAACCAACAAGAAATTTTAAGTCCTGCACCTTCTGTTGCGCCTTTGGTAGCAGAAGACACAAACCAGCAGCTTAATATTGATACGAACTCAGTCACAAACACCCCGGATCTACCTACCTTACAGACTGAAAATCCCTTGTATGTTGTGAATGGAACAAATGATTGCTGGGAAGGAGAAGTAGTTACAATTCAAAAAACAAGTAATTCGCACTACCAAGTGTCCCGTGTTAACGGGATTGAGTGGAATAATATTAATCCTAAACACCTCACACCTATCTCGCAAGACCAAGCACAAATATTGATGAATGAGCCAGCACTTGCTCAAAGAGTATTTGATGAGTTTGGACTTGCCGTAGGTGATACTGTAGAGTTTGTGGCCAGCGAAGCCGTTGAAGAGAATTCAGTATCACTATTAAGACAACAAAAACTGAGTGGAAAAATATCCCGGTTAACTCTGTTGGGTGCGTTCATAGATGAAGGTGTCCCTGGTCAAAGTTGGTTCCCATATGACCGCTTAAAGAAGGTATCACTTAAAACAGATACAGCTTCTTTTACCCTTGAGCGCCAAGAGCAACTGAAGCAGGAGCGAAATCAAAAAGAACTTATTGCAACCGCCAAAATTATCAAACAATGCGATCGCGAGATTGTTCTTGCTAAAGAACATTTACGAAACCAACCGCTAGATGACAGACAATATGCACATACCATTCACAAAATAGATATCAACACAACTCGTCGCTCACAGCAACTTGAACGCATAACAAACTTTGCTCAGTCAAATGATATCTGGCTAGATCTAGAGGCATTAAAAGAAAATCGATTGGTCTTAGAACTTGGTGGGGAGGATGCGATCACTGACTATCTACCTCTACCTTGGGTACAAAGTGAGCCGACTGAGCCAGTTTCTGAACCAAACCCTGAACCAGAAGATACAAGTCTTTACGAATCATTGAGACATGCCCAAAATTGGGAACAAATCACTCAATTAACAGGTAGAAACCCTAAGGTTCTCGCCTTAGCCGTGAGTAATTGGTCCCCACAAGAGAAGCAGAAACTGATAGATTATGCAGTCCTATACTTGGAATCACATCCCAATGTCATTTTCGACCATGAATTGGACTGGCTGCCGCTTGCCTCTGTTCAAAAAGTTTATAGCGCAATAACATTCAGGGTTAGTGATAATTCAGAGGGAATCGGTAAGTCAAAATGGATAGAAGGGTGTCGATTTGTCAATATTGAGGATTATGGCAAAGTGGATGAGGTTTGGAGATTCTTAACTGTTGACAACCAAGAAATATATGCAGTGGGACGAAAGGACATAAAAGTGGAAGTATTTTAGCCGTGAACCTCCATGCCCTTCCCTAGAGGATTAACGTGTGGAGGTTCCCGCCAAACAGCTACACCCACCACTTCTATTACTCAATTGAGGCTCAGTTATGAAAGAAAGTCCAATTTTGTTTTCATCCTCAATGGTGAAAGCGATATCAGTAGGTCGAAAAACGCAGACAAGACGAATAATAAAAACACCTACACATCCTGCACATCTAGTCCCCAGCAATAAGACGAAATGTCCCTATGGAAATAATGGAGATCATCTTTGGGTGCGCGAAACTTGGGCATATGAACCAGGTTGCAATGAAGGATATTTATACGCTGCTGATTTTGATAATCCTAAAACCTCAAACATTAAGTGGAAACCGTCAATTCACATGCCACGCAAAGCGAGTCGCATAACCCTTCAAATAGTAGACATTAAAATAGAACGTTTACAAGAAATTTCTCCTGAAGATACGATCAAAGAAGGCATAGAGTTTAAACCGGGTTCCCATCTCAGTTGCTACAAAGATTATTTAAACGGTGGCTTTACACTCAAGCCTCAAAAGTCTTTTCAAACTCTATGGCATTTGATTAATGGCGAAAATTCTTGGGATAAAAACCCTTGGGTTTGGGTTATATGTTTTTCTTGTAGCTAAACCAGCATTGACACGAGAGAGGCGATAAGCCGGAGGACTTTGACGTGAGCGCGAGCGTCGAACGCTTGACGCTAACCCCGATAGCCCAAGCGTGCTATTAGGTATAGGGCAATACGCTTGGTGATAAGCAGGGAAGGAAAAAGAATTAATGTCCACTAACTCTTCTCAAGACTGCCCCTCTTCTCCCCTTGCTCAAGAACAGCTTGCCGAAACAGATAACTTTCCTAACTGAACCGTATTGAGGTATAGGGAGCGCTACGTAAACGCAAACGCCTATCGCATCATTGCCTTACTAGAAAACTTAAGTACCCAGCAAGTATCAAATTGTCCAGAAATCAAAAAACAGCAACTACTATGAATAATCAAGATAAGGATTACAGTATTTATGACCCAGAGTTCTGGATCAGTGCTGGAATTTATCCAATAGAGATTGACCTCAATAATGATGAAAGTGTTGAGCAAGGCATGAATGAATTGACACAGAAGATTTCAGATGTGGTTAAGGAAATCAATAAAGAAGATCCTAACATCAAGACATTTGATGTCATAATGACATCTACTGAATATGACCACTTTGATGACCTTTGTAGCGATTTAGCAGGTAATCATGTCATCGATTTCAACGGTCTGATTCACTCACATCTTGTGCCCCAGGTCAATCCAGAAGACGTTCCTGAAGATGTTAATGCAGTCAACTTCCACATCGAAGTCGTTGACGACTTTACAGAAGAGGTTTTCCTCGAATTTGACACAAATCTAACCAAGTGATTGATTTGCAAACGCGAAGATGTACTCAGGTTTTTTGTCAAAAAAAGAAATCTAATGCTTCTTTTAACGAATTGCGAAGTTAATCTAGCTCTTTTAACTACCTGGATTGTTTTCATTTTTGAGTTAAGTGTAACTCGTTTCGTTAAATCAATTAGCATTAAATCCATTATTATATTTTTGCTTTTACTCGTTATGCATCCCAGCAATTCAAGAATGAATTGATGTTATCAGAATAGTAATTATGCAACAAACTTCACTCTTCAATACTCAAGACTTTCTAACTGAATTAGCCATACCAGTTAAGTACTATCCAACATTCCTCACTCCGCAAGATGCGGATAAACTCTTTGCATACTGCCAACAAAAACTAGCATGGCGACAGAATCAGATTCGTATAATTGGGAAAGATATACCCCTTCCCCGACTGGAATGTATGTACGGGGAAGAAGGTTTTGAATACACATATTCAAGTAGTGTTCACCTAAAGGCGTTGCCTTGGACAAACGAGTTATCAACGCTTAAGCGGCAGATAGAAGGAATCACAGGACACAAGTTTCAGATTGTTGTCGGCAACTTTTACCGGGACGGAAGAGACTATATTGGCTGGCATTCGGATAATGAAACATCAATGGGTAAGAGTCCGGCGATCGCCTCCCTAAGTTTGGGAGAAGCGCGTAAATTCCAAATACGCCTCAAACCCAAAGGTGAAATCCACAATATTTGGCTTGAACATGGGAGTTTGCTTTTAATGCACCCTGGTTTTCAAGAAGATTGGCTACATCAACTGCCGAAATCGAATCAAACAGGGGTACGAATAAATTTAACTTTTAGACCGTATGCAACCCAGAACTCTGCTTCATAGGCGGGAAGCAATCATAAAAAATGGGGAAGGCTGAACAAAACAAAAACTGAAGTATAACCATTCACTCTTTATCTCCTGCCAGGTTTCCCTCGGACTCTAATACCCTTTCACCCCTAACTGTTGTCTCCGCCCAAAATTTCTTTCCACGATGCTTAAGGAGTTCTTATGAATCTTCGATGGCGAACGGCACTCAACACGATATTAGGATTAACTGGAAGTATAGCAATTTTTTGTGGCACCATTTCAATAATTGTAGGAACTTCGGCAACCCTAATAATTTGGTGTGGTCAAAAACTCAAACCGCAAGAAGAAACATTTGCATGGGTCCAAGCTTCAGGAATGATAATAGTGCTGTTAGGAGTAACATGCACTGGAATCAATCTTTCAATTATTCGGTACTTTTCTGCTCGTCAACAAAGACTGCTGCAAGAACAAAAAACAATTCCTCTAATACCATTTTCATGTAAAGGTTGCCGCAACTACCACGGTCAAAGGTATGGTCAACACTTTTTAGTATGTGGCATACACCCATACGGAGTTCCAGAAGGTGAAAGTTACTGCCCTGATTTTGAAGCAATCAGAAATAACCTCTACTCGTAAACCTTAGATCTAAGGATTGTATAGGAATACCATAGCTCAACACAGTTTGGTTGAAGCATTTACACAAAACAAGTCCGGCTTAAACAGATTAGCGAATACTGGAGGATTGAATCATGCAAAGTATTTATTGTTATCAGTGTGACGATTACATTCTCCATCAACCTCTAGCGAATGGTAATACAATTTGCTCACAATGTGGCAGAGAAAGAGAGTCAGCCCTGACGAGGAAAATGCTCGATGAAAAAAGACCACTCTCAAAGCATTCAAGATACGTCATCCTGGTAAACACAAAGAATGGCCGATTTTATCTAAATCATCAAAATGAATGGACAAGGGTAAAGTCAGAAGCGAAACAATATCAAAGCAAGCGATCAGCTCTAGAAATTATGGAAACAGGTTATCGCCCAAGCAATGACTTTTATCCACAGATTCTTCATATTGATGAGCGTGATAAAGATTTCGTAGTTGATTCTGATGACGATAATCAAAACATTTCGGCAATGCTTAATCTTTTAGAGTCAGAACTTCCTTCCCCCCAGATTAGTAGAAACTTATTAGAGAATCCTGATATTTGGGAAAATATGCAACCACCTGATTTGTGATGCATAAATAACTTTGATAACAGCAAATATTCCTAAATTTTATGGAGATTGAATCACTTACAATATGAAGATTAATCATGAACACTTCAAAATCTTCTCTTCCTTACAAATACGGCGAATATCTGGTCATACAAACTCATCCTCTCGGTCAAACGCTCAGATTAGTGAAACGAACCTTTGATTATCAAGAAGCAAGGAGTACCTGTGAAATCGAGAATTTAGCGAATGATTATTCGGCATATGATGTTCGTGTTTACCATGACGGTAAACTGTGGTACTTTGATTCTAAGAAAAAACTCCTTAAGCTCTCTCTAGAGCAGTTCTGGCATATCCAAGTAGATTATAAAGCGGCATCTCGTGACCTTAATACCGATGGCGAAATTATCGTGCATCGTTGCAGCTATCCATACTTTTCTTCTTTGAGAACTCGGTTAAATCGTTTCGGAGAAGCCGTTGAATATTGGCAACCATTAACTTGTCTTGTAGAGGATTGGGGGAACGACATTGAGAATTGCCCTAACTGTGGCGCAACACTTATTGATATTGAAGAATATGACGATGAAGAAGATCTGGACGACAGTCATTTTTCGACACCGAAAAGCTGTCAAGGTTGTCTAAATTTTCATGGTCATATCTATGGTAATAATGCTTTAATCTGTGGGATGCATCCCTCTGGCTGGGATGATGGTGATTGCCCTGATTATGAAGGCATACCTGGGTCAGGAGTATTAGATACTAATAATAAATTATGTTGACAGATTGTTAATTGCTAACAATCAAACTTCTTTGCAGAAAAATAACTTTGGTTGATTGGAATTTTCCTTTATTATTCTAATTCAATCGAATTTCAAAATCTTATCCCCCTTTTGCTGGATAAAGCGACATGAATAGTTTTACTATTGGTTCAATCGCTAGTGGAATGGGAATGCATTTATGGGGATTGATTGAAATAGGAGGCGTTCCCTCCTGGGCGATTGAGTGTGACGAACGCATAGCTGAGGTTTACAAACGTAACCACCCTACCTCTTTAATGCTGTGTAATCGCGCTGAAACCATCTCTCCTAATGATGTCAGTGATATTGACTGCCTAATTGCAACACCAAGCTGCAAGAACGCCAGCCTCCTTCGTGGCGCTGGCTTGCAAGAGCAAAGTGAAGACATTTCCCTTGCCACCGCCACAGCTAATTTTATCAAAGCGAAACGACCTAAATTGTTCTTGCTAGAAAATGTCTGGCAATATCGCTGCTTTCAATCTTTTCATATAATCGCAAACACACTGCGTGAGTTAGGTTATTTCTTCGCCTTCTGGAGGCTCAATTGTGCCAGCTTTGGTGTTGCTCAATCACGGTTTCGGCTTTACGCAGTAGGGGTGCGGGGTGAAAACTCTGTTGATTTGTCCCTCATCCCCCAATTTCAATCAAAGGGCTGGCTTGAGGCGATTGCCGACATTATCCCTATCCTCCCCGAAACCACTCTCGCCCCCTGGCAGAAACAGAAGTTTCCCCAATTACCCTATGCTTGCCTACTGAAACGGGCTGGCGGTGGACGTAAAAGCGATCGCCCATATCTGTCAAATGAACCAAGCTTCACAATTAGGGCTTTGGGTAAAAATTGCGCTCGTCACTGGCATCAAGCAGACATAAAAATTGGGGAGAACATTTACCCGCTAACTCCCCGTGCAGCTTTGCGCTTATTCGGTGATACTAAAACAAGCGATCGCATCTGGCTACCTGAAAACAATTGTCTGGCGATGGAATGTGTTGGAAATGGTGCCAGTTGGGTAATTTGCAAAGTTTTAGCCCAAGCAGTATTCGCTCTTTGAAATCAACTTCTGAAATTGTTATCAACAAGGTTTTCAAAAGATAGCCAAACTACTTGAACATTTCAACAACAAATTAGGTGAGTGATATGTTCTCTATAGTTGCAATCTACTCACCTAAAGATTCAAGAACTTTATGAATCACTTTCCGGTAACTTTTGGGAACTAAAATCAAGTTTTTTGACGAAAATCGCATGACACTTGTTGACGATTTCATAAAACACTTCTAGAAAAATTTTTGATAGCATTCACTTCAAGAAAGCGCCAAGAATGAGAAGATCCAAGAAGAATATTTACAGTATATCCGCAATAAAAAGAACCAGTAAAGCACTGACGGTGTATAGCGCCAGCATTCCGTTCCCCTTCGCTGCTCAATCTTTCAACACCTATGATAGCAGTGTTCCGCCAGAAGAACGGGCACAAAGAACACTAAACCAAAAACATGCATCAAGAATACGTAACTACATTTTCAGTAACGAAAACTACTATCTCCCTCCTTTGGTAGTAGCAGTCAGTGGTGACATAGAATTTGTGCCTTTTAAGGATGATTCCGAGAATGGAACGCTAAAAATCAGCATGAACGCTGTATATGACATTATAGATGGGCAGCACAGAACAAAGGCAATTAAGGATATCATCCAAAACCAAGAACTTGCGCCAGATTACCAAAACGAGCATATTTCTGTAGATTTTCTGGTAGATGTGGAACTTCGTCAAGCACAAACCTACTTCAGGCTTTTGAACGATACTGCTAAAGGTGTTTCCAAAAATCTAACCATAATTTACGATGACAACCCTCTAAGCAAACAGATCCATAAAATCCTATCTGAAATTCCCCTTTTCTCAGATAAATTTGTTGAAAAAGAAAAAACAAATCTTCCCCTGAAATCTGAGAAGTTTTTTGTGTATAAATGGCTGTATTCTGCTACACAGAGAATGAAACCGGGGTTGGGAGAAGAATTCGATTCAGCTTATTGTACAACGTTCTGGACGACACTCATAGATGTTATTCCTCAGTGGAAGCAGGTGTATGAAGAGACAATGATACCACAATCCGTTAGAGAACAATACATCTGCTCTCACGGCTCATTCATTGACGCGCTTGGTGATTTGGGTAAACAGCTTGTTAGCAGTTGTCAGTCAGATCCTTTTAAGATTAGGGATCATCTTTTTAGACTTAGTGACATTGATTGGTCAAAAACAAACAAACAGTGGGAAAATAAAGTCATTGATTCAAACGGTAAGATGCTTTCTCGGTATCACAATCGGCAGTACCTGGTTTCTTATCTGCTACAAATTATCAATCCTTCTGATGAAGGAAGCGCACTGGAAACTAGCGCAGAAGAAATAGTAAAAGAAAAGCGCAGAGTAACTTCTTGAAGAATTCGGGATTCAGGAGCGGTGCCTCTGACGCTCCTGTTCTCTAAGTCTTCAAACAGTGAACAGTGAAGGAGTCAGAAATCAGGAGTCAGGAGGAGGCAGTGCGGTGGACGGGTTCCCCGGCATAAAGGAGCCAGCGCCGTGGGCGGGTTTCCCGACTTGAGGCGTCTGGCGTCAACTGCCGTTCAGAAGTCGGAATTCTTGATTTCTTCCTTCTGAATACTGAATTCAGAATTGCTGAATTCTTCTTCAAACTGATAACTGATAAATTCTTCTGAGATAAAATATGCAATTAAAGAAACAGATATGCTTTAGATATTGATAATGGAATCGAATATAAACAAGCAGTTAGATAAATTTTTCATCAAAGCAAGTTCCTTTTATACGAGAAGCGCTTGGATTGCAGACGAAAAGATGAAGGTATTCGTCAGAAAGTCTATAAGACCAATTCCTGGGCACAAGAAACTAATGACAACATTTGATATTGCGACAGTTGAAGTTACCCTGAATTATCAACGGCAAGGACTTTTCAAGAAATTTCTTGAATATTCTCACGCAGTGAATCCGTGGGAGGTAACTTTTGTTGAAAATGTCTTACCCCCTTTTCTTCCAGCATTTCTTATACGGCACGGTTGGCGTGAAAGCGGTCAACCATCCTGTTTTTTAAATCACTAAATCAAAAAGCAAGTAGTGGTTCTGTTAGTTTCCAGGCATTTTTAACTACTTGAAAGGTGGTCATTTATGGCAACACCCAACGATTCTCCGTTGACTACCTTTTCGATTCTCTAGGACGTAAAATTATTACTTTAAAACTTCTAAACCTGGCGGTGATGAGCATCACTGAAGTCGATGGTACAACACAGAAGTTAGAAAGCGAATTTATCATCTAACTTCTGTGGTTATATTGCTATTTGGCGGCAATCACTTCAAACCTCCAAAAAGCGATTAGCTTTGTAGATTCATACCTGAAGTGCGTCAGCATTCATGTCATTAACCTTGTTCAACCCAGAAAGAGGTTCATCATCAGCGTCGAATGGCTCACCAGATCGTTGATCTATAACATCGTTAATTCTGCCTTGCAGTGAATCATCGCTGTCCTCGAAAGGTCTATCGAAGACGTAATGTGATTTTATTTTATCTAGGCGATACTTCTGCACGATTACTCGGCGAGACTTTTGGAAGATAAAGAGATCTGACTCTTCCAGCGACTGGCAGTATTCCGTCGTGAGAGGCTCAACACTCAACACAGAACAACTCACCTTAAGGCAACCCCTATGCCAGACGACGATAATTCCGTTGCAAGGGACAAAAGCGATCGCCTGCTTAAGACACGCAGTGGCACTCTCCACTGCTTCTTGTTCTGAGGATGCTTTTACTACGGTTTTCCAGATGGATTTAGTTATCAAGTCCTTATCAACATCAAATACGTATCTTCCTGGTTTAAATTTATCAGGGAATCTTTTGATTGATTTCACTTCACAATCAAGAACACATTCGTTATCTGCAACTACCTTTTCATCAATTGAGATAGCGTAGAGAGAACTGTAGGAAATGTCTGAGGTTACTTCTGCGATCGCCTCTTCTTCTGTTGTGACTGAGCGAACTTCCTCATGCAGGTTGAGGTTGGATTGAACAACGCTTGTTGCAACAAATGTAGTCATAGCAGCCCCTAAATTCTAAATACAAAACAATAGCTGTCTATCCGTTGTGGTGACGGGTAGTTGTTTGAATCAACAGCTAAACGCGATTACTATCACCCTACATTGCTTTTATTGATTCAAACACGAAATCAGCGATTCAGTTTTAACTGAATCAAGCTGAATCATCCGAATTACCCATATTTCAAAGCATTCGACCAAAGGCGATTCACAAAAAATGAATCAAGCTGAATCACTTAATTCTTAGCCAGAAGGTGAGCAGCTTCAAAATATTTAGCTTGGCGTGATGGTAAAGGATAAGAGAGATAAGAAGAATGTAGTACAACTGTATGATGAGAGTTACTGAATAGAAGCATCAAAAAAGCTGGGGATTCTACTCTCTATATCTTTGACAAAAATAACTGAAACTTTAGTGATAACGCTTATTTCTTACATGAATATTATTCTTTATAAAAGTTGGTAAATCTAAAAAAATTGAGATTCAAACATATAGAAAGGTCTAGTCCCATGAGCACTAAAGCTTTGGAGAATATCGCATATGCTCTCGGACTAGCAACGAATGCAATACGTCAAAAAGAAGCCTTTCTGTATGTGATGGAAAATAATGATAAAAATATTAACGAATTAGCTATTGACATCAATCAAAAAGGTAAAGTTTTCTCTTCTAACGTGGAGTCTTCAGCAGAAAGAGTTGCCAGTTATGTTTCTAAACTTCATAAAGAAAGAAATGATGATGGATTGAAACAAAAGTGGTGTCAACTCTTTTCGGAAGAAGAAAGGGGTATACTGACTCCATCAAGCAATTCAACCATCGTTAAATCCGTCTATTTCAGTAACGATCACCTTACAAAACAACAGACGACAGAGTTTTCTGTCAAGGTTATGCGGAAAGCAGTCCAGCATTATCTAGAAGATATAAGAGCATTTGACAAAGCTGGAAAACTGCATCCTGATGAATTAGATATTCTCAACGGGGTTAAAGGTAATCAGCCGGAACCAGCGTTGAAGCAGGACGAGAGGCTTATCCTTCAATTAATAGAAGCCGGTTTTCTTCAGTGTGATTTAAACCGATAGAAACATGGTATAATGCCATAACGGTTTTTCTAGGCACATATGCCTACAATCGTAATATAGAATACTATTTTAAAATTTTGTCACAAAGAGGTTATTACCTCTACAGACAATGCAAGGCAGAGAACCCAAAAAAAGTATCACTTAATGAAGAGGGCAAAGGAATCTTGGAACAATTTATCCAAGATTTGAATTCGCCATACACAAGCAATAGAGACTTAGCAAAATTACAATCAATGCTTGCTTCCTCTGCAAGTATTAGTCGTGTCAGGAGTGGGACTCCTGTTTCTTACGATATGATGGGGAGGGTCTGTGAAGGTGTAGGGTTTAGAAATTGGAGAGCTTATCTTACTTTATCAGTCCCGCAAATCCCTGAATTCTCAGAAACAGCTTCGATTCAGGAAAGCGCCAAGCCAGTCTATCATATCCCCTACTTTCCTGCCATCAACTTTGTTGGTAGAGAAGAAGAACTTCAAACAATCCATCAGGCATTTCAATCCTCAACAAAGCCTGTAGCAATTTCTGCTGTCGCCGGAATGGGTGGTCTAGGTAAAACTCAACTGGCGATCCAGTACGCTTATCAACATCAAGCTGATTACCCAGGCGGTGTGTGCTGGTTTAACGCCAGAGAATCAGATTTAGCGACAGAGTTAATATACCACGTTCAAGAAAGACTTAATCTAAAAGTACCGCAACAGATTCAAGAAAGACCACGTACTCTTGCACAACAAGTTGAATGGTGTTGGCAACATTGGAAACCACCCGAAGGACTCGTGTTAGTGGTTCTCGATGATGTCACTGATATGGCGATCGCTAAAAAAGTCCTGCCGCGAACTAACGTTCATCGCTTTCGGTTCTTAATCACAACACGTGTACAAAACTTAGAACTAGAATCTGTTAAAAAAATACCTCTGCTTGTCCTATTGCCAAAGGACGCTTTAAAACTTCTTAATAATATACTCGGTCCAAGAGACACTCGAATTAAAGAAGAACTCCAAGCTGCTCATCATCTGTGTCGCCGACTTGGATATCTGCCTTTGGGCCTGGAATTAGTGGGATACTATTTAGTCAACGATCCAGATTATATATCCTTGGCAGAAATGCTGGAACGGTTAGAAGCGCGTGGACTAACCGATGAGGAGTTTAAGCGTGATCAGGCGACGTTAAGCCCTGCAGAACTGGGCGTCATGAAAGCGTTTGAATTGAGTTGGGAAGAGTTTGATGCACCAGCACGACTTGTAGGGTGTTTATTGAGCTTATTTAATCCAGATGAAATTCCTTGGAAATTAGTGGAATTCGTAAGTGATGCTTTAGGTTGGAAAAAAACAGATGTTGATAAGGCGAAAAAACAACTTTATAAGCTTCACTTTTTTCAAAGACTTGAGAAAAAAGGTGGTTACTGCCAAATTCATCCGCTGATTCGAGATTTTTTGCATATAGAATTAGAGCGTTTAGAACAAGCAGGCGACATCAAACGCGCTTTTGTAAAAACCTTTGTGGCGATCGCTCAGGTAATTCCTCATTCACCAACTCAAGAATTCATTGAATTGGTGGAGGATGCCATTCCACATTTAACAGATCTAACAAAAAATCTTACTGATGCAGTTGAGGATGAAGATTTACTAGAGATTTTCGCTGGGCTAATTAGGTTTTATAGCGGACAAGGTTTGTATGCCGCAGCAGAACGTGTGCAGAAGCAAGGTTTATCAGTGATAAGATTACGTTTGGGTGAAGACCATCCAGATGTCGCCACCAGTTACAACAATCTGGCAGGACTCTACGATTCCCAAGGACGGTACACGGAAGCTGAACCTTTGTATCTAAAAGCATTAGAACTAAGGCAACGGCTGCTGGGAGAAGACCATCCCTCTGTCGCCACCAGTTACAACAATCTGGCAGCACTCTACAATTCCCAAGGACGGTACACGGAAGCTGAACCTCTGTATCGAAAAGCTTTAGAACTCAGACAACGGCTGCTGGGAGAAGACCATCCCTCTGTCGCCGCCAGTTACAACAATCTGGCAGGACTCTACGATTCCCAAGGACGGTACACGGAAGCTGAACCTTTGTATCTAAAAGCATTAGAACTAAGGCAACGGCTGCTGGGAGAAGACCATCCCGATGTCGCCACCAGTTACAACAATCTGGCAGGACTCTACTATTCCCAAGGACGGTACACGGAAGCTGAACCTCTGTATCAAAAAGCTTTAGAACTTTGCCAACGGCTGCTGGGAGAAGACCATCCGGATGTCGCCACCAGTTACAACAAT
>NZ_JABXYX010000369.1 GCF_017982655.1 Brasilonema sp. CT11 | reverse complement strand
CGACTATCTTTCCCGATAAATTTGATCCAAAAGCAGCAGGGATGATATTGGTAAAATAATAATTTTTTTTCGTTTTATTCACGCAATCTTAACATATTTTCTTTCCAGTAAAGCTACTTAACTCAAACAAAATTTTCAGGCAAGTCCTCAAGACACTTCCTCAATTCCTCTGTCATTTGCTCAACATATTTGTACCTCTCAGCAGCTTTACCACCACTCCTAGCCTTAGAGTCGTTTACCTTATTTTCCCACACCTCTAGTACTGTCTTGAGTGCGTCAATTGAACCTACAATTTCTTCAGCATTATCTCCCAACGGTTTTGGCAACCGATAGCGGTGCGTCTCTACCCTATCACCCCATTTACTAACCCTACCTGCACCATCCCGCTTACCTCCCCAAGGCTTACGTACCTTAAGCACCTCCCAGCATGGGTCTACGAACTCCAGAGCTTCTTCCGGAGAGTCAGCAGCTATCTGTAGTAGAGCAGTGTCTTCTGTCTCAATATCCCGAACCTCAATTAAGTATTTATGCATATGAGCTACCATAACAATCATCTATACTTGATTATGGGACATAATCGAGACGATTGTCTATACACCTCTACTACAAAAGACAAAACCCTTGAGTAGTAAAGATTTCAACTCAAGAGTATAAATGCTTATTCAATTTTGGATTAAGCAGCTTTATTGAGCGGAGTAACAACCGTGTTCATGGCTCATTCGGTCTACCGGGCAAGTAAAAGGCGATGCAATTGCAGCCGATGTTTCGATGGCACTGGATTTTTCCATCAATATGCATTCATGCCAGTAGTCGTTTGCTCTAAAAACTGAGTTTGTGCTATATCCCTCTTCACTAGGGCTATCTAATCTCCAAACAATGTTAACGACGCGCTCACAGCGATATCCTATGGCAATCGACAAATAAAAAAGCAAAGTATTTATCATGATGGCTCCTTAGAATTCTATGGGTTTACCGTTGAAGTGGTTGTAGATAGATTCTGGATGCACCCAAACGGGAATTGTAACCTTTAAATCTTCGATTGGTTCTCCTTCATCATTATTAAGTCCATTGATAGTAACGTTCTTAAGTGGGGTTTTACCATTGGCTGTTTTGCGATCGATTTGGATAGTACCTCTGGCTCTACCTTTAGCCGTGCCATCGCTACCACCTGTAGCTGTGTTCGTGAAAAAGTGGGCAATGCATACCAATTGCTCTTGAGCTTTCCGGGGGTCAGATAAAGACGCTTTAACAAATTTTTTGGCAGGGTCTTTAGTAATGTCCGATTCAGAATAATTTGTGAATTCATCTACCAACATCTGTTGTGGTTTTTTTGATTCCTGGTTATTAATTCGGTCAAGCCACCTACCACGGGAATCATCAAAAGCTTGTCCTATTTCCTCTTCAGATTGGGCTACAGCACCCGGTGATAAGTGTTTCCATGACTTTCTAAGGTTGTCACCCGCATGAGCGTCTACA
>NZ_JABXYX010000368.1 GCF_017982655.1 Brasilonema sp. CT11 | reverse complement strand
CTCGGTCAATAGCAAAAAATTATAAACTGGACTCGATCGCCATTATAATTCATCAACAAACAAAGCAATAACAACAAGTAAGTATCTAATACACTTCAACCTTAAAAAAGAGTGCCAACTAACCGAATGGATTCGATAGGTTTTTTTCATACTCGCACAATGTCCGTTCAATCTCTCAAGAATACTTACTATGCCAAGTCTGGTGAATCACTTGCCTTTTGGAGCAAAGTACTCAAAATAGCGTCCGTCGGTGTCAGTCTGTTCGGTTTAGACATGATCCTCTTCCAAGACACCCTGAACAAGTATTTATGGAACAAGCTCTTCTTTTTCAACTCCAACTTGCATTTGTCATTCTCTTCTGACACTCAACACTTTATCAACTTAAATTACGGCGTTATGGGTGCTTTTATGGTCGGATGGGGCCTCTCGTTGCTTCAGAACACAAAAACTGCTTTCAGAACGTGCGATCGACGTGATTGGAAGGCTCTTGCGATGTCAGTAGGAGCATGGTTCGTATCCGATTGCTTATTCTCGATTAAGATGGGGTACTGGCAAAACGCCGTATTCAATTTGCCTTTTGGCTTACTTTTCGCCGTGCCTTTGATTATGACCAAGAAATACTTCAAGAATGTAAATAACTAGAAAGAATAAATAATTTATTTTATATTATTAAACATTTGTGCTGTTTGGAATTGCACTAGGTTTCAAATAACTGTTTGGCAAAAACCTTTTTTCCGCGCGATCTTCGATAATTTTCTCGATCTGCTGTAACGATTGTTGGAACTCGCGTACAAATGGTCTGACGAGATCGACTTTATCCAAAGTGAAGTTCTTGTATTCGCCGAGTTGATCGTAATGAATGTTTCCGTACTCGAAGGTCATTGCTTGCTTCATTGCCAAATATGGAGAAGGCAAGGCTTTCTTTAGTAACGTCGTCGATGAGGAGCCACTTTTGGACGATGCATCCGCACTGAGAGAATCAAAAATAGAGTCGGAGCTAATCATACTGCATCCAGACATCAAATTGAGTGCGTCCGAAAAGAAATCGAGTTGACTGAAGTGAATGACTGCATGGTGGGGACCTGCCAAATATGGGATGAGAAACTAGGAAATTTCAAAAAGGTAGATCTGATCCGAACTTACCAGCCAAGAAAATAATTCTAGTAATCAATCTAATAAGATCTTTTCTATTATCCAATCTCTTCTTATCATTCCAGACGAGTCCTCTAATGTTGCCGCCATTTCGAGATTGCAACTCCGAGATCCAATTCTGAAGTTCCCAATCGTTCTTGACGTCATTATTATTCCTATAAAAGGTGCAAATATACTCCGTCACGAACTTTGCTAGAGTGTTCCAAATAAGCTTTCCATCGTCTCGGTAAGGATAGACTTTCGGGTACTGTTCGACGCCGCGATCGGTCAACGAAAAGTCAAAGTCCAAATCAGTGAAAGTCCACTTCTCGTACGCGACTTCGACGAGCTT
>NZ_JABXYX010000204.1 GCF_017982655.1 Brasilonema sp. CT11 | reverse complement strand
CCCCCCGCCTCATGACTTTCATCCAGAATCACCAAGCTGTTAGGCGCAAACTGGCGCAGGAACTCCCGACGATACGGTTCTTGCCCTTTAACCGTCTGTAATTGCGAATAGGTAGTAAAAATTGCATTGTATCTGCCTAGATGTCCTGATTCTTGCAAGCTTTGCATCAGCTTGTGATGCTCTTTGCTGTTCGTTTTCAAAACGCGCCCATCTGGCAGTGGCAGGGTTAAATTTGCATCGGTGACTAGCGGAGTAAATCCTGGCATCCCAATATCTTGAAGGTCACGGATCATGTCTGCGTACAACGGTGGGTCTTTTGTGACAAAAATCGGTGTCCGTCCCGTGTTGTTGGCATAGCGAATCATTGCCCCAACGAAGCGCCCCTTCCCAATTCCGGTCTGATCCCCATTAATCATACCTGCCCCACGCTCAATATTAAATACAGCCAGGGCGATTGCATCGACTTGCTCGGCGCTGAAATGCTGATGCATTTCTTCGGGTGTTCCATAAGCAAGCTTATCTGCGACATAGGCATCCAAATTTCCCACCTGGCGCTCCAGCTTCAGCAGGGCTTGGGTGACTCCTGTCTGCATATTCGTAGGAACCAGAGTACCAAGTTGCCGCGCCGTGCTTTTCGGCTGATACGGTAGCTGCTTTGGCTGCTCTAGCGCAGCATCGGGTTGATTGTCTCCGCCAACCACTGTTCCAGATTCGGCTGTACGTCCGGCGTGTTGAAGATGCACAGCAATTCCTCGATCCGGTTGCTGTCCGTCTCCACCGGCACCGGAAACGAGATCGGCAGAAATTGCAGCTGCATGGCGATAATGTCGCTCTCGAACACCAGGAACCGCGCCCACGCCGTCTGCCATTCCTCTATCCCCTTGGGCGTGTGGGGTATTTTCGGTAACATCGGTCTGCTTTGGTAGATCGAGAAGGGATGAGTCATCGTTAGCAGCATCTGGTGTGTCTCCTCCACCGATGACGCTTCCGCCTCCTCCTGCCACATCGCCATCAGCCATTTCAGGCGACGGCACAGCAGTTGCAGATAACGGTTCTGGCTCAACTGGGTTTCGTTCGCTGGCACGAGTACCGTGAAAATCCGTTCGTTCTCCGGTGGTGCCCACACGTTCGGATTGGGAAAGTACGTCATCGAGAAGTTCTCCCAGTTCATCAAAGGTTTTGTACAAGCGCGGGACATCTGCCGCAGGCAAGGAACGTTCGGACTTTCCTCTGCCATTGATAACAATGACATCAATCGGAAAGCCTGCCCCCTGCTTGCGATAGAGGTTTCCCAGAATCGAAAAATGGTCAGTGACATTAAATTGTTGATATAGTGTGTAGTAAAATCCTCGACTTTCCCGACTGTTGTAGCGCTCGCTGCGAATATCCTCATCAATCCCCAGCTTGCCGCCCAGAATCAGCACTGCTTGCCCGTCTGGTTTCATCGCCTCTAACCCTTGCAGGGCAATAGCATGGTCAATCTGGGTAGTTTGAAACTTGCCAAACCGAAACTGCTTTGGTCTTTTGGGTGCTTCTTCCACCGTGCCAAACGGCGGATTCATGATCACAACATCGTGCAGTTTCTCCAGGGTAAGACGGCTGGCATCCGTTTCTGTTACCGTATAACCCTGTAACCGTAAGTCTGCTGCCCGTGTCGGATTTAACTCGTTGACTGTCACCATGTCCGGGCGGCTTCCCAGTAATAACGCCCCATGCCCCGCACTGGGTTCGTACACCGTGGTATCCGAATTTACGCCAGCGAGAACAGAGGCAAGATAGGCGATCGGCAACGGGGTACTGTAGGCTTGCTGAGCAACACTGGTGCTAGAACGAACGTTGAGGGCTGGTTGGCGATCGTGCAGTTCGACAAGCTGGCGATAGGCTGATTGGGGTGTATCTGCCCCTACCACAATGTTCTGTGCCACACGGACTAAGGCTGCTTCGACTGCTTCATCTACTTGCTTTGTAAGCGGCGAACCAAAAGCAACAGATTGGTTGAGGTGACGTTCGGCAAACTCTCTTGCTTTGATAATCGTGGAAAATTGACCACCCGATTGAAAATAGTCGGCAAAGGCGTGGACAAGCGGTTCCGTGATACGTTGCCTTTCATCAATAATTGATTATGAAATGGATTATTTTTAAATCAATAAAAGAACAAATTAAAAATATAAGTAGGGGTTTCTTGGCTCATTGCCCTTTGTATACTGAAATCTTGCCACAATACAAGTAATCAGCCAGCATCCGTAAAAGAGGAAAATATGGGTAAAGCGTCACGATTAAAAAAACTGAGAAAGTCCTTGTTGTCTATACCCGAACTCCAACAATCAAATGGTGTGATGATGAATGTTCAAGGGAGCGTTACAGAGGATTTCCGAAAAGCGGATCAAAAATACTTCAGAGAACATCCTCAAGAAACAAGTTATATCCGTCCCGCTTTCCCTGGCGAATTTCCTCAGTTACCGAACGTAACAAAAGTTCAAGTCCGCCAAGTTGAAGAGGGATTTAGAACAAGAATGCCAATCGCATAAATGTTTAACCTCACGTTCAAAAAAAAGCCGTCCAGTGGACGGCTTGAAAAAGGTATAGAAGGAGGCGGGGATTTTGGGTTAGTTCTTAAGGATTCAGAAACCCTAATCCCGGCCTATCCAAGGTAAAAGGATCATTATTTTTGTCATTCAAAAGCTGTTCCTGTACCATCACGGGGTCTAACACGTAAGAAATGGGCGGAACCTTATTTTTGTTGATCTGTGTTGTCATCTCGCGTACCCGAAGTACGAAGGTTCCGCCCATTTCTAGGGGACAATGCGTCAACGGAACTGAACAGTAATCAGCTAAAGCCACTTGAAGGGCATCAACGGATGCTAATTCGTGCAAATCCGTACCAATCCATAACACAGGCTCATCGTCATCTTTAGAGTTCCATACTTGAGCGAAGTAGGTTCCCAAAGGGGCATCCCAGCCGATAACAATGTCTGCATACCGTGACGATTCCAAATGATAGCGGCTCATTATCCATTCTCCATAGAAACGATTGGAAAGAAAAACCGCCCAGAGTGAGCGGTAAAGGAATATAGCTTCAAAAGGAAGGGAAGCTTATTCTATCAAGGCGTCTATTGCTTCAACCGGATAGTCTTGCGTTACAGCCTGATAGAAAATGTAGGCGATATCTTCTTCCGCGAGATAGGGAAGGACTTCTAAGAATTTACCGCGAACGTCTTCTTCAGGCGCGGTACAAATCCAATTCCGTAACCATGTCTGCAAATCAAGTTCTTGCATGGATCAACCTCTATTCAGAATAGACGTAATTGTTTGCTTGCAATGTCATGAGGATGCTCTTCAAGAAAGGCGCTTTCGGCAAGGATCAGGCTGGTTTGCATCTCAGGCCACCAGGGCGGGGGAGGTGTTACCAGTGAACCGTTGCGTTCCTTTTCTTGTTGTTCCTCAACATAATCATTCAGAAAGCTCATAGCCTGGGTGAAAGCGGTATACGCATCGTAGGCTAAAACTTTCAATTGCTCACGAACCCGCTTCCTCGTCATCTGGTCAGAATATTTCCAGATAATGGAGTGCCAGGTTCGATAATACTCATCCATTAACCAGACAGCGGTTGAAAGATGATTTCGACTGGATGATAGATGTTGATTGTCATCATCCAGTAAGGCAAGTTTGTCTAAGGCGCAGGACAGACAACAAGCGATGCTGTTAGTTGTTTGCGCCTTGTAGTAAGTCATGATGGTTTCAGATCATGAGATGCCCTGAAACCTCCCTAAAGTAACTCCCGCTTCAAAACTGCCTGCAACGCCTGTTTAACCTCCTGTTGATGGGCCGGCAGGTGGTCTTGAATCAGAAAAATTAACCAGTCTCGACCAATGCCTTTTCCACTTAGTTTTTTGGATTGGTCGATGATGCCTTTTTTCTTCAAGAGAGAGGCAGTTTTTCTGGCTTGAGTTGCATTCAGTTTTTCAATGACTCCAACATAAAAATCTTGCTCAACGTGGATAGGAGCAAGAGAATCCCAAATCGAGTAATCTTGTTTAGCCAATGAAGTATTAGTTACTTCCTTTATAGAAAGAGGCAGATTAGTCTGATTTGAAATGAATTGATTGATTCGCAGCTTGAGTTCTAAGGAATAATGAAGTGCATCCCCCATAATTGTCTCAATTTCGGGGTGTGCTTCTGGTAAAGCAGCAATGCGCTTGATCAACCCAGAATTTTCAATCTGCTGTAACTGCAAAACAACGTTTGAAAGTGTCTTCTCAATTTCATTAACGTTTGAAGATCCAACATTAATGATTATCTCGTTCTCCACCTTTACATTTTTAGGAGGAGTGACAAGACAGCAGAGGATAGAAAAGACAACCAAAAACAATTCAATAGCGAAGGCGAATTGCATAATGAGAAACCTCGTAACGAGTAAAAATTTTCAGCGTCAACGAAATTTGTAAAGCCAGGGGGCTTAAAGGGATTCGGTTCTGGTTAAGTCAAAAGTCAAAAACCAGACCGAAAGCTATTGCAAAAAATGCAAAACGAAAGGTTTCTGTTTTGCAGGTTTTTTATATTGATTTCAAATAAATTCTTTTTGACGACGAAAAGCCAAGGCAATGCCTTGGCTTTGTTTTCTGCTATCAAGCTAATTTTAGAGATTATTTCTTTAATGTAATCGAGTTGATTCTTAACAGAAAAAGCGTATCCTGATTCGATATTCAAAGATATTTTAGAGGGGTAATCGTCAATGCTTGGTATTCATTCACTTTGTTCTCCCCTTCCTTCTGAAAGCTGTTTTTCTCTAGCATCAGAAATCAATCATCCAAGCCTTAAGCTGCCGCTGTTTGGTGAAAGCGTGCAGGCCGGGTTTCCTTCTCCAGCGGACGATTGGCTTGAAGATAGCATTGATTTGAATCAAAAGTTTGTCAAGAACCCAGCAGCTACCATCCTTTTACGGGTCGCTGGCGATTCCATGCAGGACGCGGGCATTTTTCAGGGTGACTTTGTGGTTGTTGATCGAAGCGTTGAAGCCAAACCTGGCCGGATTGTGGTAGCGGCGGTCAACGGCGAGTTTACCCTTAAACGATTGTCACGGGTGGGCGGCAAGCTGTGGCTGATGCCGGAAAATCCCGACTACACTCCAATAGAGATTACAGACGAAATGGAAGTAATGACTATGGGCGTTGTCGTGAGCGTCATTCGCCAACTTTAAAACCATGTTTGCCCTGATTGATTGCAACAGCTTCTACGCCAGTTGCGAACAGGCGTTTAACCCGGCGCTGCGGAGTCGGCCTGTTGTCGTATTGTCAAACAATGATGGTTGCGTCATTGCCCGTTCCAAGGCCGCCAAAGCCCTTGGGGTGCCGATGGCCGCGCCCTACTTTCAAATTAAAAAATTGTGCGAACGGCACAATGTCGCGGTCTGTTCTTCAAACTATGAACTCTACGGCGATATATCCCGCCGGGTGATGTCAATTCTCGCTGATTTCTCAACAGAGAGTGAAGTCTATTCCATTGATGAGATGTTTTTAAACTTCTCCGGGTTTGACTTGTTGGGTGTTGAGGCACATGCTTTAAAGATTGTCCAAACCGTGTGGCAGTGGGCGTGGATACCTGTATGTGTCGGAATCGGGCCTACCAAAACCCTGGCAAAAGTGGCAAACGCTGCTGCCAAGAAACAAAGTAAGAACGGTGTTTTTATTCTCCAAGACCAAGACACCATTAAAAAACACTTAGCTAAGACCCCTATCGAGGACGTGTGGGGTATCGGGCGTCGCACAGCCGAAAAGCTGTTACAACTAGGCGTCAAGACCGCTGGCGACTTTACGCTGCTGGATGCTCGGCTAGTGCGTCAACAGTTTGGGGTAGTCTACGAAAGAACTTTACGAGAATTGCAAGGGGTGGCCTGTCTGAAATTAGAGGACATAGAAGCGAAAAAAAACATTTGCTCGTCACGCTCATTCAGCAGGCCAGTAACAGAATTAGCAGAGATGGAACAAGCGGTTACCCTGTACATGACACGCGCCGCTGAAAAGCTCCGCGCTCAAGATAGCTATGCTCAAGCGGTTATGACATTCATACAAACAAACCGGTTCAAACCCTTGAAACCACAACATTACGCCGGAAAAGTAGTATCGCTTGTATCAGCCAGCCAAGATACCTGTGTTCTTATTAAAGCTGCTATAGAAGGCTTACGACAGGGATTTAAACTTGGATTCCAATATCAAAAAGCAGGCGTCATGCTATTGGATTTAATTCAAAACAACGAAAGACAATTTGATTTATTCACGCCAGCGCCTGACCAAAAACGGGAAACTCTCATGAAAACAATTGACAACCTTAATAACCGATTCGGACGACACACAGCCTTTTTCGGAAGCGCCGGACTCAAACACGATTGGCAAATGAGATGTAATCACCTATCAAAACGCTACACCACCCAATGGGATGAATTACCAACTTGCCATTAAAAGCATGAGTACAAAAAACAAAAGTTTGGTGAATCAACATCTTTAAATAAAAAGCAGCATTACTTCTTTAAGTCACCTCTGGGGGCTCATTGCCGCCCCCAGACCCCGCTAGGATATTTGACAAAAAGTGATGTTCTGCTAGTCTTGGCGCACGGTACAGGCAGGGATGCCGATGACCGTAAAAGTGATGAAACAGCCCTTTTTTTGTATCTGCACAGAAGGGCTGTTTTTACAAGCCAAAAAATCACATGATAAAATTTTGTAATATTCCAAAATTGTTACAAAACATCATAATTGCAGGCGAAAATCAACAAAGTAACCTTAGATTATCTAACAATACGGGTGTAAACCAATCCTGGTCTAACGGTTTTACATAAACGAACCCATGTGGCGATTCCATCGAATGACGGTCTTGGGTAAGATTGACAAGTACCCCCGGTCGTAACGTAATCATTCGCCGTGCTTCCCGTCTAGAAGCTGGATTGATAACATCCGCTAATACATGAAGCACTTTCCCAACATACTGCAACACAGTCCCCCGGTTCCGCCACGTTTCAGCCGTCTGAGTTCTTAATTCTGGCAGCACTAACCCCTGCGGGGTTGTTTGCTTATCACAACCTTCATTATTAGGGAGATTGAGAATAACACTAGGGTTTGCAAGGGTTTCAGCGTTTTCAGTTTCTACAAGTTCTGACAAACTTGTAAATAACGCTAATACAACAAGGGTTTCAGGCGTTTTTGGCGCTGATGTTTCGTTTGATAACGGTTTTGATTCTTCCGGCTCCAATGGTGCTACAGAATCGTTAATTCTTCGTATCGTTCGCTTGATAAATTCACCAAGCCGCATCAAAACGATTTTGAACCCATAGAGATATTGCAATCCAAACCCCTGACCAAAATGTTTCTTAGCGGTGTCTATCACAAGCCCTAGCACCCCTCTAAAGGTCGTTTGTAGGGGTATTAGCCCTTGCCGGGTTTCCTGCCGTATCATGCGCAGTACAGCGGCTAGTTTGTCACGAGTGCTTTGTTTTTTCTCTTGATTCGCTTTGTTATGTTTCCTTCCGTCCTCCCATTGCCCGTTTTGTTCGACCGCTGTTCCGTAATGAATGCCGTTCCTGGGGCGAAACTCCCCGGTATAGGGGTAATAGCCCAGGTTCTTGATGGTCTTGAGCCAGTCCCGTATCCGTTTCTCCAAGTTGTGATGGTGGCCGCAATACCGCTCATAGCCAGGACGCTGACGGAGATAAGCGGCGGTTTCGGTCACGAGTTCTTCGCCGTCTAAGCCTTTGAAGATGTAGAACAGTTTCACCGCTTCGGGAATCAGGTCATTCGTTTGCCCGTCGCCGGTCCAGCCGGGGGTTAGGCGCGTGATAAGGTCATTGTACCAACTGGCAATATCACGGCCGTAAGCGCCTTTGACGTAACCGTTTACGCCAATGGTGAATCCCTCATACGCCGCTTTCATCGCCCGTTTGAACGCCGACATGTCTTGCCGCTGGGCGTGGAACTTGAGGTGCTTGACAAAAATGTTTAAGTCATGATGCACCGGCGTTAAGGTCATCCGGTCGAGAACGACACTCCCGGATTTCGGCTGTAACGGCAGACGTAGCCCATGATACTTGATAACAGTCTTTTCTGACCAGTTCTTGCGGTTCGGGAAGATTTCTAGTTGCCCCTTGGCGACTCGGAAACCCGCATTCGCTAAGGTCACATGCAGGGTATGCGCCGCACACCAGCTTGGCACTGGTTCCGGCAAAGCAATGTATAAATGAATTCCTTCGCTACCACTACTGCGGACAGGTTCAACCCCGACGAGTCCGATGTTTTCCAAAACATAGAGCAGACGGTCAAACTCTTTCTTGTTCTGATACGGGTGATAGTCGGAATGCCGGTCGATATCAAGGACGAGTACCCAGGTCATCCCGTTAAAACGTAAGCCCACACAAACGTTCTCATCCCGGTAGAGCTCTAGCAGATTACGCGGCGGGGTCATGTGGCGGG